>DATFSE010000162.1:0-7539 GCA_035262745.1 Casimicrobiaceae bacterium | reverse complement strand
CCAGCGAGGATGAACATGTTCTCGTGCGAGCGCAGATCGACCTGGCGCAACATGTCGACACCCATCGTGCCGATGATCGCGAACACAACCATCGCGGTTCCGCCCACGACGGGCGCAGGAATCGCGTTGGCGAGCCGTCCGAGCGGCGCAAGCAGAGCAATCAAGATCAGAATCACCCCGGCAGTTGCCGTCACGTAGCGCGACTTGATGCCGGTGGCGCGGACGATGCCGATGTTCTCGCCGCTCGTTATGATGAGCGACGTGCCGAGGAAGCCGCCTATGAGCGACATCAGCGCGTCGCCACGAATCGTCCTCGGCACGATCTCACGCGGATTGATTTCCTTGCCGACGACGTCGGCAACGGCAATCGTTTGGCCGGTTGCCTCGGCCATCGAGACTACGCTGAATAGCAGCAAGGGAATCGCGGCGATCAGGTCGAAAGTCGGCATGCCGAAGGGAAGGAGCGTCGGGCCGCTAACAATCGGGCCCGGAATGACGCCGTCGAAATGCATGACGCCCGCGACGGCTGCGGCCGCTGCACCGGCGAGCAATCCAAGCAATACGGAAAGCTGTCCCGCCATCCCGGTAAGCACGCGCGCGAATACGAGGGTGAAGCCGATGGTGGCGAGCGCGAGCCCGATGTTGACCGGGTCTGCAAACCCGGGCGCTCCTGGCTTGCCAACGATGATCGCGCCGTACACCTTGATCAGGTTCACAGCGACCAGCAAGAGCATCGTCCCGATGACGATGCGTGGAAAGTATTTGAGGCAGCGCGCAAACACTGGTATCGCCAGGAAATAGAACACGGCGGTCAGGATCACCGCACCTGTAGCCGTCTGCAGGTCGCGCTGCTGCGCTATGAGCAGGAACAACACGATCGGAGCACCGCCTGGTACCATGACAAACGGCAGCCGCGAGCCGAACTTCCACGGTCCGAACGACTGCAGCAGCGACCCGATGCCACAGACGAGGAATGTGGCGCTGATCAGATTGATCGTCAGTTCGGTCGACAGGCCGAGGGCTTTGCTCACCAGAAACACCGACGTGATCGGCGAGGCGGCCATCACCAGCACGTGTTGCAGGCCGAACGGGATGAGCTTGCGATACGGTAAGAGTTGGTCGACCGGATGCACGTCGGCTTGTTTCTTCATGATCCTTCTCCTCCTGGTTCGATGGCGCCGCGTCCGCGACTTGAATAATCCCCGCCCCCCAAAACGTTTTGGGAGCGGATCCATATAAAGCCTGCGTCGACTCCCGCTGGCAGGTCTTGCCGTCCCAAAACGTTTTGGGGCATAATGGGCTCACCCGACCGGTTTGTCAAGAGGGCACAAATGGCGACGAAGAAGGCAAGGCCAAGACGGCGCACCACCATCACCGACGTCGCCCGGGAAGCCAAGGTGTCAATTACGACGGTCTCGCACGGGCTGAGTGGCTTGGGATTCGTCGACCCGGCAACGCGGGCCCGAGTCAAGGAAGTCGCGCGCAGGCTAGGATATCGACCCAATGTGCACGCGCAGCGGCTGCGGAAGGGAGGCGCGCACACGATCGTGCTGTTGTCGTCGATGCCCTTCGCTGTCGCAGCAGGGACATCGCGACTCGGTTTCCTGATGGAGATCGCCGCGGTCGCTGCGACGGCAGCGCTGGCGCGAGGGCTCGCGCTCGTGCTCATCCCGCCGACCGAGACCGAGTTGTCCCTCGATGCGCTCGACATCGACGGTGCACTCGTCATCGAACCGTCGGCGAAGGACGCTAACGTCGATTACCTGAAAAGGCGCGCTCTGCCCGTCGTTGCGATCGGCAAACAGCCTGACGCCACAACCCCTTATGTCGATTTGCACTCCCATGCGACGGCGCAACTGCTACTGTCGCACCTGCACGAGCAGGGAGCTCGACGAATCGCGCTCCTTGTCGGATCCGAGCGCCGCAACTCGTACGTCGAGACCGAACAGGCGTACTGCGAATTCTCCCGCGAACACCGGATCCCAATTCGAATTGCACGTGCGACCGAGAGTGGTGGCGAATCGGCCGGTTACGCCGAAGCTTCAGGCCTGCTCGCCAGGGATCCCGCGATCGACGCGATCTGTGCGCCGGTCGATGCATTCGCTGTCGGGGCAGTTCGTGCCGTGACCGAACTTGGACGCCACGTCCCGAACGATGTCAAGGTCGTAACGCGCTACGATGGCTTGCGGGCGCGAAACTGCAGGCCACAGCTCACCGCCGCCGACCTCCATCTGGACCGGGTGGCGTCGCTTGCAGTGGATTTGTTGTTCGAACACTTAGCAGGCGATTCGCCGCGGTCCTACGTCGCCGGACCTGAGCCGACGCTGGTCCCGCGGGAATCGTCCATGCGACGGCAGGCGATTTTAGGCAGTCGTGCGGCGTAGCCTCGATCAGCGAAACTATCCACGTCCGCTCTTCGCCCGCGACAGGTAACAACGGATCGACTCCAGCGGGGTCTTGAAGTAGAGCGCGGCCTAGTGACGGAGGCGCTTGTGCCTGCAGATTTCCGCGCTCTGATGAACGATCCGAGCTAGAATCGCCCGCAACAGCAAGGGGAGGATACGCCTAGCGATGGAGTCTGTCCGGGACTCTGGAGGCTCGGCCACCGAACGTCGGATGGGGCCGGCCGAGCATCCCCGCACCCTCGGCTGGGTCGCCACCAGCGCCCTTGCGATGGGCGGTAGCAACCAGAGCCTCTTCCTGATCGCAGCGCTTTTTGCCGGTCAAGGCGACATTCCGGGTCAAGGCAGCGCCGCGGTTCCGTTGTTGATCATTGGTCTGATCATAAGTTGGGCAGCGGCACCCGGCTGGACGGAACTCGTGCTCATGTATCCGAAGCGGGTCGGCGGCATCGCCGCCACCTGCGCCGAAGCGTTTCGCCCATACAACCCGGTGCTCGCGAACCTCACCGGTGTTTGTTACTGGTGGGGATGGGTACCGACGTGCGGGTTGACGGCGATCTTCTCCGCGTCGGCAATCCACGAATGGTACCTGCCCTCGATCCCGACCACCGTCATCGCCTGCTCGCTCGTGGTTACCTTCGCGGCTGTCAATCTGTGTGGCGTCAAATGGGCAGGTCGGCTGGCCATACCGATCGCGACAGCGTCGGCCCTGCTCGCGCTCGTTTCGGCACTCGCGCCGATCGCTGCAGGCGAGGTTGACTGGCGGCAGGCGAGTTCTTTCCACCTGACGGTTCCCTTCGAGGGATGGTTTGGCGAGCTGACCGGGTTCATGGCTGGGCTATACCTGATCGGCTTCGCCGCGCCGGCGTTCGAGGCCGCAGCTTGCCACGTCGGGGAAACGATCGATCCCAATCGCAACGTGCCTCGCGCGATGGTCGCGAGCGCGGCCATGGCGTCGATCTATTTCATCGCGCTTCCCATTGTCTGGCTCGGCGTGCTTGGGCCGAAGCAGCTCGGCGGTGACTTGATGCTAGTGCTCGGACCGACGTTCGCTCCCGTGTTCGGAACATTCGCTAAGGCGGCAGCGATCTGGTTCATGATGTTCAACATGTTCCATGGCACGCTGCAACCCCTCGCCGGGGCGGCGCGGACGATGTCACAGCTTGCCGAAGACGGTCTCCTGCCGCGCACGCTGGAGAAGCGCTCGCGCACCGACGCTCCGTTGGTAGCAACGTGCCTGACCGCGGCCATGGCGATCCTATTCCTGCTCATGGGCGACCCGATCTGGCTCATCGCGGCGGCCAACTTTACGTACCTGATCGGGATCTGTTTGCCGAATGTGGCTGTCTGGCTATTGCGACGCAATCAGCCGGAAGCGCCGCGGCCCTATCGCGCCCCGCGCGGTGCGATCGTCCTCGGTTTGATTTCGGCGGTCATCTGGACCATCTCCGCGATACTCGGGTTCCAGCAGTTCGGCATGACCACGGTACTGGTAGGCGTGCTGTTCGCGTACTCTGGCTCGGTCCTGTACGCCTGGCGCCGGTTCAGCGATCGGCGCCGCGCGGGGCTGCCCGGTGTCGCACGCACGCTGCACATCAAGCTCACTGGCGCAATGCTGCTCGTCCTTGCGTTCGACGGCGCTGGTTACCTGCTCGCCGTGACGAGCCTTCCCAATCAGGACAGCGCGCTTGTGAGCGTCCTAGAGGACATCTTCGTCGCAGTCGCGATCTTGAGCATCAGCGTTGGACTCGTTCTGCCTGGAATTCTGGCGCACGCAATGGTGCAGGTGTCGCAGGCTGCCACCGGCATGGCGAAGGGGGCGATGGCCAGCTTCTCGAAGGCGTTGCTCGCCCTGGGGGGCGGCGACCTCGACGCCGCGTATGCACGGGTCGATCCAGTGCGAGTGCGCGTGCATTCGGGCGATGAAGTAGGCGAGATGGCAAGGAGCATTAACCTGCTGCAGCAGGAGATCGAGCGCGCTGCGGGAAGCCTCGACCGCGCCCGCGAGGAGTTGCGGCAGGCGCGCCATGATGCGCTCACAGGCCTCATCACGCGTCGCGAGTTCGAGCGCCGGCTCGATGCCGCGCTCGCGAGGGCGCGCCACGAGGCTAAGTGGCATGCGCTGCTCTACCTCGACCTCGATCACTTCAAAGTCGTGAACGACACGTGTGGTCATGCGGCTGGCGACCAACTGCTCCGCCAGATCACTGGCGTGCTCCGCACGGTCATCCGCAATCGCGACAGCGTCGCCCGTCTTGGTGGCGACGAGTTCGCGATCCTGCTCGATGACTGTCCCCCGCAGCCAGCGGAGCGGATCGCCCAGGACCTTCTGGAGGCTATCGGCGGATTTAGCTTCCTGTGGAGCGATAAGGTGTTCAAGATCGGCGTGAGCATCGGACTCGTGACGTTCCGTGATGGCAGCACTAGCTTGCTTGGGCTAATGCGCGCCAGCGACGACGCTTGCTACCTCGCAAAGAAGAAGGGCCGTAGCCGCGTGCAGGTATATCAGCCTGCGGACAGCGAGCTCGCGGCACGCCAGGGCGAACTCGACTGGGTCGGACGGCTGCAACATGCCTTGGCCGAGCGGCGATTCTGTCTGTACGGGCAAGAAATCATCGCCCTTTCGGCATCTGGCGATCGGGGTCGCCATCAGGAACTACTCGTGCGGATGATCGACGAGGAACGTCACATCGTGAATCCGATGGCGTTCATCTCCGTGGCTGAGCGTTACAACCTGATGCCAGCCGTCGACCGTCTCGTCATCTCAGGAGGCTTCGCTGAGTTCGCGCGCGTCATCGCGCGGCACGGGACAGTCAACAATCACCGCTGGGCGATCAACCTGTCGGGCGCTTCATTGGGTGATGAGGATTTTCTGAGTTTCGTCCTCGACCAGTTTGAGTCGTGGCGCATTCCGCACGGAGCGGTGTGCTTCGAGATCACAGAAACGGCAGCGATCGCGAACTTTGCCCGCGCGGCTGAGGTGATGCGCAAGCTGAAGGCAAAGGGTTGCGGCTTTTCGCTCGACGACTTCGGCAGCGGAATGTCGTCGTTCGGATACCTCAAGCATCTGCCCGTCGATCACCTGAAGATCGATGGCGTATTCATTCGTGACATCGCTCACGACCCGGTCGATCGCGCAATGGTCGAGGCGATTAACAACGTCGGCCACATCATGGGAATCACAACGATCGCGGAATGCGTCGAGACGGCGGAAACGCTCGCCGTTCTTCGGGATATTGGTGTCGATTACGCGCAGGGTTTCGGTATCGCACGTCCCGAGGCCTACGTGGCACTTGGTCCATTCGACTCCACCGCTGTCGAGGACGATGAGCGCGCGGGCGCCCGTCGGACGGGCGCCAGGCGGTAGCCGCTGACAGGAGCAGTGCCCCCGCTAGGTCGCGGCCTTCGGAGCGATGTTCGGCGCCGTGCCCGCTTTCTGGAGAGCCGTATGCATCTCCTCGGCCGACAGCACGCGAAGCAGGCGGTTGCTCCGTAAGTGGCCAGCGGCAATGGCGGCAATTTCGATCGCTGCAGCCGCCGCGTCATCCGGCGCCTCGAAGAGCGCAAAACCGTCGTATTCGGCACCGGGCGTGTAGTACAGCCCAATGAGGCGACCGCCGATGTGCCGCACTAAGGTATCCGAAGCTGCCGCGCGGTCCTGCGGTTCGTGAATGAGCGTGGCCCAAGCCTTCTGCGTGTACGCGAACTGCGCCATGAACGTTGGCATGCTGGTGCTCCTCCGTCAGAGTGTGACTATTATTTATCGCACAATACGTGAATTTCAACCATATTTCGTTCGATTCGCGAATTGGGCACCTTGGCCGCCGTCATGGCTCGCGCTGCGCTTCGAGTGCCGCCTGACAGGACCAAGGTGAGCGGAGTACCGCCACTGCCGTTCGCTCAACAGAAGGCCGATACCACGTCCGCTCGAACGCGCGGTTCGGGCGCACTGGACTCGGCGAGAGCGATCATTTTTCTCGCAATGCCGCAGTGAAGAACTGGCGGCTAGGCCCTGAGAAACCGACAGATGGAAGACTCATCGCTCGCGTCGGCGTCCCGATCAAGGCGCGCGGACGATCAATCAAGCGAGCATTGTACGCCGCAGCGATGTCCGGAATCGGGAGCAAGAACGGACGACGCAGAGTCAAGCAGCGGCCTGTGCAATCACGCAATATCCGAACCGTAGGCACAGCAAGCGAACGGTTGAAAAGCTCTTCCATTTTCAGGAGACTGACATGCGTACATTGACGAATTTGAACCTGGACAAGGACTTTCCGCAGCTACCGCAGACAAAGGTCGACGCGCTCGCCGCGCGTGTCAGCGGCAACCCGCTTACCTCGGCGCATAGCCGATGTGACGAGGCGCGCAGGGTATGGAGTTTGGGCAGGATAACGAGCGCGGTGTCCTTGGTCGCGCTCATCTTTGGAGGCGTGGCTGGTTCAGCATTAGCTCAAGGAACGAGCGAAAACGACGGCTTTGTCAATCCAAAGGACATCAAATGGGGCGCAGCGCCGCCTTCGATACCCAAGGGCGCCAAGATCGCCGTCTTGCAAGGCGATCCGGGCAAGTCCGGCCCCTTCGTCATTCGCCTCATGGTCCCAACCGGGTACAAGATCCCGCCACACTGGCATACCCAGGATGAGAGCCTAACGGTGATCTCGGGCACGTTCTATTTCGGGACGGGTGACAAAGTCGAAACGAACAAGGCTTACACGCTTATGCCTGGCGCGTTCCACTTCCTTTCTGGGAAAGACCACCATTACCTGGTCGCCAAGAGTGAGGCGGTAATCCAGATCAATGGCAACGGGCCTTTCGACGTGGGTTACATCAACCCGGACGAAGATCCTCAGAAAGCCAAGCAGTAGAGAATCGCGAGCGGCCTCGCATCGCCGTTGGCCATGCTGAGAGTCCGTAACGCGCACACAACGTCAATCGTAAGTCTTGCCGACAGCGCCTCACTCGGGATCGAAGACTCCAATCGCGACCCTTAAGATCGGGCGCTGTCCTACAAGAGAATCAGCGGCCGTTACATTGTCGCTGTCGGAAACTGACGCTAGCCTTGCTCCATTGAAATGTCCACGGAGGTGGCTATGCAAACCAGGCAATGGGTTGTTCGTTCCGGTTTGGTGCTGTCGGT
>DATFSE010000161.1:0-28463 GCA_035262745.1 Casimicrobiaceae bacterium | reverse complement strand
GCGCGAGCAGGTCGCCTTTTTCGTGGTGCGCCACGACGGAATGGCTGCAGGCTGCGGCGGGATTCAGCTCGTCGGAACCGAGTACGGGGAGATCAAGCGCATGTATGTCCGGCCGGAGTTCCGCCGCCTTGGACTGGGCATGCTCATGCTCAACCACCTCGAGGCGCATGCGCGCAGCCACGCTGTCAAGCTCCTGCGACTGGAGACGGGCATCTATCAGACGGAAGCAATCGCCCTTTACGAGCGCTTCGGCTTCGTGCGCATCGTCCCCTTCGCCTCGTATTGGGACGATCCCTTGAGCAGGTTCTACGAAAAGCGCATTGCCTAGCGGGTTCGGGCTGTGTCCGCCACGCTTTGGCATTCAGCTGCCGGGCTGTCGCGTCACGAAATCGGGCTCGGTAAAAAGCGAGGTCACCACCACCTTCTCGATGTCGCGCCGATCGGGAACCACGAAAAGTATCGGCGTGACCATTTCCTCGAAGATCCCGCGCAGGCTGCGCGCGCCGATCTTGTACTCGAAGGCAAGCTCGGCGATCTGATCGAAGACTCTCTGGTCGACGGTCAACTCGACGCCTTCGTTGGCGAAAATGTCACGGAACTGGCCGTAAATGCAGTCCTTCGGCTCGGTCATGACCCTGACCAGCATCTTCTGATTCAGGTCGTGGAAATGGGCGACGATCGGCAGCCGGCCCGTGAACTCCGGAATCAGTCCGTAGGTGAACAGGTCGGTGGGCTTCACGCGTGCATTGAGCCGATCCATCATCTGTTTGCTGTCACCCTTGGATACCGAGATGTATTTATAGGCGTGCGATCGCGCCATGATCTCGGCGAGACCGACGAAGGCTCCGCCGCAGATGAACAGGATGTCGGTGGTGTCGATGTAGCGACCGCCGTCCAGCTTGACGGGGGATCCCTCCATGATCTTAAGCAGCGCATGCTGCACGCCTTCGCCGGAGGTGGTCTGCACTTCTGCCCCGCCTGCCTTGAGCTTGTCGATCTCATCGATGAAGACGATGCCGTTCTGCGCCTTGGCGATGTCGCCGCCGGCCTTGTCGACGAGGCGCTGCAGTATCGCTTCGATTTCCTCGTTCACATAGCGGGTCTGCGCCAGCGAGGTCGCCTCGGCGGTGACGAAGGGCACGCTTAGAATCCTGGAGAGCGTCGAGCAGAGCAGCGTCTTGCCGGTACCGGTGGACCCCACCAGCAGGATGTTGCTCTTAGCGAAGGTCGCGTTGTCGCGCCGTGCCGTGGCGATCTTTTTGAAGTGCGCGTAAACAGCCACGGCAATCGTCTTCTTGGCCGCCTCCTGGCCAACCACGTACTGGTCGAGACGACCGACGATCACGCTCGGGGTCAGTGTCTTGTCGAGCAAGGTGTGCTTTCAGTTTGCCTTAGGCCGGCCGCGATGAGCGCTATGGTAGCGCGAGAAGCGACCACGCTGCATCGCCCGTCTAGGGTCCGTTAACAGGCCCTGATGCCGTCAGGCAAGCGCCGGCCGCAGTGTCGACTGGCGCAACAACCAGAGCGCGATCGAGACGTTGGCGAGATTCCACGCGAGCCCATTAACGAACGCCGCTCTGTAGGAACCGGTCAGGTCGAAAACCGCTCCGGACATCCACCCTCCAAGCGCCATGCCGAAGAGCGTGGCCGTGATCACGGCGCCAACGCGCGCACCCGCCTCGGACGAGGGAAAGTGCTCGCGCACGATGATGGCGTAGGAGGGCACGATCCCGCCCTGGAACAATCCGAAAAGCGCCGAGATGACGTACAGCGAAACGAGACCGTTGAAAGGCAGGAACAGAAGGAGCGCTACGCCTTGCAGGGCCGAACCGAGCAGCAGCGTGCGCAAGCCGCCGATGCGATCGCAGATAAACCCAAAGGTCACCCTGCTCACGATGCCGCAGGCAAGCATCAGCGAGAGCATCTGCGCGCCGCGTGCCGGGCCGTAGCCCAAATCGCTGCAATAGGCGACCAGATGCACCTGCGGCATCGACATGGCGACGCAACAGCACAAACCTGCGACGATCAACAGCGCTTGCAGCGCATTGCGCGAGAGCCCCAGTGGTCGCTCGGGCGCGGAAGCCGCTGTCCCGGCGCGTCCCGGCTCGAGCTCGATGATGGGCGGAGGCCTTCGCAGCAGCAGAGCCAGTGGCAGCATGGATACAGCACAGAACACTGCAATGCCCATATAGGTGTGACGCCAGCCCGCGTTCTGGATGAAGTGTTGAACGACCGGGGGCCATACCGTACCGGCAAGATAATTTCCGCTGGCGAAGATCGCCACCGCGATGCCTCGTCTGCGCACGAACCACAGAGACGTATGCGCAAGCAGCGGTGCGAACGTCGACGCGCTCCCCGCGCCGATGAGCATGCCCTGCGCCAGGGCGTACTGCCAGAGGCTCGCCGCGGAACCGGCGGCGGCGTAACCGATCGCCAGGGCAGCCGTTCCGAGTATCACCGGAGCCATAATGCCGAAGCGATCGGCGAGGCGCCCCATGGCAATGCTGGAAATGCCGAAACCGATCATGGTCAAGGTGTACGGCAGCGACGCAGCCGCTCGAGCCACGCCGAATTCCTCCTGCACCGCGGGCAGCGCAACGACCACCGACCACATGCCTACGCCGCCGATCGTCGAGAGCAACAGCGTCACCACGAGCCGGAACCACGCGTAGCGCGATTCGACGCCACCGTTCGCGTTTCGACGCTCGGTTCTTGGGGCGCTGCCGGTTTGCGTCCCGGCGCTGCGGGAATCTTCCATCGGTCTTAAAGGGTCTGGAACCGCGATTGTGACATGCGATGCTTGAGCGCAAGGCGTTGCGATTCCGTACAGGCGATACAATGGCCGGCCCCGCAAAACGCACGGCCTAAGGTCTTTCGATGTCGCTACAGATCACCCTGGTGCCGGTGGGCACGTCGGGCGACGTGCTTCCGTTCATCGCCATAGGCCTCATGCTCAAGTCGCGCGGCCATCGCGTCGTGATGATCGCAAGCGGTGCGCATCGGGCGCTGATCGAGGCGGCGGGCATCGATCTGATCGAGAGCATCGGTGCAGAGGCGGATGCGGCTGCGTTCGCGCATCCGAATTTCTGGCGCCCGACGCGGGGGTTCCGACGCATCAGCCAACGCGTGGTCGTCCCCGGCTTGCGGCCTCAAATCGCGGCCATTCAATCGGTCAATCAACCCGGCAACACGGTTGTCGTCGGCTCCACGCTGGCGCTGGGCGCACGCATCGCCTGCGAGAAGTCCGGAGAACCGCTGGTTACCATTCATCTCGCCCCGGCGGCGATCCGCAGCCTCGACGACACGCCGCACGTCGCAAACATCCGCCACTTTCCGCGATTACCGCGATCGACCCGGCGATTGCTCTACTGGTACTTCGATCGGTTTATCGCCGAGCCGGTGTTGACCCGTGGACTCAACGAGGTCCGTTCCGAAATGGGATTGGCCCCGATACGACGCCCCTTGCATCAATGGCTGCACTCTCCGACGCGGGTCATCGGGCTGTTTCCTTCCTGGTTTGCCCCGCCGGCTGCAGACTGGCCGGCGCAGGTGCGCCTCACCGGCTTCCCGCTCTACGACGGACCCGGGCCGCACGCGCTGTCGCCCGACCTCGTTCGCTTTCTCGACCAAGGCGAGCCGCCGATCGTCTTCACCGCCGGCACGGGAATGCGCCATGCGCAACACTTCTTTCGCGCGGCGCTCGAGGCTTGCGCCGCGCTAGCCATGCGCGGCATGCTCATTTCCGCGTCGGCAGAGCAACTTCCTCCGCAAGTCCCGGCGAGCGTGAAAGCGCTCAGCTACGCCCCTTTCGGCATTCTTCTGCCTCGAGTCACCGCGCTCGTACACCACGGTGGCATCGGAACCTCGGCACAGGCGCTTTGCGCCGGCATTGCGCAAGTGGTGATACCGCTCGCCTACGATCAGACCGACAACGCGGCGCGGCTGAAACGTCTGGGCGTCGCATCGGTAATGACTCAGCGCGAGCCCTCGGCCGCGCGACTGGCCAGCGCCTTGCGCAAGCTCCTTGCGCAACCGGACCTCCAGGCGAGACTCTCTGATGCGGCGAGCCGATTCAAAGACGAATCGGCGCTTGAGAAAACCTGTCAGCTCATCGAGGAAGCGGCTTGGGAATCCGATTCGCAGTCATCCGGTTCACGAAAGAAGACCGTCAGTTCAGCGCAAGCTTCCACTGCGCGCTGAACAATCATCCTGCGATTCGGGTAGACTTGCGCGCGTCGGCCGCAGCAATCGCGGCTGTCGAGCGTGGAGGGCCGCCATGTTTACGCGAGGTTTCACTGCGATCGCGCTCCCAATGTTTTCGTGCTGGTTGGCTGGTTGCCAGCCGATGCCGCATTTGACGTCGACGCTTCCCCGCGCTTCGGCGAGCGCTTCATCCACTGTCACGGCTCCCGAGCCCGACGATCGAATGACTCTGCTCTATGCAACGACGCGGGACCCGCGTGGCGATGCTGGCGAGCGCAGTTATAACGCAAGCCTCGGCGACGGATTGCGCCTCGGCGTAGCGACATTACGAGTCGATGACGCAGGCGCGGGCGTGCGCGAAGAGCGGACGCTTCCTTTGCTATCCGGCGCGTGGGATCGGCCCACCGCGCGGTTGCAGAACCTGAGCGAGCAGGCGGTTTTTCGCACGGGCGCGGATATCGATGTTCTCTCCAAGGACACCGCGCGCTTTTTCTCCGCAATCGATCGAGCGCTGTCGGCTGCTCCGGACAAGGACGTCTTCATCTACGTGCATGGCGGAATGAACAGCGTCTATCGCACCGCTGCGGACGCCGCACAGTACCGTGAGCTGACTGAGCGCAACTCGGTGGTCGTCGCATTCGTCTGGCCGACCACCGAGTACTTTCCCAACTACCTCATCGACATGAGCAACGCGCGACAAAGCGCTGCTGCGTTCAGTCACTTCATCGAGCTGTTGGCGAGGCATACGCACGCCGAGCACATCAACATCCTTGCCCACAGCTTGGGCTCGCGCATCGTGAGCTTGGCGCTCGCCTCACTCGGCACGTCGGCCAAGGGCGTGCAACGCGACGAGCTTCGCGATCGGTTGCGCCTCGGCGAGGTGTACTACGCTGCGGCCGATATCGAGATCAAGGACTTCGTCAGCCAGCTCAAGCACTATGCCGACCTGCCTTTGCGCACGACTCTGCAGGCGAATCGTGACGACGGTATCCTGGCCCTGCTCGGAGCCTTCCCGGGCAGCTCTCGCGCCGGCCGCCTGAATGTCGACGAACTGAACGATTCGGATCGCGAAGCGCTCAAGTACTGGGCAAACGGATCGCGCCTGGATATCGTCGATGTGACTTCCGAGCGCGGCGGAAATCTCATGGCAAGAGGGCACGCGCTGTGGTACGAGCGCCGCTGGGTGAGCAGCGATGTGCTGCTCGAGTTCATGTATCACGTTCCCCCTCAGATGCGAGGTTTGGAGGCCAGCGACAGTGACGGCTTGAGGCGGTGGATGTTTCCGAGCGATTACGAGAAGCGTGTCGCGGCCGCTCTGCAGCGACTGAGCCGGCTCTGACGATTCGCTAGTGCGAAACCGCGACGCGACTGCCCGCAAGCCGGCATTCTCGAGCCAACGGCCAGCGGCGACGGGCCGCCGCAGGCTCCGATACCCCGCTCCGGTTGATCCGCACCCGGAATCGAGTAGACTTGCGCCGGTCGTTTGAAACATCGTCATCAATGGGCGCCGCGGGAGGCGGTATGTCCACCCGAACTATGGTTGCGGTCGCGTTCACCGCGCTGGCTGTCTGCCTCGCCGGTTGCCAGCCGATGGCCTATCTGATGTCGACGCCGCTGCAGATTGTCAGGGCGGAAGCATCCACGCTCAACGCCTATGGTCCCGACGATCAGATGACGTTGCTCTATGCGACCACGCGACAGCCGCTCATGACCGCGAGCTCTCGCAGCTATGGCGAAGCCTTTTCCGCCGAGCTGCGTCTCGGCGTTGCCACCTTGCGCGTAGAGCCAGAAGGCCCGGGTGCTCGCGACGTTCGTGCGCTTCCATCGCTTTCGAACGTGAGAGATCATCCCACGCTGCGCCTGGAAAAGCTCGAAGAGCGAGCTGTGTTCGAGCCAAGCGAGCGCCTAGATGCCTTGAATGACGAAACAGCGAAGTTCTTCTCCGACATCGATCAGGCCCTCTCGACGAGCGCGGACAAGGACGTCTTTGTCTATGTGCACGGCGCCAACAACAGCGTTTATCGCACGGCGGCGCAAGCCGCTCAGTATCGACCGTTCACCGATCGGCGATCGGTGGTGGTGGCGTTCGCATGGCCGACAGTCGACAACTATCTCGATTACTCCAGCGATCTGCGCAACGCGCAGCGCAGCGTGCCCGTTTTCGCCCGCTTCATCGAGCTTCTGGCAAGATATACCAGGGCCCAGCACATCAACATCATGGCCCATAGCGCCGGAGCTCGTATCGTGAGCGGAGCGCTTGCTTCGCTCGGCGCCGACGCACGACCGGATCGTGTCACCCTGCGCCAGGGCCTGCGACTGGGCGAGGTGTATTACGCGGCGGCCGACATCGAGATCAAAACATTTGTGAGCGAGTTCAAGAGCTACGGCGATTTGCCGATGCGCGTCACTCTGCAGGTGAACCGCGGCGATTACGTGCTCGCGTTCCTCGGTATGAGCTCGGGCAACTCGCGCGCCGGGCGTCCGAACTTCGACGAGTTGAGCGAAGCGGAGCGCGCATCGCTGTGGGACTGGACTGCTGCGTCGCGTCTCGATATCGTGGACGTGTCATCGGAACGCGCCGGTGATCTCCCCGGCGGAGCGCACGCCTTCTGGTACGAGCGGCGATGGGTGAGCAGCGACGTGGTGCTCGAATTCGTCTATCACGCGCCGCCGGCGCAGAGAGGGCTCAACGCAACCGACAAGGACGGACTCAAGCGCTGGGTCTTTCCGAGCGACTACGAGCAGCGCAGCGCTGCCGCGACCGGACGTCTACTCGGCCAGTAGCGGTTCTCCGAAGCGCCAATTCCTCCCGGGGGCCGCCGCAAACAGCGCCCGCGTGTACGGATGCTGTGGATTGGCGTAGACCTCGGACACAGGTCCGTACTCGACGACTCGCCCCTGCTGCATTACCGCGACGCGATCGCATACCTGCGCCGCGACACGCAGGTCGTGGGTGATGAACAGCATCGCCAGGTTCAACCGCTGCCGGATTTCGTCGAGGAGCTCCAGCACTTGCGCCTGCACCGAAACGTCGAGCGCGGAAACCGCTTCGTCGGCGATGAGCAGGTCGGGTTCGATAGCCAGCGCGCGAGCGATGCAGACGCGCTGGCGCTGGCCGCCGGAGAATTGATGCGGGTAGCGATCGATGGCACCGGGATCGAGGCGTACCAGCTCGAGCAGTCTGCGGGCGGTGTTGAGCGCTGCGTCTCGGCTCGCGCCATAGTTCATCGGACCTTCGATGATCGCATCGCCGACCGTGCGACGAGGGTTGAGTGAACGATACGGATCCTGGAACACGATCTGCACCCGACGACGCAGCGGGCGCAGATCCTTCGCATCGAGCCTCGCGATATCGACGCCATCGAGCGTAATCTCGCCGGCGCTCGGCTCGATCAGCCGCGCGATGCAACGCGCCACGGTGGATTTGCCCGAGCCGGATTCGCCGACGATGCCGAGCGTTTCGCCGCGGCGAACTTCCAGCGAAACATCGGCCGCAGCGGTGACACCGATACGCCGGCGCCACCAGCCCCCGCGCGAATAGGTCTTGGCCAGCCCGCGAGTCACGATCACGTTGCGCGCACTGGCGGCAACCGAGCGGCACCGCGGAATCAGGCTGGGCACGGAGCTGATGAGCATCCGCGTGTACTCGTGACGCGGCTTGGCGAGGAGCTCGTGCGCCGGTCCGGCTTCGACGACTTCACCTCGCTTAAGCACGGCGACGCGATCGGCAATCTCCGCGACGACGCCGAAGTCGTGAGTGATGAACAGCACTCCGGTGCCGTGCTCGCGCTGCAGTGCCTTGATCAGCGTCAGGATCTGCGCCTGAGTGGTCACGTCGAGGGCCGTCGTTGGCTCGTCGGCGATCAACAACCGCGGATCGAGCGCGAGCGCCATGGCGATCATGATGCGCTGCCGCTGCCCGCCCGAGAGCTGGTGCGGATACGATTCGATCATTCGTGCCGGGTCGGGCAGCTGTACGTCGCGCAGGATGTCGATGATGCGCGTACGGCGTTGCACGGGCGCCAACGCGGAGTGCGTTCTCAAGACTTCGTCGATCTGCTCACCACAGCGCAGGACGGGATTGAGCGCTGTCATCGGCTCCTGAAAGATCATCGACATGCGCGCGCAGCGGAGCGCGCGCAATCGCGGCTCCGCGACGACCCGAAGATCCTCGCCGTCGAGAAGAATCTGCCCGGCTGCAACGGGCAGCGCCGGCGGCAGGAGTCCCATGATCGCGTGGGCGATCACCGACTTTCCAGACCCCGATTCGCCGACCAGACAGACCATTTCGCCAGCCGCGACGCTCAGGCTCGCGTTGCTCACGGCTTTCGCCCGCTCGGCGCCGACGGGCAGCATGACGGTCAGATCGCGAATGTCGAGGACCGGGGCCATGAGTTCTCGTGAGAATGGCTGGAAGTCTGCGCTTTCGTCAGAGCCGCTTGCGCATGCGTGGGTCCAGCGTGTCGCGCAATCCGTCGCCCAACAGGTTGACCGCAAGGACAGTCAACGACAGAAATACGCCCGGATAGAAAACGCTGTGGGGATAGACTCGGAAGAGCGTCCGGCCTTCCGCCATGATGTTGCCCCAGGTCGGGGTCTCAGGGGGAATGCCCACACCCAGGAAGGAGAGAAGCGCTTCGATCAAGATCGCGGTGGCGCAGATGTAGGTTGCCTGCACGATCAGCGGAGGCAGGGTGTTGGGCAGAATGTGGCGAGCCATAAGCGGCAGCGTCGGCGTGCCCACCGAAATTGCCGCCTCGACGTAGGGTTCCTCGCGCACTGAAAGTACGACCGAGCGCACGAGTCGAACGATCTGCGGCACCTGCGGGACGGCGATGGCGACGATCACCGCGACGAGCCCCGCCGAGGACAAGGACACCAGGGCAATTGCAAGCAAGATGGCGGGAATTGCCATCAGCCCGTCCATGACGCGCATCACCACGCCGTCGAGCCAACGAAGGTATCCGGTCACGAGCCCGATAGCCAGGCCGGCCGTCACCGACAGCACCGCAACCGAGACGCCAACGATCAGCGAAACGCGCGCCCCGTAGACCACACGGCTCGAGATGTCGCGCCCAAGCGAGTCGGTCCCCATCCAGTGCCGCGCCTCACGTGTGCTTCCGTCGTCGGCACGTACAGTGGCAACCGAGCCCGGTGTCTTGTTGCGCGCGACCGGATCGATCGCCGACGGATCGAACTCGGTGAGCCAAGGCGCCGCAATCGCCATCGCGCATATCACGAACAGCACGGCGACCCCGAGCACCACTGTCGGATCTCGCGTTAGTCGACGTAGTACCCCCTCGGCGGTCGGAGGCGTCGATTCGACCTGTGCTGTGGCGACGGTGCTCAATAGCGTATCCGAGGATCGAGAAATGTGTACGTAACGTCGACGACCAGATTCAGGAGCACGTAGACCAACGAAAACAGCAGAATCACCGCTTGAACGGTTGGATAATCGCGGGCAAGCACAGCGTCGACCGTCAGCCGGCCGAGTCCAGGGATGCTGAATACGCTTTCGGTGATCACTACGCCTCCGACGAGCAGCGCGATTCCTATGCCGATGATGGTCACGATAGGCACGGCGGCATTGCGCAAGGCATGATGCATCAGCACGATGCGATTCGGCAGTCCCTTGGCGTGAGCGGTGCGGATGTAATCCTCGGACAGCACTTCGAGCACGCTGGTGCGGGTGATGCGGGCGATCAGCGCGATGTAGATCACCGACAGCGTCAGTGTGGGCAGGACGAGATGCCCGACGAAACCGCCGAAGCCGTCGCGCAGCGGCTGATAGCCCTGCACTGGGAGCCAGGAGAGTTTGACCGCGAACACATAGATCAGAACGTAACCGATCACGAACACAGGGACGGAGAAGCCGAGCACCGAAAAGCCCATCACCACGCGGTCGATCCAGCTTCCCTGCTTCCAAGCGGCGACCACGCCGAGCGGCACCGCGACCAGGACCGACCATAGGATGGTCATCGTCGACAGCGCCACCGTCGGGCCGACGCGATCGAGCACGAGGTCCGCCACCTGCTTCTTGAAAAAGAACGATTCGCCCAGGTCGCCTCTGAGCAGATGCCCGATCCAGATAAAAAACTGGGTGACGATGGGCCGATCGAGGCCCAGCCGCGTGCGGATCTCCGCAACATCCTGCGAGGTTGCTGCGGCGCCGGCAATGATCGAAGCGGGATCGCCTGGAGTAAGCCGCAGCATCGCGAACACCAGTACCGCGACGATCGCCATGACGGGAATGGTCGCGACAAGGCGGCGGGCGATGTACGCGAACATCAGGTCAGCAGGCTCCCCCTGTTCGCGCTGACGAGAGGCGAGGGCCTGTCAGCGCTATGGGGTGCTCTTGGTAATGTTCCAGAACACGGTGACCGGAGCGACGACGAAGCCGTTGATGTTCTTGCGCACGGCAGCTGGCTGGTACCACTGCCCCAGGAACACGTGCGTAGGATCCTTGGTCCAGGCGACCTGGACCGCCTCGGCAATCGCCTTTTGCTTCGCCGGGTCGGTCTCGCGAGCAAACTGATCGCGCAGTCTTTCAATCTCCGCGTCGCACGGCCAGCCGAAGAGTGCCTTGTCACAGCTCGAGTTGAGAAACGCGGTGCTGACCGGATTGAGCACGTCGGCCGACACCCATGAGGTAAGAAACGCGCTCCAACCGCCTTGTGACGGCGGATCCTTCTTGGAGCGGCGCGCGACCAGTGTCTGCCAATCCATGTCCTGCATGTCGACCTTGAAGCCGGCGCGCTCCATCAACGACTTCGCCACAGGCGCGAGATTGGTCAACACCTGCAGATCGGTCGAGTGCATTAGAACGATCGGCGTGCCGTCATAACCTGCTTCCTGAAGAAGCTGCTTCGCCCTGGCGAAGTTCGACGTGAGCAGCCCGTCCATGCCCTTGGTCGATCCCAGCGGCGTGCCGCAGATGAACATTTCGAGGCAGGTCTTGTAATACTCGGGATTGCCTATGGTCGCTTCGAGGAAATCCTTCTGGTTGAAGGCGTAGAGCAACGCCTGCTTGACCTTCGGATTGTCGAAGGGCTTCACCGTCGAGTTGTAGCGAAACGCGTACTGGTTGCCGAGCGGATTGATATCGGCGAGCTTCAAGTTGGGATCGCTTTTGACCAGCGGCAAAAGGTCGTGCGCAGGTTGCTCGATGTAGTCGATCTCGCCGGCGATCAGCGCGTTGATCGCCGTCTGCTGGTCGGCAACCACTCGCCATTCGACACGATCGACCTTGACGACCTTGCCGCCGGCCATCCCGGACGGCGGCTCCGACCTCGGCTTGTACTTGTCGAACTTGACATACACCGCCTTGTCGCCCGGTTTCCATTCGTCTTTCTTGAACACGAAAGGCCCGCTCCCGGTGAAGTCACTGATCTGCTCGTTGGGACTCGTGTCGGCGACGCGCTTGGGCATCATGAACGGCGCCGCGGACGATGGCTTGCCGAGGCCGAGGAGCACCAACCCCGTCGGCGAGTTCAAGTTGATGCGGAAGGTCTTGGGATCAACGACGGTGAAATCCTTGACGAAGGACATCATCTTCTGCCCCAGCGCGTCCTTCGCCCCCCAGCGCTTGATCGACGCGACGCAGTCCTCGGACGTCACCGGCGTTCCGTCATGCCACAACAGTCCATCGCGCAGCGTCAACGTATAGACCAGACCGTCGGGACTGACGGTGTACTTGTCGACCATCTGCGGCTGCACCTTGCCATTGGCGTCGGTGGCGAACAGAGTGTCGTAGATCATGTAGCCGTGGTTGCGCGTGATGTACGCGGTCGTCCAGATCGGATCGACGATCTTCAAGTCCGAGTGCATGACTACGTGCAGCGTCTCAGCTTCGACGGCGCAGACGGTCAGGCTGGCCATCGCGACGACGGTCAGCAGAAAGAATCTGGAAATTCGTGACAGGAACATAAGAGTGCCTTTAGCGTGAAACCAAGCGAGCGAGCACGATAGCGAAGGCGAAGCATCTAGGCAATGGTTCGAACGGCAACGCGATCGGGTCGCCGGAACCGGCCAGAGGCTTGTCACCAGGCCGGGTCGACAGGAGTGAGCGCTCCCGCCTGTGCCTCGATCGCCTGGGCGGCAGCGAGGCACAGGTCCTCGCGGAAACGCGGGCCGATGATCTGGACGCCCATCGGCAGCCCATCGACGATTCCCGTTGGTACGGCGACGCCGGGAAGCCCCAACACCGGCACCCCCGTCATGGTCGCGCATTCGCACCACAAGGCCGCCGTGCGCCCAACGCTCTCCACGTCAAACCCATGCTCGTACACCGGCTCCGACGATATGGGTGCGAGCACCAGCGGCACCCCGTCGAAGAATTGCGTCCACTGCCGGACGAGTCGCGCACGCTCGGCGAGCGCCTTCATGTAGGCCGCAGGATCGGTCGGAGGGTTGTTTTCCAGCTTGAAGCGCACCGCGGTGCGGATGCCCTCGTCGCCTTCTTTTTCGATCAACGGCAGCATGAAGTGGCGGAATTCCGGCATCTGCATTTCGAACCACAGTTCCTTGGCTCGGCTGAAACCGGGCGTTCGCTCGTCGACGATCTCGTAGCCGGCACTTGCCAGCCACTGCGCCGCGGATTCGATTGCTGCAGCCACACTCGGATGCAGCCTGGCGCCGGCGAGATCTGCCGGGTCGGTGACGACCGCGACCCTCTTGGACACGACGGGGCCTTCCAGCGGCGCAGGCGTCCACCAGGGATCGCGCGCGTCGCGGGCAGCCATCGCCACGAAGCCAAGCCTCGCATCGGCAACCGTGCGCGCCAGGGGTCCCTGCACCGACATCAATTGCGAAGACAGCGAGCGCTCGGCGGCCTGCGTCGGGTTATACGCAGGAACTCGTCCGAACGACGGACGAATGCCCACGAGTCCGCATGCGTAAGCCGGAAAACGCACCGATCCGGCGATGTCGTTGCCATGGGCGAGCGGAGTGATACCTGCGGCGACCGACGATGCGGCCCCGCCCGAGGACCCGCCCGGCGTGTGTCTCTTCGACCAGGGGCTGAAAGTGCGGCCCCTCAGATCGTTGACCGTGTCGAGCCGAAAGCTGAACGCCGGGGTGTTGGTGCGGCCGATGATGATCGCGCCGGCGCGCCTCCAGTTCGAGACGATCGGACTGTCGGCTCGGGCGACCACGTTCTGGAAGCCGACCACGCCGTTGGTCGTCGCGCAGCCTTCCTGGTCGACGTTTTCCTTGATGGTGACCGGCACGCCGTGCAGCGGCCCCAGCGCTTCGCCCGACGCGACCGCACGATCTGCGCGCTGCGCCGCCTCTTGCGCGGCTTGGGACAGGTCGACGGTCACGGCGTTGAGCCTGGGATTGACGGCGGCCATGCGCGCGACGCACGAATCCACCGCTTCGCGCGCCGATATGTCGCGGTTGCGGATCGCCGCAGCGATGCGTGTGGCGCTCCACCGCCATAGGGGATCGGTCACCAGGAAACTCCTCGGAAGGTGTGCGGTAGCCGTTTGCCTCACTGCGCGATTCCGGCTAATCTCGCGCCGCGCCAGCGTACCATGCAACCGGAGCGCAAGACGATGGGCCTCATCGCGGTCAGCGGCTTCCAGCACGAAACCAATACATTCGCACCGTCCAAGGCCGACTACGCGGCTTTCCAGGACGGGGGCGGTTGGCCGCCGCTCACCTTCGGCGCCGATATCGCGCCGCGGCTCGCCGGCGCCAACATTCCCGCGGCGGGTGCGCTCAGGGCTTTGCACGCCATGGGACACTCAACCGAGGGGTTGGTGTGGGGCGCTGCTTCGCCCTCTGCCCATGTAACGCGCGACGCCTACGAGCGCATCGTGGGGGAGTTGCTCACGCGCCTTGGCAAACTCGGCGCGATCGACGGCGTCTATCTGGACTTGCACGGCGCGATGGTCACCGAGCATCTCGACGACGGCGAGGGCGAGTTGCTGTCGCGGGTGCGCAACCTCCTCGGGCCGCGCGTCCCGGTTGTCGCCAGCCTCGATCTGCACGCTAACGTGACGCGAAAGATGGTGGAGCGCTGCGACGGCCTGGTCGCGTATCGCACCTATCCGCATGTCGATATGGCAGCGACGGGCGAGCGCGCTGCGAAGCTGCTGGACGCCACGCTCAAGGCGGGGAAGACCCAGGCAAAGGCGCACCGGGTGATCGACTTTCTCACCGGATTGCCGTCTCAATGCACCATGATCGATCCGGCGAAAAGTCTCTACGTCCTGCTCGAGCGCCTCGAGAAGGAGCATCATTGCGTGCTTTCGTTCACTCCGGGCTTTCCCATGGCGGATTTTCCGGAATGCGGCATGGCGGTTGTAGGCTATGGAGACGACGACGCGCGGGTGCAGACGGCAACTGCCGCGCTCGCTCACGCCATCGCCGACGCGGAAGGCGATTTCTCGATGAAGCTCTACGAGCCCGACGCGGCTGTCGCGCGGGCGATGCAGCGCGGTGAACCCGGATCGCCGGTGGTCCTGGCCGATACCCAGGACAATCCCGGCGCCGGCGGCAACGGCGACACGACCGGATTGCTCCGCGCGCTGCTGCAAAGACGCGCTCCCGCAGCGGTGCTCGGCCTGCTCATTGATCCGCCGTCGGCGGCCAAGGCGCACGCCATCGGCAGCGGCCACAAAGCGGCGTTCGCGTTGGGCGAGATCTCGGGTGTTGCAGGTCACGTGCCCCTGGAAGGCGAGTTCCGCATCCTGCGGCTCGGCGACGGCCGCTTTACCTGCACCGGCCCGATGTTCCATGGATTTCGCATGGACTTGGGCCGCATGGCCGTGCTGGAAAAGGACGGTGTGCGCGTCGTGCTGGCCTCGAAAAAATGCCAGGCTGCGGACCAGGAGATGTTCCGCCATGTCGGCATCGAGCCCAGGCAGCAGCGGATCGTGGCGCTCAAGAGCTCGGTGCACTTCCGGGCCGACTTCGAGCCCATCGCGCGCGAAGTGCTGGTTGTCACCGCCCCGGGACCGGCCAAGGCCGATCCGACGCAATTTTCGTGGTCACGGCTGCGGCCCGGGTTGCGGCTGAAGCCGCTCGGGCCGGCGTTCGCGCCCTGATTGAACGCGACAAGAGCAACGTCGATCACTGCGGCTTCCGATTTCAAATGCATCAGCCAACGAACGCTTCGCTGTCAGGTGCCATGACTTTGCGCCGGCGGAAGTTCCTCCTTGCGACGGGCGCCGTGCTCCTTGGCACATCGTGGCACGCTGACGCCCAGCGCGCAGGCCGCATGCCGCGCATCGGCTTCCTAACACCGGGGCTACGCACGCCAACGGAGCCGGCGTTCTGGCAAGGCATGCGTGATCTCGGGTACATCGAAGGCAAGACCATCTCAGTCGATCGCCGCTCCGCCGAGGGCGATTTCACGCGTCTTCCGACCCTTGCAGAAGAGCTCGTCAAGCTGAGGCCGGACGTCATCGTCGTACTCTTCTCGGCAGCTGCGATCGCTGCGCAGCAGGCCACTGCAACGATACCGATTGTGATGGTCGACGTCTCCGATCCCATTGCTTCCGGCCTGGTCGCCAACCTCGCCCGCCCCGGTGGCAACCTGAGCGGGACGGCCAGCCAGTCGAATGCCACGGTCAGCAAGGAGGTCGAGCTCATCCGGCAATTGCTTCCCTCCGCGACTCGCGTGGCAGCTCTGTGGAACCCCGCTAACGCGATTTTCCAACAACTGATGTTGAGCGAGGCGCTCGCTGCCGGCGCGCGGCTGCACATTCTGGTTCGCATCGGCGAAGTGCGAACGCGGGAGGAGCTAGATCGCGCGTTTGCTGCGCTTGGACAAGAACGGCCTGATGCGGTGCTCATTCTCCAGGATCTCATGTTCAACGCCAACGCGGCGCGTGTTGCCGAACTGGCGCTCACACAGCGCCTCCCTGTCATCAGCGGCTCACAGGTCATGGCCGAGGCCGGCATCGTGGCGAGCTACGGATCCGACCTCGCGCTTATCGCCAGACGCTCCGCTTTCTACGTGCAGAAGATCCTCGGAGGCGCCAAGCCGGGTGACCTTGCGGTCGAGTTGCCGACCAAGTTCGAGCTGGTCATCAATGTCAAGACGGCCAAGGCGCTCGGCATGACTGTTCCAGCAGCCGTCCTGGCGCGTGCGGACGAGGTGATCCGGTGATGGGTGTAAGTCATTCTGCCGCGGCGTAAGCGAATGGGCTCTGCGCACGGCATTTGCTGGGTCAACGACACTGGATTCCCGCTTTCGCGGGAATGACGTCGGAATACCATGCCCCGCCGGTACGTCATCGCGTTGATCAAGCACGAGACGAACACGTTCTCGCCGATTTCTACACCGCTGTCCGCGTTCGGGCACGGCAACGGACCCGCGTACGGCGATGCGGCTCGCGCGCGCTTTGCCGGCACCAACACGCCGATGAGCGCCTTTCTCGACATCGCGCAGCGCCAGCACGCCGAAGTTGTCACGCCCGTGGCCGCGGAAGCCTGGCCATCGAGCAAGGCATCGCGGACGACTTTCGAGCAACTGGTGCGTCCGCTCGAACAGGCGGTGCGCGAGGGCTGCGACGCTGTGTTCCTCGATCTGCACGGAGCGATGGTCATCGAAGACAGCGACGACGCCGAAGGAGAGATCGTGCGGCGGCTACGCCACATAGCGCCCGCGTTGCCGATCGCGGTGACGCTCGACTATCACACCAATCTCTCGTCCGAGCTCGTCGACAATGCGACGGTCATCACCGGCTACAAGACTTATCCGCACGTCGACATGTACGACGTGGGGAAGCTCGCCGGGGAGATCCTGGTGCGCGCACTCGACGGCGAGGTCGAGCCGGTGATGGCGTGGGGCTCACGGCCGCTGCTGGCATCGATCATGCGGCAAGCGCCAGAGGATGGTCCATCCGGCGACATCGTGCGCTATGCGCGCGAGGTGGAAGCGAACGGGACGGTTCTCGCCGCGACTTTCCTCGCATCCTTTCCTCACGCCGACACACCGGACACGGGTGTCTCCGCAATCGTGATCGGCGATGCCAAGCGCGGCGGCGCCGCGGCGGCAAAAGAGGTCTGCGATCGCATGCTCGACATCGCCTGGGAACGACGTCGCGAATATGCCTTCATAGCGCCGCCGCTGGCAGAATCGGTGGCGCGGGCGAAAGCGCTGGGTGCGACGACAACGGGCGGTCCGGTGCTGCTGATCGATCATTGCGACAACTGCGGCTCCGGCGGTGCTCAGGACGTGATGGCGGTGGTCGCCGAAATACTTCGCCAGGAGATCGCCGACGTCGCCATCGCGCCGATCCGCGACGCCGAGAGCGTGGCGCGCATGATCGCAGCGGGCGTGGGCAACGAAGTCGAGCTCGAGCTCGGTGGAAAGATCGACATGCCCTCGATCGGTCTCAAGGGCGAGCCCCTGTACCTTCGCGGGCGCGTTCGCACCATCACCGATGGGGAATTCACGGTGACCGGACCGATGTACACGGGCCTAAAGATGCATCTGGGCAGGACCGCGGTGCTCGAGACGGCCGGGGCGCAGATCGTCGTTACCGAGCGCGCCCACGAGCCCATGGACGTGGGCGTGTTCACCCACTGTGGCATCGATCCGCGACGAAAGAAGTATGCGATGCTCAAGTCGCGCATTCACTATCGCGCCGGGTTCAAGCCCATCGCCGGCGCGATCGTCGAGTGCGCCGGCGCCGGCGTCACAAATGCCGATCTCTCGGTGTATCGTTACCAGAAACTCCGGCGCCCCATCTGGCCGCTCGATCCGCTCTGACGCTTCAACACTGCGATGACCACCACTGCCATGCCCCCCTACAACCTGCTGATCGACATCGGCAACACGTTTCTCAAGTGGGGGCTGTTCCGCGCCCGGCTCCCTGGCAGCGCACGCGAAAACCGGCTCGAATTCGGCCATGTGCTGCTCGAGGAGATTCCATCGCTTGCCGCGCAATTCTCCAAGATGCCGGTGCCCGCGCAAGTCGTCATATCGAACGTGGCCGGAACGCGCGTGCGGGCGACCATGATCCGCGTTCTCGAAGTGTGGCCGGACGCGCCGCCGCCGCATTGGGTGATCCCCCAGGAGCACGCGTATGGCATCGTCAACCGCTACCGCAATCCGGCACAGCTCGGCAGCGACCGCTGGGCGGCCCTCATCGGCGGACGCGCCTTGCTCGACACCAAGCCTGGGCTGGTGGTCGTTTGCGGAACAGCCACGACCATCGACTTCATCACTGCCGACGGCGAATTCAAGGGTGGCGTGATCCTACCCGGCGTCGGTTTGATGCTGCGTTCGCTGCACCAGCATACCGCCGCGCTTCCCGATGCCGACGGCGAGTATGTGGAGACGCCGACACAGACCGTCGACGCAATCGCCAGCGGATGCCAGCACGCCCAGGCAGGAGCGATCGAGCGCCTCTACAACGTTCACGTCGTCAAGGAGCCCAAGCTCGTCTGCCTGCTCTCCGGCGGGGCTTCGCGCGCGCTCGCCCCTCGTCTCACGATTCCATTCCAGCAGCACGATAATCTCGCCCTGGAAGGTTTGTATCGCATCAGCCAGACGCTGGAGAGATAGCGCCTCTTAAACCGTGGAGGTGGCGCGCTAGTCGGCATCGTAATTTCGAAGGCCTGGTCTACGCTTGGCATCGCACCGAACACAACGTCGGCTTCATGTGGCGGGCATTCCACCAGATTCACCACAGCCCGCAGCGGGTCGACATCCCAGGCTCGGTGCTGTTCCTTCCGCTGGAGATGATCGTTCAGGTGTTGCTGCAGCTGTTCGTGACGTTGATCGTGCTCGGCCTTGAGCCGCTTGCCGCAGCTCTGGTCGGTTACCTGGTCGCGTTCTTCGGCTAGTTCCAGCACTGGAACGTGCGCACCCCGCGTTGGATCGGCTACCTGATCCAGCGTCCCGAGTCGCACTGCGTCTACCTCGACTGGGCGTGCACTACTACAACTCTGGGACAGAAACCGAGTCTGCACCCGGCGTAACCGACTCGCGCAATTCGCCTCTCACCGCGCAGCGGGCGCGACGCCATGTATTGACATTGCGCAAGGACCCGACGTGCATCGCCTCGCGAATCGCGGGATAATTGATGTCCTTCCTGCAGATTTCCCCTGGAGAGCGAAATGAACGGGCAACGAGAAGTTGTTTTCCTAAGCGGCGTGCGCACAGCGATCGGCGACTACGGCGGCAGCTTGAAGGACATTCCGCCGACCGAGCTTGCCGCGAAGGTCGTGCGCGAGGCGGTCAGCCGGGCCAAGGTCGATCCCAAGGAAATCGGCCAGTGCGTCTTTGGCAACGTAATCCACACCGAAGCAAGGGACATGTACCTCTCGCGCGTGGCGGCGCTCAAGGGAGGGCTTCCGGCAGAATCGGGCGCGCTGACGCTCAACCGCCTGTGCGGCAGCGGTCTGCAGGCAATCGTCAGCGCTTCGCAGTACATCCTGCTCGGCGACGTCGACGCAGCCGTTGCCGGCGGCGCGGAAAGCATGAGTCGCGGCGCGTACGCCAACCTCAGCCAACGCTGGGGAGCGCGCATGAACGACGCCAAGGAAGTCGACATGATGGTAGGCGCGTTGACCGACCCGTTCGACACGATTCATATGGGCGTGACCGCGGAGAATGTCGCGGCCCAGTGCGGACTCACCCGCGCAGACCAGGACGCTTTCGCGGTCGAAAGCCACAAACGTGCCGCCAATGCCCAGTCGAAGGGGTACTTCAAGGACCAGATCCTCCCCATCGAGCTCAAGAGCAAAAAGGGCCCGGTGCAATTCGACACCGACGAGCACGTGCGCGCCGACGCATCCCTCGAAGGGATGGGGAAGCTCAAAGCGGTGTTCGCCAAGGAGAACGGCACCGTGACTGCCGGCAACGCATCGGGGATCAACGATGCTGCGGCGGCGGTCGTGCTGATGGAAAAATCCGTGGCCGCGAAAAACGGTTTCAAACCGATGGCAAGGCTCGTCTCCTATGGGCATGCCGGCATCGACCCCAAGATCATGGGCCTTGGGCCGGTCTCCGCGGTGAAAAGCGCATTGGCGAAGGTCGAACTCAAGCTCGATCAAATGGACGTCATCGAATCGAACGAAGCTTTCGCGGCGCAGGCTCTCGGAGTGTCGAAACAGCTCGGCATGAATTCGGCCAAGGTCAATCCCAACGGCGGGGCCGTCGCGCTCGGCCATCCGATCGGAGCGACCGGCTGCATCCTGACGGTTAAGACGCTCTACGAACTCGCGCGTACCGGCGGCCGCTACGGCTTGATCACCATGTGCATCGGCGGCGGACAGGGTATCGCCGCGGTGGTCGAGCGGTTATAACCGCCCCGGTCACCGGGTGCCTTGCAGTAGAAGCCCCGCGCCTTGCCGCGGGGTTTCTACGCCTTTAGTTCCGCGGCGAAAAAGCCGTGCACCAACCGTTGCGATTGATTGTGCCTTCGACGAGCTCGCAGGTTCCCGTGTTGGCGTCATTGCTTCCCGCAGAAAAGAACTTGCAGTCGGCGCATCGCTTGCCTCCGTTGGGTTGATCCTGGTAGAGCAATGCGGCCTTGGCGGTCTTGGCCGCGGCGTTGCGTGAAGCAAGCCCGAGTCCCAGCGCACATGCGCCTGCCATGCCCACACCGCACTTGATGAATCTGCGGCGTCCGATCTCGATTCGATGGTCATCCATATGGAAATCCCTCAAAACATCAGCCATCCCAGTAGATAGAAGGTGTTGTTGTCGCGCGCATTGCGTCCGAAGCCGTCGTAGTTGCTGCTGGCGCCGTTGAATTTGTTGTACGCGGTGTACTGCGCCAGGAGGCGCATGTCGCGCCGGGGCAGCCAGTCAAGCTCGAAAATGTAGCCACTCGAGTTCGGGCTTCCGGTCGCGCTCCCGGTGACGGGTTCGCCTGTGTTGTAAAGCGCGTCGTCCGCGCTGCCGGTCGAGCGGAAATACGACGCCGTCGCGCCGTACTGCCGGTCGTAATAGTAGGTCAGCTTCCCGCGGAACGTCTTCAGCGTGTCGGATGGATTGCTCGCGGCGCCGGAAGCGAATGATGCGTCGAGGTTCTGCTTTTCCTTGATCCAAGTAAGCTGCGCGGAGAAGCGATTGAGGTCGGTGACGTATTGATATTGCGCATCGACCGCCGTATCGAGGTAACGGTCTGTCGGTCCTGTGGGATCGAGGCTGTCCGGGAATTTTTTGGCGTCGATCCCATAGGTGCCGATCATCACCGAATGTGTGCCGCCTTCCCATACATGCTGAAGCGCGAGCCGCCAATACGGCGCGCCTCCGTCGAGTACGGCGTCGGTCGATTTGTCGGTTCCGGCACGAAAGATCGAGAACGCTCCGTCGGCGGTTCTGTATCCAGCGACTTCGGCGTAGAGCGTGCGGTTGATCATTGCATATCCGCCGAGACCCACGACCTGCTGACCAAGGCCGCCGTCGATCAAAGTCGACGCGTTGGGAGCCGCGGCGACGCTCGATGAAGCGAAGGGAAACCCCCACGCCGGCGTGCTGTTGTAGATATCCGAGACGGTCGGGTTGTTGTTGACCGTCAGACCGTAGGCGATGTCGACATCCTTTTCGTTGTAGCGATTGGCCAGACGGATATCGACGTTGTCGATCGCACTGTGCTCCGTAATTCCGTCATAGGTTCCTTGCACGAAGGCACCCAGATGGTCGACGATGCGACCGGCGTAGAACAAGCTCGCCTGCTGCAGCGCGACGGCATTGTTCCTCGGAAACTGGCTCGGGTCGGTCGCCGTGCTTTGAGTGTTGGTCAACGACAATTGCACCATCACCGCCAGCGGCAGCAACGGCGGCGGGCCCTCGGCACTAAATGAAACCAAGGGACGTTCGCCGCTGACTTCCTTGGTCAGGGTGTAGCCGCCGAGCTTGAACTCGCGTCCCACCGAAGTGAGCTCCGGCCAGCTCAAGTGACAGCTAGTGCATTCAAGCCCAGTCTGTCGCGCAAAACTCGGTACCGCGTGCGCAGGTGCGGATATCGCGAGCAGTGCCGCCGCAATCCAGGCGATTCGCTTCGGGATCGCAGTGAAAGCGAACCATCTGCGCACAATAACCCTCCTCGGCCGCGGATTGGCCGATCCTCAATGCTCCCAGGATGTAATGAGCAAACACCGCTGCGCTAACTCAAGTCGCCTCGGCTGCTCAAGCAGTCAAACGCCCTATAACTATGAACACCGCGATGACGCCTTTATTCCCGCGCTTGGCGTGCTTCTCGCGTGCTCTTCTCGAGCGGATGCGTAACAGTCTGGCCGACCATTTATTCCGCCTGACCTGTGCGCTCAGAACGACGTTGTCCGGAGTCAATCGATCTCGCGACACAGCGCGTATCACGTGGTAACGCGAAACACGACGACAGTTCATTTGATCGACTTGCGTGTGGCGCCTATCATAGGTTCGAGCATTCCTCACTGGCGGGCATCGATCGATGCGGCGTAGAGGCCTCGGCGTTCGGTTGTTGCTGCTTGGCTCGTTGGTTGCGATCGCGTCGCGGCCGGCGTTCGCCGAAAGCGATTTCACGGCCGAACGCCAGCGGATGGTCGACGAGATTGCCACCGTAGCCCGCAGCGCCGGCGCCGAATCGGGCAAGCCGACCATCTCTTCCGGAGTAATGTCCGTGCTAGCCAGAGTGCCCCGGCACCGCTTCGTACCGTCAGAGCAGGAGCGCGTCGCGTACGAGAACCGCCCCTTGCCGATCGGCTACGGCCAGACCATCTCCCAGCCCTACATCGTCGCTCTGATGACGGATCTGATGCGCGTCGAGCCGGATCATGTCGTGCTCGAAGTCGGGACTGGCTCCGGCTATCAGGCCGCGGTGCTCGCCGAACTGGCTCGAAGCGTGTGTACCATCGAGATCGTCGAACCGCTGTCTGCCGAGGCGCAGCGACGACTGCGGCAACAGGGCTATGCGCGAGTGCGCGCGAAATCAGGCGACGGCTACTACGGCTGGGAAGATTGCGGGCCCTTCGACTCCATCATCGTTACTGCGGCTGCCAGCCATGTGCCGCCGCCGCTGGTCCGGCAGCTCAAGGCTGGCGGAAGGATGGTGATCCCGATCGGTACCGCATTTCTCACCCAACACCTGCTGCTCGTCGAAAAGAACAGCGACGGGACAGTTGTGACACGACAGGTTCTTCCGGTCCGGTTCGTGCCTCTGACTGGAGGACATTGAGCCAAGCACCGCGCAGGCGTCGCCTAAGTGACCGGCGAAGCCGCGATGTGTCGTCCGCTGGCCATCGGACACCTTGGGGCACCGCGCGCTAGCCGGGGCGAGGTCACCGCAAATCGCGAGTCTTCATGAGCTCTCCGCCGCTCGCTGCCATTGCGATTCTCTCTGCGGCTGTGCTCGGCTACGAGATTCTGCTCATGCGCCTGTTCTCGATCATCCTTTGGCACCACTTCGCCTACATGATCATCAGCGTCGCCATGCTGGGCTACGGCGCCGCCGGTGCCTTTGTAGCGATGGCGCAGCGGTGGCTCCTGCCCCGGTTCGACGTGGCGTTCGTCACAGCCGCCGCTTCATTCGGCTTCACCGCAGTTGCCGGCTTCGTGATGGCGCAGCGCGTGGCGTTCAATCCCCTCGAATTGCTCTGGGATCCTTCTCAGCCGTTGCGCCTTCTGGTCATCTATGCACTGCTGACGATTCCCTTCTTTTGCGCTGCGACTTGCATCTGTCTCACCTTCACGCGTTTCTCAACTGAGCCTCACCGTATCTACAGCTTCGACATCATCGGTGCCGGCGCTGGCTGTCTGGCTATTCTGGGTGCGCTGTCCATCACGAGCGCACCAGGCGCTTTGCAGTGGATCGGCACGCTCGGGCTGGTCGCCGCCGCGCTGGCGAGTCTGAGCTTTCGCGTGAGGCGGCCCCGGGATGCGGCGGCGCTGATCATTGGCGCCGCCGTGTTCGCCATCGGTCTGCCGTCCGGATGGGTGGACCTGCACCCGTCCCCGTATAAGGACCTGAGCCAGACTCTCACGGTTTCGGGCACGCGCGTCGTCGCGGAGCGCTCGAGCGCCATGGGCTTGATCGACGTGGTTGAGAGCCCACTGATCCCGCTCCGCTACGCGCCAGGGATGAGCCTCAATGCGATCGATGAGCCACCGCCTCAACTCGGCATTTTCACCGACGGCGACGGGCCTTCGGCGCTCACGCGCTACGATGGCCGGCTCGAGCCGCTGGCTTATCTGGACGCTCTCACCTCGGCGCTGCCCTATCACCTGCTCGAGCGGCCGCGCGTGCTCGTGCTCGGTGCTGGAGCCGGCGGTGACGTCCTGCAGGCGATTTCTCACGCTGCGCGGGAGATCGACGCTGTCGAGCTCAATCCTCAAATCGTCGATCTGGTGCAGCACCGCTTTGACGATTACTCGGGCGCTCTCTACGCAACCGACAGGGTGCGCATCCATGTTGCGGAAGCACGGCGCTTCGTCGCCGCCAGCAACGATCGCTTCGACTTGATCCAGGTGCCGCTGCTCGACACTTTCGGGACCTCGGCCGCGGGTCTCTACGCGCTGTCCGAGAGCTACCTCTATACGGTGGAGGCCGTGGGTGAGTACTTGGATCATCTGGCGCCCGGAGGATTGCTGGCGATCACGCGATGGGTCAACCTGCCGCCGCGAGACGCGCTCAAGCTCTTCGCCACTGCGGTCGCAGCACTCGAAGCGCGGGGTGCGGTGCACGCCGATCGGCAGCTCGCGTTGATCCGCGGTTGGAAGACTGCGACGCTTCTCGCGAAGACCAGTGCGTTCACCACCGTGGAGATCGAGGCGCTGAAGCGGTTCTGTCGTTCGCGTTCGTTCGACGTCGCCTACTACCCAGGTATCGCCGTGTCGGAGACGAACCGCTTCAATGTGCTGGAGCGCCCGGAGTTCTACCAAGGTGCGCTCGCCCTGCTCGGCCCGGACCGCGACGCCTTTGTCGCGAGCTACAAGTTCAACGTCGCTCCGGCCACCGATGACCGGCCCTACTTTTTCCAGTTTTTCAAGTGGCGCACGTTACCCGAGCTGCTTGCTCTCAAGGGGCAAGGTGGGCTGCCTCTCCTCGAATGGGGCTACCCGGTGCTCGTCGCGACGCTCGTGCAAGCCGTGTTGGCCGGTGTCGTCCTGATCCTGCTGCCGTTATGGCTGCGTTCGCCGGTGCGGGGACAAGGGGAGACGACATGGTCGCGATCACGCACGAGCGCCTATTTCGCGGCGATCGGCTTCGCCTTCATGTTCATCGAGATCGCCTTCATCCAGAAATTCATTCTCTTTCTCGCGCATCCTCTTTACGCCGTTGCTGTGGTCCTCTGCGCTTTCCTGCTCTTCGCCGGCTTGGGAAGTCGTTACTCGCGCCGCGTTGCGGCGAAGCTTCGCGCCGCGAGGCTACGGCCGCTCATCTGGGTGGTCGCTGTTGTAGCGCTCATCGCTTCGTCGTACCTTGCGCTACTGCCCGCCGTGTTCCGCCCGCTGCTGCCGCTGTCCGACGCGATCAGGATCGCGCTGTCGATCGCTCTGATCGCGCCGCTCGCGTTTGCGATGGGAATGCCGTTTCCGCTCGGCCTTGCTAGCGTCGTGGGACCTCCGCAACTCGTGGCCTGGGCTTGGGGGATCAACGCCTGTGCCTCAGTCGTCGCAGCGATCCTCGCAACCTTGCTCGCGATCCACTTCGGCTTCAGCACCGTCGTCGTGCTCGCGGTGGCACTCTACCTCCTCGCGGCTGTAGCGTACCGGTAGCGACCTGAGCAGCGAGCCATGTCCCGCTCGCGAAGCGAGTGGGGTGCGAGCGACCGCGAATGGCGGCGGCGACCGACATGCGACGTCCCACATTTCGAGGACGATGCAAGGAGGTCGCCGGCGCGCGAGCCCACAGCAGCGGCTTGCCTTCACGGTGCACCGCAGTGTTGTATCCTGATGTGTATGACCTGGTCCATCGTCGCCCGATCGAGGAGCGGCGCGTTCGGCGTCGCTGTCGCCAGCCGTTTTTTTGCCGTCGGTGCGCTGTGCTCGCATGCGCATAGCGGCATCGGCGCCCTGGCAACGCAGGCGCTGGTAAATCCTCTCTACGGTCCCCGAGGGCTGTCGATGCTTTCCCAGGGCCTCGACTCGGCTGACGTAGTAGAGGCACTCATCGCGACCGACAGCGGCCGCAATCATCGTCAACTGCACGTGGTCGACGCGGAAGGCAAGGTCGCCGCGCACACGGGTGTGGAATGCATCGAGTGGTGCGGCCATGTTGCCGGCGACGGCTTCTCCGTGGCGGGCAACATGCTGACCGGTCCCCAGGTGATTGAGGATACCGTTCAGGCCTACGACGCCGGTAGCGAATTGCCTTTCGCGGAGCGGCTGATCGCCGCGATGCAGGCGGGCGAGGCCGCGGGTGGCGACAAGCGCGGCAAGCAGGCTGCGGCGCTGCTCATCTGCTCGGCCGAAGCGTACCCGTTCCTCGACTTGCGCGTCGACGATCACCCGGATCCTTTGAGCGAGCTGCTAAGGCTCTACGTCAAGAGCCTCGAGCGGTATCAGCCTTTCGTTGCCTGTCTGCCGTCGCGCGCGCGGCCGGCAGGCATCACCGATCGCACGCAGATCGAGGCGGAAATCGAGCGCTTCCAAGCCGGCACGGCTGCGCTGACGCATCGATGAGAGCGCGATGCTCGAGATCCGCGATCTGCGCACGAGCTTCGCCGTCGAGGGCGGTGGCGAATTCGCAGCAGTCGACGGGGTGAGTCTCTCCGTTTCCGCCGGACGAACGCTCGGCCTGGTCGGCGAATCTGGCTGCGGGAAAAGTGTCACCGCGCTTTCGATCATGGGTCTGTTACCCCGCGCCGGACGCATCAGCGCGGGCGAGATCCGCTTCGATGGCGTCGATCTCGCTGCGCTGCCACCGGCCGCCATGCGCGAGCTTCGCGGAGACCGGATCGCCATGATCTTCCAGGAGCCGATGACTTCGCTCAATCCGGCCTTCACCATCGGCGAGCAGATCGTCGAGGGCATCGTTCGTCATCGCGATCTCAGCCGCGACGGCGCCAAAAAGCTAACCATCGACATGCTGCGACGAGTGCATATCCCGTCGGCCGAGCGCCGCTTCGACGATTATCCGCACAGACTCTCCGGCGGCATGCGCCAGCGGGTGATGATCGCCATGGCGCTCGCATGCAAGCCGAAGCTTCTCATCGCCGACGAGCCGACTACCGCGCTCGACGTGACCATCCAGGCTCAGATTCTGGATCTCATGCGCATGCTGCGCGAAGAAACGGGCACCGCGATCATCCTGATCACCCATGACCTCGGTGTGGTAGCCGAGCTAGCCGACGAAGTCGCGGTGATGTATGCCGGTCGCATCGTCGAGCGCGCTCGCGCCCCCGCGTTGTTCGCCGAGCCACAGCATCCCTACACCATAGGATTGCTTGGTTCGATACCGCGGCTCGATCTCGACCAGGAGCGCCTCGCAGCGATCGAAGGCCAGGTCCCCAATCCCTTAAGTCCTATCGCCGGGTGCCGGTTCCACCCGCGCTGCCCGTTTTCGAAGCCCCGCTGCGAGCGCGATGATCAGCCGCTGCACGACATCACCGCCGGCCATGCCGCCGCGTGCTGGCGCGCGCCTCTTCCGATCGAAGCGGCGGTCGGCGCATGACATCCGCCGCCGCGCCGCTCTTACGCGCTGCGAATCTGGTCAAACACTTCCCGGTCCGGCGCCGGCTGTTCGCTCGCGCGAGTGCCGCAGTGCATGCCGTCGACGGGATCAGCTTCGAGCTCAGAGTCGGCGAGACGCTGGCGCTGGTCGGCGAATCGGGCTGTGGCAAATCAACCACAGGCCGCCTTGTTCTGCGGTTGACCGAGCCTACCTCCGGCGAAGTCTGGTTCGAAGGGCGCAGCATTTTTGCTCTCGGCCGCAGCGAGATGCGCGCAGCGCGACGCTCGATGCAGATCATCTTCCAGGACCCCTATGCCTCGCTCAATCCGGGGATGACAGTCGGCCAGACGCTTGGCGAGCCGCTCTCCTTGTATGGACTCGCGACAGGCGGACGCGATGCGCGGGTCGCCGAGCTGCTAGGGCTGGTGGGGCTCGCACCGCAGCATGCAGCGCGCTATCCGCACGAATTCTCTGGCGGCCAACGACAACGCATCGGCATCGCCCGCGCACTTGCCGTCGAGCCGCGTCTCATCGTCTGCGACGAGCCGGTCTCCGCGCTCGACGTATCAATCCAGGCGCAGGTGATCAACCTGCTGCGCGATCTGCAAAAAAGCCTGGGCCTTTCGTACGTGTTCATCGCGCATGATCTCGCCGTCGTCAAGCACATCGCCACGCGCGTCGCTGTCATGTATCTCG
>DATFSE010000160.1:0-19048 GCA_035262745.1 Casimicrobiaceae bacterium | reverse complement strand
GTTGCAGTCAGCTACGGCGCCGCGAAGACGCCGGCGCTTATCGTGGTAACCAGCGATCACAAAGCTCGCCGAGTCGACCTCAAATCGGCGAAGTCGACTTCGATAGCACTTCGCGACGCGCCCACGTCGAATTACAACTTTTGGAGGGAAACGCCCGAGCGCAGCTTTACGGTCACCGACATGAAATGGCGCGATGGGGAGCTCTTCGTCGCCGGCCTTTCAAACCAGGAGTTTGCTTCGACCCTGCGACGATTGAAGTACCCGTTCGACTCGCGGCAGTCGATCACGTCAGTGGAGATCTACCACACAGGTCATAACCTGATCGAGACGCGTGCCCCGATTCGGGCGATGAGTTTCGCGACTCTGGGCGGCAAACCCTATCTTGTCGCAGCCTATACGTGCACGCCTATCGTGATCATACCGCTCGACGATCTGAAGGATGGCGCACACATTCGTGGGAAGACGATCGCCGAGTTAGGTTACGGCAACACGCCGGCTGACATGATCGCCTACACGAAGACCGACCAGGGCAAGACGCAGGACTTTCTGATGCTGGTCAACTTTGAACGAGGGACAAGCATCATTCCCGTGTCGGAACTGGAGGCCGCAAGCGCCCGACCAGGTATTGAGACGATCGTGCCGTATGGCAAGATCGTCGGCCTGGATGTGATGTCTGCCCCTCTGGTCGGCACGATGCGGCTCGACAACCTGGATGAGAATTCGTTCATCGTCGTGCGTCGACAGCTCGAGAAGGATGCGTTGCAGCTCGTAACCATCGGGAAGGAATTGAGCTTTCGATTCACCGACTTCATCTCTGAATACGCATTTCCCGAGTACAGCTTCAAGGGGAATGAGTTCCAGCTCAAATATGCCAAGCCCAGGCTGGACATGCTCCTGAAGCAGGAAGGCTTCGCCGATCAAATCAAGGCATCAGACTAGTCCATGCACTTCTGCCGACTGATTTGTGCAACTGCTCTCTCGGTTGTGTTGGGTTGTGCTCACGCTGAGCAGCCAGCACCACGAGTCGTTCTTGTCCAGCCGTCAGGCCCCAACGTCCCTGCGAACTTGCTTCGCATCTCTATCAGCTTTGCATCTCAGGTCGAAGGCCCGTTGCTTCCCAGGCTCGCCTTATTGCGTGCCGACGGAACGCGGGTGCAGGAACCGTTTCTCGAGCAGGAGCTCTGGTCTCCAAGCGGCAAGATACTGACGGTGATGCTGCATCCTGGACGCGTCAAGACTGGACTGAAAGCGCGAGATGAAAAGGGTCCGATCCTGTCCGCGGGCGATGACGTCGCTCTTGCGCTCGATGGAGTTGTCATCAAGCGGTGGAGTGTAGGACCAGCGGATGAGATTGGCCCAATAGTTTCGGCGTGGAGGGTGTCGCCTGTACGCGCCGATTCGAAGCAAGCTCTCGTGGTGGAGTTGGACGGGGCAATCGATGGGCGGGACAGTGACTACCTGGCGATTGCGGACGCCCGAGGCCGCCGAGTGGCTGGACGCGCCCAGCTGATAGATGGCGAGGGTACCTGGACGTTTACGCCGCGCGCACCATGGCGTCCGGGTGCGTACAAGCTTGTAGTCCGTGGCACTTTGGAAGATCCGGCTGGCAATCGCCTAGGCAGCCACTTCGAGACGTCCATCCATTCGCCGCCTGGACCTCCAGCCGATGCGGCGGCGCCCTTCGAGGTGGGCTCATCACAGCGTCCGGCCGCGCACCAATGAATCACAGATATCGCTGAACTCTCGAGCTTGACAGCCTTAAAGATAACTGCTACAGTTCTCTTATGACCACGAACAGCCGTTTAGCGAGTGCCGTCCACATCATGAGTTTCGTCGCTCACGCCGGCGACGAGGGGACGACTTCGGAGGCAATAGCGAAAAGCCTCCGGACCAACCCGGTCGTCGTGCGGAAGATCCTCAAGCTACTCGAGCGAAAGGGACTGGTCGTTCTTCGCCAAGGCCGCCACGGCGGCGTCGGTCTCCGACAGCCGCCATCTCGCATAACACTCGGTCAGATCTACAAGGCGGTTGAGAGCGAGAACGGAGTTTTTGCGAAGCGCAGCCAGGTGCATGACCGATGCGTGGTGGCCTGCGCGATGAAACGAAGGCTTGGCCCAATCTTCAACGCCGCGAACGACGCCATTGAGCAGGCTCTTAGCAAAACGAGCCTCGCCGAGCTGGTACGCGACGTCGGCTAAATTTTGTCATAAACTGTAACTGACACGGATATGAAAAGTAAAATTAAATATGAAAACGAAATTTACGACTATCCAAGAACGTGACCATGAACAAGCGGGATCCGGCCATCATGGGCACAGAAGGAGTTGGCCGCGCGATCGCAGCTGGCAACGCTGCGAACGACGCCGTTGAGCAGGCTCTCAGCAAAACGAGCCTCGCGAAGCTGATGCCCGGTGGCGTCTAAATTTTACGCAAAACTGTAACCGACACTGACATGTTTACTACTAAAGGAGTTACGACAATGAGTAGGCTAGCAGGAAAGAATATCCTCATCACCGGTGGCAACAGCGGGATCGGGCTGGCCGCAGCGCAGGAATTCGACCGAGAGGGCGCGCGCGTTGCAATCTGCGGCTTGAATGCGGGGTCGCTAAACGCGGCCAAGCAGACCCTTGGAGTCGGAAGTCTCGCCGTTCGCGCTGACGTCAGCCATCTCCCCGATCTCGACACGATGTTCGCCACGATCAAGCGCGAGTTCGGACAACTGGACGGGGTCTTCGTAAATGCAGGTTACAGCGAGTTCCTGTTGTTCGAAGACGTGACAGAACAGAGTTTCGACAAGGTGATAGCCGTCAATTTCAAAGGAGCGTACTTCACGATTCAAAAGGCCCTGCCGCTACTCAGGCGAGGCTCGTCTGTAATCATCAATGCGTCCGTTGGCGCGCATAAGGGGTGGCCGACAACGTCGACCGTCTCGACCTGCAAGGCCGCGGTCGTCCATCTCGCTCGAATCCTCAGCGCCGAACTCGTGGACCGCGGGATTCGCGTGAATACCCTAAGCCCGGGCCCGACCGACACGGCGATGTTCGGTCGCTTCCCAGGCGAGGAGCAGGGCGACGCGGTTAAGGACATCCTCCGCACCAACAATCCAAGCAAGCGGATGGCCGATCCTCTGGAGATCGCGAAGCTGGCGGTTTACCTCGCGTCGGACGATTCGACGTACGTCCTCGGGGCAGACTTCCTGATCGACGGCGGGGTGACGGCCATTTCGGGCGTGGGCGCCTAAGGCTCGTATGGGTATGGAGCAAACATCAGCAACGAATTGCTGGTGCCGACCCGCGTTCTCCTCAACGAAGTGAATTGCGAACACCGCAGGAAAGGAGATCACATGATGTAGTCCGCACCCGAGCAGAGCAAGACGACTGCCCTCGACGCGCTCGACACGCTGTTCAACAAGCACGACAACGCAGCGGCAGGGCGCTTCTGACCCCCTGAACCCTTGGAAGGAATAGATTATGCGAATCACTATCCCCAGTTTTCAAACCTTGCTGGTGGCATTGACGATGCTAGCAGGCTTCACTATGCCAACCCTGGCGTCGGCTGCGACTCCCGACATGACTGTTGCTGCAGCTCTGGCCGGCTATGCCGGCACCGAGGACAACCGGATCCAGCTGGAGAAGATCGGCGCGGTATCAGTCAAGGCATCGTCGGCAGAGGTGAGCCCGCAGACAATCGAGGCGCCCGCGCCGGCAATTGTGCTTGTGCACGGAGCGTTCGTCGACGGATCGGAATGGAACAAGGTCGTACCGTTGTTGCAGGCCCAGGGCTTGAAGGTGGTTGCGGTGCAGAACCCACTGACCTCCCTTGCCGCCGATGTCGCGGCAACAAAGCGTGCTATTGCCGAGCAAACCGGCAAGGTCGTCTTGGTAGGCCATTCATGGGGTGGCATGGCGATCACTCAGGCGGGGGCCAGCGATAAAGTCAGCGCGCTGGTGTACGTTGCGGCCTTCGCACCATCGGAAGGTCAAGCGGCCAATGACCTGGGTAAGGAATTTGAGCCTCCGTCCGGTATGAAGAGAATGCGATCCGACGATACCGGCTACTTGACCCTGCCCGCTGAAGTTATGGCAGACGATTTTGCGCCAGACATACCAAAAGCGGAGACTAACCTGATGGCTGTTAGTCAGGTACCGATCAACAGCAAGGGTTTCGATGAAAGGGTCAGCGTGGCGGCTTGGAAAACCAAGCCATCCTATTTCATCGTGGCAGCCAATGACAGGATGATGGCGACCGACTTGCAGTTGTCCATGGCCAAGAAGATTGGTGCGAAAACAACCATTCTAAAAACCAGCCATGCGCCGATGTTGTCGGAGCCTCAACAGGTCGCTGATGTCATTTTGGAGGCGGCAAAGAGGTAGCGTATCCCGCACAGTCGGAACACGACGGGATTGGTGTTGCTGCCGGCTCCGTCGTCTTCCTAGGAGGACACACCGATGATCTACGAGCCGCACATTACCCGTCGCCCGGGACGCAATCGCCCACCGGTCGGCCGCTAATGCGCTGGTAAAAGGTCATGTTCTTGCCGCCCAGCTTGACGTCCAACGTGCCGCGGATGCCGAGCTGGTCGACCTGCCACTCTGCCGCGCCCGTTGTGCTCCCCACCTCGCAGCTCAGAAGTAGGTGCACGGATGACGCGGCACTGCGTTCGTGGTCGAGCTTGCATCCTTTTAAAGCCTCGTGTTGCAGGATTGGAAACGCGGTCGCAAGTTGCGCCCGACCGATGCACAGCTTCGAGTGTGTGGTCGCGTAGCGCAGGTTCTCCTCCAGATGTGGCAAGCCCGTTTCAGTGGCGACCTCGTAAAGACGCGGAGCAAATGGCTGCGCTGAGGCGACCTGCGCGCAGCACAGCATGCTCATCAGCAGCGAGAATGCTCCCGATTGCATCAACGCTTCACGCTGCCTTGCGAAACGTCAGATTGAATCGTTGCGCGCCGGTCAGCGGATGCCACCCTGCCTCGAGCGGCAGCACGCCGTGATAGCGCAGGCGCGCCGGTCCTCCCCAGACAACGACATCACCGTGTTCGAGCCGCAGCCGTGCCGTCCGGTCCGATCGTTTTAATCCGCCGAGAAGGAATATCGCATCGACCCCCAGCGAGACTGAAACGATCGGCTGTTCATAGTCGCGCTCGTCGCGGTCCTGATGCAGCGACAGTCGCGTGCCCGCTTCGTAACGATTGATGAGGCACACATCGGGGTTAAAGTTTGCAAAGCCGGCCGGTTCGGCCGCGGCGCTGGCCAGCGCCGCGAACGCAGCGGGCATTGTCGGCCACGGCAGGCCTGATGTTGGGTCGAGCCCCGCATAGCGGTAGCCGGCTCGATCGCTGACCCATCCAAGCGATCCGCAATTGGTCATCGCGACCGACATACGCAACCCGCCGGGCGTGATCATCTGGCGTAATGGCGCCTGCGCGACCACCTCGCGGACGCCGTCGAGGAGCGCCACCTCCCACGCCCGTGCAAATCCGCGCAATAGAACCGCGCCTGCACACAGGGGCTCGGCTTGGGTTGTGTCGGCCGCGTCGAACAACTGGCGCATCACGCGTCACCGTCAGTTTGCATCGTGGAAGACGATTCCCAGGGTGTGTCGATGCCCCGCGCGGATCTCGCTGACACCGTGGCGCATGTTAACGCGGTAGAAGCCGCGCGTGCCGCGCACCGGGCGATGGTGGACGGCGAACACCACCGCATCGCCCTGGTGTAGGTCGACGACCTGTGCGCGCGTCTGCATCCGCGGACGCTGCTCGGCGAGAACAAACTCGCCGCCGCGGAAATCGCGTCGGGGCTCTGCCAATAGCACCGCAACCTGTAGCGGGAAGACATGTTCTCCGTAGAGATCCTGGTGCAAGCAGTTGTAGTCATCGGGACCGTATTGCAGCAGCAGCGGTGTTGGGCGACGCTGTCCGGCTGCGTGGCAGCGGCGGATGAACGCGGCATGCGTCGGCGGAAAACGGGCGTCGATTTCGAGCGCCTGGTTCCACCGATTGGCGAGTGGCACCAAATGCGGGTAGATCGCCGCACGCAACGCTGAGACGAGGGGCGGCAGCGGATAGCGAAAGTACTTGTACTCGCCGCGGCCGAATCCATGGCGCGCCATCACGACGCGGCTGCGAAAAACCGCCTCGTCGCTGTAAAGCGCCGCCAGCGCAACGCACTCGTCAGGCGCCAGGAGACGTTCGATGACGCCGTTGCCGCGCCCGTCGACTGTATTGACGAGCGCGTCCCATTCGATCGCTGCGACACGCGCGTCGACTGCGTCGGCTGCGCCATGCAGAAGATCAACGTCGACGCATGCATTCATCGCGCTGCCTCACGCTCGAGCAGCGCCTGCTTGCGTTGCACGCCCCAGCGGTAGCCCGACAGGTTGCCGTCCTGACGCACGACCCGATGGCACGGGATCGCCACCGCGAGCGTGTTTGCGCCGCAGGCTTGCGCTACTGCGCGCACTGACTTCGGCGCACCGATGCGCTGGGCGATCTCTGCGTAGCTTGCCGTGCCGCCATGCGGAATCTCGCGCAAGGCCTCCCAGACACGGCGCTGGAACGCCGTGCCGCGCACGTCGAGCGGAAGATCGAGCCCGACGCCGGGCGCCTCGACAAAACCGACCACGCGCGCCACCAGGGCGGCGAATTCGGAGTCGTCACCGATCAAGCGCGCGTGTGGAAACCGATCCTGCAGTTCACGCGCCAGAGTTTCCGGGTTATCGCCGAGCGAGATCGCGCAGATGCCACGCGTGCTGCGCGCCACCAGTATCGAGCCGAGCGAGCATTCGCCGATCGCAAAGCGGATTTCGGTGTTGGCGCCTCCCGAACGATAGGTGGTCGGCGTCATGCCGAGCAGATCGCCGGACTTTTCATAGAAGCGGCTGCTGGAGTTGTAGCCGGCGCCGAAGATCGCATCGGTGACCGAGGCATCGCGCTCCAATTCGTTGCGGATGCGTTTCACCCGGTGTGCAGCAGCATAGGCATGCGGCGTGACGCCGGTTACCTCCTTGAAGACCCGATGCAGGTGGAACGCACTCAGTCCGGCATGCCGCGCAAGTTGGTCCAGCGTCGGTGGCGTATCGGCATTCTCGATGAACCGGCACAGCTCCGCGACGACTTCGGCGTTCAGCTGCACGCGCGACGCTTGATTCGGCCTGCAGCGCTTGCATGGTCGAAAGCCGGCGCGCTCGGCGTCGGCAGCAGTCTGATAAAAAGCCACGTTTTCCGGACGCGCGGCACGTGCCGCGCAGGACGGTCTGCAATAGACGCCGGTTGTCCTGACCGAATAGAAAAACTTCCCGTCGGCGCTCGAATCGCGTGCTACCACGGCGCGCCAGCGCGGATCGCTGATGGTTTTCGCGGCGAGCATTTCATTGCGGGTGACCATGTTCATTCGTTTCCTCGCTAGATTGGTGCCATCGATGCATGCAGTCTACGCGCCACAGCCGAGCAAGGCACTCCGGGTCTTGCTTTCGAATTCGGCCAGACCGAATCCGATCCGCGCTGGCCATCGTCTTAGTTGGCCTACACACCAAATCCGACCGATGTCCCTGCAAAGTGTTCACTGCTCCCTCCTGATCGCAGGGCTTCTCGATTGTCATTGGCTGAAACCGGTCCCCTACCTTCCGGTGAAGGCAAGGGTGCCCAAATCTTGTGGTCAGTTGAAGTGGCCGAAGGTCGCGAAGCGCAGATCGGCCGCGCCGGGCCGCTTGCCGAGCGGCTCGAGCGTCTCACCAATGAATTGGTCAACAAGGCCGAGGCCGACATGGTCGCGCGCGTCGACGAGGGAGCCGAAGCCTTCCGGCGCTCGCGACTGCTTGTGCTGGCTTTCGCTGCGGTCAGCGTCGCGCTCGCGCTTGGCGTGGGCTACGCGATGTCATGGTCGCTGATCGGGCCGATCAAGCAGATGGACGCACGCTTCGGCGAGATCGCCGCCGGCGACTTCGCGAAGCGCGTGGACGTGCCGAACCGCGACGAGCTCGGCGCGCTCGCCGACGACCTGAACCGGATGAGCGCCGAGATCGGCCGGCTGGTGCGCGAGGTCGAGGCGGCGAACCGCAACAAGAGCGAGTTCCTCGCCAACATGTCGCACGACCTACGCCCGCCGCTCAACGCGATCATCGATTCTCCGAGGTACGGTCCGAGCGCATGTTCGGGGATATCAACGACAAGCAGGCCGAGTATCTGCGCGACATCCTCGAGTCGGGACGCCACCTGCTGGCGCTGATCAACGACATCCTCGACCTATCAAAGATCGAGGCGGGGCGGATGGAGCTCGAGCGCAGCGACTTCGACCTTCCCGCGACGATCGAGAACACGCTGGTGCTGGTGCGCGAGCGCGCGCAACGACGCAACATTGCGCTCACGCGCACAATCGACGACGGTCTCGGGACGATCCTTGCCGATGAGCGCAAGGTCAAGCAGGTGCTGCTCAACCTGCTATCGAACGCGATCAAGTTCACGCCCGAGGGCGGGTGCATCGAGGTGCGCGCGGCGTTGCGCGACGGCATGGCCGAAGTCTCGGTCAGCGACACCAGCGTCGGCATCGCGCCCGAGGATCAGTACAAGGTGTTCGAGGAGTTCCGCCAGGTCGGGACGGCGTCGAAGAAGGTCGAGGGCACCGGGCTCGGGCTCGCGATCTCGCGAAAGTTCATCGAACTCCACGGCGGAAAGATCTGGGTCAGCAGTCAAGTTGGTAGCGGCTCGACCTTCGCCTTCAATTTGCCCCTGCGCTGATTCCTGGTTCATCGCCCGCAACGCGGACATCCCTGCTGTCGCAACGCGGCCAGCAATCGTACGCGTTCCCTGTAGCCGGTTTCGGTGCGAGTGCTAGCCCTCTCGAGAATGGCGCTTTACCAGCGCGGCGATCCGGCTCGCACGTCGGGCAGATTCGAGTGCTCGCGATGGCTCGATTTGTTCGACGTCGGCGAATTGCAACTTTTACACCGAGCGATTTCACTCGCGATGTTCGATTGACGCGAAAAAAACATGAATTTTGCTTGTGGAAGATCGCGAAGCGCGTATCCTTTTTGGCGGCGGCCCGATGAGTTGCACCTAGGTTCATGCCTAGGATGACCGGGTTAAGAAGAATAGGAGGTGAAAGATGCCGCTGCGCTTACTTTTTTCCACGGGTTTGTGGCGAAAGTCTCCGGTCATCAACGCAACTGTGACCGAAGGGGGCGCCCCTAGGAAGCAAGGCTTGCTGGACAAGTCTGCTGCAGAGACCCTGAGTGCGTTTGAGGTAACGCTCGCAGCGGTACGACCCACTCTCGACAACATTTACGGCGCGCTTCTATTGCTCCTGTTCATCCTCGCCGGCTGCGCGGCCGCTGTCGCGGCATTCGCGATTGTCCTCGGGGCGGCGAAATTGTTTTCGCTCAGGGTCTGAGTCTCAGCTCGAGGCCCGAAGTACCGATATGTGAAGCAATCGAATCACGCGGGCTCCGGTAAAGTTCAGGACAGCGCGCGCTCAGCGCAGACCCCTGGGCACTCGGTGTGACGCGCGCGAGCCACTTCGCGACGCGCTCGTCAACGCCGCCGGGCTGGCGCGCCCACGAGAAATGGCGTCGCCACGGTGCGTCCGAGGTCACGCCGTCGAACACGTCACGCGTGACATCGGCGTTCGGCACCTTGGCAAGTAGATCCGCCAGCGCACCTGGTGGTGCGATCGGGTCGTCGCGCAGCGACAGCGCGAGCACTGGCAGCCGAACGTCGGCGAGCGCTCGTGCGAGCGCGGCGGGCGAGCGCGCGCTGCCTTCGAGACGGTAGCCGCCGCGGCACGCGTTGAACGACCAGTCACGCATGAACCTCCGCGGCTGGTTGCCGCCAAAGCCAAGGCGTTCGCCGGGGTACCAGGGCATCACGCTCGCCACGAGTCGGATCGCATGCACAGCGAGTGCTGCGCGCCACCGCGACGCTTTCGGCCACGCGCGCCAGTGTGCGGTGCCGGCGGCGATCAACACCAGGCCGTGCACTACGTGCTTCAGCTCGGCCGTGGCGAGCAGCGCGAGCTGCCCGCCCAGACTGTGGCCGACGAGGATCAGCGGGCGGCCTGGATGCTGCGCTACGGCGCGCTGCACCGCTTCGGGAATGAACGCCTCAACGACCTCGCGATAGCCAAACTCATCGCCGGACGCTGCCCGGAGCGGGCTCGCGCCCTGGCCGGGCATCTCGAGCGTCAGCACGGTGGCAGCGCAAGCCTGCTCGAGCGCATGCACGAAGGGTGTGTAGAAACCCGCCGCAACGCCCATCGCGGGCAACATCAGAAGAACCGGGCGAGCGCCCGGCTTGAAGGTAGTGGTGTGCATGTGTGGCCTCGTTCGGGAGAGATGAAGCAGCCTATCGAACGCTCGTCCCTTTTTCGTCGCTTTTCAGCCGATCGGCGTCCGGGAAGAATAGCGGGATGAACGACACGACCGGCGCGCGCTTGCAACTGAACCTCTTCGGCCCGCCCACGCTTATGCAACACGGGCAGGCGCTACGGCCCGCGCTCAAGCGCATCCACGCGCTGTTCGCGTTCCTGGCGCTCGAAGCACGCTCGGTACCGCGCGAGGTGCTCGCGCAGCTCTTGTGGCCCGATGTTGACGCGGTAATCGGCAGGACGCGCCTGCGCAGGCTCATCTACCAGATCGAGAACCAGTGCGGAGGTGTCCTGATGGCGTCGCCCGACGGCGGCCTCGTCCTCGCCGTCGACGCATTGTGGTGCGACGCTGCCGAGTTCCGCCGTGCGGCACGCGCACTGGTCGCCAAGAGCACGCCGGGGTTGCCGTTTGTCGAGCTCGTGCGGCTGACGCACTTGGCATGCAAACCGCTTCTCGAAGGCCTGTCGTTCGGGTCCGCCATGTTTGACGAGTGGGTAGAAGCGCAGCGCCTGGAGCATGCGCACCTGCTGTCGCGCATGCTGGCGCGCCTCGCCGAGCTGCAGCGCGAACGCGGTGACGTCGACGATGCCGTTGATATGGTCGAGCGCCTGTTGCGGCTCGACCCGCACAGCGAGCCGGCATACGTGCAGCGCATGTCGCTCGCCGCTGAGGCACGCGACGGTGCGGGCGTCGAGGCCGTGTTCATGCGTTGCGCCGATGCGCTGCGACACGAGTTCGGATGTAAACCGAGCCGCGCCACCGAAGCGGCGTACCTGGCGTTGCGTGAGCAAGCACAATCGCCGTCGGCCGCCGCACGCGAGGATCGCACGATGCCGCTGGCGCGCGTCGCAGCAGCGCTCGACATCCGATTCGCGTCGTCGTCGGGCAGCGCGGTGGCATATGCGACCCTCGGCCGGGGCAGCGAGACGATCGTCGTAATGCCCGGCTTCGTGTCGCACATCGAGATCGCGTGGGAGCACGAAGGTTTGCGCCACATGCTCGAACGGCTCGCGGAGCGCCACACCGTCGTCGTTTTCGACCGGCGCGGGGTTGGCTTGTCGGAACGACTCACACAGGCTGGCACGGTCGAGGCCGCTGCCACCGACGTGCGCTCCATCCTCGATGCGGCTGGCATCGAGCAGGCCTGGCTTTTCGGCTCGTCCGAAGGCGGCCCGGCGGCGATCACGCTCGCCGTGTCGAGTCCATCGCGTGTGAGCGGCCTTGTGCTGTTCGGATCGATGGCGAAGGGCTCACGCGCTGATGACTACCCGTGGGCCCTAAAGCGTGAAGCGTTCGACCTGTGGATGGACCGCCTGGTGCGGGGCTGGGGCGGGCCTGCCGACATCGAGACATTTTCGCCTCCGGACAAGGACGATCCTGCGTCACGCGCGTGGTGGTCGCGGATGTTGCGGCATGCTGCGTCGCCCGCAAGCCTGCGCGTGGTGCTCGAAGGCCTGCGTGACGCCGACGTGCGCACGCTGCTGCGGCGGGTTCGCCAACCGACGCTGGTGCTGCACCGGCGCGGCGATCGCGCGGTGCGGTTCGAAGCCGGCGAGCACCTCGCGACGCACATCGCAGGCGCACGCCTCGTCGCGCTCGAAGGCACGAGCCACTGGTGGTGGGCTGAGGATTCGGACCGCGTGTTGGCGGAGTTGACCGTGTTCGTCGAAGCGCCGCCGATACGAAGCTAGCCTCGCCTGCCCCACGCCATTGGGACCCTATTTGCTCGTGCCCGTAGCGTGCTCAACGATAATCTTGCAATGGATCGCTAACGCCGGTTGACTCCAATTGTCATGCCCGCAATACTCCGTGACTCACTGTTGAACTTCTGATCCTTCCCGCAGGAGACTCCCTTGATGAAAGTCTGGATTCGCCACACCACCGCTCTTACTGCGTTCCTTTGCGCTGTCGTCTCGCAAGCGGCTGGCGTGGTGGGTAATACCTTTCCACCGGGCTTCCCGGTGATCGAAGACACGTCGCTGGCCAAGCCCATCATAGGCTTTGGCGCCGCCGGACCTGTGACGCGCACGCCGGTAATCCTTCTACACGGCAATAACGACACGCCATTCCCGACCGCTTGTAACCCCTATGGCCGCATACAGGCGCTCGCGCAGTACCTGGCCGACAACGGCTACGCCACCAGCGAGTTGTGGGGCCTCGGCTATGAGGGTGACCAATGCGATCTGGCCGGCGACCCAACGCGGCGCTCGAGTATCGCCCACACCAACGCCGCCAATGTACCTGACCTACGCCGTTTCGTGCGCGCAGTGTTGGCTTTCACTGGCGCCAAGCAGGTGGATATCGTTGGCCACAGCCTGGGCGTGACGCTGGCCCGCGAATGGATAAGAGAGGACGAAGCCCAATCCATTGTGCGCCGCTTGGTGGCCATCGACGGGCCCAACCACGGCATCATCAATTGTTCGCCCGTCTCAGCCAACTACTGGCAGGCGCCATCGCTCGGCGGCTTCACACCAACGAGTGATCTCTGCCAGGAAGTCGGCTCACCCGACACCCCGTTCCTGCAACTCCTCAACGGCCCGGGTGCAAGCGGCGAGACCGAAGGGCCGACGCGCGTGCTGGTGATTCGCAACGCCGACGCGAGTTTCGTCTATTTTCCAGTGCAAGACGGAGTGTTCGCGCCAGTGCCTGCGATCGACTTGTTCGGCAATCCAACAGACTTCTCTAATAGTGCGCGTCTTCGCGGCGCGCGTGAAATCGCTCTTACGGGGCAAGGCGCGTACGACCCAATCCTGGGCACGGCTCACCTTGGCATCCTGAACTCGCCGCAGACTTGGCGGGCGACGCTCGAATTTCTGACTGAGGGGTCGCGCTAGTGTGCTGAGTCGTCACTGGCTGAACGGAGCGGACGTTCACGAAGGTCGCTTCGCGGCCCACTTCCGGTCATTCCACAACCCCGCGTAAATCGGCACGAAGTCGGCGTTGCGGTTATTGAATCACCTCGTCAGACCGTTCACTTGCGGCTGACCGCTTCCGGCTTCTATCCGGAGTAGTCGCAACCCTCGATTCAAGACTCGCTGCAGTTCGGAAAACGTAGCCACATCGCAACGTCGGCTTGCCGAACTGCTCGGCCATGCGAGCGTGCGCACCACTGAGATCTACATCAAGGGTTTGCTGACGCGCACAGGGCACCCAACATGATGCGAGTGGCGGCAAAGCGAGCGACGAGCCAGGGAGAAGGAATGTGCGGTGCGAGCAGACAACCGCCGCAAGGGATTGAAATGCACCATTGCGCCAGTGCGAGTATGATTGATCAGCGCCTGCCGCCTCGAAGGCAGAACTCGAAACGCTCTGTCGCGTTATCCGACCAGATGTTCCGGACTCTAGGAGGATTGAGGGATGCTGAAAGTGACCGTCGGTGTCGAGTGGATCAACAACTTCCATAGCGAATCCTGCAGTCAGAACCAACTCGTTTACATGGATACCCATGCGGAAGGTTTTCGCAATTCCATGGTTGAGAGGGGCAATACGTCGCTGTTTAATTGGGGAGACGACAATGCCTGGGAGACGGACTTCCGTCATCCGAGTTTCGGCGGAGGCGGCGATGCACTGAATTGGTCCGACAACGTCAATTTCTGCTACTTCGCCGACCATGGGGGCAATTGGTCGAACGTCGTGCACATCGCGTTCTCCAAATCGCACAATCAATGTCTCGCTGCTTCCGACACCTGGAAGCTCGGGGTCAAGAATCTGAAGTGGCTGGTGCTCGATATTTGCGACGGAACGCTTGACACGACCGCTTCCGCGGTCGTCGATGTCTGGGGAGGCCCCATGCAGGGCATCCACATGATCTTCACGTTTGTGAATACGACCTCGCCCTGGTCTGCCGACGAAGGGAGTAATTTTGGGGCCGACGCGGGGAACGGCGCCGCACTTGCGAATGCGTGGCTCGACCGAACCTATGGCTCCAGCATCGGCAACACGCCGATCGCGATTGCCGCCGGCGCAACCCGGGATGAAGCGATCAACCGCAGGGAGAACGAAACCATCAACTGGCGAGATTACGGCGTGACGTCGACTGCGTGGCTCGCATGGAAATGGCGGCACTGAGATGGCAAAAATCAAGGTCTTGGCCACGTTGCCGGAGCTGCCGAAGACTCCGCCCCCCATCCTCACTTTGCAGCGTCCGCAAGCAAACGAGAGGACGCTGCTGACTCTGGCCCGCGGCTTGAAGCTGAAGGGCAACGAAACCGTCGGCTCGATTCAACGCGACGCGACCACGTTCGGCTACTCCGAAGGCGTGTTTGATCTCATTGTGCATCGGGCTTCCGGCGCGTTCCGATTCAAGGATCGCACCCGATGGCAGATCGATCATGGAACGAACGTGAATCTTTCGGACGAAGAGGCGATCAAGCGCGCTCGAGCGCTGCTCAAGCGATACAAGCTACTTCCTGCGGAATCGAAGGTCCTTTGCGTAAGTCGCCTGAACGTCGCAGTAGCAGGCCCCGAGCGCAAGATGCAAGACCACCGCATCATTGACGTCGCCGTTTGTTTGCAGCCCGTCATTCGAGGCGTTCCCATCGACGGTCCCGGCGGTAAAGTGACGGTTTACATTGACCACGAGGGCTTAACTTGCGTCGACTATCTATCGAGGCGTGTGGGTCCGGTCTATCGAAAGGTGACGGATCTGCGCTCGCCCGAGTATGCGATCGATCTTGCGACCCGGGCTTGGAACCGGCGCGGCGTGTACGGTGTGGAGATCAACGAGGTCCGCTTCTGCTACTTCGAGCTTGGTTGGAACGACGAGCAGAAGTACCTGCAACCTGCATATATCGTTATGGCGATGCTCGTCGGTCCCGATGAACGGATCAGAACGGGCGATATCTTCGTGACACCTGCCGCGGTGAACCCGGCTGGGACGCTCGTGCCGCCGGTGCGCAAGCCGCGGTCCCAGAAGCCTCGCGCGGCGACCGGCGTTCAATAGAGCCGAAAGAGCCTTTTCGTGACGGTCGAAGAGATCGAAGCGAGAATGAGACCGGGGGCCTTTTCAAGGAGCGGATTTCTCGGGCTCAACGAAAGGCTTGCGGAAGTCATCAGCGCCGATGCGAAGGCGCTCTCCGCACTGCATATCTCCTGCGCCGAGCTCGCCGCCAAGCTCGACGAACTGGTAGGCGCCGCCGAAGCGTCACCCACGCGACGAGCTCGCGTCGGCGCGCTGGAATGCCAGGTACAAGTTCACCAAGGCTTTCAGATTTGCCCGTGGACACCCGACCCTCATCATGCGCAGTGCGATGCGGGGCTGGGGGTTCGTCATGCGTCGGTCGACTGGCACATTACGAATGTCGAGACGGCAGAGCAAATGAAGGGCCCGGGCCTGGTGATCCACTTGATCCGGGATCACGCCTTCTTCGAAGGGCCGATGTCCCCGAATCGCGTGGACCCGCTCCACCTTGCCCGCGTGTTGGGCAAACTCCCAAATAGCTGAACGTAAGCTGCCGCCCAGTTTGGGACGAGAGGCGGGTGAGCGGCTTCCGGGACAAGGCACTACAGAAGCAGCGGTTGGCAACCTGATCCGTCGTTTGTCGCCGTTGTGCGCGCACTGACCAAGTCCATAGGGAGCCCTACGATGCCCGCGTCGAAGCCTATCCAGCTGATCCTGTCGAGGCAGCTTGCGAGCTGCATGGCAACGGCGATCATGCTCTTCGACGCCCAGGGGAACCTGGTCTTCTACAATGAGGCGGCGGAGCCGATCCTCAACTCACGCTTCGATGAGACGGGAGAGATCAAGGTCGACGACCTGCTGCGAGTAGTCACCGTCGCCGACGAAAACCGCGAGCTGCTGCCGCCCGAAGCGCGGCCCGGAAGGGTCGCCCGCCTCGAGCGCCGTCCGATCACGCAAACGATCTGGATGAGTTGCAACGACGGCCCGTGGCGACGTGTGCAGGCGACTGCGGTGCCAGTCATCGGCGAGCAGGATGAATTGCACGGCGTGATGCAATTCTTTTGGGAGGTTTAGCGACCAACATGGATGTCACCCTGTGGGGCACGCGCGGCTCGCTGGCGACACCGGGGCCCGAGACCGCACGCTATGGCGGCAACACATCGTGCGTAGCAGTGCGCGGCCGCGAAGGCGGCGTCCTCGTGCTCGACGCGGGCACTGGCATTCGCCGCATGGCGGCGACGATCGGCGCGTCGGTACGCCGGGTGGACGTACTCCTCACGCACCTGCACATGGACCACATCCAGGGTCTAGGTTTTTTCGGGCCGCTGTACCACCCGGGACTCGACGTGCACATCTGGGGACCGGCGAGCGTCCAGATGAGCTTGCAGACGCGACTGATGCGCTACCTTTCGCCGCCGCTGTTTCCGGTCGGGCTGAGCGAGGTGCCCTGCCGCCTGACGCTGCACGAAGTGCGCGAGACGGAAGTAGACATCGGAGAATTTCGCGTCGCCGCGGCGCGCGTGTGTCATCCCGGCCCGACGGTCGGCTATCGCATCACCGATTCGACTGACAAGGTCGTGACGTACCTTCCCGATCACGAGCCGGCTCTCGCCCCGAGTGCGTTTCCGTCGCTGCCGCGCGAATGGACATCGGGCGGCGTCCTCGCGGCAGATTCGGATCTCCTGATCCATGACAGCCAGTACACTTCGCAGCAATACCCGAACCACGTCGGCTGGGGCCACAGCTCGTTCGCGCACGTGCTCGACTTTGCATCGCTCGTCGAGGCAAAGCATCTTGTGCCGTTCCATCACGATCCCGGCCATTCCGACGCCGATCTCGATCGCCTGCTCGGCGAAGCGATCGATGTCCATGATCCCGCGTATCGCGTGACACCCGGCCAAGAAGGCATGACGTTTCGGATCGAGTGAGCGACGCGCTCGTCGGGAGTGGCCGAGCGCCCCAACAAGCCATGGTCGCGCTCGTATTCAGCCACTTGGTTACTGGATCACCTTGTCCGCACGCAAGAGTAGTGATTGTGGGACGGTAATTCCAAGCGCTTTTGCGGTCTTCAGGTTTATCCCCAGCTCGAATTGCGTCGGCTGCTCAACTGGGAGGTCGCCAGGTTTCGCGCCGCGGAGGATCTTGTCGATGAACGCTACGCCACGGCGCTGTAGCTCGGTCACGCTGAAGCTGTAAGACAGCAACCCGCCAGCCTCAAGGACCTCATCGCGGTCAACGATGGTCGGTAGCGCGTGCCCAAGCGCAGCGCGGATAATTCCATCCCTGTTGTCCCAGAACAGGTCGTCGTTGGGCACGTGCAGCGCCTGTCCGCGCTGTCGAACCACGTCTGCGACAGCATGCTCCAGCTCACTGGCCTGAGCGACTTCGACGAAGATCGGTTGCATTCCGAGCGACTGGTACGCCTCCTCGACGTCTTTGCGCACGGTGCGAAAATATGGGTTGGTAGAATTCGCCAACTCGCCGACGCGTTGCGAGGCCGGCAACAGCTCGCGCAAGAGCGACAAACGCTTGACATCGCTCTCCGGGGAAAGTAGGGAATAACCCGTGACATTGCCGCCTGGCCGGGCAAGGCTCGCGACGAGCCCGCCGCCGACGGGATCGCCAGCGGACCACATTACAATCGGTATGGTGGCGGTAGCTTCCTTCGCTGCCAGTGTGGCGGCCGTACCCTGTGTGACGATGACCTCCACCTTCAGCCGAACGAGCTCCTCCGCCAGCGTTCGCAGTAGCTCGCCTCTGTTGTTTGCGTAGCGTCGCTCGATGAGCAGGTTTCGCCCCTCGATCCAGCCGAGTTCCCTAAACCGAACGTCTCGCGTTTCGAACACCGCAGGAGGCGCTGGTTCGCCGGGCGCTAACCAGCCGATGCGGCGGAGCGTTGCCGCGGCCTGCGCTCTCGCGGCAAGCGGCTCGGCAAGAACGAGCACACCCGTCATGGCACAGAGGAACGCACGCCGGTTCATCATTAGGTCACTTCGTCCGCCCGCAGTAGTTTGCTTGCAGAGTCGTACGCAGATCGCGCGCTTTGTCTCAGCAGGATCACAAATCGACTGGTAGACAGACTTACCAACGCTACGCCATTGCCCTAGAGGGGTCAAACAAGTCGGTCTCTACGGTCTACGGGCGGTCGTTTCCCGTGCGATCCGCGGGCTAGCGTGTTGTCGAAAGCAGTTGCCGCGCCTCGCGCAACTCCGGTGCGTCGAACGCCGAGGGGAGCGACGTGCAGAGCTCGCGCAACAAATCGACGCCGTCACCCGGCCGACGCTGCGCGATCCCGGCACGCGCCAGGCTGATCGCTGCACGCACCCCAAGCACGGTCGCATGCTGGACTCGGGCAATGTCGACTGCCGTATGCAAGGAGCGCAGCGCTTCGTCGGCGCTGCCGTTTGGAGCAGGCACAAACCCTGAACCCGATACAGCTCCGAGACGAAGAAGCCCACGCCCGGCTCGTCAACCGTCTCCAAAGCCCGCCGAATCTGGTCAAGAGCAGCTTCGATCCTACCCAATCTTTGCTGTCCGTCGGCGAGGAGAGCGGCGTAGAAGCGCATAAAAGGCCCGAGTCGGACGACCGCTGAGGGTCGCGAATTGAAATTCGACTGACACCCCATTGCCGACGTCGCAACGCGCGCTCACGGCCGAGGCTGTGCAAAAACGGCCTTGCGCATTTCTGAGTCGAGCGATGATTGGGCACCGGATCCTGCAGGGTTTGGGTTGATCCGCATCGCCATCCAAGAGCCTGTAGAGGGCGGTTGATCGGTTTAAGGGCGAATGCG
>DATFSE010000159.1:0-34025 GCA_035262745.1 Casimicrobiaceae bacterium | reverse complement strand
TATCGCAACGCGACGCTCGTGCCCGCGCCGTCGTTGCAGGCTGCGAGCGCGATGCTCGCCGAAGGGCGCGTCGACGCGTTCGCGACCAACAAGGGCATCCTCTACCAGCTCGGCGACGGGCTGTCCGGCGCACGCGTGCTCGACGGCCGCTGGGGCACCGAGTCGCTCGCGATCGGCGTTCCGCAAGGTCGGGAGATCGCGCGGCCGTGGCTCGCGCAGTTCGTCGCGTCGCTGCGCGACGGCGGCGACGTCGAGCGCGCTGCCGAGCGAGCCGGCCTGCGCGGGGTCGCGTCGCGCTGATCGACCGGCAGGAGCAACCATGGCCATCGTCATCGGCGGCATCGCCGCCTCGCACACCCCCACGATCGGGTTCGCGGTCGATCGCAACAAACAGGACGACCCCGTGTGGGCGCCGATCTTCGAGGCGTTCGCACCACTTCGCGAGTGGCTCGAGCGCGAGCGCGCCGACGTGCTGCTCTTCATCCACAACGACCACGTCACGTCGTTCTTCTTCGACCACTACTCGGCGTTCGCGCTCGGCGTCGGCGAGCGCTGGGAGGTCGCCGATGAAGGCGGCGGCCCGCGCGAGCTGCCGGCGATCGGCGGCGATCCCGCGTTCGCAGCGCATCTCGGCCGCTCGTTGATGGCCGACGAGTTCGACCTCTCGTTCTTCCAGGGCCGGCCGCTCGACCACGGCTGCTTCTCGCCGCTGTCGATCCTGTGCCGCCACGACGCCGACGGATGGCCGCTGCGGCTCGTCCCGCTGCAGGTCGGCGTGCTGCAATTCCCGATTCCGACCGCGCGCCGTTGCTATCGGCTCGGACACGCGCTGCGGCGTGCGATCGAAAGCTATCCCGAGCCGCTGCGCGTCGCGGTCGTGGCGACCGGCGGGCTCTCACACCAGGTGCACGGCGAGCGCGCCGGCTTCAACAATCCGGCCTGGGACGAACGCTTCCTCGATCTCTTCGAGCGCGATCCCGAGCGGCTCGCCGAGATGACCCACGCGAAATACGCCGAGCTCGGTGGCGTCGAGGGCTCCGAGGTCATCATGTGGCTGGTGATGCGCGGAGCGCTTTCGGCGCAGGTGCGCTGCGTGCACCGCACGTACTACCTGCCGTCGATGACCGGGATCGCGACGGCGATCTACGAGAACCTCGCAGCCGAGCCGTCTGCGGTCGATCAGGCACGCAACCGGGCGCGCGCCGACGCGCAGCTCGCCGGCATCGAGCGCCTCGAGGGCAGCCATCCGTTCACGATCGAGCGCTCGGTGCAGGCCTACCGGCTCAACCACTTCCTGCACTCGCTCATCGAGCCGGAGGTTCGCGCCGGCTTCCTCGCCGACGAGGAAGGCGCCTTCGCGCGGGCCGGACTCAGCGATGTCGAGCGCGACCTCGTGCGCCGTCGCGACTGGGATGGGCTGATCCGCTACGGCGTCATCTTCTTCATGCTCGAGAAGCTCGGCGCGGTGATCGGCGTCTCGAACCTGCACATCTACGCGGCGATGCGCGGCGAGACGCTCGAGCAGTTCCAGCGCACACGCAACGCACCGGGCGCTCTCTATTCCGTTGCCGGAAAGGACGCGACAGCGTTGTCGTGGGACCGCGCCGAGACGCGCCGCTGATCCGATCCTCGTCCGGCCTCCCGGGAGACGTCGGTGTTCTCCGAGGTTCGTCGGCTCGGCAACGGCGTAGACTGCCCTGCACTGCAGAGCCGGCATGCTGCCATCGCGAGCAGCGCAAGCATCTCAAGGAGGAACCATGCTTCGGATCGCTCCCGGATTCGCGTCGTTGGGCCGCTCGTTGCGTGCCTGGTGCGCCGGCCTCGCCATCGCCCCAATCGTCGCGTCCGCGGCGATCGCTTTGGCCGGCAGCGCGGCGCTCGCCGCGCCGCCGCGGGGAGGAGCCGCGAACATCGCGATGATCGGCGAGCCGCAGACGCTCGACCCGATGGCATCGACGGCCGATCTGGTCGGCACGATCATGCTGCACGTCTACGAGCTGCTGTACACGTTCGATGCCAACTGGAACGTGACGCCGATGCTGGCCGAGAGCCTGCCCGCGATCTCGAACGGCGGCCTCGTCTACACGATTCCGCTGCGCAAGGGCGTCAAGTTCCACAACGGTCGCGAAATGACGTCGGACGACGTCGTCGCGTCGCTCAAGCGCTGGATGGACATGGCGCCGCGCGGCAAGGCCGTCGCCAAGGAGATCAAGAGCCTCGAGGCGAAGGGCCCGAACACCGTCGTCATCACGCTGAACCGCCCGTACGCGCCGCTGCTCGCGCACCTGGCGCTGCCGAACGGGTTCGCCGCGATCATGGCCAAGGACTCGATCGCGACGCCGCTCACCCAGTTCGTCGGCACCGGGCCCTACATGTTCAAGGAGCGCAAGCCCGACCAGTACGTTCAACTCGTGCGCTTCGAAGGTTACAGCGCGCGCAAAGAGCCAGCGAGCGGCTACGGTGGCAAGCGCGAAGCGCTTTTGGACGAGCTGCGTTTTATCCCGGTGCCCAACGCCAACACTCGCGTCGAAGGCATGCTGGCGGGCCAGTATCAGTTTGCCGATGTGCTTCCAGTGGAGGCGTATTCGCGCCTCGAAAACGCGCCGAACGTGAAACCGGTGCTGACCTCACCGTTCGGCTTTCCCTACATGGTCCTCAACACCAAGCAGGGACCACTCGTCAACGTTACGCTACGGCAGTCCGTCGAGGCCGGGCTCAACAACGCAGACATGATGGCCGCCGCATTTGGCGACAAGAAGTTCTACGACACCGACCCCAACCATTACGCGAAGAACACGCCGTTCTATTCGACGGCCGGGACGGAGAACTACGGCAAGGGCGATGCGAAAAAAGCTGCGGCGCTCGCCGCCACGGCAAAGTACGACGGGACTCCGATAAGGATCCTCACAAGCCAGCAATACGACTTCCATTACCGCATTGCCCTCGTGATGGCCGAGAACCTCAAGGCAGCGGGGTACAAGGTCGACATGCAGGTGGTCGACTGGTCAACGCTCATTCAGCGTCGCAACGATCCCGCGCTTTGGGACATCTATATCACGCATTCCGCGGTACTGCCGGAGCCGACGCTCACGCCGCCTCAATTGGGCGACGGTGCACCAGGCTGGTGGAGCAGCCCAGGAAAAGACGCGGCGCTCGCCGCGTTCAACGCAGAAGCCAACCCCAAGAAGCGTGCCGCACTGTGGGGCGACGTGCAGCGCGTCGTGTTCACCGAGGTGCCGTACATCCGCATCGGCGACTTCAACAACCTGACCGCGCGCTCAACGAAGCTCGACGGCTACGTTGCGATGCCGTGGCCGTTCTTCTGGAACACCGGCCTGTCGAAGTGATCGGAAAGCCTAGCTTAAACCGCGCGCCGATGCCGGCGACAGTATCGACGCGCGCGCGCTAAGGAACCTGATGATCCGGTATCTGGCGTCACGTCTTGCCGGGATGGTAATCGTGATGCTGATCGTCGCGACGCTCGTGTTCATCATCACGCGGCTCGCGCCCGGCGATCCGGCGGCGGTGATGCTGGGCGAACAGGCGACCGCCGCCGACATTGCCAAATTGCGCGGGACATACGGCCTCGATCAGCCGTTGCCTGTGCAGTTCGCCTATTGGTTGAGCGAGCTCGCTCACGGCAATCTCGGCCAGTCAATATTCCTGCAGCGACCCGTCACTCAAGCGCTCGCCGAACGCGCCGAGCCCACGTTTTTCCTCACGGTATTCGCCCTCGGCATCGCCATGCTGATCGGCATTCCAAGCGGCATTGTTGCCGCCGTCTGGCGCGGCAAAGCAGTCGACCATGCGTTCTCCGCTTTCGCGATGCTGGGCGCGAGCATTCCGAGCTTCTGGTTCGGCCTCGTCCTGATGGAGATATTCGCCGTCGGCTTGGGCTGGTTTCCGGTCGCTGGATACGGCGACCCGGGCGTGCCACTGTCCAATCGCCTGTACCATCTCATTCTGCCGTCGATCGTCCTCGGAGTCGTCAACTCGGCACTCATCCTCCGATTCACGCGCGCCAGCATGCTCGACGTGCTCGGAGAGGACCACATCCGCACCGCGCGCGCCAAGGGCATGTCCGAGGCACGCGTCGTGCTGCATCACGCGCTGCGCAATGCGCTGATCCCAGTGATCACGGTGGTCGGCCTCACTTTTGCGCTGCTGATCGGCGGCGCGATCGTCACGGAGACCGTGTTCGGCTTGCCGGGCGTGGGCAATTTGGTGGTATCCGCGGTACTCCGCCGCGATTATCCCGTCATTCAGGGCGCACTGCTCGTCATTGCCGGTCTTTATGTGTTGATCAACCTGTCGATCGATCTCATGTATCTCGTCATCGATCCGCGGGTGAAATACTAATGGCGAACTGATGGCGACCCTTGCCGTCCCGCTTGACGAGGCACCGCCGTCGCGCGGTCCGACAGCGACCCTGCTGCGCAAGCTGTTCGGGCGCAAAATCGTGCTGGTCGGCGCGGCGGTCATCGCCGTGATGGCGCTGGCAGCGGTGGCCGCACCGTGGATCACGCCGCATGACCCGATGGCGCTCAAAGTCCTCGACCGCCTGCAGAGTCCGCGCGCCGCGCACTGGTTCGGAACGGACGAATTGGGACGCGATGTGTTTTCCCGCGTTGTGTTCGGAGCCCGTTACTCCCTCATGATCAGTGCGCTGGTGGTGGTCAGCTCCGTTGCCGCTGGCGTGCTCCTCGGACTTGCCGCCGGCTTCTTCCGCCGACTTGACGCGCCTCTCATGCGCGTGGTCGATGCCATGATGTCGTTTCCCGACATTCTGCTCGCGATCGCGTTGGTGGCCGTCCTGGGCGCCTCGATGACCAACGTCGTCATCGCGCTGGCGATCGTGTACACGCCACGGGTTGCACGCGTGGTGCGCGCCTCAGCTCTGGTGGTGCGTGAGCTCCTCTTCATCGAGGCAGCGCGAGCACTCGGGATCTCCACGTGGCGGATCCTGGTCATCCATGTCCTGCAGAACATCATGTCGCCAATCCTGGTGCAGGCGACGTTCATCTTCGCGTACGCGATCCTCGCCGAAGCCGGGTTGTCGTTTCTTGGCGTGGGCGTGCCGCCTGCGCTGCCGACCTGGGGCACCATGATCGCGAGCAGCCAGCAGTACGCCGATCACGCCATCTGGCTCGCGCTTTTTCCAGGGATCGCGATCGTGCTTTCGGCGCTGTCGCTGCAGATGGTCGGCGACGGCTTTCGCGACCTCCTCGACCCCAGGCTGCGGAAGACGCTATGAGCGTGGGGGTCACCATGACCGATGCGCCGCTTCTCGAGGTTGTCCATCTCGCGACGCATTTCATGACGGACGATGGACTCGTCAAGGCGGTCGACGACGTCTCGTTTACGGTACACGCCCGAGAAGCGCTGGCGATCGTAGGCGAATCCGGATCGGGCAAGTCGGTGACGAGTCTCTCCATCATGAGGCTCGTCCCGAACCCGCCGGGGCGCATTGTAGGGGGTGCCATGCGGTTCCGCACGCGCGAGGGCATGGTCGTCGATCTTGCGCAACTGCCCGAAAAGTCCGTGCGCCACTTGCGCGGACGCGACATGGCGATGATCTTCCAGGAGCCCATGACAAGCCTCAACCCGGTGCTTCGCATCGGCGACCAGATCGCGGAGGCTGCATCGCTGCATTTGCCGCTCGACGCCGCCGCAGCGCGACAGCGCGCGCTGGAGATGCTCGATATGGTGGAGATCCCGGCCGCGCGACAGCGCTTTACCGAGTATCCACACCAGCTGTCGGGCGGCATGCGCCAGCGGGTAATGATCGCGATGGCGCTGGCGTGCGATCCGCTGCTGCTGATCGCGGACGAGCCTACGACCGCCCTCGATGTCACGATTCAGGCACAGATCCTCGCGCTGATCGACAAGCTTCGCCGCGACGTCGGCATGGCGGTGCTGTTCATCACCCACAATCTGGGTGTCGTGGCAGAGATCGCGGACCGTGTCGTGGTCATGTACGCCGGGCGTGTGGTGGAGGAAGGCCGCGTCCGCGCGATCTTTGCGACACCGCGACATCCCTACACGCGCGACCTTCTCGCCTGTCTCCCGCGACGTGCCCTCGAGCAGGGCGTGTCCGCGAAGAACGGCCGGCGGCTGAACGCAATTCCTGGGCAAGTCGCCAGCCCCACCGATCCGTTGCCCGGCTGCGCATTCGCGCCGCGATGCTCGCTCGCGGAAAACCAATGCACTGTCGCCATGCCGCCACTCGCCGAGCTTGCGGACGGCCAGCGGTCACGCTGCGTGCGATGGACGTTGGTATGAACGACGCACTGGTTTCCGTCCGCGCCCTACGCAAGTATTTCGGCCACACCGAGCGACCGGTGCGTGCGGTGGACGGCGTGAGCTTCGACATCGCGAAAGGTGAAGTGCTCGGTCTCGTCGGCGAGTCCGGCTCCGGCAAGAGCACGATCGGGCGCAGCGTGCTGAAGCTGATCCAGCCGTCCGAGGGCCAAGTACGCTTCGCGGGCATCGATCTTGCCCCGCTGTCGCCGCGTGCGATGCGGCCTTATCGGCGCCGCCTGCAAATCATCTTCCAGGATCCGTACGCGAGCCTCAATCCGCGCCGCCGCGTCGGCGATGCAATCGGCGAAGTGCTCGATGCGCACGGTCTGCACCAGGGATCGGTCCGTGCGAAACGCGTCGCCGAACTCCTCTCGCTCGTCGGCCTCGCGCCGGAGCACGCGCGGCGTTTTCCGCACGAATTCTCCGGCGGCCAGCGTCAGCGCATCGGGATCGCGCGCGCTCTCGCCGTGGAGCCGGAGTTCATCGTCGCCGATGAGCCTGTTTCAGCGCTCGACGTTTCAATCCAGGCGCAGATCATTAACCTCCTGAGCGATCTGCGTGATCGCTTCGATCTCACCATCCTGTTCATCTCGCACGACCTCGACGTGGTCGAGTACCTTTGTGACCGCATCGTCGTGCTCTACCTCGGCAAGGTGATGGAAACAGGCTCGGCACAAGCGATGTACCGGACGCCGCGGCATCCGTACACGCAGGCGCTGCTGGCAGCGTCGCCTCGCCCGGATCCGGACGCACGGCGCGAACGGCGCCTCTTGCAGGGTGACATCCCGAGCCCGATCGATCCCCCCTCCGGTTGTGTATTCCGCACCCGCTGTCCCTATGCGCAGGCCGCGTGCGCGGCGCAGGTGCCAGCCTTGCGCGAAGTCGCGCCCGGTCACTTCAAGGCCTGCCTGCGGGACGATATCCCATGATCCAGACGCTTAATCTTGACTCGATCGAGCGCGAGCCTGTCGATGCATCGACCAAGGGCTTCCCGCACGGTGCGCCGCCGACCCCGCTTGGCGAGATCGGCGCACAAGGCTGGCACCTGCTCAAAGGCTCGTTGCCGCTCCCGCAAGCGGTGCTCAAGGACAGCGCACTCGCCCACAACCACGCGTGGATGCGCGACTTCACCCAAGCAACGGGCGTCCTGCTGGCGCCTCATGGCAAGACGACCATGGCGCCACAGATATTCGCTCAGCAACTGGCCGCGGGCGCATGGGGTATCACGGTGGCGACGGTGCATCAGCTTGCGCTGTGTGTGGGGTTCGGGGTTCGACGCGTGATCATGGCGAATCAGCTTCTAGGCGCCGCCGCCGTGGCCGAGGTGTTGCGCCTGCAAGCGAAGCATGCGGACCTCGAGTTCTACTTCCTCGTCGATTCGCTTGCGCAGTTGCGCTCGATCGAGGCCGAAGCGGGCCTGCACCCGGGACCACGACGATTGTCCGCGCTCCTCGAACTCGGAGTCACGGGCGGCCGCACCGGCTGCCGCAACGCCGATGAGGCGCTTACGCTCGCCAGGGCGGTCGCGGCGAGCCAGTGTGTCGATCTCGCAGGCGTCGAGTGTTACGAAGGTCTGCAGCTTAACGGCGACTCGGCTCACGATGCGAAGTTCGTGGCGGAGCTCATGCGCGCGATGCAGGAAGTGGCCGTGTCGTGCGACCGCGCAGGCTGGTTCGTGGGATCGTCGATCATTCTTTCCGCGGGTGGCTCCGCTGCATTCGACATCGTCGCGCGCGAGCTGCCGACGCGACTGTCGAAGCCGGTACAGACCATCCTGCGGAGCGGCTGCTATGTAACCCACGATGCGGGCTTCTACGAACGCATGCTCGTGAACGTCCGAGCGCGCAGCGGTCGGGATTGGGAGGCCCGGGAAGGGTTGCGCGCTGCGCTCGAAGTGTGGGCGCAGGTGCAATCGCGACCCGAGCCATCATTGGCCATCCTCACCATGGGCAAACGTGACGCGTCCTTCGATCTCGGCATGCCTCGACCGCAATGGCAATTCCGAAAGGGCCGGGACGCTCGTCCGCGTGCGATCCACAACGACGCCAAGGTGATGGCCATGAACGACCAGCATGCCTATCTGCGCCTCCCGCCGGACGCGGACGTGCTTGTCGGCGATCTCATCGGTTGCGGCATCTCGCACCCGTGCACCACGTTCGACAAGTGGCGTGTGATGTTCACCGTCGACGACGACTATCGCGTGACCGGAGCGATCCGCACGTACTTCTGACGGAGAGCACGTGAGCGCAGACTACACGCAACTGCCGTTGCTCCTCCGCGGCGGTACCGTTATCGATGGCACCGGCGCGGACCGGTTCGCGGCCGACGTGCGCATCGAGGACGGGCGGATCGCCGCCATCGAACCGGGGCTCGCGAGCGACGGCGCCCAGGTCATCGATGTGGCGCGCAAAGTGGTCGCGCCCGGATTCATCGACGTGCACACCCACGACGACCGGATGGTGCTATCCGCGCCGGACGCGCTGCCCAAGATCAGTCAGGGGGTCACTACGGTGATCGTCGGCAATTGCGGCATCAGTCTGGCGCCGCTGGTGCGCACCGGCGTCCCGCCGCCTCTGAACCTGCTCGGCAACGACTATGTGCATCCAACCATGGCGGCGTACGCCGAAGCCGTGGAGGCAGCGCGTCCCGCCGTCAACGTTGCAGCGCTCGTCGGCCACTCCACCTTGCGCGTCGCTGCGATGGACGATCCATATCGGCCTGCGACGCGGGACGAGCAAGCGCATATGGTTGCGCTCTTGCGCGAGGGCATGGCGGCGGGCGCGACCGGCTTCTCGTCCGGCGTGTTCTACGCACCGGGCGCCGCAGCCGACATCGACGAGCTCGCCATGCTCGCGGCCGTCGCAGGTGAGGCTGGCGGGGTGTACGCCACCCATATCCGGCAGGAGATGGACCAGGTCATCCCATCGCTAAACGAAGCGTTCGCCACGGCACGCCGCGGCAACATTCCGATCGTGATCTCGCATCACAAGTGTGCGGGTTCCAGGAACTGGGGACGAACGGTGGAGACGATCGCCTACATCGATGACGCGCGGTCGAAGCAACCGATCGGTCTCGACGCGTATCCGTACATTGCAGGGTCCACGGTGCTGCGCAGCGATCTTATCGACGGCGTGATCGACGTCCTTGTGACGTGGTCGGCTCCGCATCCGGAAATGTCGGCACGGCACCTCGCCGATATCGCGCATGAATGGAATTGCACGCAACGGGAAGCCTGCGAGCGCCTGCAACCCGGAGGCGCCTGCTATTTCCAGATGCGCGAGGACGATGTTCAGCGCGTGCTTGCTTATCCGCCGACCATGATTGGGTCGGACGGCCTGCCACACGACGCGCATCCGCACCCGCGGCTGTGGGGCACGTTTCCGCGCGTCATCGGGCACTATTCACGCGATATCGGACTGTTCTCGCTTGAGACCGCCGTGCACAAGATGACAGCGCTCTCCGCCCGACGCTTCAACCTCGAACAGCGCGGCCAGATCCGCCTCGGATTCCACGCCGACATTACCGTGTTCGATCCGCGGACCGTCGCCGATGCCGCGACCTTCGAGTACCCTACGCAACCTGCGCGCGGTATCGAGCACGTGATCGTCAATGGGACGCTTGCGCGTAGCCATGGTACCGACGTCACGCAGCGTGCCGGCCGCTTCCTGCGGCGGCGCTCGGCGATCGACCCGCGGATTAACAGTCTGGGCCGAAATCTGCCGTAATTCACGCGCCAATCAAGTCAGCGATATCTTATCTCTACGACTTTCTGTCGCTCAACGTACCGACGAACTTCCAACCGCCATCGCGAGTCCACACGTACGTAAATCCGGTGGGGCCGTCGATGAATACCGTCATAGTCTCATCGTTTTGCGCATCGTCCCTCGCGGCGGGCGCAGACGTCACCGACCAGAACGCGATTTTGTGGAAAAGCGAATTTTCGGCACTGTCATGCGATTTCGGCCGTCCGTACTTCCACCCCCTCCCCTCGACGTAAACCAGTTGAAGCGCCTTGCCATTCGGATCTTCAACGAACAGCGTAAGGGGCGAGCGGTTACCGGCGCCGCGGTGCTGTTCGGAAACCGCCGCCACCGACATGGACTGCGCGGTTGCCGGGTCCATCACGGACTGAGCTTCGCTGGCGGCATGGCTGACCTGGGTGATCGCGGTAAGCGCCAGGGTCACCACAGCAACCGAAAAGGTGCGACCAATGTTCGAGGTGTTCATGTAGTTCCTTCTCCAAGTAAGTCGGTTCGGTAATAGCTTGCTGGTAACAGGATCGCACCGACCAGAGCTCGCCGGCAGCCGATATTTCACTGCCCACGCCCGCGAATATTCACATCGATCCATCTCATTCGAAAACGCAAGCGGAACTCACGCCTTTGGCCAAATCGCACTCGCGCGGCTCGCTTCCGGAATCAGACGCCGTGCGAACGCGTTCGGGTTCGGTTAGCGGAGTTGCGGTCCCTTCGACGGCGGTGCTGCTTGGCGTCGTCGCGCCCGTGTCGACGGAAGATGCGACCGTCTTCTCCGACGCGGTTGTCATGTGTTTCGCGCCCGTAACACCGTAACCGCCAAGTAGAACTGCCGCCGCGATGAGGATGGCCCTTACTGCGAAGGCTGTGCGACGCCTGCCTCGATTAACAATCCGATCCATATTTCGCTCCTGTAAGAGATTCCGGTTCGTTTGAAGACCGCGCTGTTCCTGACGCGGTGCTGAAGGGGAGAATGCCTAAGCGACGGACATTCGTCTTGAAAAAGCGCTTAAATACCTATTAAATCCTTGCCAAGACGCCCTAAGTGGCGTGGCGAGACCCTCTCGCGCATGAAATCGCGCGCAACAGTGGCACCCGTAAAGGAGAGTTACGAGGTTGGCCCATTCCGGCTGGATCCGGCCACCAGCCTGCTTACGCTTTCAGGAGTTCCGGTCGCGCTGGGCCGCCGTGCTGCCAATGTGCTTACGGTGCTCGTCCGGTCACCGCAACAATGGATAAGCAAGGCGCAATTGCTCGAATCCGCCTGGCCGGGATCAGTGGTCGAAGAGGGGAACCTCGCCGTTCAGATCTGGTCGCTCAGGCGCGCGCTTGCCCAGGCGCCTGGTGGCGAGGGCTGGATCGAGACCTTGGCGGGCCGGGGATATCGATTCGTCGGCCCCGTTCAAACCGTAGAACTCTTAGAAGTCCCTCAGCCGTCAGCGTCGCCGCGAGCGGATAGAAATCACAGCCTGCCGGCTGAGGTCGACGCGTTTGTCGGTCGGGCAGGCGTCTTAGGCGAGCTAGCCTCCGCACTTAATGACCGTGCACGTGTAGTTTCCATCCATGGGACTGGGGGCGCCGGCAAGACACGCCTCGCCCAGCGATTCGGTTGGATCCACTTGTCCGACTTTCCCGGTGGGGTCTGGTTCTGTGATCTGTCCGCTGCGCATGACGTCGATGGCATCGCCCGCGCCGTTGCCCGCGGTCTCGACGTGCCCGTGAGCGGCGCGGACCCCTTGGCGTACCTGAGTCGAGTCATCTCCGAACGCGGCAAGTGCTTGGTGATTCTGGACAACTTCGAGCAGGTAGCGCGATATGCGCAGGAGACGCTGGTCACGTGGGCGGAGCATGCACCCCAAGCGCGGTTCCTTGTCACGACGCGTGAGGTGCTGGGGATACCGGGCGAGTATGCGCAGACCCTGGGACCGCTCGACATCGACGACGCTACAGTCCTTTTCCTGCAGCGCGCTGGCGAGGCGGAGGCACAGTTCAGTCCGACAGCCGACGACCAACCGGCGATCATGCAGATCGCGAAACTTCTCGACTGTCTGCCGCTGGCGATCGAACTCGCTGCGGCGCGAGTGCGGGTGCTCTCGCCGCGATCTCTCCTGGAGCGAATGGATCACCGATTTGCCATTCTCCCAACCGCGCGTGGACGCGCACAGCGCCATGCAACATTGCGTGCAACGTTCGACTGGTCCTGGGACTTGCTGGAGGCGCGCGAAAGAGTGGCACTCGCTCAGTTGTCGGTGTTCGAAGGCGGGTTCACCGTCGCGGCCGCCGAGGCAATCCTTGACCTGCATCCGCTCGAGAACTACGCATCCGCGATTGACCTGATCCAGGCGCTCATCGAGAAATCGCTGGTTCGGCGTCAAAGCGACCACCGCTTCGGTCTGCTCGATACGATCAGGGCGTTTGCATCTGAACGCCTGGAGACCGACCCCCAATGCGGAGGGCCGGAAGCAGCCCGTTTCGCCAAAGCCCGTCACTATAGATTTTTCGCGACGGTCGATGAAGCGGATGCAACGGCGGAACAAGGTGTCGAACTCGACAACTTGGTGGTGGCCTGTCAGCGAGCCGTGCTAGACGAGGACGCCCAATCGGCGACCGGCGCGCTCAAGCGCGCCTGGGAGGTGCTTGTACGCACCGGACCCCATGGCGTGGCTGTCGAATTGACGGAAGCCGTGCAAGCACTGCGCAGCTTGAACGACTCGCAACGCGCCGTTGTCGATTGGGTTGCCGGCACGGCGTTGTTCGTTTTGGGCAGGAGTGCAGAGGTCAGGCTGCGCTTGGAGAGGGGCTTGGCGGCGAGCCGCGCCGCGGGCGATCGTCGTGCGGAGAGTCAGCTCTTGCGTGGGCTCGCCGACCAAGCTGCCGTCGAAGGAAGAATCGAGGAGGCGCTCGCTCGTGGCGGCGAAGCGCTCGTGATTGCTAAAGCACTGAACGATCGATCGTTGGAGTGCAGCGCTCTGTATTGCCTGGGGGTTGCACTTTGGCGAGCAGGTCGGCTTGCGGCGGCGAAAGAGTCCTACACGAAGGCGCTGATGGCCGCGCAAGAGGCGGGGAATCGCCGGATGCAGGCCATGCTCATGGGCAACCTCGGCATCGTGAGCTGCGATCTGGGGGAATGGGCTGAGGCTCGCAGCCTTTACGAGCAGGCGCTGCGGGTTGCGCTCGAACTGGGCGACCGCCTCGGCGAAGCCGCCACGCGGAACAATCTCGCGGACCTGAGTCTGGAACGGGGTGACACGGACGAAGCCCATGCACAACTCGAAGCGGCCATGGTGATTGGTCGTTTCCTCGGGCATGCGCGGACCGAGTGCGTCATTCGAAACGGCCTCGGTGGCGTGTTTGCGGCGAAGGGAGACCACGCAAGAGCGAGTGAAGAATACCGGCACGCAGTGGAACTCGCGCACGAAATGGGAGACCGGAGGGCTGAGGGCCGGATCTTGAGCAAGTTGGGCTTGTCACTTGCATGCCTCGGCGCGAGCGCTGACGCAAAGGACCGGTTCGCAGCCTCCGAAGCCGTGCTCTCCAACGCCGGCGACCCCGCATCGCTCGCTGAACTCTACTGTCGATGGGCCGAGGGTGCCGTTCTGAGTCACAGTTCACCGACTGCGGCCCAGCTCGTCAAGCGTGCAGAGCAGGCCGTACTTGCGGTTGGCTCGCCAAGCCCCGGCGCTGGCCATTTGGAGGCCATGCTCCGACATGTTCGTTCGCTCATTGCAGCGAACGGTGGGGTCAGCGGCGAAGATCTGCACGAACCTTCGATGTCGATCACTAGGGGAACCGAGCGGCACTGAATCAGCCAAGAGCACACGCCTTGCAACGGCATTGTATTGCAGTCGACCAAATGGTAATGCCTGACAACGACGCGGAGAGTCTATGGTCACCAACTTCGATCACGTAACGATCGCCGTGCGCGATATTGATCCGGCAAAGCGGTTCTTCTCGCTTCTCGGATTCGAGCATGAGCGAACAGTCAGAATTTCGGGCGAGACATTCTCTCGTTACATGGGTATACCGGCGCTCGAAGCTGAACATGTCACGCTCGTCCTTAAGGATGCTCAGCCAAGAATGGAAGTACAACTCTTACGCTACTTCAACCCTGACGCTCTAGTGGATCCAAACATAGAGTCACTCTGCAAGACGGGTTTTAACCATGTCTGCTTTGCTGTCGAGGACCTCGAGGAAGAGGTAAGACGCCTGCGCGGCGCCGGGGTGGAGATCCGAAGCGATATATTGGAGTTCCGAAGCTGCAAGTTGGTGTTCTTGCACGGACCGGAAGGCGTTTGTGTCGAACTTTCCCAACGACTGCAAGGCGTGTGAGTAGAAGAGGGAGTTCTCAAGGCCACGCTCTTCAGAAACAGGGCTTGGTCCGCCCGCAGAACCAACCACGAGTGCCCAACCGTCAACTGGAGTTCGAGTCGATTGCATGGTCGAGCGTCCCAAGGAGCTAATTTACGCTCTCGAAGAAACGCCGCCGGTGCTTGAGCAGCTGGCTATCGCGTTCCAGCATGCATCGGCAATTTGCCCTTATCTGGTCATGGTGGCGCTTGTCGCCGGAGCGGCCAAACTTCCTCACGATGCAGCGCGCAATGCGTTAGCTCTTGCAATGGTTGCGGTGGCCTTTGTGACTATCCTGCAGAGTCTTCGCTTAGGCTGGCTCGGCTCGGGATATCTGTGTCCGCCAGTCGTCTCGGCGATCTATCTTCCGTCGAGCATCGCTGCCGCTGCCACCTTTGGGTTTCCCACCATGTGCGGAATGGTGATCTTTGCTGGTGCGTGCGAGTCCTTTGTCGCAGCGTTCGTCTTTCGACTAAGAAAGTTTTTCCCGGCGGTAGTCTCTGGCGTGGTGATCATCGCCGTCGGTATCGAGCTCGGGAAGATCGGTCTCGGAGTGCTACTCCAGAGCGACGCCATTCACGAGCTTAAGACCACGGAAAGCTTCGTTACCGCTCTTTGTGTGCTGGTGACGATGACATCGCTCGCGATCTGGGCAAGGGGGCTTCCAAAGCTTCTTTGTGTGTTGATTGGGATCTTTGTGGGCTACGCACTTGCCGCGTTACTGGGCTTGTTTCCAAAGGATTCCGCTTTCCAATTGTCGGAAAGCGCGTTCTTCGCACTACCGGATCCAGGCTTTCTGTCTTACGGATTCGAGCCATCGCTCATCTTTGCATTCGCTGTCGCAGGCCTGGCTTCGGGTTTGCGCGCGGTCGGCGTCCTGACAACATGTCAACAGATGAACGATGCTTCATGGCGCCGGCCGGATATGAAGAACATCCGGGCAGGCGTGATGGCCGATGGTGTCGGCTGCGCGCTCGGTGGCGCCCTGGGTACACCGGGGATGAGCGCGAGCCCAAGCCTCGTCGGAATCGAAAAGACAACCGGCGCGACCAGCCGAGTGATCGCATGGTCGATTGCCGGCTGGTTGGTGGTCCTTTCCTGCCTTCCTAAGTTTTCGAGCTTGATCGTCAACATGCCCCGTCCTGTCATGGCGGCGGCATTGTTTTTCAACGGCGCGCTGATGCTCGTCGCTGGAATTCAGATTGTGGCAAGCCGCCCTATCACGCTGCGCGCTTCGGTGATCATTGGCTTCTCAATTCTGTCGGCGATATCGGTGTTGATCTTCCCCGAGTTTTACAAGGCCCTTCCAGCTTGGACGCATCAACTTACCGATTCCGAAATCACAGTCGCAGTAATCTCGTCTGTGAGTCTCAATGCCGTCTTTCTAGTCGGTACGTGGCGCTACGTTCAGTTACGCCTGGGGAGCGATGGTTCACCGTTGACAGCCAAGACGTTTGATGACTTCTTCGCCAGTCAGGCCAAGGAGTGGACGATCCCGGCAGAAGACATCCGCAGAGTGCGCTCGGTAGTCGACGACGCCATTGAACAGATAGCGGCGAATGCGCAGGGACCGGTGGAGATTCGCATCGGCAGTGACACATTCGACGTCAAGGTAACGTTCTCGTATCGCGGGAATCTGCCGCCGTTACCAGATATGCGCCCCAAGCGAGAAATGGTTGAGGAACAAAGCTTCGTCAATGGCCTTACAGGATACCTTTCAGGGCTGCATGCCGACCGGGTCGAACGCAGCGCGAAGGAGGAGGATTGCGAAATCACGCTCTTGTTCCATCTGTAACATCCCATCAGAACAGATTGAAAAACAAGTAGTAGAGACTCCCGGAGAGCACGATGGCAGCCGGCAGCGTGAGGATCCATGCCATGAGGAGGTTGCGAACGGTGTTCATCTGAAGTCCTGAACCGTTGGCAGCCATGGTTCCGGCAACCCCCGACGACAATACGTGAGTGGTCGAAACCGGCAAACCATACATATCCGCCGCTGCAATGGTCGACATTGCGACCAACTCTGCAGTCGCACCCTGAGCGTAAGTAAGATGCGACTTGCCGATCTTTTCACCGACTGTCACGACGATGCGCTTCCATCCAACCATCGTGCCAAGGCCGAGAGCAATCGCTACGGCGACTTTGACCCAAAGCGGAATGAACTTAGTCGAGTCGTCGAGCGAGGTTTTGAAAGCGATAAGGTTCTTCGTAGTCTCAGGAGTCAGCTTCGCCTCGGGATCTTTCAGCAGAAAACGGATACCTTCCGAGGCGATGTACATATCGTTGCGCGCGTTCTGGACGGCCTCCGCCGGGAACTTCGCCATGCTGCCGTAGCGATCGACGTTGGCGCTGATCGACTCGGCAAGACCGGCGAAGGCAGGTAGCGTCTCGGCAGTAAGCTTTCGAGTTCGCACGTAATCCGTCACGACCGCTCTGGCGTCTGCAGGTGCCGCGCCAGGCTGCTGACTGTGAAGAGACTCGACGGCTGCATGAGCAACCGCCTGAAACTGCATAACCCGGTCGGCAGGCATCGCACGATTGAGGGCATAGGCTGCCGGGACGACACCAATCAGGATGAGCATGATGAGTCCCATTCCCTTTTGGCCGTCGTTCGATCCATGCGCAAAACTCACCCCTGTGCAGGTAAGCACCAGGATGCTACGAATCCACAGCGGGGGCGCACGGTTGCCTTGTGGGGCTCGATACAGGTCAGGGTTGCGCACTAACATTTTCACAATCAAAAGTAGGATTGCAGCGCACACGAAGCCAACCAATGGTGAGAACAGTAACGACTGCCCGACCTTCCAGGCCTGACTCCAGTCGACGCCGCTCGTGCCATCCGTCACGCGCATCAGCTGATTCGCCACGCCGACACCGATAATCGAGCCGATCAACGTATGCGAACTCGATGCCGGCAGCCCAAAATACCAGGTTCCTACATTCCAGATAATCGCTGCAATCAACAATGCAAAGACCATCGCAAAACCTGCGCTGCTGCCGACCTGCAGAATCAATTCGACCGGAAGAAGCGAAATGATCCCGAACGCTACGGCGCCACTGGAGAAGAGCACACCTAGAAAATTCCACGTCCCCGACCAGATGACCGCGAATTGCGGGTTTAGCGAGTGCGTGTAGATGACTGTCGCGACGGCGTTCGCTGTGTCATGGAAGCCATTCACGAATTCGAATCCCAAGGCGATAAGCAGCGCTACCCCTAGAAGCAGAAACGGCAGAAAGGTCCTGGTTTGTACCTGTGCGTCGGCAACATCAACATACAGGCTGTACGCCGTGTATAGCAGTCCGACCGCCAAGAGCGACCCGATGAGCAGAAGACTGCCGATATTTGGACCGGTGTCCAGGTTCGGACGAACGAAAGTCGCCGCGTGAGAATGCGTTGCCGTACTCGCCATAGAGATCCCCCCTGTTCAAGCAGCGCTCACGGAACGGTCGGAGCGTCGGACATTATTCGCAATCGACGTGACGAATAGATGACAGTTCTGTGACAAACAATTCCATTCGCGGGCCGTCTTTATGAACTCTGCAGTGTTGATAAAGCACTGGTGCAGCGAACCTGCCAACCTCGGACACCCGGCCGAACGGACGCCGTTGAAGACGCAGCCTGTTAGGCTGTACCCATCGGCCAACCGATTGAACTCACTCCATTAATTTCAGAAGCTGTGTGGACTAATCCGGCGACTCGCTGAACAACTCTCAGGCGCCGTTCGCACGCTTCCTGCTGCCGGGATTTTGTCCACCAAAATTGTGGATATCTCGGACCGGACGACGCGGAGACCCGCGTCATGCTTGGAGGTTACTGGACTGCTTCCAATTTGTGCAGATCAAGTAGGAACGACGCCGCAAAGAGCATCTTCGGACGAAGGTCCGGAGATCATGGCGCACACCGCAGCGATCGATCTCAACGGCGGTCCGAGACTTCACGCTCGCGGTCTACTGCGTCGAATTTGATAGCTTCTTCGTCTCAAGATTCGTAAGTACCGCATCTCGGACGATCGGCTGAAACCGGTATCCCGGCTTCAGGAGTCCACGCTCCTTTTGCAGAAATGCTAGTACCGTTGCCGCTGAATGCACCCAGTTGCGCGCACCGGATTCTGCGAAACCAGGGCCTCCCGTCGAGCCGCGCTCGCCCAAGGGGTGGTCCTTCGAATCCTTGCCCATCCAGAATCCCAGCACGACGCCTCTCTCCGGTTCGCCCGGGGGTCCTGGTATGAACAGCAGCAGCCACACGTCGGAAGTCTTGCCGTCAGCATTGGTTGCAGTACCCGTCTTCGCCGCGATCTCCCCCGCTGTCTCAAAGGGAAATGAGAGGACTCGCTGTTTCCTTTCTTCAGGTTTCAACTTCCAGACCGCATCGCCCAGAGGATCCATTCCCGGGATCACACCGGTCCTTAATGCTGAGGCTGTGCCAGTGCCGAGATCGACAGGAGCTTTCAGGATTTCGGTCATCGCCGCGGATACCGCCGGATGCATGAGCCGCTCTTGCGGGAGGTGATTTTCTCCCTTGATGTCGCAATCCTTCGGGCGACCTTGATCATCATTGTAAAGAAGCGACTTTCCGTCACGGCAGACGTCGTTCGCAAAGCGTGGCGTCACCCGGAATCCACCGTTCACGAACGCGGCCGTTGACGCCATCGATAGCGGATTGACTTCGGATGCACCGATCGCAGTCGTCGGATAGGGCTGAAGAACATGCTTCGCGTCTCTGGGCAAGCCCAGGCGATACGCGAGCTCGGTGACATGCTTGATTCCGGCACGGGCTCCGGCACGCATCGCGGCCGTGTTGCGCGACTCGCCCACAGCGACCCGGCAGCTAATCTCTCCACGGTACTGCGGCTCCGAGCGGGAGTGAAAGTTTTCGATCTTCTTGGCCCCACGCCCGCGGCCAAGAGACACGGAGATTGGTGCATCGAGCACGGTGCAGCGCTCGAGCACGTTGGCTATGATCTCCTTGATCGTTTCCGGCGGTGGCTTGGCGGCGAGCACCTCGTTGGTAAGCCGTTCGACCAGCGCGCCATAGGTGAAGACCTTGAAGGTCGATCCCGGCTGCCGCCACCCCGTCGCGATCACGTCGTACTTCACTTGCCTGAAGTCGACGTTCCCCAGCTCGGCAAGGACGTCGCCTGTGAAATCGACAGCGAATGCTCCAGCCCTCAGTTGGTTGTTGTCGCTATCGTTCGGGTGACGAGCGAGATAGGTGTGGAGCGTCATTTCGACCGCCTTGGCCAGCGCATCCTGGAGTCCGTCATCACGGGTGATCGGGATCATGAGCCCACCCTTGTTGAGCGGGAAGCGGTCCTTGTAGATGATCCGTACCCGCTCGAGGAAATGATCATGCGTGCCGCAACCCATACCCTGGGGGACTATTTCCTGGCGAAGCGACCGCTCAACAAGATTCGCCCTGCGTGCGTACTCTACGTCGGTAATCACACCCTCGTCGGCCATCAAGCCCAATACTCGGGTGGTCCCTCGTACAGCCTCGGCCCAATTTGCGTCCTGAATCGCGTCGCGGGTCTTGAGCAGGGGATCCAGCGCAAACGATCGATCAGGAAGAGCCGGCTTATTGATCAGGGCCACGATGAAGGCCACCTGATGGAGAGCGAGATCCTTCGCGGATTTCCCGAAATAGGCGCGGCTCGCAGCTTCGATTCCGTATTGGCCGCGGCCGAAATAGGGCATGTTGACGTACTTGAGCAGTAACTCCTGCCTTGAGAACTCGCGCTCGATCCTGAGTGCCATGACAACGTCGCCTATCTTTTCTGTCTCGGTCGACGGCCGGCCGGTGCCCCCGCGGAGATTCTTGGCAATCTGCATTGTTAGTGTCGATGCACCAGAGCGACTCTCCAGAAGGACCCGCTTCGCGAGCGCGCGCAAAATGGCGCCCTTGTCGATTCCCTCGTGCGTGAAGAAGTTCTTGTCTTCAGAGGCGAGGATCGCACTCACGAAGAACGGCGGGATGTCAGCCGCATTGTCGATAAGGATGCGATGCTCCGGCGAGGAAATACAGGCAGCCGTCCTTTGATCCTCGGTCACGAGTTCGGACTCGCGGGCGAAATAAGCCGGATCGTGCAAGCGAGAGATCGCATCCTTGTCGATGCCTAGGCGCGCGTCGATCTCTCGCGAGTACCGCGAATCGATCGCCTCAATGATCTCTTCAAAGTAGACGTAGCCCAGGACCGCAAGGGCTACAAGTACGCCGATGGCGACGAAAAAGCGCCGGACGAGCCTGCCCAACCAGCGCACTAGCGCCCAGGGCAGCGTCAAAACAGAGCGTTTGCGGTTTGTCTGGTCCAGCTTCCCCATCTCCCTCTTTCCGCTGGCAGAGTGGACTTAAGACACCGTCGCTGAAGCCCAGCAGAAAGGTGCATTGTACCAACGCGAGTAGCTAGGATGTCGTGCAGCGCCGACAGTAGCGGGATCGGCTCGCTGTCGCAGAATGCGGTCGGCGTTAATCCACCACCCGATTGGAGCTTAGCTTCGGCGTTACCGCGCTTGGCACCGCTCCGGTCATAATGGTCGGTAACGGCGGAACAGGCGCGATCGCAATCCTCGCACCCTATCTGTTCGTCGGTTCAAACGTCGCCGTCGGCATCGTGGTGCTCGCCACGCTGCGCTTGATGATGCAGGGGCGGCGGCTGGCGCAGGCGCCTTCGACGACTCAAGAGCCTAGAGCCACGTAACTCCGCACGAGGGCAACAAACGATGACCGTCTTTCTTAGAATGTTCGCATTAATCGCGTCGATATGCCTATCAGGAGCGCATGCCGTGGCTGCAGATGGACTAACCACAATCAAGAGCCACTTCGGACCCAAGGATACGATGAATCGGCTAGAAGCCGAGGTGAAGGCGAGAGGCATGACCGTATTTGCCCATATCCCTCATGCGGCAGGCGCGGCGGCAGCAGGGGTGCCGCTGCGTCCGAACGACCTTCTAATATTCGGCAATGCCAAGGTAGGAACACCACTCATGCAGTTGGCGCCAACGATTGGCATCGATTTGCCGCTGAAGGTATTGGTCTGGCAAGACGCTGATGGAAATACCTGGCTCTCCTACAACGATCCGGCTTGGCTCGCGAGGCGGCACGGACTTGGCCCCGACGCCGAAGCGACAGTCAAGACTCTGGCTGGCGCACTTCATGCGGTTACCTCCGCGGCGGCCGGATCGGAGTAACCAGATCGCGAACGTCGTGAAAGCGTGGGTCCCAACGAGTTGGGCGAGTGGCATCGCGCGAATTTGTCTGCGCGTCCATGACTTCAGGTTGTCCTCGCAGGCACGGGTTTGGTCTTGTCGCGCGCTGTGTACCACGGCATCAGCAGGAAGAACAGGAAGTACACGATGGTCAGGATGCGGGCGACTACGGTCGCCTTATCCGCCCCACCGAGGATCGGCCAGCTTTCGGGGAGTTGCCCCCACACGGTGACGGGTACGACACCCAGGTAGCCCAGGGTGATGAAGGAAATCACGAATGCGGCGAGCCATGACTTGTACAGCATTCCGCGATAGCGGATCGATTTCACGGGGCCCTTGTCGAGCCAAGGCAGGAAGAAGAACAGCAGCACGGCGGCCCCCATCGCCAGGACGCCCCAGAACTGCGAGCTGAGGAACGACGGCACCGCGCGCAGGATCGCGTAGTACGGCGTCAAGTACCACAGGGGCGCGATGTGCTCGGGCGTCTTCAGCGGATCGGCCGGGATGAAGTTGTTGGCCTCGAGAAAGTAGCCACCGAACTCCGGGAGGAAAAACACCACGATCGCGAACACGGCCAGGAAGACCACGACCCCCACGAGGTCCTTGATCGTGTAGTACGGATGCGAGTAGATACCGTCGAGATGGATGCCGGTCTTCGGGTCGTTCGGCTGCTCCTTGATCTCGATGCCGTCGGGGTTGTTCGATCCCACTTCGTGCAGGGCAATCAGGTGCGCGACCACGAGAGCGAGCAGCACCAGCGGGATCGCGATAACATGGAACGCAAAGAATCGGTTGAGCGTTGCGTCGGAGATCGTGTAGTCGCCCCGGATCCACACGGCGAGGTCCGTGCCGATTACCGGAACGGAGCTGAAGAGATTGACGATCACCTGCGCGCCCCAGTACGACAGCTGCCCCCAAGGCAGGAGATAACCGAAGAACGCCTCACCCATCAGCGTGAGATAAAGGAGGCAGCCGAGGATCCACAACAGCTCGCGCGGCTTTCGATAGCTGCCGTACATCAGTCCTCGGAACATGTGCAGATAGACGACAACGAAGAACATCGACGCGCCGGTCGAATGCAGGTAGCGGATGAGCCAGCCCCAGCGCACGTCGCGCATGATCGACTGAACCGAGTCGAACGCGTGGGCGGCGTCCGGCTTGTAGTTCATCGTGAGGAAGATGCCGGTGACGATCTGGATCACCAGCACGAGGCCCGCAAGCGCGCCGAATGAATACCAGAAATTGAGGTTTCTCGGTGCGACGTACTTGCCCCATAGCGATTCCCAAATCGACGTGATCGGGAACCGGTCATCGATCCATTCGAGCAGCTTTTGCATGTCTTCTAGTTCCGCCTACTTTAGGACGCTTCCCGCCAGCCGCCTCGTCGTGTAGTCAATCAGCTCTTCGCGGGGACACCACGCAGACGTAGACGCGATCCGCGTCCGATTTGTGACAGCGTTGGGATCGCGACCTCTGGATGTCACACGGAGCAGTCCCCGTCCGTCTTGAGATCAGGAGTTCAGAAGCGTGTCTTGATTCTCGCGATGCGTTTTGGGCACCCTACACAGGAGACTGGACCATGCCAACCTTTACGTACCCAAATCCCGGAAGATCATTCGTGCGGTTCGCTGTCCTCTTGCTGGCCGTGGCCGGCACGAGCTATTTCGCAGGAGCGCGATTTCACAGCCCGATATCGTCTCGAGACGTTTCGGCCGCTTTCGCCACGCCGGCCCTGGCGGCGGAGTCCAATTTCACGAATCCGCTGCAGGCAACTGGCATTGTCGCACCGGCGCGCGCCGATGAGCGGGGACGGTTCGATGGCGAGCGAATTCCGCAGCCGCGCGAATGCGACTTGCCGAAAGGGATTTCGACCGAGTGCATATTCCTGGACTAAATCTGTTGGAATTGTAAAACCGAGGCCTCCATCAAAGATAAGGAGACAATTATGAAAATCGTAGTGATCGGTGGTACCGGTCTCATCGGATCAAAGCTTGTCAACAAGCTGCGTGCGCATGGACATGAAGCTGTCGCCGCAGCGCCCAACACAGGGGTCAACACTCTGACTGGCGAAGGACTGGCCGAAGTGCTGAAAGGTGCCTCGGTAGTCGTTGACGTATCAAACTCTCCCTCCTGGGATGACGCAGCAGTGCTGAAATTCTTCGAAACATCGACTCGTAATCTCCTCACCTATGAAGCGACCGCAGGGGTCGGCCATCATGTTGCGTTGTCGGTTGTCGGAACGCAGTTGCTGTCTGAAAGCGGTTACTTCCGGGCAAAGATTGCTCAGGAAAAATTGATCGTCCAGAAATCTTCAGTCCCCTACACCATCGTGCATGCGACACAGTTCTTCGAGTTCCTCAAGGGCCTTGCCGACGTTTCCATCGTCGACGGCAAGGTGCATTTGCCACCTGTGCTTTTCCAGCCAATGGCCGCAGAGGATGTCGCCACTGCCGTGGGAAGAGTTGCAATAGGCCCACCTGTAAATGGCATCGTCGAAATTGGAGGTCCAGAACAGTTTCGCCTCGATGAACTGGTCCGGCGGCGTTTGGCATCACTCAACGATCCGCGGGAAGTTATCGCTGATCCCAAAGCGCTCTACTCGGGTGCGAAAATCAGCGAACGAACACTAGTTCCGAGCAGTAACGCGCGACTCGGGGAGACGCGTTTCGAAACCTGGCTCGCTCAGTCCACGGCAAACGCCCACGCCGCGTAATCCGCGGACACAGGAACACGCGCAAAGCACAGTCCCGTCCAAACACACGATGCGTCGAATGCGTCATCAAGCGAAAGGATGATTTATGAAGTTCGCAAGAGCAATTCTGGCACTCGCATGTCTCATGCCCGTCACGGTGCTGGCACAGGAGGCTAAGGTAACCGATCTCATGTCAAAAGACCTGCCAAACTTTCCTGGCAAAGAGGGGCTGATGATTACCGTGGAATATCCGCCAGGCAGTGTAGATCCAGTCCATCGGCACAATGCGAATGGGTTTATCTATGTGCTGGAAGGCACGATCGTGATGCAGGTGAGAGGCGGAAAAGAAGTGACTCTGAAGCCTGGTCAGACCTTTTATGAAGGCCCGGAGGATGTTCACGTCGTTGGGCGGAACGCAAGCAAAACTGAGCCGGCGAAATTCGTTGTGTTCTTCGTGAAGGACAAAAATGCTCCGCTGTTCGTACCTGCTAAATAGATGTCGACAGAGTTGCTAACGCACGACTTCGACGGGTACGGTAAATACGTATCCCACTCCTCGTTCGGTATGTATCAGTTCTTGGCTTGCACCGTGCTCTTCGAGCTTTTTGCGCAGACGCCCTACCTGGGTATCGACCGCGCGGTCATAGACCTCGTCGTTGTGCAGGTGCGACATCGTGAGCAACTGCTCCCGTCTGAGCACTCGCTGCGGCGAGGCGAGAAATACCGCAAGCAGGTTGAACTCGGCATTCCTCAGCTCAATGACTTCACCCTGCGGCGACTTCAAGCGCCGAACCCGAACATTCAGCTCCCAGCCCGCGAAGCGGTAAGCGCGGATTTTCGCCAAGCCATCCGCCACGGTTTCGTGGGCGCGTGAACGGCGCAGCAGGGAGCGAATACGCGCCAGCAGCTCGCGCGGCGAAAAGGGCTTCGTCAGGTAGTCGTCCGCGCCCAGCTCGAGCGCCATCACCCGGTCAGCTTCCTCCTTGCGCCCTGTCAGCATGATGATCGGCATGTTGGAATCGGCGCGTATCCGGCGAGCGATGTCGATTCCGTCCTCGCCAGGCAGCTTCAGGTCGAGAATCAGGAGATCGATCATCTCGCGCGCAACTACGTCGGCGATTTCCCGTCCGCTCGCAAGCGCCGTGACCTGTATCTCGTAATCACCCAGGTAATTGACGATCGTCTGGCGTATCGAGGGATCGTCATCGACGACCAGAACGTGCGCCGCTGCAGGTGATGTCTTCTCAGGCGAAGTCTCACTCACCGATGTCGGCACTTATTAAGTATGCGGGCAAAGATGCATGCGCAATGTGGCACCGTCGTGTCTTCCCGGGAAAGAACTGTGTCAAATGGCAAAAATGGGGACGGTCCGTCCACAGCCATGACTGATTGATAGTCCGAAATAGACCTCGAACATTAGGCGTGCGCCGGTGTCACCCCGGATCGGCATCGAATCGGGCAATCGCCTGGCGGAGGTATCATGCAGCAGAAGAGAAACATACTTGTCGTCGAACAAAACGACCTGATTCTTCGCTTACTTGAGCGCTGGCTCGGCGAAGCAGGTTATGCCGTTGTTTCTGGGACCTCGCAGAGTCTGGCCGCGGTTGGCGAGGGAGGAGAACCGGAGCTCATCATCATCGACGTCCCGACGCCCCGCAGTGCTGAAAAGACGATCAAAGCCGTCAAGGAAGTGCATGCTAGCCCGATACTGCTTCTCTCCGCGCGGTTCAGACGGAGTACGGGCTCCTCGATCTCCGTGGCGCAACAGCTTGGGGTGCGCAATGTCCTGCCTAAGCCGTTCACACGCGACGAGTTGCTGTCGGCGGTAAGCGAGTCGATTGACGGCCGGTGAGCGAAGTGCCCGGGTCTGGCCATTCTCAAACATGAAGAATCTCATTTCCACAGATCGCTTTGCCAATCAGGTCCAAGGGCCTTATCGTCGAGACGGCGGAGCGCATCCGTAGCGACCTTCAGTCGCTTTAGCAGGAGCCGGAACAGAAGGGGACCGACGCTGATCCTCGCCACACCGAGGCTAGTGAGCTCACCAAGCGCCATGCCTCCCGGACCGTACAGGATATTCGTCGGGCCGAGAGCGACATACTCCCGTATGGCCGATACGTCCGACAAAAAGATCGGGTAGACGCAATCAGCACCAGCGTCGAAGTACTTCCGGGCACGCTTCAAACCTTCCTGGATAGAGCCTTTGTGAAGGTGCACGTCGACCCGAGCATTGATTACAGGGTCGAAGCCACGCGCACGCGCAGCTGCCCTGATAGAGGCAATACGTTCGGCGTGGCGGTCGGCGTCAGCAAGAGCGCCAACGCGATGGTCAGTGTCTTCCAGGTTGGCCCCGCAGGCGCCCGCATCGGCAAGGCGATCGACGAATTCCTCCGATGACAGTCCGTAGCCATCCTCCAGATCCGCCGTGACCGGCAGCATCACAGCGTCAGCGATGCGTCGAAGTGCGCCAAACGCGACATCCGGTGGGAGATGGCCGTGGTCCGCATAACCGTTCACGGGCGCGAGCGCGTTGCTGGCTGTGGCAATCGCGCGCATGCCAGCGGATTCAACAACTCGAGCGCTCGTCGGGTCCCAAGCGTTGGCCAACACGAGGGGATCCCCCGGAATATGCAGCTTGCGCAGCTTCTCGGCGTCCGCGGCGACGTCGTGCCTGCCCGATCTTGTTTCCCCAATCATGACGCAAGGTCCTCATCGGTGATGGTGAAGATCCCGCGCGGCCCTGTGAGGAACGGCATGGTGCGCCGTGCGGCGTCAGCGATGTGGATCCGGGGAGCCGGCGGCGGATCGTTCTCATAGAATGTGCCGGGTCCGTAGAACTGCCCATAACGCAACACGGTCCCGCCCGCGGAGGTCACCCCATTCTCGTGAGCTTCGAGCACCGGCCCGGTGCCGGGCCCGCTGCGCCAGGCTATGCTCTGAGCAAGGAAACCTGAAGCATTTGCTGCCTGCGCTGCAGCCAGGAGATTTCGGGTCCCTTCGCTTCGTACACGATTGTTCCCAGGGAGGAAATCAGCAAGCTTCTCGATCTTATCCGGCAGATCGGTCACCTGATGAACGATGACATCCGGTTGGAAATCTCTGACTGCTGCGATAAGAGACTTCTGGTCAAAGAGATCGCATAAGACTGGATTGACGCCGGCGGCGCGCAGTCCGTCGATCTTCCCCGGCGTCCGTGTCATGGCCGCAACGACATGTCCTTCAGCCAACATGAGCGGTAGCAGCCTAATGCCGATGACACCGGTGGCGCCCGCCAGGAAGATCCTCATCTTTCCTCAGAAACACCGTTTCTCAGGACGGATTCGTGACCCGCTTGCACAAAACAATCTGATGGAAGGAAGGATACACCTTACAAACACCTTACTGGGCGTTCTCAAACAGGCACCACATAACCATGTCGACAGCATGGTACTTGCGCCGGCCTATTGGAACGTAAAGAAGAATCCAGGCTGAGAGCAATACTGCTAGATGCGTAACACCTTGGCCAGGCTTGTGGCGAGGTCGCGCGCCGAAAGCGGCTTCTGCAGGACTTCGTCCGCCTCGATGGCCAAGGCGGTCTCCGCGTCCGACGATCCCAGATACCCACTCATCAGCACGACGGGCATGGAACTGCGCTTGGTGCGCACTTCGCGGATGAGTGCCGAGCCCGACATTTCCGGCATGCGCTCGTCGGTGATGAGGGCATCGAAGCGTTCGGGGTCTGCACGGAACGCCTCGAGCGCAGCCGCGCTGGAGGTGAAGCCGATGGGCGCGTAGCCTAGGTCCACGAGCGTGCGGGTCGCAAGCTGCACTAATGGCTCCTCGTCGTCGACGATCAGCACGCGCTGGCCATCGCCGCGCGGCAGGTCCGAGTCTAGTTCTTCGTTACGTTCCGCAGCGTCCCCCGAGCGCGGCAAGTAGACAGTGAACGTGGTGCCAGTGCCGAGGGCACTCGCGACGTCGATCGCGCCACCGAGGTCGGTCACGATACCGTGGACGAGTGAAAGTCCCAGACCGGTGCCCGTGCCGACTTCCTTGGTGGTGAAAAAGGGGTCGAAGATGCGATCGACGATCTCCGGCGCGATGCCGACGCCGGCATCCGCGACTGTAAGCACGACATATTCTCCAGCGCCGCGCCCGCCGATCGTTGCGGCACGAAATTGCTCGACGTGGTCGATGGCAAGGTCAACGCGCAGCGTCCCGCCGGCCGGCATTGCTTGGATGGCATTGCTTGTAAGATTTGTCACCACTTGGTGCACCTGTGTCGCGTCGCCGAGTACCGCGGCGCGCCCCGCGTGCAGCTTGGGGTGCACAGTCACGTTCGATGGCAGCTTGGCCATGACCTGGTCGAGCACCTCGCGGACCACCCCCTCGACGTGGACCGGTACACGTTCGCCGACCGCGCTGCGACTGAAGGTCAACACCCGCTCGACGAGTGCGCGCCCGCGCTCGCCGGCGACCATGATCGTGTCGAGGTCACGCGCGAGGCGGCTCCCCTTGGGCGCGTCGCGCAACGCCATTTCGCCATTACCGAGGATCGCTCCGAGGATGTTGTTGAAGTCGTGCGCGATCCCGCCTGCAAGCGTTCCCATCGCCTCGAGGCGTTGCGACTGGCGCAACTTGCGCTCCATCGTTTTCAACTCTTCCTCCGCCAGCTTGTGTTTCGTGATGTCGGTTGTCGAGCCGGTCCACCGTATGACCCTGCCAGTGTCGTCGCGCCTGCAGATGGCATTGAGGATGTGCCAGCGGGTCTCGCCGCCTACGATGTAGCGCACTTCCATGGTAAGCCGCTCGCCCGTTCCGGCGAACAACTCCTCCCGCGCGGCCTCCCATCTCGCGAAATCCTCTGGGTGCATATTGATGCGCGCTCTGTAGTCATCCCTATCGACCCACGTGGTTCCAGGTGGATACCCACCCAGTTCAAACGCTCTCGGCGAGGCATAGTATCGGTTGGTGGGAACGATCCAATCCCAGTATCCCGACTCGCTCGCAGCCATGGCGAGTTCGTAGCGTTGCTCGGATTCGCGCAGTGCCTCCTCGGCGCGCCGGCGGTCGTCGACGTCGCTGATCGAGCCGGCCATGCGCAGCGGCTTGCCGTCGACATCGCGCACACACACGCCGTGGAGGTGGCGCCAGCGGTAAATGCCGTCGGGCTGGAGCAGGCGAAACTCGCCCTCGTACGCCGGCGCCTTTCCCGACAAGTGCGCTTGCACCGCAGCGAACCGCCTCGGCCTGTCCTCGGGATGGAGCGGCAACGCTTCGAACCACCCGTCCAGCGGCACGACCTCCGGCCCGGAAGGCAAGCCGCATAGCTCGCGTGTGCGCGCGGAAAAAAAAACGCTGCGCGCGACGAAGTCGATCTCCCATACGCCGTCGTAGGAGCCAGCGACCGCGCGCGCGTAGCGCCTCTCGGACTCACGCAGTGCCGCTTCGACCTGGCGGCGCCGGAAGCTCCACCACCCCACGGAGAGTCCTACGATGGAGAACGTGATGAAGCGAGGCGTGTCGAGAAAGCCGCCGAGAAGTGGATAGCTCACCGCAATGAGCCGTGGTACTGCAAGCGTAGCCAGCACCGCAGCCGCGAATCCGGGGCCCGCGCCGCCGAACCACGCCGTGCCAAGCACGGCTAGCGCGAGCAGGCCCGCAAGACTGAACGTCGGACCGACCGGCGAGAGGTATACCAGCACGGCGAGCATGACGCAGCCGAGTGCCAACGCGTACCGCAGTGCGAATTGCATAACTCGCCCCTCGAGCGTAGCAGCCACAGCCGGCAACAGCCCCCTTGTGCTTAAACGCCTTGCGAAGCACCTTTTCTTACCCCGAGCGCGCGTTGCTTCAGCAGACCCAGGGAGACCGCACGTCCGACAGGACGAAGATCTGCCGGCAGCATACACCGCCTCCAGCGACTGGATGGGCGCCCGAAGGTGCGGGTGGCCTGGACACCTTCGGCAGTTGTACCCAACGTCCACCCTGCCCCCGCCCGTGCGTTCGCGCCAGGGTTCGCATCAAGGTTGCAGATGACACAAACACGCGGCGCGCTGTCTCAAGCGCTTCATCGATGTCACCAAAGGCACTTTCGACCGCGGCCTTGCCGAAACCCTGCGACTTTGCGGGCGTTCAATACGGTGCCATGAGGTGGCGTGTTTTGATGTCCGCGCTTGCCATGGTTGCTCAGGAACAGAACTCAAGGTGAAGACATGCAAACGATAGAGAGGCTCCGTTCTTACGATTCCGCATCGCGTCAAAGATCCGCGATTAGTACATTCGCCCAGTCTTGCAGCACGACACCCGCCATGATTGAAGCAGCAGACATCTTCGAATCGCACAGGTCTCGGCTGTTCGGGGTGGCCTACCGCATGATGCGAACCCGCGCCGACGCCGAGGATGTTCTGCAGGACACCTACCTACGTTGGCACGAAACAACGAAGAACGACATCCAATCACCAATTGGCTTTCTGATCACCGTCACGACCCGCTTGTGCCTGGACCGGCTCCGGCACTTGAAGAAGGAGCGCGAGGATTATATGGGTACCTGGCTACCCGAGGCCATTGAAGACGATTATGTTCCTTCGCCTGAAGATCAGGTTGAGATCGCCGAAGAAATCTCGGTCGCGTTTCTTGCCGTTCTCGAACGCCTTAGCTCGGAGGAGCGGACTGCGTTCCTGCTCCGCGAAATCTTCGACTACGACTATCCCGAAGTGGCGCGGATGGTCGACAAGTCCGAATCTGCCTGCCGCCAGCTGATTCATCGCGCACGCACGCACCTGCGTGACTCCAGTGCACGATTTGCCGTCACGCCTGAGTGTCGCGAGCGCGTACTCAAAAAGTTTCTCGCCGCAATCGCTACGTGCGATCGCGAAGCCATACTGGCGTTGCTCGAAGAAGAAATCGAGTACGCACCACGAAGCTAGCCATGATGACCCTTGCTCGCTTCTCCGTTGGCCGCATCCTCCTTCATCTGCTCGCGATGTTCGGGGATCGGGGCGTGCGTTTCCACGTCGCAGGCATCATGAGGGGGATAGCTCCGGTCGCGGCGTGACGGCGTGCAAAGCCATGGCCGACAGCCGGAGGCGCACAATCGCTTGAGTCTAACGCGATTGCCGAACCCCCGTTCGTTGTTCCCTGCGTCTACTCCGCCTGCGAAAACTGGCGGCGCGTGATGGATAGTACGCCTCAGGCCCGGTGCAGCCCGCTGGAGACCCAGCGGTCATAGCAATCCAATCCGCAGAAGTAGACGACATAGTCCACGGCCTCGGGGATCAGGGCTTCCGAGATTGGAACCTCCTGCTCGCATACGCAGACAACGGTTGGTCGACTGCAGCTGGATGGAGGCATCGTTTCGAAATCGGAGAGCATATTTGCATCCATGCGTGACAGTCCTCCTTGGTTTTACTCGTTGAAAGGCGCGTTCATCACGAATTCCACGGTCGATCGGGCCTTGTATCCCGAAACGAAACGCTCACCGAAGTCGCGGATAAAGTTGTCGTAGGTCGTTTCCGGCTGCTGCTCGGCGATGTGGCAGAAGCATCGAGTCATTCGCTTCTTCATATCCAGGCGCGGAAACTCATCGACGATCCTGGTCATGTCCGCCGCCGGAAATTGCTCGTACTGCCAGCCGATGACATCGAGAGCAATGCCGGCCGTGCACAGCGCGACTTCGGCCTCTTTGTAGAACGCGATCGACGGCGTCGAGTTGAGCGCTACGCTGTCCCAGATCAATTGAGCGCGCGGACGGTCGACGCCGCTCTCCATCGCGAACGTTCGCGCGAGATCGGCGCCCTCGACTTCGAAACGCCGCGGACCGGCGAACCTCTCGTTGAGCGTGATGTCATGCAGCAACGTACCGACCGCGACGACCTCCTCGTCGTAGTCGATGCTCTTGAGCTGACCGATGCGCACCGCGAACAGCCAAGAGCGAGCGACGTGATTGAAAAGGTACGGCTCGCACTTCTCCCGCGCGTACTTGAACGCACTCGTAACTAGAGGCGTATCGGGGACCGAGATCCCCGCGAGGGATCGGTTGGCAAAGTGTGTCATGGCGACCTGGTCCTATTGTCCAAAGGGTGTCGTCAGCTCCTGCTCGTCAGTTTTGACAACGAAAACTGTTAGCAACTTCTTTTCCTCGTCGTCGAAATGCGAACGGCGCCGCGCCGTTCTTAGTGCATAAGACGAAGCACGGAACGGAGTTGTGACAGGGCTCGTCGGACTAAGAGCGCTGTTGTATCCCATCGCGCGTCACGTCACAAATACGCGCCGCACTTCGTCTTATCACTACCGGCCGATACGGCCGTGGATAAGGCGCTCAAAAAGGAGACAAACATGAGCTTGGCCGTTGCCTCACGCCCCGGTAGAACGGAGATCGACGAGTTGGTTCCGTCTCGCTATGCGCTGCGCGTCGGCGAGATTGACGTGCTGGTGATCAGCGACGGGGTGTTTCCGCTGGAAGCCGCGACGTTGGCCACCAACGCCGACCCGGCCGCGCTGGCGGCCTGGCTGGACGAAAAACTCCAGCCGCCGAACGTGTACCCGTGGCCTCTGAACGTGGTCGTGGTGCGTAGCGGCGGCCGGACCGTGCTCATCGACTCTGGGGTAGGGTCGGAGTTCCCGCAGTTCCCGCAGATGGGGCGGTTGGCCACGCGACTGGACGCCGCCGGCATCGATCCCGCATCCGTGACCGACGTGGTGCTCACCCATCTGCACGTGGACCACGTTGGCGGGTTGCTCGCCGACGGGCTGAGACGCCGGCTGAGTCCGAATGTGCCGATCCACCTGGCGGCCGCGGAGGCCGAGTTCTGGACGTCGCCCGATTTCTCTCGCAACACTTTTGGCGGGTTCCCAGAGACGCTTCGGTCGGCTGAAGAGCGTTTCGTCGACCTGTACCGCAGCCAACTGCGGCCGTTCGAGGCGGAGTACGAGGTGGCACCCGGGGTGGTCGCCTGTCGCACCGGCGGCCACACCCGCGGGCACAGCGTGGTCCGCCTGGCATCTGGCGGCGACCGGCTGACGTTCCTCGGCGATGCCGTGTTCCCGAACCATTTCGACCGCCCCGACTGGCACAACGCTTTCGACCACGACCCCGAGGAGGCGGTCCGCGTCCGGGTCCGTCTCTTGAAGGAGCTCGCGGCGACCCGCGAGCCGCTGATTGCCGCTCACCTGTCGTTTCCGTCCGTCGGCCGTGTGGCGGTCGCCGGCAACGTCTTCCGTTTTTTACCGGCCGAGTGGGAGTACTGACGGCTTGTCAGATTACTTGCAATTCGAACTACGCTCATTTTTCCACTGACTATTGGAGAGGCTTTATGCGTCTCGTTCTCTTCGCCATTGCCTACTTTCTGGGTACGGCTGTCAACGCGTCCGCAGCGGAAATCAAGTCAATATCCCGCCTTGCTGCGGGACCCGACAATGTCTTGTTCGTCGCTGACTGGAAAACTGCAAGTGTTCACGCGATAAAACTCCCGCGGGTCGCGCAAAAGCCGGCCGGCGCTACCTTCAATATCCTGGACTTGGAGACCCTCCTCTCCAAGCAGGTCGGCGGTGCCAGGATAACCGTGGAAGACATGGTCGTCCGCCCGGGAACGGCGGAGGTTTACGTTGCAGTCAGCTACGGCGCCGCGAAGACGCCGGCGCTTATCGTGGTAACCAGCGATCACAAAGCTCGCCGAGTCGACCTCAAATCGGCGAAGTCGACTTCGATAGCACTTCGCGACGCGCCCACGTCGAATTACAACTTT
>DATFSE010000158.1:0-113193 GCA_035262745.1 Casimicrobiaceae bacterium | reverse complement strand
TTGCAAGCCGCGAACGCGCCCGGGGCGGCCGAGCAGCCGGCAGTGCATCCCTACCGACATCATTCGTGGCTTGTCTGCCCCTTCGGCGTACAAGACGTCGAACGCATCGCGTAGATAGGTGTAGAAATGCTCGGCAGTGTTAAACCCCTGCGCGGTCGCAAAGCGCATGTCGTTGGTGTCGAGCGTATAGGGAACGACCAGATGTGGAACGTCGCGACCGTCGCGGGTGCGCACGACGGTCCAAAACGGAAGGTCGTCGCCGTAATAGTCCGAATCGTAGACGAACCCGCCGTGTTCGACGATCAGTCGGCGAGTGTTAGGACTGTCGCGGCCGGTGTACCAGCCTAGCGGCGTCGATCCCGTTAAACGGCGGATCGCGTCTGCGCCCAGGCGAACGTGCTCGGCTTCGGTCGCTTCGTCGACGTTCTGGTAGTGGATCCACCGCCAGCCGTGACACGCAATCTCGTGTCCGAGCTGCACGAACGCCCGTGTCAGGTCGGGATGGCGCTCGAGCGCCATGCCCACGCCGAACACCGTGAGCGGCAGGTTGCGGCGCTCGAACTCGCTTAAGATGCGCCACACGCCGACCCTCGACCCGTATTCATAGATCGACTCCATGCTCAAGTGTCGCGCCGGAAAAGACTCCGCGCCGATGATCTCCGAGAGGAAGCGCTCCGATTGCGCGTCGCCGTGCAGAACACAGTTTTCTCCGCCCTCCTCGTAGTTGAGGACAAATTGAACGGCGATGCGGGCAGCGCCCGGCCAGTCGGCGGAAGGCAGCTCGCGACCGTAGCCGACCAGGTCGCGTGGATAGGGGTTTGGGTCCACCATCAAATCGAGCGCATGCCCAGAATTTCGGCGAGATCGATGTCGCGCTTTTCTTTGTCCTGCAGATCCAGGCGTGCGAGCAGCGCGTCGAGGTGGGCAGACATGATGTTCGCCGCGCGTGACGCGTCACCGGCGGCGAGCGCGTCCAGCAGTTGCGTATGCTCGTCGGTGCTGCAGGCGTTCTCGGCGTCAGGACCTTGGTAGGCAAGCACCACTAACGGAGTGCGTGAGACAAGCTGATCCAGAAACTCCGCAAGCACGCCGTTGCCCGCCATTCGTGCAAGCATCCGGTGAAACTCCACCGACAATCTGAGCCCTTCGCGCGTGTCGCCCCGCTGGTAAGCGTCGAGCTCGCTTCGTACCGACGCCCTCAGTTCGCGCAACTGGTCCCGGGTTAACTTGCCGGCCAGCGTCTTCACGGTGGCAGCCTCGATGGCCGCGCGGGCGCCGAACAGGTCCCTGCTTTCTTCGACAGTCGGATTGGAAACCACCGCACCGCGGTTGGGACGAAGATCGACCAGGCGCGTGTGCGCAAGGCGCGCGAGGGCTTTTCGAATCGCTGCCCGGCTTACCCCGAAAAGATCGGCCAGCGCAACTTCCTTGAGCTTAGTGCCCGGTGGCAGGCGGTGATCGAGGACAGCCTCGTGGATGGTCGCGTAGATTCGATCGTCAACGGTCCCGTTCTTCTCCCGGGAAGCCGGCAGCGACACGAGTTGCGGCGCATGGCTTCTCTTGTCGGCAGGTCGTACGCGACGAACGGTGCGTGCGTTGGACATCGTTTCAGGCGGACACGGAACGGGACAATTGTACACATTTTTGCACTAGATTGTTCACAATTTTGTTAAGGGACTGACCCCTCGACTGGCTGTCTCAGGTCGAGCATCCGCAAGAGCCATCCGATGGCGGCGGCGACGAGCAAATGCTTGAGCGTATGGCCGCTCACTACACCGCCCGTTGCATCGAACATGGGGAGATCGAAATGCTCGGCCGCTTTTCGCAGCTCCGAGTGCTACGGCGGCGCAGGCTACACCCCATCCCCAGCGCTAGGACGAAGTTTTGAGCGCCGATCCGCGATCGTTCCTCGCTCCACGAATTACAAACTGAACGCCCAGCGCGCCGAACACAAGAAATGCGACATTGGACGCGACGTCGAGAAAGTTCGGAATACCCAGCACCGATCGCCAGTCCGCGAAGCGGTGATAACTCTCCGGCTGCGCAAATGGCGGTGCAAGAACAGCCACCAGAGCGATTGCAACGGCGACGCCCCAGACGAGGGCGAGCCGCCCACGGATGGCATGACTCTTGTCGGATCCTTGTGCGACCATCTATCCGAAGTTCAGGAGCGCAGTGAGGTGGATGCCCTTGGGAGCAAAACGGGCGTCATGTAAGCAGCATAGGCGAGGCTAAAGCAAGCGTGTTATCTTCGCCTTCAGGCTGAAGCCGGGGGGACTTCAGCATGCGCCACGACTGTCTGGTTCGAACGTCAGAACCGCTGCGACATAGCGAATGCCCGGCGGGTCACCGGCGCGCTTCCGTAGTGAAAAAAGCAGGCCACGGCCGCCGGTTCTTCAGCGACAACTCACCCACAGCGCGTCTGCAATGCCGGCGTACGTCGCAATCGTCATCGCTCTTTTTCTTTGGGTAACGGATGCGGCGCTCGCGGCGCCGCTTCGCTACCAGCTTCAAGTGGATGCGCCGGAGCCGCTGAAAGGCAGCCTCAGTCGCAATTTGGACCTCGTGCGCTGGGAAAACTATGAAGCGATGACGCCTGAGCTGCTCGATCGGCTGGTCGTCGAAGCACGGGAGCAGGCACGCCAGATCATAGCGACCGAAGGCTACTTCGAGCCAAAGCTCGACATCGAGATAGACGAGAAACAGGAACCCGCGGTCGTTAAACTCAGCGTCGAGCCCGGCTTGCCGACGCGCGTGACCCGCGTCGAGCTTGCGTTGCAGGGGCCCGTGGCCGATGACCCAATCCAGCGCGAGCAGCGGCTCGCGCCGCTCGTTGCCGATTGGTCCCTCCCCGAAGGTGCGATCTTCCGCCAAGCCGACTGGACTGCCGCAAAGGAGCGCATGCTCAAGACCTTTGCGGCGAACGATTACGCCGCTGCGACGATCGCGTCGAGCAAAGCAACCATCGACCCCGATGCGCGCAGCGCGGTGCTCGAGGTCACGCTCGCAAGCGGACCGGCGTTTCGTTTTGGCGAGACGCAGGTGACGGGGCTCGAGCTCTACCGCCCGGAAGTCGTGCTCAATCTCAACACCATCAAGCCTGGCGAGCCTTACGCTCAGGCTGAGCTCGTCCAATTGCAGCGAAGGCTGAGCGCCACGGGATACTTCGCCAGCGTGCAGACGGGCATCGATACCGATCCCGCAAAGGCGGCCGCGGCACCGGTCACGATCGCAGTGATCGAAGCACCTACACGGCGCTTGGAGGTCGGCGTCGGCTACAGCACCGACACCACCTACAACCTGACCTTCCGCTACAGCGATGTCAACCTTAATGGGAACGCTCTGCAGTTCGTGTCCAACGTACTTATCGCCGGCAACACCCAGACCGGTTCAGTCCGTTTCAATCTGCCTCCGCGCGCCGAAGGATACCTTGACTCGTTGAGTGCCAACATCGACCGCAGCGACATACAAAATCTTGTGATCCACTCGGCGGCTGCGGGTGTGCGCCGGCGCACCATCGACGAGCGCGACGTTCACACGTACGAAGTCAGCGTTCATTATGCAGATCAGGAGCCGCTCGGGGCTGACAGCAGCGCTGCTCATGCGCTTTACCTCGAGTACCGGCGGACGCTGCGCAGAGTCGACGATGTGCTTTCCCCCACTACCGGATACATGGCGAACCTCGCCCTCGGCGGAGGCATACCGGGAGCGTCGTCGTCCGGCTTCGGACGCGCGATCGCCCAGTTCGTGTATTTCCACCCGTTGGGCACATCGAATTCGCTCGAGCTTCGCGCCGAAGGCGGCGCTGTCTTCGTCGACAATCCCTTCAATGTTCCTGCAGACCTGATGTTTCGTACGGGCGGCGACACCACGGTGCGCGGCTACGCCTATTTGAGCCTCGGGGTGAAGGACGGACAGGCCGTTGTCGGCGGCAAATATTACACCGTCGCCACCGCCGAGTTCATTCACTGGGTCAACGCCACCTGGGGCCTCGCCGCCTTCGTTGATGCCGGCAATGCGTCGAATTCGCTGCAAACCCTCGATCCCGCTGCCGGATATGGCATCGGAGCACGAATCCGGACGCCGATCGGACCGCTTCGATTCGACGTGGCCTACGGTGAACGAACCGGTGGCGTGCGCGTTCACATGTCGGTGGGAGTGACCTTCTGATGGCGCGTGCGCTGCTGTGGCTGGTGGGGACGGTGGCGACGCTCGTTGTCCTCGTGCTCGTTCTCATTGCGGGCGCGGTGTGGTACGGCCACACCCAGAGCGCTCTGGAGCAAGCAGTCGCCGAGGCCGTCGCTCGCAGCGGCGGACGATTGAAAGTCGAGGGCGCGAGCGGTTCGGCGCTGGGCCCCTTTGCCTTCGCTCGCATCGAATGGAAGGACGGACCGCTGTCGATCGTCGCCGAGGATTTGCATGGGAGCTGGTCTCCACGAGCGCTGCTGTCGAAACACCTGCAAATTGCCGAGCTTACCGTCGCGCGCTTGAGCGTGACCAGCGAAGGTGGCGCCGCACCTTCGAGGCCGCCCGAATCGGTGTCGCTCCCGCTCCCGATGGCGATCGACCGACTCGTCATCGCAACTTTGGAGGTCAACTCCGGCGGAACGCGAATAGCCGCATCCGACCTGGAGCTCGGCTATGCCGGCGACGACAGTGGTCACCACGTGCGCGGCCTGCACTTCATTTCAGCGCTGGGAAGGGTCAGCGCAGACGTTGGTCTGGGCGTTGGGCGCCCCTTCGTCTTGGGCGGAAGCATAGGATTCGTCCATCCCGATGAACATGTCCCGATCGACGCAACTGTCACGCTGGGGGGCGATCTCGAGACTCCGACCATGGCGCTTCAGGCAAGCGTTGGCGCTACCGCCGTCGACGGTGCTGGGACGCTTCGTCCCTTCGAAGCGAGCTGGCTGCAGTCGCTCTCCCTCACTGCAGCTGCAGTCGATCTCACCCAGTTCAACGCAGCGTGGCCGCGTACGCGCTTGAGCCTGAGCGCCAACGCCGCCACGGCGAACGACGGAACCATCACCGGGAACTTCGACGTCGCCAATGCGCAGCCGGGGCCGCTCACCGATCGCTTGCTGCCGGTTCGCCGCGCCGAAAGCACATTTCGTTTGGAGAACGAACGCGTGGCGTTGTCCGGCCTGCGCGTCGCTTTGTCGGGGGAAGGGAGCGTGACGGGCTCGGCGACCATCGGCGCGGATCGTACCGAGCTCGACCTTGTACTCGCAGGAGTGGACCTGCGCGCGATCCATCGTCCGATGCGCGCGACGCGTCTCGCCGGCACCGTGCGTGCGGAGATTGAAGGCCAGGTGGTAAATGCCAAGGCGCTTTTGCGCGAAAAAGACCTGAGCCTCGGGCTCGAACTGGTGCATCGCGAAGGCCAGATCGACCTTCGCCAATTTCGTGCGGAAGCGCGTGGCGGGTCCCTGTCTGGAAGCGGCCGCCTCACGCTGAGCGGCGCGATGCCGTTCGCGCTCAACGCCCGCGCCACACATCTCAACCCTGCTGCGTTCGGCGAATTCGTGCCTGCGTCCATCGACGCTGAAATCGCAGCTACCGGTGCCATCGATCCCCAGTGGTCGGCCGACGTACGCTTCAAAATCGATGAACGCAGTCGCTTGCGCGGTTTGCCTCTGGCAGGAGATGGACATTTGCTTGCTGCGCCGATGCGCGTGCGCGATGTCGACGTGCGATTGCGCGTTGCCAGCAACACGCTCCAGGCCCGGGGTGCCTTCGGCCAATCCGGCGACCATCTCGACTTGACGCTCGACGCGCCGCAATTGAAGCAGATCGATCCAAGCGTTGATGGGAAGCTCAGCGCGACCGCTTCGGTGTCGGGAGCCGTCAGTGCACCAGCGGTCTCTCTCGAGCTTCGCGGCAGCAGCCTGCGGTACGGCGAAAGCTACTCGGTAGCTTCGATCAGTGCCAAGGCCAACGTCGCCGTCGAGAATGAGGGCCAGGCGCAAGTCGAGGTTTCGGCTCGCGATCTCACGGCGCCACAGGGCTCGCTCGCTTCCGCGTCGCTTCGCGTGCAAGGGACGTTGTCCAACCATGAGGCGGAACTAAGCGCCACTGGCTCGCGGGTCGATGCAATGCTCAAAGTGCATGGCGGCTGGCAACGGGGCAGCCGCCCGCAATGGCAGGGGAGTGTCGTGAGCCTGGAGCAGCGCGGCGATATCGCAGTGACCCTGCTGCGCCCATTCACGCTGGAAGTCGGCCGCGACCACGCCCGCGTTTCCGATGTGGCGCTGGACGTGGACAAGGGCCAGATGACGGTGCGCTACTTCCGCTGGGAAGCTCATCGCTTTTCGAGCGAAGGCGAATTTAGCGGACTCCCTGCGTCTCTGGCGCTCAAGTTCTCGCCGGCGGCCGACAACGTGAGCTCCACGCTGATCATCGGTGGCGACTGGTCGATCGACGCCTCGCCACGAATGAACGGGCAACTCAGGGTGCACCGCGAAGCCGGTGATCTCGCATCCAAGGACATCACCGGACTTGCGCTCGGATTGACGGCCTTCGACCTTGATGCCCGGTTCAACAACGACGCGCTCACGGCAACTCTTGGTGCGACCACGGCCCAGCTCGGCACTGCCAACGTGCGTCTTGAATTGACTCCGCCACCTGGCGCCGACGGCGGTGCGCTGGATCGCAGAGCGCCGGCGCACGTCGTCGCATCGTTTCAGCTCGCCTCTCTCAAGGCGATTGAAGTGTTCACCGGCACCAATGCGGTTATTGATGGTCGCTTGCACGCGAATCTGGAAGGCAGGGGCACTCTCGGCAGCCTTACGCTGACCGGTCAGATCGACGGCGACGGTTTCAAGATCGACGCGCCTCAGTACGGCGTCGCCGTGCGCGACGGCCGCCTGCGGGCTGAGCTGCGCAACGACGAACTGCGGGTGAGCGAGCTGACGCTCAACGCGGGCGAAGGGCGGTTTGACGCAACCGGCACTCTGCCTCTGCGCGCCGATCTCTCGGGCGCGTCGACGCTGCAGTGGAAAGCGGACAAATTCACCTTGCTCAACCGTCCAGATCAGCGATTAGTACTCGATGGCTCGGGCGTGCTCACTTGGGAAGCGAAACGCATCGCACTCACCGGCAGCTTGCGCGCCGATGAAGGCCATTTCGAATTTGCATCGAAGGACACGACCAGTCTCGGCGACGACGTAGTCGTCAAGGGCAGGGAGGGTGCCGCTCTTGAGAACAGACGTGGATCCGTCGCCAAGGTGCCATTGAAGCTCGACCTCGATCTCGACCTCGGCCCGCGACTCACGGTGGTGGGCTACGGCTTCGATGCGCGCCTCGACGGCCGGATCAAGCTCTCCACCGCGGAGGATGGAACGCTGCTCGCCCAAGGCAAGGTCACCGCAATCAACGGCACCTATCTTGCGTTCGGGCAGAGACTTGTGCTCGAGCGCGGTGACTTGTACTTCAACGGGCCCATCGACAATCCGGGGCTCGACGTGCTGGCGATTCGAAGGAATCTTCCCGTCGACGTCGGCGTCGCGATCAGCGGCACGGCCAAAACGCCACGCGCTCAGCTTACTTCGAATCCGCCGATGCCAGACGGCGACAAACTGTCCTGGCTTGTGCTTGGCCATGCTCCCGACACCACGGCAGGCAACGAAAATCAAGCGCTGCAATCGGCAGCCGCGGTGCTTTTCGGATCCACGATGGGGTCATCTGGCGCCTCCCTTGCAAGCAAAGTAGGCCTCGACGATGTGAGCATTCACGGTCGCGCCAGCGGTGCCGAAGGTCAGGTCGTGTCGTTTGGCAAGCGGATCGCCGACCGCTTGTACGTTGCGATCGAACAGGGTCTGAGCGGCGTGACGGGGGCCACGCTGCGGCTGGAATACACGCTGACCCGCTTGTGGACATTGCGAGCGGAAGCGGGGAGCGTCAGCAGCTTCGGGGTCTACTACAGCGAGTCATTCAAGTAGCAGCGTCGAGCTTTGCACTCCAACGGTGCAGGGCGATTCAGCCTAGTTCCAGAATGTCGCTCTCGAGGCGCCGCAAAGAAGCTGACGGCGTTTGCGCCAGCCGCGAAATGCCACTAAAGTCGGATTCGCAGGGCCCGGCGCTAAGCGTTGGGCCGATACTGGTCGGAGGGCGCCGATGCAGTTGACTCCCCGGGAATTCGACAAGCTGGTCATTTACATGATGGCCGATGTTGCGCTCAAGCGCAGAGAGAAAGGAATCAAGCTCAACTACCCGGAGGCGGTTGCAATTATCTCGGCCGCCGCACTGGACGGCGCCCGCGCCGGCAAGACCATCGATCAAGTCACCAGCGAAGCGCGCAAGGTGCTGACCAAGGATGACGTGATGGAAGGCGTGGCTGACTTGATCCCGATGGTCCAGGTCGAGGCGGTCTTCACCGATGGCAGCCGTCTCGTGACCGTGCACACGCCCATCCAATAGACCGGTTGAGCGAGCTCGACATGGCCGCAGTCAAAGCTGGAATCATTATTGCCCCCGACGTCGATCCGGCCACCTCAACGGAGGTGCCGGTGGGCGGTTACGTGTGCCGTCCCGAGCCGATCGCTTTTCATGACCACTTGCCGGTGACGACACTCAAGGTGCGCAACACCGGAGATCGGCCGGTGCAAGTGGGATCGCATTTTCACTTTTTCGAAGTCAACCGGGCGCTGGAGTTCGACCGCGGCGCTGCATTCGGACAGCATCTGGCGATTCCGGCATCGACCGCGCTGCGATTCGAGCCCGGGGACGAGCGCGAGGTGAAGCTCGTGCCTTACGGTGGCAAGCGCGCTGTCTACGGCTTCAACAATTTGGTCGACGGTCCTGCCGCGGGCGAAGCCGGTGCTTCGCGCAAGGACAGGGCCATTGCTCTGGCCGTTGAACGCGGCTTCCGCTCGAAACCGTGAGCCCGCAACCGCTTTGAAGTAGTCAGGAATCGCGCCTCTTTATGCCGACTATTTCGCGCAACGAGTACGTCGGGCTGTTCGGTCCTGCGGTGGGTGACCGCATCCGGCTCGGCGACACCGGTTTGTTCGTCGAGATCGAGCGCGATTTGCGCGGCGCCTACGGCGACGAAATCGTGTTCGGAGGGGGGAAAAGCCTGCGCGAAGGCATGGGCATGGACAACCAGTTGACGCGAGCCGCCGGCGCGCCCGACCTGGTGATCACCAACGTCACCATCATCGACGCCATATTGGGCGTGGTGAAAGCCGACGTCGGCATTCGCGACGGTCGCATCTGCGCGATTGGCAAGGCGGGCAATCCGCAGACCATGGACGGCATCACGCCGGGGCTGGAATGCGGTCTGGCAACCGATGCCATCTCGGGCAACCATTTGATCCTGACGGCCGCTGGCATCGATACTCATATCCACTTCGTCTCTCCACAGCAGGCGTACGCAGCGCTTTCCAACGGGACGACGACATTGATCGGCGGCGGCACCGGCCCATCCGACGGCTCCACTGCGACGACGGTCACGCCAGGCCCGGCAAACATCGCGACCATGCTGCGCGCGTTCGAGGGCGTGCCGGTCAACGTGGGCTTGCTCGGCAAAGGCCACGGACACGGCAAGGCCGCGCTGGTGGAACAGATCGAAGCGGGTGCCGTCGGCTTCAAGTGCCACGAGGACTGGGGGACGACGCCGGCCGTGCTGCGCTCGGCGCTCACCGTCGCTGACGAGATGGACGTGCAGGTGTGCATGCATACCGACACCCTCAACGAATCGGGATTCGTCGAAGACACCATCGCCGCCTTCGAAGGCCGGACCATCCACTCTTTTCATACCGAAGGCTCCGGCGGCGGCCACGCCCCGGACATCATCAGAGTCGCGGGGCTGCCCAACGTGCTGCCCTCATCGACTAATCCGACCCTGCCCTACGGCATCAATTCGCAGGCCGAGCTGTACGACATGATCATGGTGTGCCACCACCTGCGGCCTGACATCCCCTCGGACGTGGCCTTTGCCGAGAGCCGCATCCGGGCCGAGACCATCGCCGCCGAGAACGTGCTGCAGGATCTCGGCGTGATCTCAATGTTTTCCAGCGACGCGCAGGCCATGGGACGTGTCGGCGAGTGCTGGCTGCGCTGCATGCAAACCGCCGACGCGATGAAGACCGGGCGCGGCAAGCTCAAGGAAGACGCGCCGGGCAACGACAATTTCCGGGTCCTGCGCTATGTCGCCAAAATCACCATCAATCCGGCGATCGCGCACGGCATCTCGCACATGCTCGGCTCAGTCGAAGTCGGAAAGATGGCGGACCTGGTGTTGTGGGAACCGGCTTTTTTCGGCGCCAAGCCGAAGATGGTGATCAAGAACGGCGTGATCAGCTGGGCGGTGATGGGCGATCCCAACGCCTCGTTGCCGACGCCGCAGCCCACCTATTATCGGCCGATGTTCGGTGCGCTCGGGCTCGCGCTGCCCACCACCTGTGTGACCTTTGTCTCGCAAGCCGCGAACGACGCTCGCGTCGGTGAGCGCCTCGGGCTACAACGCCAGGTCATGCCTGTGCGCAACACCCGCTGGATCGGCAAGCGCGATATGGTGCGCAATGCGGGGACGCCGAAGATCGAGGTCTCGCCGGAGACCTTCGCCGTCACCGTCGACGGCGTGCATGCAACGGTTGCGCCGATTAAATCGATCGCGCTCAACCAGAAGTACTTCTTCAGCTAGAGTCGAGCTCTTTGATCCTGATCGAGAAGATTCTCGGTAGCGCCCGCGATCCGGAATGGACGTCGCGACTGGCCGCGGGCACAGTGGACCGACTCGCGCTCGACCATTGGGAAGCGCAAAAGAACCGCTTCCGCAAAAAGACGGCGAGCGGAGTGGACATCGCTGTCTCGCTCGACCGCGGCACCTTCCTGCGCGACGGCGATGTGCTGGTCTGGGATGAAGCGGCTGCGCGCGCGGTGGTGGCCACGATCACCCTGCGCGACGTGATGATCATCCATCTCGACGAATTGGCACTGCAGCCTTCGGAGATCGCGACGCGCACCTGCATAGAGCTCGGTCACGCCCTGGGTAACCAGCACTGGCCTGCGCTGGTCAAGGGCTCGCGCGTGTACGTGCCGCTCACCGTCGATCGCAAGGTCATGGCATCGGTCATGAACACGCATCGCTTCGAGGGCATTCGCTACGAGTTCGCGCCGGGAGAGGACATCCTTCCGTATCTCGCACCACACGAGTCGCGGCGATTGTTCGGCGGCGCCGAGGGACCCGTGCACAGCCACGCCCACGATCGCTACGTCGCGGTCGACGGCGAAACGGGCCGCGCCTACGGTCGATCGCCGGTGCGCGCATACGTTCAGCGGCATCGCGACGCCGAGTCCGGGGAATGACCACCGAGCGGGACACCGCAATGTCAGGCGCCGCCGGACCGTTGGCGCGCATGCTGCAGTTCGGCGATTCGATGTTTCCCATCGGCGGCTTTGCGTTCTCCGGCGGGCTGGAATCGGCAGTGCAGAAGGGCGTTGTGACGGACGCCGCTACGCTGCTCGCCTTCGCTCGTACCGCGGTGGATCAGGCCAATCGAGGCGATGGCATCGCGCTCCTCGTGGCTCATCGCGCGGTGCACGCGGGCGACATGGCAGAACTCATTCGGATAGACCAGCTGATTTTCGCGCGCAAGCTCTCCGATGAGACGCGGACAATGTCCACGCGCATGGGCAAGAAGTTCACCGAGATGGGTGCACAGGTGATCGGTTCGCCGCTGCTTCTTGCATGGCGCGAGCGCATCGAGACGGGCAAGACGCCGGGATGCTATCCCGTCGCGCTGGCGGTGAACTTCGCCGCGCAGGGATTAAGCGAGCTGGACGCCTTCGTCGTGCATCAGTATGGTGTGGCCTCGGTTATTCTGAGCGCGGCGCTCCGACTAATGCGGATCAGCCACGTGGAGACGCAGCGCATGCTCTACTTTCTCAACGCCGATGTCGATGGCGCGTACCGCACAGCCGCCGCCGCGAACCTGGACGCCATGGCCGGCTTCGCGCCCATGGCGGACATCCTCGCCGCGGTGCACGTTAAGGCGCACGTGCGGTTGTTCATGAACTGATTATGAGCAAGAAAATAACGCGTATCGGCATCGGCGGCCCGGTCGGCTCCGGCAAGACCGCGATCGTCGAGGCCATCACGCCGCGACTGCTCGACATGGGTATCAAGGTGCTCATCATCACCAACGACGTGGTCACCACCGAGGATGCCAAGCACGTCCAGCGCACCCTCAAAGGTGTTCTTGTCGAGGAGCGCATTCTCGGCGTGGAAACTGGCGCCTGTCCGCACACCGCCGTGCGCGAGGATCCCAGCATGAACCTTGCTGCGGTCGAGGACATGGAGGCGCGCTTTCCGGATGGTGACGTCGTGCTGATCGAGAGCGGCGGCGACAACCTGACACTCACCTTTTCGCCTGCGCTGGTCGACTTCTTCATCTATGTCATTGATGTGGCCGCCGGAGACAAAATTCCGCGCAAGAACGGTCCCGGAATCACCCAGTCCGACATTCTCGTGATCAACAAGACCGACCTGGCGCCGCACGTCGACGCCAGCCTGGAAGTCATGGCACGCGATTCCAAGCTGATGCGCGGCGACAAGCCGTTTCTGTTCACCAATTGCCGCACCGGCGAAGGCATCGCCGCGCTCGTCGAGTTGATTCGCAGCGACCTGCTGTTCGACTTTAAGCTGCCTGTGCGGCAGTCCGCGTGATGGGCGCCACCGACCCGGCTTGGTCCTTTGCACTGCCGGATGCCATCGGGGGCGAGCCCTGTTTCGCACTTCCGGAGCTCGCAGCCTATCGCGACCAGCCTCGACAAATGCCGGGCGGCACCGTGGGCAAATCCGGCCTGCTTCGCATAAGGCTCGAGCGCCGCGGCGATCGCACCATTCTCACCGCCCTCGAGTCGCGCGTACCTTATCTGGCGCAGCGCGCATTGCATTGCGACGAGGCACTCCCGGACATGGCCTGGGTGTTCGTGATCACGACGACCGGCTGCGTCCTGCAGGGCGACCGGCTGGCGCTGGAGATTGCGCTCGGCGCGGGCGCGAAAGGGCACATCACGACGCAATCGGCGACCAAGGTTCACGCGATGGACGCCAACTACGCGGTGCAGACCCAGGTTTTCACGCTTGACGAAGGGGCTTACCTCGAATTTCTTCCCGATCCGCTGATTCCTCATCGCCAGGCGCGACTCGCGAGCGACACTCGGATAACGATCGCCCCGACAGCGTCGCTACTCTATTCGGAAATCGTGCAGCCGGGCCGGAAGCACCACCGCCCTGACGAATGCTTCGGCGCCACCATGCTGTCGCTGGCGACCCGGGCAGAGCGTCCCGGGGGACCGACCTTATTCACAGAGAAATTGCTGATCGAGCCCGCGCGTTATCCGATGCGGCGATCAGGGGTCATGGACAGCTTCGACGTGTTCGGCAACGTGATCCTGTGCACGCCGCCGGAGAAAGCGGACCGCATTCATGAGCGCGTCGACGCAAGGGTCGACCTGGAGCACGGCGTCGCTTTCGGACCTTGTCGGCTGCCCAACGGTGCAGGCCTCGTCTACAAGGTACTCGGCCGGGAGACCGCTCAGGTGAAAGCCAAGGTGCGCGAGTTCTGGGAGGTTGTGCGCAAGGAGATCACCGGCGCCGCCATCCCGCCGCCGTTCTTGTGGCGGTAGGCAGCCCTTGGAACATTGCGGCGCACGAACAGTCGACAATTAGCTGGTTAGATTGTAGACACTTTGTACAAATATTGTTGACATCGATTGGCTTCCATGACATAGTCCGCCTCCAGGAGGAACATTCGCTTGGGTCGACTGACCACCCACGTGCTCGATACTGCCAACGGCCGCCCGGCCAGCGGCGTGAGCGTGCGCCTGTACGCGCTGGATGCGGCGGGTAGTCAGGGACGCCGGCTGCTGCGCGACGTGGTCACCAACGCCGATGGACGCTGCGATGCTCCGTTGCTCGAAGGGGAGGGCTTCGCCGTCGGACGCTACGAGATCGTGTTCGGCGCTGGAGCGTATTTCGACGCGCTGGGAACGGCACAGCCGCAGCCCCCGTTCGTCGACGAAGTGGTGATACGCTTTGGCATCGCCGATGCCGCGCAGCATTATCACGTCCCGCTACTGGTTTCTCCGTGGAGCTATTCGACGTACCGCGGCAGCTAGAGAACTGAAGGCGACGGCCCCGTCGCAATCGGGCTGGTTGGGAGAAGGTCCATGGCAGCAAGACAAAAGGCAGCACAACCTGAGGGCGACCCGGTTCGCTTCGTCCTCGACGGCGAGATTCGAAGCGTAGAGGGCGTGGCGCCTACGCGCAGCGTGCTGAATTTCCTGCGCGAGGACCTGGGCCGGCCTGGAACCAAGGAGGGCTGCGCCGAGGGCGACTGCGGGGCGTGCACCGTGGTGCTTGCCGAGCTCAACGGCAATGAGGTCCGCTTCCGTGCAGTGAACTCCTGCATCCAGTTCGTGCCGACGCTGGACGGCAAGGAGCTCATTACCGTGGAAAGCCTCAAGGGGGCCGACGGTGCATTGCATGCCGTTCAGCGCGCCCTGGTCGACTGCCATGGCTCCCAGTGCGGCTTTTGTACCCCGGGCTTCGTAATGTCCTTGTTCGCGCTGTACAAGACGCAGCAGGATCCCTCGCGCCCGGAGATCGCCGACGCACTCGCCGGCAACCTGTGTCGTTGCACCGGCTATCGCCCTATCGTCGACGCCGGCCGCAAGATGTACGAGTACGCCGCCGAGCGCCAGGATCGGCATCAGCATTGGATGAACTGCTCGTTCTCGTCGGCGAGTGACCGCGAAGTCACTCAGAGCGAGCGCGAGATGATCGAGCGGCTGCGGGCGATCCGGCGCACCAAGTCGATGGTCGTGCGTCAGGGCGCGGCGAGCTTCTACGCTCCCCTGACGCTGAAGGAGCTGGCCGACTTGAGAGTGGCCCACCCCGATGCGCGCATTCTCGCCGGTGGAACCGACGTCGGCCTCTGGGTCACCAAGCAGCACAAGGATCTACCAATCATCATTTACGTCGGCGAGGTTGCGGAACTCAAGACTATCGAAGTCACCGACTCCGGCATCCACATCGGCGCCGCAGCCAGCCTAACCGACGCCTACCAAGCGCTGGTCGGCGCGTATCCCGAGCTTGGCGAGCTTTATCGCCGCTTCGCCTCGCCGCCGATTCGCAATGCGGGAACGCTCGGAGGCAACATCGCCAACGGCTCGCCCATCGGCGACTCGATGCCCGTGCTCATGGTTCTGGGCACAACGCTGATACTGCGCAAGGCCAGGCGCACCCGCGAGGTGCCGCTCGACGAGTTCTATCTCGGCTATCAGAAGACGGCGCTCGAGCCGGGCGAGTTCGTCGAACGCATGCACGTGCCGCTACGCCGACCGGAATGGCATCTGCGGACGTACAAGATTTCCAAGCGCTTCGACCAGGACATTTCGGCGGTGTGCGGCGCGTTCCGCATCTCGCTCGAGCGAGGCAAGATCGCCGATGTGCGCGTTGCCTTCGGTGGCATGGCTGCCACGCCCAAGCGCGCGACGGCCGCCGAGCGCGCGCTCGCCGGCCGCGAGTGGAGCGAACCGAACGTACGGGCGGCGATGAGCGCGCTCGACCACGATTTCGCGCCCATGACCGACATGCGCGCGAGCGCAGTGTACCGGCGCAGCGTTGCGCGAAACCTGCTTTACAAATGCTACCTCGAGACCTCGGGCGCAGAAGCGCCGACGCAGGTTGTCGAGTTTGCCATCTAGAGGCTCGAGCATGGACATCCATCCTGCAGGCGGCGTGGGCCAGGGCATTCCCCACGACAGCGCGCATCTGCACGTCAGCGGTGAGGCGCTCTACATCGACGACATCCCGGAAGTGCGGGGAACGCTGCACGCCGCGATCGGTTTAAGCGAGCGCGCGCACGCCCGGATCAAGTCGATCGACCTCTCGCGCGTCCGCGCGGCTCCGGGCGTCGTCGGTGTGCTCACCGCCAAAGACGTTCCGGGGAAGAACGACTATGGACCGGTCGTCGCCGACGACCCCATTTTCGCCACCACGCTGGTGCAGTACTACGGTCAGTCGATTTTCGCAGTGGCAGCGGAAACAGTGGAGCAGGCGCGCCGCGCCGCACGAATGGCCGTGATCGAGTACGAGGATCTCAAACCCGTCCTGACGGCGGAAGCGGCGGTGCGCGCTGAATCCTTCGTGCTGCCGACCGAGCGCATGCAGCGCGGCGACCCGGCCGGAGCGATCGCCAAGGCGCCTCACCGGCTGACGGGACGCATTCACATCGGTGGCCAGGAGCAGTTCTATCTCGAGGGCATGATCGCCTACGCCGTGCCGAAGGAGGACGGCCGGATGCTGGTGTACAGCTCAACCCAGCATCCTGGCGAAGTGCAGCACCAGGTGGCGCACGCGCTCGACCTCGATGCCAGCGCCGTGAGCGTTGAGTGCCGGCGCATGGGCGGCGGCTTCGGCGGCAAGGAAAGCCAGCCCGGACTCTTCGCATGCATCGCCGGGCTTTTCGCGCAGAAGCTCAAGCGGCCGGTCAAGCTTCGCGCCGATCGCGACGACGACATGATGATCACCGGCAAGCGACACGACTTCGTCACCGACTACGAGGTCGGCTTCGACAATGAGGGACGTATTCTCGGGGTGGAGTTCACCCTCGCGGGCCGCTGTGGCTACTCGGCCGACCTGTCGTGCTCGATCAACGACCGCGCGATGTTCCACAGCGACAACTGCTACTACCTGGGCAATGTCGGCATCACCAGCTACAGATGCAAGACCAATACCCAATCGAACACGGCGTTCCGCGGTTTCGGCGGCCCGCAAGGCATGGTCGGCATCGAGCACGTGGTCGACGAGATCGCGCGCTTCCTGAACAAAGATCCCATCGACGTACGCCGGATCAATTTCTACGGCACGACCGACCGCAATATCACGCACTACCACCAGACTATCGTGGACAACGTGGTCGGGGATATCGTCGACAAGCTGGAAAAGAGCTCGGACTACCGCGCCCGGCGCGAAGCGATCCGCACCTGGAACCGCTCGAGCCCGTGGTTGAAGCGTGGCATCGCGTTCACCCCTGTCAAATTCGGTATTTCGTTCACGGCGACGCACTTGAACCAGGCCGGGGCGCTCATCCACGTCTACACCGACGGCACCGTTCTGCTCAATCACGGCGGGACCGAGATGGGGCAGGGATTGTTCACCAAGGTTGCGCAGGTCGTGGCGGAGGAGCTGTCGATCGACGTCGATCAGATTCGTGTCACCGCTTCGGACACGAGCAAGGTTCCCAATGCATCGGCGACCGCGGCGTCTTCCGGGTCCGATATCAACGGCAAGGCGGCCCAGGCGGCGGCGAGCGCGCTGCGCGAACGGTTGTCGTCGTTTGCGGCCGAGCACTTCAAGGTCTCGCGCGAGCAGGTGCGTTTCGCCGACAACCATGTGCACATAGGCGAGCGCACGATTGCGTTCGCCGAGCTGGTGCGGCTCGCCTACTTCGCGCGCGTATCGCTGTCGGCGACCGGGTTCTACAAGACGCCGAAGATAGGCTACGACCGCAAGACCTGGAGCGGCAACCCGTTCTACTATTTCTGCTACGGCGCGGCCGTCTCCGAAGTCGTCGTCGACGTTCTGACGGGGGAGAATCGACCGCTGCGGGTGGACATCCTGCACGACGTCGGGCGCTCGCTCAATCCGGCGATCGACATGGGCCAGATCGAGGGCGGTTTCATTCAGGGAATGGGCTGGATGACCATGGAGCACTTGTGGTGGAACGACAAGGGGAAGCTCATGACGCACGCCCCATCGACCTACAAGATCCCCGTCGCCAACGACGTTCCGCCGGTATTCAACGTCAAGATCTACGAATCCGGCATCAACGCCGAAGATTCGATCTACAGGTCGAAGGCTGTCGGCGAGCCGCCGCTGATGCTGGCGATTTCGGTGCATCACGCGATCAAGGACGCCATAGCAAGCCTTGCGGATTACAAGGCGAGTCCGCGTCTCAACACCCCGGCGACACCCGAGGAGATCCTTCATTCGGTGGAGGAGTTGCAGGCGCGCACTGCCAGCATCGCCGCATTGAAAGAGCCCGAAAGAGTCGACGCGTGAACGATTGGCTTGGGTCTTTGCAGCGTTGTCGGGAGCGTAACGCACGCGCTGTCCTGGTGAGCGTCGTCTCGTCGCGTGGCTCGGTGCCACGTGAGGCAGGGACTCGCATGGTGGTGACGCAGGATGCGCTCGAGGGAACGATCGGCGGTGGCCATCTCGAGCTGCAGGCGATCGGCATTGCGCGAGACATGCTTGCCAGCGCCGCGGAGAGCGCCGGGGAGCTCAAGCGCTTTCCCCTGGGCGCGAGCCTGGGTCAATGCTGTGGCGGGCTGGTGAACCTGCTTTTCGAGCCGGTCGGAAACGACGCCGCTTGGATCGATTCCCTCGCGTCCCTGCGCCGGTCCGGACGCACCGTCGTCGTGGCGACCACGGCGAACCGCGCCACGTGCGGCAAATTGCTGATCACGGCGGAGGGCGTCGAAGGCTCGCTCGGCGATCCGACGCTCGACCAACGCGTCGCGACCACCGCGCGCGGGTTTCTCGACACGGGATCTCCGGCGCAGCTTGTCCGCTTTGCAGTGAGCGGGCCAGACGGCGAGTCTTTGGTTTTTCTCGAGACATTGCGTGAACCCGACTTCAACGTCGTGCTTTTCGGTGCGGGGCACGTTGGCCGCGCGCTCGCCGGGGCGCTGTCCGGTGTTCCGTGCCGGTTAACTTGGATCGACAGCCGCGAAAGCGAGTTTCCGCGGGAAATCCCGAGTAACGCGACGATGGTCGTCACCGATGATCCTGAGGCGGAAGTCGCCGCGGCGCCAGCGGGGGCGTATTTTCTGGTGATGACCCATAGTCACCCGCTCGATCAGGCCCTTGCGGAAGCGATTCTCAAGAGAGGAGATTTCGCCTACTTCGGCCTGATCGGCTCGGTGACGAAGAGGCGTCAGTTCGAACGTCGGATGTCCCAGCGCGGCATTCCGGTGACGCGATTTGCCGACATGACCTGTCCGATCGGGATACCCGGCATCAAGGGCAAGGATCCTGCGACCATCGCCATCGCGGTCGCGGCGCAGCTGTTGCAGGTGCAGGAGCGGGCGAGGGCCGAGCAACAAATCGCCGGCGAAGCAGCGAGTTGACGAGACCGTCGGCTGAAAGCTGGCGGCGCACTGAAACAAGCGAATGGGAGCGCGGTTCGAATGGCGCAAGAGCAGGCGCGAGCGAAGACTGACGGCGTAACGCCGCGGCTCAAGCTTTCGGGGATCACCAAGATCTACCCGTCCGTCGTTGCCAACGACAACGTCGACTTGACCGTCATGCCCGGCGAGATTCACGCCGTGCTCGGGGAAAACGGCGCAGGCAAGAGCACGCTGATGAAAATGATCTACGGCGTGGTCAAACCGGACGCGGGTGAAATGTTCTGGGAGGGGCAGAGGGTCACCATCGCCAACCCGGCGCACGCGCGCGAGCTGGGCATCGGCATGGTGTTCCAGCACTTCTCACTGTTCGAAACGCTCACCGTCGTCGACAACGTCGCGCTGTCGCTGCCTGGCAAGCAGGATCTGCGTGAGCTCTCCGAGCGCATCCGCCAGGTCTCCGACAAGTACGGTCTGCCTGTGGACCCGCGGCGCATCGTGCATTCGCTCTCGGTGGGCGAGCGCCAGCGTGTCGAGATCATCCGTTGTCTGTTGCAGACGCCCAAGCTCCTGATCATGGACGAGCCGACTTCGGTGCTCACACCGCAGGCGGTGCGCAAGCTTTTCGAAACGCTGCGCCAGCTCGCGTCCGAAGGTTGCTCGATCCTTTACATCAGTCACAAGCTCGACGAAATCCAGGAGCTTTGCCACACGGCCACCGTGCTGCGCGGCGGCAAAGTGTCCGGGCATTGCATCCCCTCGCAGGAGAGTCCCAAGTCGATGGCGAGGCTGATGATCGGCAAGGATCTGCCGGTATGCGAGCACACCCAGGCCAAGGAAGGCGGAGAGGTGATGCTGCGGCTGGCCGGGCTTTCCCACGCCTCCGACGACCCCTTCGGCGTCGACCTGCAGGATCTGCATCTGGACGTGCACTCGGGCGAGATCGTGGGGATCGCCGGCGTTTCCGGCAATGGTCAGCAGGAGTTGTTGTACGCGGTGTCTGGAGAGGAGCGACTGAGCGAAAGATTCCCGGTTCAGATCTGCGGCATCGAGTCGGGCCGGATGTCACCCGGACGCCGCCGCAGACTCGGCTTTTGTTTCGTCCCCGAAGAGCGCCTCGGTCGTGGCGCGGTGCCGAGCATGTCCCTTGCGGAGAACGCTATTCTCACTGCCGCCAAGCGGCGGCGGCTGGTGCGACGCTCGCTCATCGATTTCAAGGCGGCGCGCGCTTTCGCCGCGGAATGCATCGAGCGCTATGGCGTAAAGGCGGGAGGCGTGCTGTCTCAGGCGCGATCGCTCTCCGGCGGCAACCTGCAAAAGTTCATCGTCGGCCGCGAGATCATGCAGGATCCCAAGGTGCTGGTCGTGGCGCAGCCGACCTGGGGCGTCGATGTTGGCGCCGCTGCGTTCATCAGGCAATCGATCATCGACCTGCGCAACCGCGGCTGCGCGGTGCTGGTGATCTCTGAGGAACTCGATGAGTTATTCGAAATCTGCGACCGCATCGCCGTCATCGCCAAGGGGCGACTGTCGCCGGCGAAGCCCGCCGCCCAGACCAATGTCGAAGAAATCGGTGTCTGGATGAGCGGCATCTGGCCGGGCTCGGAAGCAGGCGGGGAGGCGGGCAATGTTCAAGCTTGAGGCACGGCCGCAGGCTTCGGTGGCGATGCGCTACGCATCGCCGGCCATCGCGGTCGGGTTGATGCTCGTCTCCGGCGTCATCGTTTTCACCGCGCTCGGCAGGAATCCGGTGGAGGGGTTCCGGGTCTTTTTCCTGAATCCGGTACGCGATTTGAACGCGATTGCCGAGCTGCTGCTCAAGGCGACGCCGCTGATGCTGATCGCGGTCGGTCTAGCCGTGGGCTTCCGCGCCAACGTGTGGAACATTGGCGCCGAGGGTCAATTCCTGATGGGCGCGGTCGCAGCCACCGGCGTAGCGCTCGCGTTTCCCAGCTCGGACAGTGTGCTCGTTCTGCCAACCATGGTCGTTGCCGGCGCTCTCGGCGGGGCGCTCTGGGCGGCGCTGCCGGCGCTGCTCAAGACGCGCTTCAATGCCAATGAAATCCTCACTTCGCTGATGCTGGTTTATATCGCCCAGCTCACGGTGTCGTGGCTGGTGTTCGGCCCGTGGAAGGATCCGGCGGGATTCAACTTCCCCCAGACAGAAATGTTCTCCGACGCAGCACTGCTGCCGATGCTGATCGAGGGCACACGGCTTAACTACGCCTTCGTCCTCGCGCTGGGCGTCCTGGTCGCCGGTTACGTCTTCATGCAGCGCAGCCACACCGGTTTCAAAATGCGCGTGGCGGGAGAATCTGAAGCGGCCGCTCGCTATGCGGGGTACTCCGCGGTGACCATGATCTGGATCGGTCTGCTTGCCGGCGGAGCGGCGGCGGGGCTCGCCGGTATGGCCGAAGTAGCCGGCCCTGTCGGCCAGCTCACCGATAAGATCAGCAGCGGCTATGGATTCGCCGCCATCATTGTTGCGTTCGTCGGCAGGCTCAATCCGATCGGCATTTTTTTCGCGAGCCTCTTGATGGCGTTGCTTTACATCGGCGGCGAGCAGGCGCAGCAGTACTTGAGCCTGCCCAATTCGATCTCCAAGGTGTTCCAGGGCATGCTGCTGTTCTTCCTGCTGGGATCGGATGTGTTCATCCAGTACCGGCTGAAGCGCAGGCTGCGCATCAAGGAAGGCGCCTGACCGATGGACAACATCGTCACTTCCATGCTGTTCGCGACCATCGTCGCCGGCACGCCCCTGATCATCACCGCCCTGGGCGAGCTCATCACGGAAAAATCCGGCGTGCTCAATCTGGGTGCGGAGGGCATCATGGCGGTTGGCGCCATTGCGGCGTTCGCCGTCGCGCACGACACGCACAGCACCTGGGCGGGCGTAGGTGCTGGTCTGTTGGCTGGCGCTGCGATGTCGCTGATCTTCGCCGTGATCACGCTCACGCTCATGGCCAACCAGGTCGCGTCCGGCCTTGCGCTTTCCATTTTCGGCGTCGGATTGTCAGCGTTTGTCGGCAAACCCTACGAGTCGGAGAGCATGGTTGCTGTGCCGCCCATCCACATTCCGCTGCTCGCGGATATCCCGGTGATCGGGCCCGCTCTGTTCAATCAGCAGTCGCTGGTGTATCTGTCGTGGGTGCTCTTCGCCGGAGTGACATGGTTTCTTTACCGCTCTCGTGCAGGCCTGGTGCTGCGCGCGGTCGGAGAGTCTCCCTCCTCGGCGCACTCCATCGGCTATCCGGTGATTCGCATCCGATATCTCGCCACGCTGTTCGGCGGCGCGATGGCCGGCGTGGGCGGTGCCTTCCTATCGGTTTTTTACACGCCCTTGTGGGTCGAAGGGATGGTGGCGGGACGTGGCTGGATCGCACTCGCCCTGGTGGTGTTCGCCACCTGGCGCCCACTGCGGGTGCTGGTTGGCGCCTACCTGTTCGGCGGCGTCATGATTTCGCAGTTGTTTCTGCAGGGCTCGGGAGCGCAGATCGACATTCCCTCGCAGTTCCTTTCGTCGCTGCCCTATTGGGCAACGATCATCGTGCTGGTGATCATTTCACGCAACGTACAGACGATCCGGCTCAATTCTCCGGTGTCGTTGGGTCAGCCGTATCGGCCGGACTGATCACCAAAACGATGAGGGAACTTCATGCGATGCACCGGTCCGGCAAAGCTTTCAGTCGTATGCGGCCAATCGGGACGCCGGCCGCGCGTCAAGAGGAGTGGCGTCTCACCGTCGTTCGGCCGCGTGCCGATCCTTACACCATTCGGGAGAGGGCGATGTTGGATTTGAGAGCAGTGATCAGAACGGGCTTCGCGTGCGCAGCCGCTGTCGCGTTGAGCTGGGCCGGCGGCGTCGCAGCGCAGGCACCGACACAGACGCCGGTCAAGGTCGGGTTCGTCTACGTGAGCCCGATCGGCGACGCTGGATGGACATTCCAGCACGACCAGGGGCGCAAGCAGATGGAGCAGGCGCTGGGCAACAAGGTGCAGACCAAGTACGTTGAGAACGTGGCCGAGGGTGCCGACGCCGAGCGCGTCATCCGCGAGCTCGCGCAGAGCGGCAACACCATCATCTTCACCACCAGTTTCGGCTACATGAATCCGACGGAGAAGGTCGCCAAGCAATTTCCTAAGCAAGATTTCATGCACGCGACCGGCTACAAGATGGGCCCCAACATGGGGAACTACAACGCGCGTTTCTACGAAGGGCGCTACCTCTGCGGCGTCATCGCTGGCAAGATGACCAAGTCCAACATCCTGGGCTACGTCGCGGCGTTTCCGATTCCGGAAGTGCTGCAGGGAATCAATGCGTTCGCCCGCGGTGCGCGCAGCGTCAATCCCAAGGCCGAGGTTCGGGTGATCTGGGTGAACTCATGGTATGACCCGGGCAAGGAGCGCGAGGCGGCTCTGACGCTGATTTCACAGGGCGCCGATGTCGTCACGCATCACACCGACTCCACTGCAGTCGTCCAAGCGGCGGAGGAGAAGGGCAAGTACGCCTTCGGCTATCACTCGGACATGTCCAAGTACGGCCCGAAGGCTCAGCTCACGGCGACGACGCATCAATGGGGTGACTTCTACACCAAGCAGGTGCAGGAAGTGATCGCAGGGACATGGAAGCCCACCTCAACCTGGGGTGGATACAAGGAAGGCATGATCAAGCTCGCGCCGCTCAACCCGGCGGTTCCGGCGGATGTGAAAGCGATGGTGACCAAGCTCGAGGGCGAACTCAAGGCAGGGACGTTCCATCCGTTCGCCGGTCCGGTCAAGGATCAGGATGGCAAGGAACGCGTCGCCGTCGGCAAGGTGATGTCCGACGACGAGCTGGGCAAGATGGACTATTACGTCGAGGGCGTCGCAGGCAAGTTGCCGAAGAAGTAGGACTCTACGCCGCGGCGAGGGTGAGCTAGGTTCAGCTGCTGCGGCTTGGTGCTGGTGAGCGCAGAGGTCCAGTGGGTTGGGCCGCGGCGGCGCAGGCGCGATGTGGCGCAGTCGTCGTTAAGCGGGGTGGCTCGTGTGCGGTGACCTCCTTGGGCCGTTTTCGGACAGATATATGTCGAGTGTCGGTCACGCATGCGACTCGCCGCGCGCGATCCCCGCGCTGTGCGCGGGGCCCCTCGCCGCGGGCTCGCGCCGCTACTCGTGGGTTGAGTCGCCGCCGCGTGCCGGGTACCCGCGCGACGACACGCTTTGCGCCACAGCGCCAAGGCGCTGCGGCCCAACCCCACGTCGAAGCGAGGAAGCAGCGTCGCGTCGCGCAGAGGTAATGGATACATTCAACTAACTTCATGGAAGCCTACATACTCGATTGGCTGAATCTGCTGGTGCGATGGCTGCACATGATCACCGGCATCGCCTGGATCGGTGCGTCGTTTTATTTCGTCATGCTCGACAATTCGCTCAAAGCCCCCAAAGCGGGCGACGCGGCGCGCGGCGTGTTCGGCGAACTGTGGGCGGTGCACGGCGGCGGTTTCTATGTCAGCCAGAAGTTTCTCACCGGCCCCAAAGGCGAACCGCTGACGGAGGACCTGCACTGGTCGAAGTGGGAAGCCTATACGACGTGGCTTTCCGGCATGGGGCTGCTCGCCATTATCTACTGGTTCGGCGCCTCGACCTATCTCGTCGACAAGAGCGTGCTTGACATCTCGCCCGGTATTGGCATCGCACTGAGCATAGCTGTGGTCGTTGGCGGTTGGCTGGTCTACGACACGCTGTGCAAGACGCTCGGGAAGAACGAGAACGTGCTCGCTGCGCTGGTGTTCGTTTTTGTCGTCGTGATGTCGTGGGCGCTGTTCCATGTGTTCGGTGCGCGCGCAGCCTACATGCACGTGGGGGTCATGCTCGGAACCATCATGGTCGCGAACGTCTTTTTCGTGATCATTCCGGGACAGAAGCAGATGGTCGCGGAGATCCGCGCCGGGCGCGAGCCTGACCCGGCGCCGGGGATCGCCGGCAAGCAGCGGTCGGTGCACAACACCTATTTCACGCTCCCGGTGCTGTTCGTCATGATCAGCAATCACTATCCGATGACTTTCGGCAACCGCTACGGGTGGCTGGTACTGGCGGTCATCATGCTCGCGGGCGTGCTCATCCGTCAGTTCTTCGTGCTGCGCCACAAGGGATCAGTCAAGCCTGCGCTTCCCATCGCCGCGTGCCTGCTGCTTGCCGGCGTCGCGGCAGCGATTGCACCCAACGTATCGGGGCCGGTGACCGACAAGGTTGCGTTTTCCAAAGTGCAGGACGTGATCTCGCGCCGCTGCGTCCCGTGCCATGCTACGCAGCCGCGCCAGGAAGGATTCGCACAGCCTCCCAAAGGCGTGGTGCTGGAGACTGCTGAGGAGATCGCCGCTCAGGCGCCGAAGATCAACGAGACCGTCGCCAATCGCTATATGCCCATCGGTAACCTGACGCAGATGACCGACGAGGAGCGTGCGCTCGTCGGCGCGTGGTTTGCCCAGGGCGCCAAAACGCAGTGATCGGTGTGACGGCTTCGCACCGAACGCGCGCAAAGCAAAACGGCGGCAACGCCGCCACCGCATTTCGCGGGCAAATCCTGCACTTCATCGACGATCCGGCTAGCGCTGGAGAGCGTGCGCACGTCTACTTGGAAGACGGGGCGCTGATTGTTCGCAACGGTTGCGTCGAACGGGTCGACGCCTGGGCGTCGATCGAAAACGACCTTCCGCCGGAAGCGTCGGTCGTCGATTACCGCGGCGCACTCATCACTCCCGGCTTTATCGACACCCACATCCACTATCCACAGTCGGACATCATCGCCTCCTACGGGGAGCAACTGCTCGAGTGGCTCGAACGCTACACCTTCCCCACCGAACAGCGCTTCGGCGATCCAGAGCACGCCAGCGAAGTTGCCGGGTTCTTTCTCGATGAGTTGCTGCGCAACGGCACTACCTCGGCGATGGTCTTCGCCAGCGTGCATCCGACGTCGGTAGACGCGATCTTCGAGGCGGCGCGGCACCGCGGCATGTGCCTGGTCGCCGGCAAGGTGCTCATGGACCGCAACTGTCCCGAGTACCTTCGCGACACGGCCGAGTCGGGCTATGCCGAAAGTCTGGAGCTGATCCGCCGCTGGCACGGCCGGGACCGGCTGCTCTACGCCGTAACGCCGCGTTTTGCGCCGACCTCGACCGAGCGCCAGCTCGAGCTTGCGGGGAGGCTCCTTGACGAGCATCGAGGCGTGCTCATGCAGTCGCACGTGGCCGAGAACATGGACGAAGTGCGCTGGGTGGCCGAGTTGTTTCCCTGGAGCCGCAGCTACCTCGATGTCTACGATCGCTACGGCCTGGTGCGCCGAGGCGCGGTCTACGCTCATTGCATCCACCTCGACGCCCACGATCGGCGACGCATGGCCGAAACGGGTGCGGCGATGGCGTTCTGCGCGACATCGAACCTTTTTCTGGGAAGCGGGCTATTCGATCTCGACGCGGCGCTCGAGCACGGCGTCCACGTGTCGATCGGCACCGATGTCGGCGGAGGGACCAGTTTTTCCATGCTGCGCACGCTTGCCGAAAGCTACAAAGTGGCTCAGCTCGCGCGCCAGCGCTTGTCGCCTTTGCGCGCGTTCTACCTGGCTACCCTCGGAGGTGCCCGGGCGCTCGGACTGGAAGACCGGTTGGGCAATTTCGCGCCAGGCAAGCCCGCGGATTTCGTCGTGCTCGACGCCGCCGCGACGCCGCTGATGGCACGACGCATGGAACGCGCTCAAGGGCTGATCGAAGAATTGTTCGTGCTGATGATGCTCGGCGATGACCGTGCCATCGCCGCGACCTATGTCGGCGGCGAGCGCTGCCACGTGCGCGCAGCGGGAACTTAGTCCTTGTCGCTCAACAGCCGGATCAGGCTCGAGGTGTCCCAGCGACCGCCGCCGCGTGCCTGGATGCGTGAATAGAACTGATCGATCAGGGCGATGACCGGCAGCGCGGCGCCGTTGTTGCGGGCCTCGGCCATGCAGATCGCCAGGTCCTTGCGCATCCAGTCGACGGCGAAGCCGAAATCGAACTTGTCCGCCGCCATGGTCCTGCCCCTGTTTTCCATCTGCCAGGATTGGGCAGCACCCTTGGAGATCACTTCGAGAACCCGCTCGACGTCGAGGCCCGCGCGCGCCGCGAAGTTGATGCCTTCGGCGAGTCCTTCGATCACTCCAGCAACGCAGATCTGATTCACCATCTTGGTCAGCTGCCCGGCACCCGCGGCTCCCATCAGGGTGACGGCTTTGGCATAGCTTCCGAGGACCGGCTGGGCAACGGAGAAGACCTCTGCGTCGCCGCCCACCATGATGGTCAGCTGACCGTTCTCCGCGCCGGCTTGGCCGCCCGAGACCGGCGCGTCGAGGAATTGCACTTCGCGCTGCTTTGCCGCGGTGTAGAGCTCGCGTGCGACGCTGGCCGACGCGGTGGTGTGATCGACCAGGATCGCGCCCTTGCTCATCGCCGCGAGCGCTCCTTGCGGACCCAAGGCGACCGAACGCACGTCATTATCGTTGCCTACGCACATCAGCACGATTTCGGCTTCGGCCGCCGCAAGCGCCGGCGTCGCCGCGGACTTGCCGCCGTGCTTCGCAACCCAGAGGGCCACCTTGCTGGCGGTGCGGTTGTACACCGTCACCTGGTGGCCGGCACGCGCGAGATGGCCTGCCATCGGAAAGCCCATCACGCCCAGGCCGAGGAATGCGACTCGCTTGCCGCCCATCTGAGCTCCTTTGAGTTTAGTTGCGCTTGAGACTCGCGCGTGCGGCTTGAATCGCGGCGCGAACCTGCTCCGGCGCGGTTCCGCCAGGATGAGCGCGACTCGCGACCGACCCTTCGAGGGTGAGCACGGCGTAGACGTCCTCGTCGATCAAGGGTGAGAAGCGCTTGAGCGTCGCGAGCGAAAGCTCGCTCAAATCGCGCTGCTGGCTTTCAGCGTGGCGCACCGCCTGAGCTACCGCTTCGTGAGCGTCACGGAACGGTAGTCCTTTGCGTACCAGATAGTCGGCGAGATCCGTCGCCGTCGCAAAACCTTCTCTCGCCGCCGAGCGCATGCGCTTCGCATCGACTTCGATGCCCTCGGCAACTAGAGCAGTGATGATCTGGAGCGTCGGCCCAAGCGTGTCGACAACGTCGAACACGGGTTCCTTGTCTTCCTGGTTGTCCTTGTTGTAGGCGAGCGGCTGACCCTTCATCAGCGTGAGCAGCGCGACGAGATCGCCGAAAACGCGCCCGGTCTTTCCCCGCACCAGTTCGGGCACGTCGGGATTCTTTTTCTGCGGCATGATGGAGCTGCCGGTGCAGAAGCGGTCAGCCAGGCGCACAAAACCGAAGCGCGGACTCGACCAAAGCACGAGCTCTTCGGCGAAGCGAGACAAGTGCGTCATGACGAGAGCGGCAGCCGCGGCGAATTCGATGGCGAAGTCGCGGTCGGATACGGCGTCCAGTGAGTTGGCGCAAAGACCATCGAAGCCGAGCTCGCGCGCCACGCGGTCGCGATCGATGGCAAAAGATGTGCCCGCGAGCGCAGCGCTGCCCAACGGAAGCATGTTCACTCTTGCGCGACAATCGGCAAGGCGGCCCGAATCGCGGGAGAGCATCGCGTCGTAAGCGAGCAGGTGATGGCCGAAGGTCACCGGCTGTGCCACCTGCATATGGGTGAAACCCGGCATGATCGTCGCTGCATGCTTCTCCGCCAGGTCGAGGAGCGCTCCGCGCAAGCCGGCGATGGAGGCGGCGATCGAGTCGATCGCTGCGCGGACGTACAAGCGCAGATCCGTTGCGATCTGATCGTTGCGCGAGCGGCCGGTGTGCAGGCGCTTTCCGGCGTCCCCGATTAGCGCGACAAGGCGCTTTTCGATATTGAGATGGACGTCCTCGAGATCGCGCGACCACTTGAACTCTCCGCGCTCGATCTCGCCGCGAATCTCCGCAAGGCCGTGCTCGATGGCAGAGACGTCGGCTGCAGTCAATATTCCGCTCGCGCCGAGCATGCGGGCGTGGGCAAGCGAGGCGTCGATGTCAGCGTTGGCAAGCCGCTGATCGAAGTCGACGGATGCGGTGTACAACTTGACGAGCTCATCGACCGGCTCGCTGAAGCGACCGGACCAGCCTTTCGCTCGCCTGTCGTCCTGATCGCGTTTGTTTGACATGGCTTGCCTCACCCGGACCTCTTCCCCACAATAGCCGGGCGGCAAACAGCGGATTGCCTCAGGCTCGCGGAAACGCCATCTCGACGACGTTGTTCCGAGCAGCAAACAATGCGCGCCATTATAAATCAAAACCGGATCCCTCTTGCGCTGCCGGAACTTCGGAATCTCGGCACGGTTCTGCGCATTCTGCTCGCGGTCAACGCGGTGGTGCTCATCGCCGCGCTGGTCGGCGAGACGCGCTGGAGCACCGTTTCCGACGCATGGGTGCAGGCTACGGCCATCGTCGAGCCGCAGCTCCTGCTCGCCTTGCTCATCCTCTACGCGGCTGCGCCGTGGCTCGAAGAGCTTCCCTACGGCGTGGGCGCAGCTACCATTCTCGCGGTCACTCTCGGCGTAAGCCTCGCGTTCAACACGGCGATGGCGGCAATGTTTTCGGAGGTGACCACCGGTGTGCTACTGCGGCGCCTCTTCCTCGCCCTGCTGATCACCGCGTCGCTGCTGTATTACTTCGCGCTGCGCACCAAGGCGCTGTCGCCGGCGATTGCGGAAGCCAGGCTGCAGGCGCTCCAGGCGCGCATACGCCCGCATTTCCTGTTCAACAGCATCAACGCGGTCTTGTCACTGATGCGCAGCGAGCCCAGACGAGCCGAGTCGGCGCTCGAAGACATGGCCGACCTGTTCAGGGTGCTCATGCGCGACAACCGCCAGCTCGCTCCCCTTCTCGACGAGGTTGCGCTGTGCCGGCAATACCTCGATCTCGAGAAATTGCGCCTCGGCGACCGGCTGCGCATCGAGTGGCATATCGACAACATGCCCCGCGACGCGCTGGTTCCGCCGCTGGTGCTGCAGCCATTGCTCGAGAACGCGGTCTATCACGGCATCGAGCCGTCTAGCGCACCCGGGGTGATCGCGATTAACATATTCCTGCGGCGCGGCGAGGTGCATGCGATTCTGCGCAATCCCTATCAATCGGGCGGTCGCCACCATGGCGGAAACAAGATGGCGCTGGCCAACATCCGTGAAAGGCTGGCGCTGCACTTCGACGCAGAGGCGAGCCTCGAGAGCAAAGTGAACCGGGAGAGCTACGAAGTGCACATCCGCATGCCTTACCGAACGGGGACAGAGAGCGAGGCGGTGCGTGCCTGACGCGCCGCTCAAAGTGCTCATCGTCGACGACGAGGCGCCGGCGCGGCACCGGCTGCGCGAGGTGCTCGACGATTGCAATAGCGCAGTGCCGCTGCTCGTCGTCGGAGAAGCGGCCAGCGGCCAGGAGGCGCTCACCTTGCTGAGCACCACCTTGGCAGACCTCGTGCTAACCGACATTCACATGCCGGACATGGACGGAATCGAGCTGGCACGCCATCTGCTCAAGCTCCCCACACCCCCAGTGCTTATTTTCACCACCGCGTATCACGAGCATGCGATCGCCGCGTTCGAGGTGCACGCCATCGATTACCTGGTGAAGCCGGTGCGCGTGCAGCGGCTGCTTGCGGCGCTCGACAAGGTTCCTCGCTTAAGGCCGCTGTCCGACGCCAAGTTGAACCGGCTGCCGTCCTCCGCACGCCGCTTTCTCTCGGTAACCGAGCGCTCGCGGGTGGTGCTGGTGCCTATCGACGAGGTCGTGTATCTGAAGGCGGAACTCAAATACATCACGATCCGCACCGCTGACCGGGAGTACCTGCTCGAGGAGTCGCTCACTAAGCTCGAGGAAGAGTTCGGTCCGCGGTTCGTACGAATCCACCGCAACTGCCTGGTGGCGCGCAGCGCCATCCGCGGATTCGAGCGCCGCGTCAGCGCCGACGGGGACGCGCATTGGGAGGTCCTGCTCCGCGGCGTGCCCGAGGCGCTGGCCGTATCGCGCAGGCAGCAGTTCATCGTCCGAGAGATCGGCCGCGACGCCTCGACCTAAAAGCGGCACAACTACCCATAGAGCTGAAGGATGACTGCCCCACGTACGCTGATCTGCGGCTCACTCGCGAGCGACACCATCATGGTCTTCCCGGATCGTTTCTCTCGCCACATCCTGCCGGGTGAGACGCACGTGCTATCGGTGTCCTTCCAGATCGGCGAGATGCGTCGTGAATGGGGCGGCTGCGCAGGCAACATTGCCTACAACCTCAAGGCACTCGGCGGGGAGCCGGTCGTCATGGCGACGATCGGCGGCGACGATCGCGCGTATCCCGAGCGGCTTTCATCGCTGGGCATCGCCAGCGATGGGGTGCGTGCGGTTGAGGGCACGTACACCGCGCAGGCATTCATCATCACTGATCTGGACGACAACCAGATCACGGCTTTTCATCCCGGCGCGATGAATCACTCGCACGTCAATCGCATAAGCGACGTCTCGGGCATCGCGCTCGGCATCGTTGCCCCCGACGGGCGCGAGGGCATGCGCTCACACGTGCGCGATTTCCACGCGGCGCGAATCCCGTTCATGTTCGATCCCGGGCAGGGCCTTCCGCTCTTCTCGGGCGAAGAGCTCGTCGAGATGATCGATTGCGCGCAGTACCTGGCAGTCAACGACTACGAAGGTAGGCTGCTTTCGGAACGTACCGGCCTCTCACTGGCCGAGATTGCGCAAAGGGTAGACGCGCTCATCGTCACGCTTGGCGCTGAAGGCTCGCGCATCCACGTCGACGGGCGCACCCTCGACATTGCTGCGGTAAAACCCGTCGTGGTAATGGATCCGACCGGCTGCGGGGACGCGTATAGAGCGGGCCTCCTCTACGGCATCGCGCAAGGATGGGACTGGGAGCGAACCGGCAGGCTCGCGTCCTTGCTCGGCTCAGTCAAGATCGGTTCACGCGGCGGACAGAACCATACCATCGACCGCGAGCGGCTGGCGAAGCGATACACGGATCACTTCGGTGGATCGCTCTGGTAGCAAGGACGGCGTCAGCGCAACCTACTCCCGCGGCACAGGATCGATCGGAGCTCGGCTTGGAATTTGGAACACGCGCCAATCATCCACGCGTAGCGCCGTCAGCGTGCCGCCCCAGACGCAACCCGAGTCAAGCATCATGACCCGTGAGGCGAGAAGCAGACCCAGCGCCGACCAGTGTCCGCAAAGAACCGTGACGGCGGCTGACTTTCGCTGCGGATGCTCGTACCAGGGCGCATAGCCGGGCGGCGCGTGCTCAGGCCCGCGCTTCTCTGAAAGCTCGAGCGCATCGTTGGCGCTGCAGAACCGGAGCCGCGTGCACACGTTCACGATCACGCGCAAGCGATCGTAGCCTGAAAGCGAGTCTGACCAGCGCGAAGGCTTGTCTCCGTAGAGGTCGCGCAAGAAATCGCTGTGCTTGTCCGAGGCGAGCACCGCCTCGACTTCGCGTGAGTAGGCCAGCGCAGCGGAAGCTGTCCAGGACGGCAGCAGTCCCGCATGCACCATCAGCAGATCGCCTTCGCCGACGACCAGCGGCCGCGTGCGCAACCACGCGAGCAGCTCTTCGCGGTCCGGAGCATCGAGGATCGGCGTCAGCGTGTCGTGGCTGTGAAGCTGACGGTGTCCTTCGGCCACGGTAAGCAAATGCAAGTCGTGGTTGCCAAGCACAGTGACCGCGGCGTTTCCCAATGCCTTTACCGCGCGCAGGACAGCGAGTGAGTCGGGGCCGCGATTGACCAGATCGCCAACCAGCCACAGACGATCGCTCGCGGGATCGAAAGCGATAAGGTCGAGGAGTTGGCTGAATTCGGCGTGGCAACCCTGGATGTCGCCGACGACGTAATGGCTCATGCGCGATGGAGTTCCGGTTAACGCGCACGCGCCTCAAAAGGCGCGATTATTTCTTCAGCGTGAGGATCCAGGTCACCAGCGCATTCACATCCTCGTCCGATGCTTGAGGATTCGGAGGCATGGGAACCTGGCCCCATACGCCCGAGCCGCCGGCCTTCACCTTCTGGGTGAGCTTGGCGAGCGCACCCGAATCGCCCTTGTACTTGGCAGCCACATCCTGATACGCGGGTCCCACGATTTTTTTGTCGACCGCATGGCAGGCCGAACATCCATCCTTGGCCATCAGCGCCTCGGCAGCCTTGAGATCGAGCGGGCCGGAGGCTTTGGGGGCAGGAGCTGCAGCGCTCGCGGTTGTAGCGGCAGCTGGTGCAGCGGTCGCTCCGCCAGCGGGCGCAGTCGCTGGAGCTGCCGCTGCGCCACCCGTGCTGCTCGTGGCGGCCGGCGCTGCCGGCTCCTTGAAACTGGCGCCCGATTGATTGGCCATGAAAACCACCGCGCGCTCGACTTCGATGTCGGCAAGATCTGGCGTACCGCCCTTGGGCGGCATGACCTTGCCAGGTTCCTCAAAGCCGTTGATGGCGTGCTGCACGAGCGTGGCATAACCTTTTTTGATAGCAGGAGCCCACGCCGCTTTGTCTCCGACCTTAGGCGCGCCTGCCAGCCCCGCTTCGTGGCAAGCGCGGCACACCGTCTGGAACACCTGCTCACCAGTCTTGCTGCCCGCCGGCGCGCCTGCCTCGGCCAAGGTTACCTGTCCGACCGGTTCGATGCGCGAAAGCACGCGACTCTCCGAATCGGTGCTGCCCGTAGGACGGATGCCTGTGACGAGTTGCGAGAGCAGCGCGAAGAGCGCGATGGGAACGGCGAACGCCAGAACGACAACGATCGCGAGCTGCTTCGGCGTCTTGATAAAAGAGGTGTGCTCGTCGTGTGCGGCGCTCATTGCGGTGTCCTGGGATTGGGAGCTTCCGACCGTCTCGAAGCGCTCCCGCATGACAAAGCGCGCATTATATCGTCACGCTTGGCAGGCTAAAAACTGCGAACGCTCGATGGACGCGCTCTGGCACGGCGCGTAGAATGCCTGCCCGTGCGCCCGTAGCTCAGTTGGATAGAGTGTTGGTTTCCGAAGCCAAAGGTCACAGGTTCGACTCCTGTCGGGCGCGCCACCGAACATCGTGATTCGCTCCGATCGGCGCCATCGGCTCGCTCATCCTGCGTGCCGCAAGTCGCTTGCAACTGCGGGACTTGAGCGCGAGTACGCATGAACCTCCCCGGCGGGTCAGTCACCTTTCTGTTCACTGACATCGAGGGCTCGACGCGTCTCATCGAGGATCACCCCGTCGCGATGAAGGTGGCGCTCGAACGCCATCACGCCCTGCTGCATGAGGCCATCGTCGCGCGTCGCGGTCAGGTGTTCAAGGTCGTTGGCGATGCGTTTTGCGCGGTGTTCACTCATCCCGCGGATGCGCTTACCGCCGCACTCGACGCCCAGCGCGCGCTGCATAGGGAGCGCTGGGAAGAGATCGGCGCTGTTCGCGTCCGCATGGGCCTGCATACGGGCGCAGCCGAGATCCACAACGGCGAGTACGCATCCTCTCTTACTCTCATTCGCGTTCAGCGCGTCACGTCGGCAGGACATGGCGGCCAGACGCTGCTCTCGTCGACCACTGCGGAACACGTCAACGCTCAATTGCCGGCCGGCACGACGCTGCGCGACCTCGGGCCGCACAAGCTGCGCGGCTTAAGCGAGGCCGAGAACATCTACCAGTTGGTTGCAGCGGATCTTCCTGCGGAATTTCCGCCTCTGCGAGTCGAGGCCGCGGGCGCTTCATCGGCGGCGCCGCTGCAGCAGCTGGTGCGAGGTCGTCTCGTCGGACGTGAAGCCGAGTCGCGACAACTCCTTTCGCACTGGGAGCGAGCGCAGCAGGCGCGCGGACAGCTCGTGCTGCTGTCCGGAGAGCCGGGTGTCGGCAAGACGCGTCTCGCGCAGGAGTTGATTGCCCAGGCGCAGCAGGTTGGCGCGACCGTGCTGCGCGGCGGCTGTTACGAATACGAGGCGACGACACCGTATCTCCCGATCGTCGAGGCGCTGCGCGATTGGGTCCATGTGCAAAGCGCTCAGGCGTTGCGCGTGACGCTGGGTGCAACCGCACCCGAAATCGCCAAGCTCGCGCCCGAGATCGAGACCAAGCTCGGTGTCCTCGCCCCCAACGCACCGCTGTCGCCTTCCGAGGAGCGCCTTCGCCTGTTCGACAACGCCGCTCGTTTCCTGCAGTCGCTCGCCGCGGCAAGGGGCCTGCTCCTGTTCATCGACGACGTGCATTGGGCGGATCAGGGAACGCTGTCTCTGCTGCAATATCTGTTGCGACATCTGCGCAGCGACCGTGTGTTGGTGCTCGGCGCATATCGCGAGATCGAGCTCGACCGGGCTCACCCCCTGGCTTCTGCACTGGTGGACTGGAACCGCGAACGACTGGTGACTCGCATCGCACTCGGCCGCCTCTCACGCACCGACACCGGCGCGCTGCTCGCGGCGATGTTCGGTCAGGAAAGCATCTCGGAGGATTTTGCCTCCGCGCTGTTTCGCGAAACCGAGGGCAATCCATTCTTTATCGAGGAGGTCGTCAAGTCGCTGGTCGAGCAGGGACAGATCTACCGGGAGCAGGATCGCTGGGCGCAAAAGGCAACGCACGAGCTCGCAATCCCGCAGAGCGTCAAGGAGGCAATCGGGCGCAGGCTCAATCGCCTGAGCGACGGCGCCGTGGACACGCTGCGGACCGCGGCGGCACTGGGCAAGATTTTTCCATTCCGTGAACTGGCTGCGGTTTGCTCCGCGACCGAAGATCAGGTTCTGGACACGCTCGACGAGGCGAGCGCGGCGCAGCTCATCCGCGCAAGGCGCGACGGATCGGGCGCGGGTTTGCAGGGCGACGATAGCTTCGCGTTCACCCACGACAAGATCCGGGAGGTTCTCTACGAGGAGTTGAATCCCATCCGCCGGCGACGGCTGCACCAGCACATCGGCGAAACGCTGGAGGAGCTCTATGCTCCGGCGAGTCGACAAAATGCAATGTCTACTGACGATCACGCGCCTGATCTGGCGTATCACTTTGCCCAAGCCGGCGCTCTCGATCAGGCGCTCAAGTATTCGCTGCAGGCCGCGCAGAATGCCGAGCGCGTGTTCGCTCACGACGAGGCGCTGGAGTTCCTCGAGCAGGCGCGCGAATCGGCCGAAGCGTTGAATCGGACCGACGAGACCGTGGCGATCGACGAGCGGATGGGGGACATCCACGATGCGCGGGGGACCATCCAGCCGGCCGTGCAGAGTTACGTGCGCGCGCTCGACCGCGCAACGACCCGGGAACGGCGCGCCGAACTCAAGGCGAAGGTTGGAGACGCCTATTCGCCGATTGGCGATCCAAGGGGACTTGAAAGCCTGGAACAGGCTCTCGTCGAACTCGACCCGAGTACTCAGACCAATGCGCTGGCGTTCGCGACCGCTCTGGTGGGCCGGTACTACCACTATCAGACGCAGCACAACAAAGCCATCGAGTTTCTGGAAAGAGCGCGACGGCTTGCGGAACCGCTCGACGATGCTCCGACCCTGTGCAACGTCTACACCTACCTCGCCGGCGCGCACCAGCATCTGCTGCAGTACGATGAGAGCGACCGGTGGGCGCGCACCAGCGTAGCACTTGGAGAGCGCAAGAACTTTCCCCTGGCGATTGCACTGGGCGACGAGTTCCTTGCGGAAAACGCGGCGGGACGCGGGCAATGGAACGAGACGCTCGCATTCGCCGAGCAGGATCACGAATGGGCAGGCAAGATCGGCTCGCTCGCGCGCAGCGCCTGGGCCGGATTCTGTCGCTCTCAGGGACTGCACGGTCAAGGGAAACTGATTCTCTGCCGCACGGCAGTCCTCGAAGCGCTGGCTGTGTGCGAGCATATCGGTGAGGCGCGCCTGGCGACCTGGCTCCAGCCGGTAGCTGCCATCGTTGCTGCCGATCTGGGCGAGCACGAAGCAGCGCGCTCGCACGCCGAGCGCGGTTGGGAGCGCTCGCAGCAGTTGAACCAGCTCTTGCTTTCCGCTTGGGCTCTGAACGGCCTTGGCTACGCCGCGATGATGCGCGGCGACCTTGCCACCGCGATCGACTGCTATGAGCAGTACGTGCCGCTCACTCGCGAGACTGAAAACGGCGTGTCACGCAACATGATCATCGCCCGGGCAGCGGAAGCATTTCTAGCGGCGGGACGGCTTACGGAGGCCGAACAGCTCATCGATCGGGCTCTGCCGCTAGCGCAGTTCGCCAAGGCGCCTCACTACTGGGCTCTCGCTCGCAGGGTGCAGGCGCAGCTATTCCACTCGCAACACAAGCAGAACGAGGCTCTTGGAGCATTCGGCGAAGCACTCGACACGTTCACCCACTGCGGCAGCCAGCTCGAGCTCGGGCGGGCGCTGTACCACCGAGCGAGGCTTGAGCTCGATCAAGGAGATCGCGACAGCGCGCACGCCGACGCGACGTCCGCGCTTAGCCTGTTCAGCGAAGCGGGTGCCGCGGTTGACCGAGCGGCAACGGAGCAGTTGTTGCGCGTGTGAGCTTTGGCCGCCGAAATCGCAGGAAGCTCTGGGAAACCTCTGAAGAGCTTCCCTAGCTCATGAAGCCGAGATCGGCCGACGCGAATTTGGCCAGATTGGGGAACACGGCGTCAAGGCTGGAAGAAGGCACACCGAACCAACTCGCGAGCGTCGCGCCGTACTGATCGACTGCCGTCGTCGGCAACCACCGCCCTTCGCTCTCCGCGTCGCTCGGGCCGCCGAGCACGAGTTGTGGATAGTCGCCGAAGAACACGCCTCCCTTGACCGCGTCTCCCATGACGAAGTGGTGACTGCCCCAGGCGTGGTCGGTTCCGCCACCCGATGCGGGTTGAAAGGTACGGCCGAAATCCGAGAGCGTGAACGTGGTCACCTGCGCGGCGACGCCCAGCGCAGCCGTCGCGTCGTAGAAGGCCTTGAGCGCGGGCGAGAGATCGGCGAACAGATTTTGCTGGCGATTCAACTGATCGCCATGAGTGTCGAAGCTTCCGAGTTGCACGAAAAAGATCTGCCTCCGCGCGCCGGTTGCCGCGCGCGCCTCGATCATCTTCGCCACCTGGAGCAATTGACCGGCGATGTTCGATTTGAGCGCTGCGAAAATCGGCGCCACGATCGAATTTGGGTTGGCGAGTATCGGGTTGACGGTTGCCGAAAGCTGCAGAGCCTGCGCAGCGATCGTGTTCGCGCCCGTCACGAACGCGTTGGCCGAAGGAAGCGCGAGCAGCTGTTGCACCGCGTTAAGGCGGGCTGCGGAAATCGCGCCTGTGCCATAGCCCGCGAGGGCGAAGCTGCCGCTCACGGGGATCGCGAGCGGCGAGGTCTTGCTCCCGGTGGTGAACAGAACCGTGCCATCGAGCGAGGTAATCACCGGGAATCCGGTGGCTGCATTGAGCGGCGCGACCTGGTCGGCGATGCGTCCTCCCCAACCCGTCCCCGAAGCGGCGTCGGAGATCGAGCTCTGCCACTGCGCCTGCTGATCGGCGTGCGAATAGAGCGAATCAGGGCGGACGCCCGCGTCGTACTGTGCCTTGGTGGTCGGTTGGATCAGCGTTCCCACATTGGCAAGAATCGCCAGCTTGCTCTGCGCGAAAAGGGTCGCCACCTCGGCGAGAGCCGGATGCAGCCCGAAGGGTGTGCCTAAGTTCAACGGCTGGATCGGCAGCAGCGAAGCCTGCGCCAGATTGATGCCGGACGAGGCCGGCCGCACCGCGGCGTATTGCGCATAGCCGGCGCTGTCGATAGGTATCACGGTGTTATTGCCGTCGTTGCCACCGAACATGAACACGCACACCAGCGCCTTGTAATCGGCCGCTTGCTGCGCGCTCGCTGCAGCGATCAGGCTCAGCAGGTCGAGTCGCGTCGCGAGCCCGAACGTCGAGAGCGCGCCGAGATTGCGCAGGAAAGCGCGGCGATCGGATTGATCCGTTTTCATGATCAGCGCTCCACTTGATATTCCGCCGAGGTCGCCACCAGGTAGAACGCGGTCTTCGCTCGCAGCATCGCATTGGCAGCGGGGATGGCCTCGACCGCGCCGCGGATCGCCGAGCGCATCGCTCCCGGCATGGTTCCGTGCATCATCAGCGCATCGAGCTGGTCGAGCAGTGCAGTCGTATCGCCGGCGACTGCCGCCAACCACCCGAAATCGGGCGTCGTGCCGACGGCGCCGGGGAGAGTAGCAAGCGGCGCGATAGTCCCGAACGAAAGCGCGTTGGCGAAGTTGTAGCGATCGATTGCCGTGCTCGAATTCTGAATAGCGAATTCCGGTGCGATGTGATCGGTGTCGGGCAGCAGATAGGTCGGCGGGTAATAGTTGAAAACCGACGCCGGATAGAACAGCGGCTGTCCGAGCTGAGCGCTCTGCTGTGCGAAGAACGCACCGTCGCTTTGCGTGTTCACCGCGCGTGCCGCCGCGATCATCCAGAGTACCGGCTCGCGCAGCTTGCCGTACCCCGTAGCAGCCTTTGCCGCGCCGCGCGCCTCCGGGTCGGTGAGAATCGCGGTGACGACTGCCCTCATGTCTCCGCGCACGCCCTGGCCATTGTCGTTGAATGCTGCGGCGACGCGGCTCACGTATTGAGGACTCGGATCGCCGGTTACCAGCTTCTGAATGAGCTGCTTGCCGATGAACGGGCCGACATTGGGATGCATGAAGACGTCGTGAATCGCGGCGGCGAGGTCGGCCTGAATCGTGCGTCCGCCGGGCAGGACGGAGCCGTTGAGCAGCAGCTTCGCGTTTTTGTCGTGATTGGAGTCGACAGGCACCATGTCGCCGAGAAAGTTTTTCGGGTTGTGGATTCGCGCGGGGACGCCGGGCAGCACGGGATAGGTCCAGCCGGTGAACGCGTGGGCGAAGCCTTCGATCTCGTCCTGGCCATACGTCGGAATCGGCGCGCCCGATGCATCGAGCTTCTGCGCGCCGTCCTGATCGAGCTGCCACACGCCGATGGAAAAAAGTTGCATCAACTCGCGCGCGTAGTTCTCGTTCGGATTCACTCCGGGCCTTGGCTTGTCGTTGTTGACCATGTTCAGGTAGTCGCCCATCACCGGCGACAGCGTCACCCTGGTCAATATGTCCTCATAGTTGCCGAACGCGCTGTCGAGAAAGATCTGCTGGTATCTGGCCATCCCGTACGCCAGGTTGACCGTGATGCCGGAGGTCACGAGGATTTGCGAGAGTGCGAATGCAACCCGCTGTCGGAGCTGATCGGCGCCGTTGAGCGCGTTGGTGAAGAATGCGTTCTGCAGCAGAAACAGCGTGTAGTAGTCGCGAGCGCATGTCGGATCGGGGTCGCTTGGACAGAAGCTCGCCTGCGCTCCAACCGGCACGTACTTGAGCACCGGATACTGGCTCGCCGGCGCGGCATATTGCTCGTCGAGAAACGCCTGCGCGCCGATTTCCATCACGTGGCCAACCAGCGCGGGATTCGGGCCGAAAGTCGATTGCTCGAGCAATCTCACGGCGTCGGCGTAGGCGCTGGCCGCGTCCTGCGCCGCGGCGGAAGTCCACGCACCGATGAGCAAGGCGGCGAACAACAGGACGCGCGCCGCTCCAGCGGATGACGGAAATCGCATGAGTCCCTCCTTGCGCGGCGCTTGCACGGCTCCCTCGGTGGCTTCCCGCAACTCGCGATGGTACGGATAACGGCGGCGTGACCGCCGCGTTGACGCCGGCGATGTAAGTGTTTGTGAGAGGCCCCGTACTACGGGTTTTCAGATCGTGCAGCTTAATGCCAATGGCATGGTCTCGCCTCCGTCTCCTCTGAGGGCTGGGAAGCGCAGACGCCCCAATGATCGAACTTACAAGGAGAAGTTAATAAACGACCTATAAAAAAATACCTAACATATTATTTATCATAGAGATTCATCATTTATGCAACATCGATGCTAAGTCTTTGTTCGGACACCAAAATGTTGTTGACCTGCCGTTTCCACTTCCTTATAGTGGCGATTGGTGGTAAAAAGTGGGTCAAAGTGGGCACTCACCTCAAGTCCAGGCCCTCGGGGAGGATCGAGCAGTGTTTCGGGGTGTTTCTCATCTGGCGCTGGACAGCAAGGGAAGGCTGGCCGTCCCCGCCAAGCACCGTGACGCGCTAGCTGGCGAAAGCGACGGGCGCCTCATCCTCACCGCCGATCCCAGTCACTGCCTGCTCGTTTATCCACTCTCGGAGTGGGAGCCAATCCAGAAGCGCCTGATGGCGCTGTCGAGCTTCAACGAAAAAATTCGCGGATTGCAGCGGCTGCTGGTCGGCCATGCCGACGATGTCGAGCTTGACGGCGCAGGCCGCATCCTCGTGCCGCCGGCGCTACGCACATACGCTGCGCTCGACAAGCGCGTCGTGCTGGTAGGACAGGGCAACAAGTTCGAGCTATGGGACGAAGCGAGATGGCTCGAGCAGACTGCGCACGCCGTCGCCTTCCCGGCCGGTGGCCTGCCGCCCGAGCTCGACGGCTTTTCTCTCTGAAAAGGGCCTGATGCCCCATGCGGGTCATATCCCGGTCCTGCTCGAACAAGCGGTGGCTGCGCTGGCGATCCAAGCCGGCGGCACGTACGTCGACGCAACCTTCGGTCGTGGCGGACACAGCGAGCGCATCCTTCGCGAGCTGGGGCCTCCGGGCCGGCTTATCGCCATTGACCGCGATCCGGGTGCGCAAGCGCTCGCTCGCGGCTGGCGAGATCCGCGTTTTTCGTTTCACCGCGCCTGGTTCTCGGACGTCGCGCGGGTGCTCGACGACGAAGGTATCGCGACAGTCGACGGGGTGCTGCTTGATCTGGGTCTCTCGTCGCCACAGATCGACGACGCGGCGCGCGGATTCTCCCTGCGTCTCGATGGGCCACTCGACATGCGCATGGATCCCGCGCGCGGAGAATCGGCTGCCCAGTGGCTCGCCCGCGCCAGCGCCAGCGAGCTCAAGGGGGTAATCGCGGACTATGGCGAAGAACGGTTTGCTCAACAGATTGCAAGAGCGATTGTTGCAGCTCGCGCGCACGGGCCCATCGTCAGCACGAAGCAACTGGCCTCGATCGTGGCCCAAGCCGTCGGCGCGCACACGCGGGGTGATTGGCGTCAGGATCCGGCCACGCGCACTTTCCAGGCGATTCGGATTTTCATCAATAAGGAGCTTCAGGAATTGCCGCTAGTTCTCGAACGCATCCTGCCGCGGCTCGCACGAGGCGCGCGGCTCGCAGTGATCAGCTTCCATTCGCTCGAAGATCGCCTGGTGAAGCAATTCATGCGTCGTCATAGTGTGCCTTTCGGGGGTGACGCGTCGCTCGCCCGTCTGCCTATCGCCGCCGCGGCGTTGCCCAAGCCGCCGCTTCGCCTGGTCGGTCGTGCAATCCGGCCGGACGTGGCCGAGGTCGCCGCCAATGCTCGCGCTCGAAGCGCCACGCTGCGCGTTGCCGAGCGCACGGAAGGGCCTCTCGCCTGATGTTGCGAATCAACCTCGTCTTGCTGGCTGTCTTGGTCGTGTGTGCGCTGTCGCTAGTCACCTCGCGCCATCAGGCGCGCAAGCTCTTCGTCGACCTCGAACGTGAGCAGGCGCAGACCCGCGCCTACGAAATCGAATACGGCCAGCTGCAGATCGAGCAGTCGACATGGGCGGTGCCGGCGCGAGTGGAGAAGATTGCCCGCGAGCAGCTGCGCATGCAGCTTCCTTCCGCGGACCGGATCGAGGTAATCGAGGGAGGCGGGCGGTGAGAGCGGGCGCGTCGGCACCGCTGAAACTGCCGCCCCTGCGCGCGTCGCTGGTGTTCGGCGGAATGCTCGTGCTTTTCATCGCGCTCATCGGGCGTTCGCTCTATCTGCAGCGGATCGATAACGACTTTCTGCAGGAGCAGGGCAGCTCGCGCTACAGCCGCGCGATCGAAGTGCCGGCGCATCGCGGGCGAATCATGGACCGCTACGGCGAACCGCTCGCCATCAGCACACCTGTCAAAGCGATCTGGGCGTGGCCCGACAAAGTCGAGGCGACGCCGGGGCAGATCAGGGCACTTGCCGAGGCCTTGGAAATGCCGCAGGGAAGTCTTTCACAGAAGCTCGCCGGCGGCGCCGACTTTGTCTATCTGAAGCGCCCGGTGCCACCGGAGGTTGCCGATCGCATCGCTGCGCTGCGCATCGCCGGCGTCCACGACGAGACCGAATACTGGCGCTATTACCCATCGGGCGAAGTGATGAGCCAGGTGCTTGGCTTCACCGGCGATCACGACATCGGTCAGGAAGGCATGGAGCTCGCGCAGCAATCGTGGCTTGGCGGCAAGCCGGGAACGCGGCGCGTCATCATCAATCGCCGCGGCGATGTGGTCGAGGATGTGGCCAGCATTCGCGCGCCCCAGGAGGGACGCGATCTCGCACTCGCTCTGGATAGCCGCTTGCAATACCTGGCATTCCGCGAGCTCAAGGCCGCGGTGGAAGCCAACAAGGCAAAGGCCGGCGCGATGGTCGTGCTCGACGTGAAAACGGGCGAGCTCCTCGCTCTGGCCAACTGGCCTGCGTACAACCCCAACAGCCGCACCCGCGCCGCGCGCGAACGTATGCGCAACCGTGCGCTCACCGACACCTTCGAGCCCGGATCGACGCTCAAGCCGTTCACCATCGCTGCAGCGCTTGAGTCCGGTCGAGTCACGCCGAATTCGGTGATCGACACGGCGCCCGGAACGCTGACTATCGGCGGCGCGACCATTCACGACGCTCATCGCGAAGGCGTGCTCACCGTCGAGCAGGTCATCCAGAAATCATCGAACGTCGGCGCCGCCAAGATTGCCTTGTCCCTGCCACCATCTGCCATCTGGCAGACACTTTCCGACGCGGGATTCGGAGCGCCGCCGCGTACAGGTTTTCCGGGCGAGGTCGGCGGCCGGTTGCGGCCAGCAAAGAGCTGGCGGCCAATCGAGCAAGCGACGATCGCATACGGACACGGGATATCGGTGAACCTCGTGCAACTCGCGCGCGCCTACACGATCTTCGCGACCGATGGCGAACTGAAACCGGTATCGCTGCTCAAACTTGATGGTCCAGTGGCGGGCCATCCGGCAATCGCACCGGAAACCGCGCGTGAAGTGCGACATATGCTGGAGATGGTGGTCGCACCAGGCGGCACCGCGCCCAGAGCCCAGGTCGCCGGTTATCGCGTCGCGGGGAAAACGGGCACCGCCCACAAGCTCGAAGGCCGTTCGTATACCGACAAGTACATCGCGTCATTCGTGGGTTTTGCACCGGCCTCGAATCCACGCCTAATTGTCGCAGTGATGATCGACGAGCCTGCAGCGGGACAGTACTACGGCGGCAGCGTAGCGGCGCCGGTGTTCAGCGTCGTCATGGGAACGGCGCTGCGCCTGCTCAGCGTCCCCACGGATGCGGCGGTCACCAACGTGGTGCTGCCTCCCGACGGCGCCGACATCCGGGAAGAGACGTGAGCACGGCGATCGCTGTCGACGCCGATCCTGCTGCGCTGGTCGAGCGCCTGGGAACGCCGATCTCGCGCCTTACTTCCGACAGCCGCGACGTAAGACCCGGCGACACCTTCGCGGCGTATCCGGGAACGCACTTGGACGGGCGTGCCTATATTCCCGACGCAATCGCTCGCGGCGCCGGGTCTGTTCTCTGGGATCCGCAAGGATTCAATTGGGATCGGAGCTGGACGGTTACGCATCTGCCGGTCGAGCACCTCAAGTTCAAAGTAGGGGCGGTCGCCGACTTCGTCTACGGCCATCCGTCGCGCGAAATGTGGGCGGTGGGCGTCACCGGAACCAACGGCAAGACCTCCTGCGCGCACTGGATCGCTGCCGGATTGCAGGCCGCCGGACGTCGCACCGCGGTGATCGGCACGCTCGGCAATGGAATGCTCGGCGCCATCCGGCCCGCGCTCAACACGACACCCGACGCGACGCTGCTGCACGAGATGCTTCTCGAGTTCAAAAAAGCGGGCGCCGACGCCGTGGTCATGGAAGTTTCTTCGCACGGAGTCGACCAGGGTCGTGTGAACGGCGTCACGTTCTCCGTGGCCCTCTTCACCAATCTCTCGCGTGACCATCTCGACTACCACGGAACGATGGCGGCATACGGCGCGGCCAAGGCGCAGTTGTTCACATGGCCAGGCTTGAGAGTTGGCGTGATCAACGCCGACGATTCCTTCGGCCGCAGTCTGATCGATGCGGCGCGCGCCAGCGGGCGCAAGGTGCTCACTTACGGCTTCGGCGCAGCGGACTTGAGTGGCGGCCGCCTGGTGGCGAGCGCGACAGGACTGGCGTTCAACGTCGCCACCCCCTGGGGCAAAGGCGAGTTGCGTACGCGCGTGGTCGGCGAATTCAATGCGTCCAATCTTCTTGGCGTGCTCGGGGTGCTCCTGGTCAGTGGCATCCCTCTGGAGAGTGCGCTGGCGTTCTTAAGCGAAACTCAAGCGCCGCCGGGACGCATGCAGCGCTTCGGCGGCGACGGGCTACCGCTGGTCGTCGTCGACTATGCCCACACTCCCGACGCGCTGGAGAAGGCCCTCGCCGCCTTGCGCCCCGCCGTCGCAACTGGCGGAGAGCTGATCTGCGTTTTCGGCTGCGGCGGTGAGCGTGATCGCGGCAAGCGGCCGGAAATGGGTCGCCTCGCGGCGCGGCTGGCCGATCGCGTCGTGGTCACCAGTGACAACCCCCGCGGCGAGGATCCTGCCACGATCGCCAGCGAGGTCGTCCACGGCATTCGCGAAGGGGGCAACCGTCGATACGCCGTCGAACTCGACCGCGCCGCGGCAATCGCCACCGCGATCGCCGAGTCCAAGGCCGGTGACGTTGTGCTGCTCGCCGGCAAGGGGCACGAGACCTACCAGGAGACCGGCGGCGTGCGCCAGCCCTTCCACGATGCCGACCACGCGTCGCGCGCGCTTGCATCGAGGAGCCGGCAATGATGGACACCGCGGCTGCGGCCGAAGCGGTCTCCGGCCAGGTGCGCGGCCGTAACGCGTGGTTCACCGGTGTGACGACCGATTCGCGTGCGCTGAGGCCGGGTGACCTGTTCGTCGCCATCAAAGGCGAACGCTTCGACGGTCATGATTACGTCGGCCAGGCGTTCCACCGCGGCGCAGTGGCCGCTATGGTTGCCTCCGATCGCGCCGATGCGTTGAGCGGGTCGTTGATCGTGGTTTCCGATACTGTCCGTGCGCTGGGCGTGCTCGCCGCATTCTGGCGCGGAATCTTCACCGCGCCCGTGGTCGCGATCGTCGGCAGCAACGGCAAAACCACCGTCAAGGAGATGGTTGCCGCGATCCTCCGAGCGGAATTCGGTGAAGACCACGTGCTCGCCACGCCGGGCAATCTCAACAACGCGATCGGGTTGCCGCTGACGCTGCTCCGCCTCGCCGCCGCGCATCGTGTTGCTGCGATCGAGATCGGGATGAATCACGTCGGAGAAACGGCGGAGCTCGCGGCCATTGCGGCACCGACGATCGGACTCATAAACAACGCGCAGCGCGAGCATCAGGAGTTCATGCACAGCGTCGCCGAAGTCGCAGCCGAGCACGCGGCGCTGCTCAGCGCGCTGCCGCACCGCGGCGTCGCGGTGATCAACGCCGACGATGATTACGCGTCGTTCTGGCGCGAGGTCATCGCCCGCCGCAACAGCGAAGGCGCGATGCTCGCGGTGCGCGACTTCGCTTTGCGCGCTCCGGCGGCGCTGAGCGCGCGCTATCGCGCCGAGTCCTGGGGCGCGGCGATCGAGGTCGCTGCGCCCGAGGGAACAGTAACGGTCGAACTAAAGGCGCCCGGTCGCCACAACGTCGCCAATGCGCTCGGCGCGATCGCCGCGGCGACCGCTGCCGGCGCGAGCCTCGCGGCGGCGGCAGAGGGCCTCGCCGCCTTTCGTCCGCTCGCGGGTCGGCTTCGCACGCGCACGCTGTCCGGCGGCGCCACGGTGATAGACGACACTTACAACGCCAATCCCGACTCGGTGCGTGCGGCGATCGCCGTCCTATCGCGAGAACCATCGCCACGGTGGCTGGTGCTCGGCGACATGGGGGAGGTCGGAGAGCAGGGCGTGGAGTTCCACCGCGAAGTAGGCGGCTATGCACGCGCGGCAGGCATCGACCGGTTGTTCGGCACGGGAGTGCTCACCGAGCATGCGGTGTCCGCCTTCGGACCCGGCGGACAGCATTTTGCACGCATCGAGAAACTGATCGATGCGCTGCGTGCTTCGCTGGCGTCGGGTGTCACTGTGCTGGTGAAGGGCTCGCGTTTCATGCGCATGGAGCGCGTCGTGTCGCAATTGAACGGCGCACCCGCGGAGGTGCACTGATGCTGCTGGCGCTCGCCAACTGGTTCGCGGCCGACGTGCGCACCTTCAATGTGTTCGGCTACATCACGCTGCGCTCGGTACTCGCCACCATGACCGCGCTGGTGATCTCCTTCGTCGTCGGCCCGAGGATGATCCGCAAGCTGACCGAGTACAAAATCGGACAGGCCGTGCGCGACGATGGCCCGCGGACGCATCTCGCCAAAGCGGGGACGCCCACGATGGGCGGCGCGCTGATCCTGGTGTCGATCGCAGTCACCACGCTGCTTTGGGCTGATTTGCGCAACCGGTTCATCTGGGTTGTGCTGCTCGTCACGCTGGGCTTTGGAGCGATCGGCTGGGTCGACGATTACCGCAAAGTGGTGCACCGAAATCCCAAGGGACTCTCGCCGCGCAGCAAGTTCCTGCTGCAGTCGATCATCGGTTTGATCGCCGCTATCTACCTCGCTTTTTCTGTATCGGCGCAATCGAATCCGCAGTTCCTGAAGCTCTTCTATGCGTGGCTCGCGAGCGGCTTCAGCCTCGACTTGCCGCCAAAGGCCGACCTGATCGTGCCCTTTTTCAAGACAGTGAGCTACCCGCTTGGCGTCTGGGGGTTCATCGTTCTGTCGTATTGCGTGATCGTCGGCACCAGCAACGCCGTCAACCTCACCGACGGTCTCGACGGTCTGGCCATCATGCCGACGGTGATGATCGGCGCCGGGCTGGGCATCTTTGCCTATGTCACCGGCCGCGCCGACTTCTCTTCCTACCTGTTCGTACCGCACATACCCGGCGCGGGTGAGCTCACCGTGATCTGCGGCGCGATCGCCGGTGCGGGCCTGGGATTCCTGTGGTTCAACGCCTATCCGGCGGAAGTGTTCATGGGCGACGTCGGTGCGTTGGCTCTGGGCGCGGCGCTGGGAGCGATCGCCATCATCGTGCGCCAGGAGATCGTGCTGTTCATCATGGGCGGCGTCTTCGTGGTCGAGACCCTGTCGGTGATGATCCAGGTCGGGTCGTTCAAGCTGACCGGCCGGCGCGTGTTTCGCATGGCGCCGATCCACCATCACTACGAATTAAAAGGCTGGAAGGAGAACCAGGTCGTCGTCAGATTCTGGATCATCACCATGCTGCTCGTTCTCTTCGGGCTGTCGACCCTCAAGTTGCGATAGGACCCTGCGATGTCCATACGCAACCGCGATGTCGTCATTCTCGGTCTTGGGCTTACAGGCCTTTCGGCGGCGCGTTGGGCATCGAGGCATGGCGCGCGCGTGCGGGTGGCCGACACGCGCGATGCCCCGCCGAACGCGGCGCGGTTGGCCGCGGAGTTGCCGCGCGTGCCGATTCTCACCGGCACATTCACCGATGAGACGTTCGCCGGCGTGGACATGATCGTGTTGAGCCCCGGCCTTTCCAAGGATCAGCAGGTGATCGCCGACGCCGTCGCTCGTGGCGCGGAGCTGGTTGGCGACGTCGAACTCTTCGCGCGTGCGCTGCCGCCCGAGCAGAAGCTCATCGCCGTCACCGGCTCGAACGGCAAGACGACCGTAAGCGCCTTGACCGGCGAGTTGCTGCGCACGGCGGGGCTCAAAACCGAAGTCGTCGGCAATATCGGCGAGCCGGTGCTCGATTCGCTGGCGCCACACGAACGCGGCGAGCCCTGGCCCGAAGTGTTCGTTGTCGAGCTATCCAGCTTCCAACTCGAGACAACGACGAGTCTCAAGCCGACGGTTGCCACCGTCCTCAATGTCACTGAGAACCACCTCGACCGCTACCCGGGCATGGACGTCTACGCTGCCGCCAAGGCCCGAGTGTTCGCCGGCGGCGGACAGCAGGTGCTCAACCGCGACGATTCGCGCTCACTCGCCATGCGCCTTCCAGGACGTACCGTGCACAGCTTCGGCGCCGACATGCCTCAGAGCGAAGACGAGTGGGGAATGGTCGTGTCGCACGAAGTGCCCTGGCTCGCCCGCGGCGACGCGCTTCTCATCGCCGCGAGCGATCTCGCGCTCGTCGGACGCCACAATGCGCTCAACGCGCTGGCCGCGCTGGCGCTCGCGTCGACCGTGGCCGAGATCGACGCGCGAGTGCTTGCGACGCTCGCGCAGTTCCGTGGTCTTCCGCACCGCATGGAACGCGTCGCCGAGATCGGCGGCGTGCTGTTCGTCAACGATTCCAAGGCGACGACGGTTGCCGCCACGCAGGCTGCCCTCGAAGGTTCCGGCCGCCCGGCGGTACTCATCGCAGGCGGCGATGGCAAAGGCCAGGATTTCGCGCCTCTGAAGCGTAGCGTCGAAGAGCACTGCCGCGCGGTGATCCTGTTGGGACGTGATGCACCGGTAATCGCTGCGGCTCTTTCCGGTGTGAAGATTCCTGTGGAGACGACGTCGACCCTGGAAGTCGCTGTCGCACACGCAATCGCCCGCGCGCGTCCCGGCGACATCGTGCTGCTCTCTCCCGCGTGCGCGAGCCTCGACATGTTCCGCGACTACACAGAGCGTGGCGAGCGCTTCCGCGCTGCAATTGCAGCACGTCAACGTGAGGCCGCCCATGCCTAGAGATGGGCTGCTTCGCTCGAGTTTTCCACAGTTCGCGCCGCTCAAAGCGCCACGCGTGTCGCGGATGGCGAGTTACGACGCAACGCTCGCGTGGACGGCATTGCTGCTTCTTGCGATCGGGCTGGTGATGGTCTACTCGGCGTCGATCGCGACCGCCGAAGCATCAGGCTACACCGGCTACCGGCCATGGTACTTCCTTGCGAGGCATGCTCTGTTCGTAGCCGCCGGTTTGGGCGCTGCTTTCCTCGCCTTTCAGGTACCGGTCAAGGTGTGGCAGCGCGTAGCGCCCTATTTGTTCATCTTCGGCGCCATTCTGCTGGTTGCGGTGCTGATTCCCGGTATCGGCAAGGCCGTCAACGGCAGCAGACGCTGGCTTTCGCTCGCCGTGGTCAACCTGCAGCCTTCCGAGTTCATGAAGCTGTTTGTCGTGCTGTACGCGGCGAGCTACGCGGTGCGAAAAGCAGACTTTCTCCATGCCAAGCAGCCGCTCAAGCAAACGCTGCTGCGCGGATTCCTTCCGCTGCTCGCGGTCATGATCGCGATCGGTACGCTGCTTCTGCATGAGCCGGACTTTGGCGCCTGCGTGGTTATCATCGCCATCGCCTTCGGCATCCTGTTCCTCGGCGGACTCGATGGGCGTCTCCTGGTCGGACTAGGTCTGCTGCTGCCGTTCGCGCTGTGGCTGCTGGTGTGGATCGCGCCGTATCGATTGCAGCGCTTCACCGGCTTTCGCGATCCCTGGGCCGATCCCCTTGGCAAGGGCTATCAGCTCTCGCATTCGCTGATCGCTTTCGGTCGGGGCGAATGGTTCGGCGTCGGACTGGGCGCGAGCGTAGAGAAACTCCTTTATCTGCCCGAGGCGCACACCGACTTTCTCCTCGCCGTGATTGCCGAGGAATTGGGCTTCGTCGGTGTGGTTGCTGTGATCGCGCTCTTCGCCTGGTTGCTGGTCCGCGCCTATGCGATCGGACGACAGGCGGCCCTTCTCAAGCGTCCATTCGCAGCGCTGATAGCGCACGGCATCGGTGTTTGGTTGGGCGTGCAAGCGTTCATCAACATCGGCGTCAACATGGGCGTGCTGCCGACCAAGGGACTCACCCTGCCGTTCCTATCCTTCGGCGGAAGCGGCATCGTGGTCAACTGCATGGCGATCGCAATTCTGCTGCGCGTCGATTACGAGAACCGGCGGCTCCTCAGGGGCTTTGCAGTATGAGCGGCACGGTGATGATCACCACCGGTGGCACGGGCGGTCACATCTTCCCGGGGCTCGCGGTCGCGGCCGAGTTGATCGCACGCGACTGGCGCGTGTTCTGGCTGGGCACTCGCGACGGCATGGAGTCGCACATCGTGCCCAGGCACAGAATCGACTTCGAGGGGCTCATTTTCGCCAGCGTGCGCGGCAAGGGGTTGCTGCGGCTGCTGCTTGCTCCTTACGCCATTCTTTATGCGTGCTGGCAGGCGCACAAGGTAATCCAGCGCCGGCGTCCCAACGTCGTGGTCGGCTTCGGCGGCTTCGCTTCATTTCCCGGAGCACTGATGGCGGTCGCTCAGGACGTGCCGTTGATCATTCACAACCTCGACGCGAAGCCGGGTCTCGCCAATCGCGTGCTGCGCTTCGGCGCCGATCGCGTGCTCACCGGTTTTCCCGCGACCTTCGGCGCCGGCCGCGACAAGAAGGTCGCATGGGTCGGCACGCCGTTGCGTGCGGACATTGCCGCGGTGGCACCTCCCGAGGAACGCTTCAGGGGACGGTCCGGCCCGCTCAAGCTTCTGGTCGTCGGCGGAAGTCTTGGCGCGGCTGCGCTCAACGAATGCGTACCGCGTGCACTCTCGCTGCTCGAGGCGGCCGCGCGGCCGCAAGTAACCCACCAAGCCGGGGAGAAGCACATCGACGCCCTGTGCGCGGCATATTCAAAAGCGGGCGTCAGCGCGGAATGTCTCGCGTTCATCGACGACATGGGGGAGCGCTACGCCGTGGCCGACCTCGTGATCTGCCGCGCCGGCGCGACCACGGTCGCTGAGCTGGCAGCAGTAGGCATCGGCAGCGTGCTCGTTCCATTTCCTTACGCTGCCGGCGATCATCAGGTCGACAACGCCCAGGTGCTTGCGGGGCGAGGCGCCGCGGAAATGATTCTCCAGCAAGACCTGACGCCCGAACGACTGGCGGCCTGGCTCGCGAACACTACTCGCGAAGCGCTGCAAAAGATGGCGATCGCCGCGCGCACCCTGCGCAAGGCCGATGCTGCGCAGCGTGTTGCCGACACTTGCATTGCAGTGGCGCAGATCCGATGAAGCACAAGGTCAAGCGCGTGCACTTCGTCGGCGTCGGCGGCGCAGGCATGAGCGGAATCGCCGAAGTGCTGCTCACCCAAGGCTACCAGGTCAGCGGCTCGGACATCGCCGCCAGTTCGACCACGCGCCGGCTAACTGAGCTCGGCGCGCGCATCTGCGCCGGACATGCCGCCGGACACATCGCGGGCGCCGACGTCGTTGTGGTGTCGACTGCAGTCACCGCCGACAACGTCGAAGTGCTCACGGCGCGCGAAAAGGGCATCCCGGTGGTTCCGCGCGCACTGATGCTGGCGGAGCTGATGCGCCTCAAGCAGGGCATTGCGGTGGCCGGTACGCATGGCAAAACGACTACCACTAGCTTGATCGCCAGCGTGCTCGCCGAAGGAGGCCTCGACCCGACCTTCGTCATCGGCGGCAAGCTGGTCTCTGCCGACGCCAACGCGCGTCTGGGCAAAGGCGAGTTCCTGGTCGCCGAGGCCGACGAATCGGACGCCTCCTTTCTGGTGCTGCAGCCGGTGCTGGCGGTGATCACCAACATCGACGCCGATCACATGGAGACCTACGGTCACGATTTCGGCCGGCTCAAGGAAGCATTTGTGAACTTTGCCCAACGCCTTCCGTTTTACGGCACCGCGGTGCTATGCATCGACGACGACAACGTGCGCGAAATCCTCGCTTCGATCGCCAAGCCGATCGTCACCTACGGCCTCGCTGACGATGCACAATTGCGCGCGATCGACCTGGAGCATGCAGCGGGACGCATGCGTTTCGTCGCTACCGCAGCGAACGCGGCGGCGCTGCGCGTGGAGCTCAATCTCGCCGGCGTGCACAACGTCCGCAACGCACTCGCGGCGATCGCCGTGGGCCGTGAAGTGGGCGTTTCGGATTCGGCCATCGCCCGCGCTCTGTCCGAGTTCAAAGGTGTCGGACGGCGGTTTCAACGCTACGGCGAGATCGCGCTCGCAAGTGGCGGGCATTTCACCCTGGTCGATGACTACGGCCACCATCCGGCGGAGATGGAAGCCACACTCGCGGCCGCGCGCGGAAGCTTTCCCGGGCGTCGTGTCGTCCTTGCGTTCCAGCCGCATCGCTACACCCGCACGCGCGACTTGTTCGAGGACTTCGTGAGGGTGCTTGCGACCGCCGACGCATTGGTGCTCACCGACGTCTACCCTGCCGGCGAAGCGCCGATCGTCGCTGCGGACGGCCGTGCACTGGCACGCGCGCTGCGCGTCACCGGAAAAGTGGAGCCGGTCTTTGTCGAAGACGTCGCCGACGTGCCCGCGGCTATCCAGGCTATCGGCCGTGACGGCGACGTCGTGCTCACCATGGGCGCCGGCTCAATCGGCCAGGTGCCGCAGCAGCTCTGCGCAGCGACATGATGATGTCCGAACCAATCCACTTCACCGGCCTGCGAGGTGTGCTCAAGCGCGACGAGCCGCTGGCCAAGCACACCACCTGGCGCTGCGGCGGCAAGGCGGATGTCGCTTACATCCCAGCCGACCGCGACGATCTCGCCATGTTCGTGCGCAGCTTGCCCGCCGGCGAATCGCTGACGGTGATCGGCCTGGGGAGCAACCTGCTCGTTCGCGATGGAGGGGTGCGCGGCGCGGTTGTTCTCATGCACAACCCGGGCGGCGTACTCGCAGTCTCGGATGGGCTGGTCTATGCCGAAGCGGGCGTGGCAAGCCCGAAGGTGGCTCGTTTCGCCGCCGCTCATGGATGCTCGGAGGCGGAATTCCTCGCCGGCGTCCCGGGCACCGTTGGTGGCGCGCTGGCGATGAATGCGGGCTGCTATGGCGGCGAGACATGGGAGTACGTCGCGCGCGTCGAAGTGCTACTGCGCGGAGGTGATTTTGCGGTTCGCATGCCGGGCGAGTATTCGATCGGATATCGAACGGTGCATCGGGCGGGCGGCGCAGCGCTCGACGGCGTCTTTACCGCGGCATGGTTTCGGTTTCCTCAGGGCGATTCGACTGCAGCGCGCACTCGAATCAGAGAGCTTCTGGCCAGGCGCGTCGCGACACAGCCGCTCAATCTGCCCAACGCCGGCAGTGTCTTCCGCAATCCACCCGGCGACCATGCGGCGCGGTTGATCGAGAGTTGCGGCTTGAAAGGCTATGCCATCGGCAACGCACGCGTGTCGGAGAAGCATGCCAATTTCATCGTCAATCCGGACGGCAGAGCCAGAGCCGCCGACATCGAAGCCTTGATCGGCCACGTTCGACGCGTCGTCGTCGAAAAGACCGGCGTCGCCCTCGAAGCCGAGGTGCGGATCATCGGTGAGACTGAGAAATGAGCGAGTTCGGAAAGGTCGCTGTGCTCATGGGGCGAGCCCGACTCGGTGCTGCGGAGCAGCCGGTGCGGGAGGGCGAAGCAACCGCCCATCGACGGGTCGTGTGAACGCGGAGCGCAGGAATCGCATGAGCGAGTTCGGAAAAGTAGCGGTGCTGATGGGCGGGCCAAGTTCCGAGCGGGAGATCTCATTCCTCTCGGGCAACGCCGTGGTCGCCGCGCTCAAAAGCCGGGGCATCGACGCGCATCCTTTCGATCCGGCGGAACGCCCCGTGTACGAATTGAGGCGCGACGGTTTCGATCGCGTGTTCATCGCACTCCACGGCCGTTTTGGCGAAGACGGAACCGTGCAGGGCGCACTCGAAGTCCTGGGGATTCCCTACACCGGCAGCGGCGTGATGGCGTCGGCGCTGGCGATGGACAAGTGGCGCACTAAGCTGGTGTGGCTCGCGTCGGGCATTCCGACGCCGCGGTACCGCGTAGTCGACGCGACGACCGACTGGTGGTCGATCGTCGCAGAACTGGGGTTGCCGCTGATCGTGAAGCCTTCGCGCGAAGGCTCGACCATCGGCATCACCCGAGTCGACAAGGTCGATCATGGCGAGCTCGCCGCCGCTTACGCCGTCGCTGCCAAACACGACGACCAGGTGATCGTCGAGGAGTTCGTGAGCGGAACCGAGCTGACAGCGTCGATCCTCGGAGATCGCGCCCTTCCGCTCATCAGGATCGAGGCGCCGCAGGGAAACTACGACTACCACCACAAGTACTTCTCCGACGAGACCAAGTACTTCTGTCCCTGCGGCATCGACGCGGAACTGGAGCGCGACATCCAGGCGCAGTCGCTGTACGCCTTCCGCATCGTCGGCTGCAGCGGCTGGGGTCGACTCGATCTGATCCTGATGCCCAACCGGCGCTGGTCGTTCCTGGAAGTGAACACTTGTCCCGGCATGACCGGGCACAGCCTAGTGCCGATGGCAGCAAAGCAGGCGGGCCTTACGTTTCCCGATCTTTGCGTCGAGATCCTGCGGAGCGCTCATGTGGGATAACGCGCGGGCACTGAACATCGCCGCCTCGATCATCACGCTTGCGGCGCTGGCGCTGCTCACGTGGGGCCTCACCGCCTGGGCGGTGCGCCAGCCTGCCTTCGCCTTTCGCGAGGTCGTGGTCCAGGGACCGCTCGTTCGCGCCAACCCGGCTTTCCTCGAGGCTGCGATCCGCGAGGAACTCAAGGGCACGTTCTTCACAATGCGCCTTGCCGATGCGCGAGCTTCGCTAATGCGCGTTCCGTGGGTACGCGACGTTGCGCTGCGCCGCGCCTGGCCGGGGAGGCTCGAAGTGAGCGTCTTCGAACACGAGCCGTTGGCGCGGTGGAACGACAGCGCTCTGGTCAACTCCCGCGGCGAAACGTTCAGCGCCGACTACAACGGCGAGCTGCCTCAGTTCACTGGCCCGGAGGGCAGCGCTTCGGAGGTGACGGCGCGCTTCCGCGAATTCGGCGAGGCTTTGAAGCCGATCAATCTCGCGATCTCCGAAGTCAGCCTGTCGCCGCGTGGCGGCTGGCGACTGAACACAGGGCGCAGCGGCGTCGTGATCGACCTCGGTCGCGTCGAGCCCGACGCCCGCCTCGGGCGCTTCATCGCGAACTACACGCGCACGGTGGGCCGGCTCGAGAAGGCAGGCAGGTACGTAAACCGCGTCGATCTGCGTTATGGCAACGGCTTTGCCGTGGCGCTGCCTGGGATGGCGGAATCGGGGACGAAACGAGCAGGGCAGGACCGCGCCGCACGCAAGCGATAGGGGACAACAATCGCATGGTCAGAGATGCAAAGAACTTGATCGTAGGCCTCGACGTGGGGACGTCGAAAATCGTCGCGATCGTCGCCGAGGTGACGCCCGAGAAACGGCTGAACATCATCGGTTTGGGCACCCATCCTTCACGCGGACTCAAAAAGGGCGTGGTGGTCAACATCGAAGCCACGATGGCGTCGATACAGCGCGTGCTGGAAGAGGCCGAGCTGATGGCCGACTGCCAGATCAAGGACGTCTACATCGGCATCGCTGGCAGCCATATCCGGAGCTTGAATTCGAGCGGCATGGTGGCGATCAAGGAAAAGGAAGTCACCCAGGCCGATATCGATCGCGTCGTCGAGACCGCGAAGGCGATCGCCATCCCCAATGACCAGCAAATGCTGCACATCCTGCCGCAGGAATTCGTCGTCGACGGCCAGGAGGACGTGCGCGAACCCTTGGGCATGAGCGGCGTGCGGCTCGAGGTGAAGGTGCACATCGTTACCGGCGCAGTCTCGGCGGTGGAGAACATCACTAAGTGTGTGCGCCGCTGCGGCCTCGAAGTCCAGGACGTGGTGCTGCAGCCGCTTGCTTCCGCCCTTGCGGTCTTGAACGACGACGAAAAGGACCTCGGCGTGTGCTTGATGGACGTCGGCGGCGGCACGACCGATCTCGCGGTGTTCACCGGTGGCGCAATCCGCCATACCGCGGTTATCCCGATCGCCGGAGACCAGGTCACCAACGACATCGCCATGACGCTGCGCACGCCCACCAAGGAGGCGGAGGAGCTGAAAGTGCGGCACGGCTGTGCTTTGCGCCAGCTCGCCAATCCGGACGACGTGATCGAAGTGCCCGGCGTGGGCGATCGGGGCCCGCGCAAATTGTCGCGGCAAATGCTCGCCGAGGTGATCGAGCCGCGCATCGAGGAGCTGTACACCCTGGCGCAAGCGGAGCTCCGGCGCAGTGGCTTCGAAGAGCTGCTCTCCTCCGGCATCGTGCTCACCGGCGGTTCCGCGCTGCTCGCAGGCATGGTCGAGCTGGGCGAGGAGGTATTTCACCTGCCGGTGCGCGTCGGCGTGCCGGCGTACGTAGGCGGGCTCGCCGATGTCGTGCGCAGCCCGCGCTACGCGACCGCGGTTGGGTTGCTGCTCGACGGTCGCGAGGATTATCTGCGCAACGAGGCCGCGCGCGCCCAAGGCAAGGGCTTAGGCAACGTGGCGCAAAAGATGAAGCATTGGATCAAGGCGAACTTCTAAGGCTCGCTGCTTTTGATGAAGTGACCGAAACACCAGACAGGAGAAAGGAGTAAACCATGTTCGAAATAATCGACCAGAGTCCTCAGGAAGCAGTCATCAAGGTCATCGGCGTAGGGGGGTGCGGCGGCAACGCCGTCGAGCACATGATCAACATGGGCCTGCAAGGCGTCGACTTCATCGCCGCCAACACCGACGCCCAGGCGCTAAAGCGCTCGACCGCGCGCACCCAGCTCCAGCTGGGAAGCAGTCTCACTCGAGGTCTGGGTGCCGGAGCGCGTCCGGAGATCGGGCGCGATGCGGCGATGGAGGACAAGGATCGGATCGCCGAGCTGATCGAAGGTTGCGACATGCTGTTCATCACGGCAGGCATGGGCGGCGGCACCGGGACTGGAGCAGCTCCCGTGGTGGCGCAGGTGGCCAAGGACAAGGGCATCCTCACCGTCGCCGTCGTGACCCGGCCGTTCCGTTTCGAAGGCAAGCGGCAGAAGGTAGCGGAAGCCGGGATCGAGGAACTGAAAAAGATCGTCGACTCGCTGATCATCATTCCCAACGACAAGCTGATGCAGGTGCTGGGCGAGGAGATCTCGGTGCTGGACGCCTACGCCAAGGCCAACGAAGTGCTGCACAGCGCGGTCGCAGGCATCGCCGAGGTGATCAACAACGCTGGTCTGGTCAACGTCGACTTCGCCGACGTTCGCACCGTCATGTCCGAGGTTGGCATGGCGATGATGGGCTCCGCGACGGCCAACGGGCCGGATCGCGCACGGCTCGCTGCCGAGCGTGCCGTGGCGAGCCCGCTGCTCGAGGAAGTGAACTTGGCCGGCGCGCGCGGCGTGCTGGTCAACATCACCGCGTCGTCAGGGCTCAAGATGAAGGAGTACCACGACGTCATGGAAACGATCAAAGCGTTCACTGCGGAAGACGCCATGGTGATCGTCGGCACCGTGATCGACGATGCGATGGGCGACGAGCTTCGCGTGACCATGATTGCCACCGGTCTCGGCGGCTCGGCGACCAAGACTCGCCAGCCACGGCTCGAAGTGATCGAGCATGTCGTCGAGCGCACTGGCACCGACAACGTCGGAATGCAGGTCGACCACATCGATTACGACACGCTCGACAGGACGCCGGCAGTCGTTCGCCGTGGCCGCTCGCCGGCCCCTCCCGGCACGGCGTCGGCGTTCGATCCGTCGGACATTCCGGCGTTCCTGCGCAAGCAAGCCGATTAACGTTGGCGGGTGACCACGCGGCGCCCGGGTTAAGGCCCTTCGAATGCCCAAGCGCGAGTGTGGTCTTTTGTATGCTATAATTTCAACTTAAGTCCTTGAACCGCCGGCAAATGGCGCGTTCGGACCATCTGCCATGCTCAGACAAAGCACACTCAAAAAGTTGATCAAGACCACGGGTGTCGGGTTGCATACCGGCGCGCGCGTCGATCTCACCCTGCGGCCCGCGGCGCCGGACACCGGGATCGTGTTTCACCGGGTGGACTTACCTCAGCCGGTCTCGATCCCCGCGGATGCCCGCAACGTCGGAGATACGCGACTTTCGTCTTCGCTGGAACTTAATGGCGCGAGAGTGTCCACCGTCGAGCACCTGATGTCGGCGCTTGCTGGCCTCGGGATCGATAACTTGCACGTTGACGTTGCCGGACCGGAGCTGCCCATTCTGGACGGCAGCGCCGGGCCTTTCGTCTTTCTGCTGCAATCTGCAGGAATCGAAGAGCAGTCGGCGCCTAAGCGTTATCTCCGGATCAAGTCACCGGTGGAAATACGCCAGGACGACAAGTGGGCGCGCTTCGAACCGCACCATGGTTTCGTTCTCGACTTCACCATCGATTTTCCACATCCGGTATTCGGCTCCGAGAACCGGCACGTGGTCATCGACTTCGCGGAACACTCCTACACCAAGGAAGTAAGTCGCGCGCGGACCTTTGGCTTCATGCAGGACGTCGAGGCCATGCGTTCCGCCGGCTTGGCTCTAGGGGGCAGCCTGCAGAACGCGATCGTTCTCGACGAGACGCGCGTCTTGAACAGCGAGGGACTGCGCTACGACAACGAGTTCGCCAAGCACAAGGTGCTCGATGCCATCGGCGATCTGTACCTTCTCGGCCACTCCCTGATCGGCCGATATGCGGCGTACAAATCGGGCCACGCGTTGAACAATGCTGTCTCTCGCCTGTTGCTGACGCGGCCGGACGCGTTCGAGCTGGTGACATTCCAGAGTGCCGCGGACGTTCCAAGCGCGTTCCAATCCTGGCGTCTGCAACCGGCCTGACGCATAACGACATCGCAATCGGCCGCCATGCGGCCGCATCTGCCAGGCAATCTATCCCGAGGCGTTTCTCGGGGTCTGTTAACGCTATGGACACAGACGCGGTGCGTTGCCGAAAACGCCTAGCGGAACGCGCAAAGGCGAAGCCGGGCAGGGCGCCCGGCGAGACTTTGCAACGCGGCGATCGGCGTTTTCGGCAGCAACCCGAAGGGAACGGGCGTCCTGGGGCGCCACTCGGTGTTGCTGTCCTTGCCAAGACCGCTAGTCTTGGCTTCGTCCCACGCCTTGATTGGCGCCCCAGGGCACTCGTTCGCGTATGCGCCCATAGCGTTAACAGACCCCACTGAAGGGGGATCGCGCCCCGTGGTCCTGGTACGCGTTCTACTCTATATCGCACTGGCGGTTGTCGCGGGCGCCTTTGCCATGTACGTCGCCAAGCGCGACCGGCGATATCTGCGCTTCATAGGCCAGGTCGTGAAGTACACCGTCCTGCTATTGCTCGCGATCCTCGTTTTTTACGCCTTCGAGCGCCTCGTTGACACGGCTTGAGCGCGAGCTGTGTCCGCTCGCAAGCCTCTTCACAGCAGCGGAGAGCTCACCCTCGTCCAAGCTCGCAGCGAGCCGCCTGAGCGTAGCGGCCGACACCGCATCTATTTGTTTCGGTGTGATATTTGGCGCTTCCTTGACTGCCGAGCGGGCTTGCACACGTACCCGTATTCCAGTAAATTCCCAGCCGTCGTGCGCAAGCGCCAGCCTCAATTCGGGGACGCGCTGGCGCAGGAGCGCGGCGGCGGCGCCACTGGATGCGGCCAGCACCAGTTCAGCGGTGCGAGCGTCCACTACTGTCACTCGTGACGCAAGCATCGCAGGCAACGCCCGCCTGACGCGCTCCTCGACCTTGGATTCGCGCTGCCGGCGCGCTAGCAGTTCTGCTAACGCGGACTCCGCGGCAAGGATGTGCTGGAGGCGACGCATGGCAGGCAAGTATCCCAGCGTTACGGCGCGCAGTTCGGTGGGCCGGCAACTCAGAGGAGATCCCATTTGAACATAATCTTGGTGTCGGGCGCCACGGCGCAGGCGAGGACGCTGACGCTGGACTGGCGTCACTGGACACTGGGCGGCCTCGGAATCCTCGTTTTATTCCTGTCTTTCACGCTGCTGTTCAACTATGTCACGCTGCGCTACGCCGCGGCGATCAATCATCCGCTCCTGCAAGCAATCATGCTCGCCGATCAGCGAGCCGAGGCGCAGAAAGCGCAGGAAGTATTGCAGGGCCACTTGAACTCCATGGCGGTGAAGCTCGGCGAGTTGCAGGCGCAGGTGCTTCGCCTCGACGGACTGGGTGAGCGGCTTGCCAAGCTTGCCGGGCTGAAACCGCAGGAGCTGCCGCCGCCGCTCGAGCCCGGCGTAGCGCCTGGTCGCGGCGGGCCGGCGTCCACTTCCGCCCGCGACCTCAACGTCGATGAATTCAGCACGCTGCTCGCCGCCCTGTCGCGACAAGTGGACCAACGTTCCGATCAGCTCGGCGTGCTCGAGGCTCTCCTGGTCACCGATTCAGCCAACAGGAAGTTCCTGCCTACACGCTCTCCCATCGAAGATGGCTGGTTCTCGTCCAACTTCGGTTGGCGCATCGATCCTTTTACCGGCCAGAAGAGCTTCCACGAGGGCATCGACTTTCCTGCGGAAACGGGCACTCCGGTGATTGCAGCGGCAAGCGGGAAGGTCGTCTACGCGGAGACACATCCGGCGTATGGTAAAATGATCGAGATCGATCACGGCAACGGCCTTGTGAGCCGTTACGCTCACAATTCCGCGCTTTTTGTGAAGGAGGGCGATCTGGTCCTCCGTGGCCAGCGGATCGCGACCGTCGGGTCGAGCGGGCGCTCGACCGGTCCGCACCTGCACTTCGAAGTGCGCTTGAACGGAACCCCTCAGAACCCAGCGCGCTTCCTGCAACCGGCCAGTTAGCATCGGGCGACGTTCCCGCGGACAGACTAGGGGGTGAGGAGGTCCTCACCCCTTGTTTTTTGGCCGGCGGGCATGAACTAGCAACCATATGATCAACATCCTTACCAAGATCTTCGGTAGTCGCAACGAGCGGCTGCTTAAAGCTTACGGGCAGGTCGTGCGGCGGATCAATGCGTTGGAACCGACGATCAGCGCGCTGTCCGACGCCGAGCTCAAATCGAAGACGGTGACACTCAAGCAGCGCGCCGGCAACGGAGAGGAGCTCGACGCTCTGTTGCCGGAGGCGTTCGCAGTCGTGCGGGAGGCGGGCAAGCGCACGCTGCAAATGCGGCATTTCGACGTGCAGCTCATGGGTGGAATGGCGCTGCACAACGGGAAGATCGCCGAAATGCGCACGGGCGAGGGCAAGACACTGGTCGCCACTCTCACTGCGTATCTCAACGCGCTCACCGGCGACGGCGTCCATATCGTGACCGTGAACGATTACCTTGCGCAGCGCGACGCCGACTGGATGGGAAGAATCTATCGCTTCCTAGGACTCACCGTCGGCGTCAACCTGTCGCAGATGAACCATGCCGACAAACAAGCGGCGTACGCGGCGGACATCACCTACGGCACCAACAACGAATTCGGGTTTGACTACCTGCGCGACAACATGGTGTTCGAAGCCGGCCAACGGGTGCAGCGCGGACTGTCTTACGCCATCGTCGACGAAGTCGACTCGATCCTGATCGACGAGGCGCGCACTCCTCTCATCATTTCCGGCCAGGCGGACGACAACGTCGATCTCTACTACCGCCTGAACGAACTCGCGCCGAAGCTCTCGCGCCAGGCCGACGAGAAGGGCGCGGGCGACTACTGGGTCGACGAGAAGGCGCACCAGGTGTTGCTCTCGGAGGAAGGGCACGAGCACGCCGAAGGCCTTCTCTCCAAGGCGGCGCTTCTGCCGCCGGGATCGAGCCTCTACGACGCGCACAACATCTCGCTCATGCACCATCTGCACGCGGCGCTGCGCGCTCACGCCCTGTTCCACCGCGATCAGCATTACGTCGTGCAAAACGGCGAAGTGGTCATCGTCGATGAGTTCACCGGCCGTCTGATGGCAGGGCGTCGCTGGTCCGACGGCCTTCACCAGGCGGTCGAGGCGAAGGAGGGCGTTCCGATCCAGCGCGAAAACCAGACGCTGGCGTCGATCACCTTCCAGAACTATTTCCGCATGTACTCAAAGCTCGCCGGGATGACCGGTACCGCGGACACCGAGGCCTACGAGTTCCAGCAGATCTATCACCTCGAGACCATGGTGATCCCGACCAATTTGCCGATGATCCGCCAGGACGAGAACGATCTCGTGTTCCGGACCTTCAAGGAAAAGGTCGACGCCATCGTCGGCGACATCCGCGACTGCCACGAGCGGGGGCAGCCGGTGCTGGTTGGCACGACCTCGATCGAGAACTCCGAGCTGCTTTCCGGAGTTCTGGAGAAAGAAAAGCTGCCGCACCAGGTACTCAATGCCAAGCAGCACGCGCGCGAGGCAGAGATCGTAGCGCAGGCGGGTCGGCCGAAAATGATCACCATTGCAACCAACATGGCCGGCCGCGGCACCGACATCGTATTGGGCGGTGCGATCGAACCGCAGATCCTGATCCTGCGCGAGGACGAGACGCTGTCGCAAGTGGACAAGGACGCGCAGATCGCCAAGATGCGCACGGAATGGCAGGTCCGGCACGAACAGGTCATTGCGGCCGGAGGGCTGCACATCGTTGGCACCGAGCGCCATGAGTCGCGCCGCATCGACAATCAACTTCGCGGGCGTTCCGGGCGCCAGGGCGACCCGGGATCGTCACGGTTCTATCTTTCGCTGGAGGATCCGCTCCTGCGCATCTTCGGCGGCGAGCGGCTCTCGGCGATCATGCAGCGGCTCAAAATGCCCGAAGGCGAGCCGATCGAGCATCCGATTGTCAATCGTTCGATCGCCAAGGCGCAGAACCGCGTCGAGTCGCGCAACTTTGACATCCGCAAGCAGTTGCTGGAGTACGACGACGTTGCCAACGATCAGCGCCGGGTGATCTACCAGCAGCGCAACGAACTTCTGGAAACCGAGGACATCTCGGAGACGATCACCGCCATGATCGCCGGGCAGATCGAGGACACGGTGGCGGTGTACGTGCCACCCGAGTCGGTCGAGGAGCAATGGGATCTGCCAGCGCTGGAAACCACGCTCGCCGGCGAATATCAGCTGCGCGCTCCCGTCGCCGAGTGGCTCAAGACTGAGCCCGAGCTTTCCGACCAGATGCTGCGCGAGCGGGTCCGTGCCGTCGCTCAGAAGCAGTACGAGGAGAAAGTCGGGCTGGTCGGTCCGGAAATGTTCCACCAGTTCGAGCGCAACCTGATGCTCACCACGCTCGACCAGCACTGGCGGGAACATCTGGCTTCGCTCGACCATCTGCGCCAGGGAATCCATCTGCGCGGATACGCTCAGAAGAATCCCAAGCAGGAGTACAAGCGCGAAGCCTTCGAGCTTTTTTCCGAGATGCTCGACCGCATCAAACATGACGTGGTGAAAGTCGTGCTGACCGTGCAGATACGCACTCCGCAGGACGTCGCGCCGGTCGAGGAAGCACCGGCGGTCTCCAACGTACGCTACCAGCACGCCGGCTACGATGAGGCGCTGGCTCCGGCGGGCGACGATCCGCCGGTAGCGGTCGCTACGCGCCCCTTCCAGCGCGCAGCTCAGAAAGTGGGTCGCAACGATCCATGCCCATGCGGCTCTGGAAAGAAGTACAAGCACTGCCACGGGCGGCTGTGAAGTCCAGAACGCCGCCGATGCGCTTCAGCGTTTCATTGACCGATGCGCTGCGGCGCGCGGGGGCTGCGCAACCAACGCGGCCGATGCGCTTCGGCATTTCATCGGCCGCGTAGAGTAGGCCTCGTCACCCCATGCCCGTTAACTACACCGCACCCACCCCAGAGTCGCTGCTGCCCGTCGCAGGCGTCGGGCTCGGCACCGCCGCCGCGGCCATCAAGAAGTGGACTCGCGACGACGTGGTATTTATCACGCTCGCGGGTGGTGCACACGCTGCCGGCGTCTTCACTCAGAACCGCTTTTGCGCGGCGCCGGTCCTCGTCTGCCGCGATCATCTGGCGCGCGGAGGCACGACGCGTGCTCTGGTCATCAATGCAGGCAATGCCAACGCGGGTACGGGTGATTCCGGCATTGCCGCAGCGCATTCCGTGTGCGCCGCGGCTGCAGATCTGATCGGATGCGCCATCCACGAGGTGCTGCCGTTTTCGACAGGCGTGATCATGGAGCCGCTACCGGCGGACAAGATCGTCGCCGCGCTGCCGCATGCACTTGCATCAAGCGCTCCCGATGGCTGGCACTCTGCCGCACGTGCGATCATGACCACGGACACCGTTCCCAAAGCGGCCTCGCGGCGCGTCGAGGTGGATGGCGCCAGAGTCACCGTCACCGGCATGGCGAAGGGCGCCGGAATGTGTGCACCGAATATGGCGACCATGCTCGCATTCGTAGCCACCGATGCGCCGATCGCGGGCGCAGTGCTGCACGATCTTGCCGGCGAAATCGCCGACGCCTCGCTCAACCGGGTGACCATCGACGGCGATACCTCGACCAACGACAGTTTCGTTCTCGTTGCCACCGGTAAGGCATCCTTGCGCCCGATCGCGAATGTGGCCGATCCGCGACTTCCAATCGTGCGCAAGGCGCTGCTCGACGTGGCGAGCGAGCTCGCGCAGGCCATCGTGCGCGACGGTGAAGGCGCCACCAAATTCATCGCCATCAGCGTGGAAGGCGGCCGCGATGTTCAGGAATGCGACCGCGTCGCTCGCGCGATTGCTGGTTCGCCGCTGGTGAAGACCGCGTTTTTCGCTTCCGACGCGAATTTGGGACGCATCGTCTGCGCCATCGGCAACGCCGGCATTGCCGATCTCGATCCGGCCGCCGTGTCTTTCTGGCTGGACGATGTCGCTGTCGTGGCCAACGGTGCCCGTGCCGCGTCGTATCGCGAGGAAGATGGCGCCCGGGTGATGGCCAAGCCGGAAATCGGCGTGAGGGTCGCGCTGGGGCGAGGTCACGCGCGCGCGTCGGTGTGGACCTGCGACCTCTCGCATGGGTACGTCAGCATCAATGCCGACTACCGGACTTAAGGGACCGGTGGCCGCACGCAGCCAAAGCGATTCCTTGACCGCTCTGCTCGAGCACGCCGAAGCAGTGCTCGGCCGACTGGAAGCGCTGCTGCCGGCCGCGCCGCCCGAGCCCGACTGGCGGGCCCGTGCCTTCCGCTGGCGCAAGCGTGGAGCGCGTGCTTTTCTTCAGGCCGTGGCGCAACCTCATACCATTCGGCTGGAGAACCTGGTTGCGATCGACGATCAGAAGCGAACGATCGACGAAAATACCCGCCAGTTCATCGCCGGACTGCCGGCGAACAACGTGCTGCTCACCGGGTCGCGCGGCACCGGCAAATCGTCGCTGGTGAAGGCGATGCTCGGCAAATACGGCTCCAAGGGCCTGCGCCTCATCGAAGTCGACAAAAGCGATTTGGTCGACCTGCCCGACATCGTCGAGCCCGTCGCGGAACGCTCAGAGCGCTTCATCGTTTTCTGCGATGACCTATCCTTCGACGCCAACGAGCCCGGCTACAAAGCGCTCAAGGTGATGCTCGACGGCACGATCGCGGCGCCCTCGTCCAACGTGCTGATCTACGCGACGTCGAATCGCCGGCATCTTCTGCCTGAGTATTTCAGCGAGAATCTCGAGACGCGGCACATCGGCGACGAGGTACATCCAGGCGAATCGGTCGAGGAGAAAATCTCGCTCTCCGAGCGATTCGGGCTGTGGATTTCCTTCTATCCATTCAGCCAGGACGACTATCTCGCGGCGGTAGAATCGTGGCTGGACTTCCACGACGTGCCACCGTCGCGCGATGCGGCGGCGCGAGAGGCGCTGCATCGCGACGCGATTCAATTCTCCCTTCAGCGAGGTTCGCGCAGCGGCCGGGTCGCGTGGCAATTCGCACGAGCGCGCGCCGGCGCGCGGGCGCTCAAGGCGGCCAAAGGACCTCTGAAGTAGTTCCCATGAGTTGTCTTCCGGGCGAAGAGGCCCCCAGGTGAGCGACCGTGCTGTCGTGTCCGTGGCCGCCGCAGTACTCACGCGCGGCGATGGCAAGGTGCTGCTGGCACAGCGGCTCAAAGGCACGCCCTATCCGGGCTATTGGGAATTTCCTGGAGGCAAACTTGAGCCGGGCGAGTCTGCGGCGTCGGCGCTTAAGCGCGAGCTCGAGGAGGAGCTTGGGATCAGCATAAGCCGCGCGGCGCCGTGGCTCACCCAGCGCTACGAGTATCCGCACGCGCACGTCGAGCTCAATTTCTTCCGCGTCTTTGCTTGGAAAGGCGAACCCCATGGCCGCGATGGCCAGGCGATCGCGTGGCAGACGCCGGGCGCATTCGACGTGGCACCGCTGCTTCCCGCCAACACGCTGGTGCTGCGCGCACTGACGCTGCCCTCCGTGTATGCCATCTCCATGGTCGAGGACCTCGGCGAAGACGAGTTTCTCGACCGTGCCCGTCGCGCGCTCGACCAAGGCCTAAGGCTCATTCAGCTGCGAGAAAAATCGTTCGCGCCCGGGCGGCTGGAGCGCCTGGCCGCAGCGCTTGTCTCGCTGGCGCATACGCGCGGTGCGCGCGTGCTGCTCAACGGCGATGTCGAGCAGGCGCGCTCGCTTGATTGTGACGGCGTGCACTGGACCGCTGTACGTCTAGCAGCCGCAACGACAAAGCCCGGCGACCTCCTCTGCGGCGCGTCGTGTCATGACGCTGAGGAACTGAAGCGGGCCTCAAGCATCGGCGTGGATTTTGTGGTGCTGGGACCCGTCAAACCAACGCCCTCGCATCCCCAGGCGAGGCTGCTCGGCTGGAACCGCTTCGCCGAACTCGTGCGCGGCTCGCCGATTCCCGTATACGCTCTCGGCGGGCTCGATCGCTCGGATCTCGAGACAGCACTCGCATCCGGCGCTCACGGCATAGCGCTTCGCCGCGCCGCGTGGACAAACTGACAACCTGTTACAACTGATCGGTTCCGGGTTCCGACGACTCCGGATCGTCTCGATCATCGGCAACCGGCACGCGATACGCTTCGCTTGCCCAGGCTCCCAGATCGACCAGCTTGCAGCGCTCGGAGCAGAACGGCCGGAAGCGATTGCGCGGCGTCCACTCGACGGGTTTGCCGCATTGTGGACAAGCGACCAGACGCGGATTGGTCGGAGCCTTCACGCCAGGGCGAGCTCCAGAATGCGTGCACTGTGCAAGGCCTCGCGCCCCGCTCCATCGCGGATCTGATGCCGGCAACTGAAGCCGTCGGCCACGATAAGCGCGTCGGCGGATGCCTTGCGCACTGCGGGAAGCAGCGAAAGCTCCGCCATCGCCATCGAGACGTCGTAATGTCGGGCCTCATAGCCGAAGGCGCCCGCCATCCCACAGCAACTCGAATCGACAACGCGAATGTTGAGCCCCGGAATCCATCCCAGGACTTCGCTGATCGGACGCATGGACGAAAGCGCTTTCTGATGGCAGTGGCCATGCAGCAGCGCCTCATTCGCTTGCGTGGCTTTGAGCGACAGCATAAGCCGACCGGCAGACCTTTCCTCGACCAGGAATTCCTCGAACAGCTGCGACTGCTTTGCCAGCAGCTCGGCATCGGCGCCGAAACCGTAATGCAAGAACTCGTCGCGCATGCCGAGCAGGCACGACGGTTCCAGTCCGACGACGGTGACTCCTTTGCGCACATGCGGCAGCAGCGCGTCGAGCGTACGTCTCGCCTCCGATTGGGCCTGTTCTATGAGGCCCGCCGAAAGGAAGGTGCGTCCACAGCAAAGCGGCCGCGCATCCGAGACAGCGTTGGTGTGAACGTGATAACCGGCGGCGTCGAGCACGCGCACAGCAGCCGTTGCATTCTCGGGCTCGAAATAGTTGGTGAACGTATCGACAAACAGCAGCACTTCCTTGGTTGCCGCAGACATGGATGCGGCGTTCGCATGGCGCAGAAAGTCGCCGCGCCACGTGGGCAGGGAGCGCTTGGATGAGAGCCCGAGCCAGCGTTCTCCCAGTCGCCGGGCGCCGGGTATGCGATCGCGCAACGTGGTGATCCAGGGTATTGCGCTCAACATCGGAGAGTAGCGCGGCAGGAATGCGAAGAGCCGGTCGGAAAGCGCGACCCCGTGGCGCGATGCTCGGGCCGCCAGCGCTTCGATCTTGAGCTTGGCCATATCAACGCCGGTAGGACATTCACGTTTGCAGCCCTTGCATGACACGCACAGGTCGAGCGCGGCGCGAACGCTCTCGCCTGCCAGATCTTCGCCTTCGAGCTGACCGCTGAGCGCCAGACGCAGTGTGTTGGCGCGTCCACGGGTCACGTGCTGCTCGTCGCGGGTGACGCGGTAGCTCGGACACATCGTTCCCGCATCGAACTTGCGGCAGTGACCGTTGTTGTTGCACATCTCCACCGCTTTGGCGATTCCGCGGGTTGGGTCACCGCCGGTGCCGGGCGATGTCTCGACGCCAGTGAGCGGGTCGCGTTCGACATCCCATGCGGTCCAGTCGAGCTTAGGTTGGAGCGTCTCCCGCCGATACGCCGGCGAAAACCGGAACAACGAGGCATCGTCCATTTTGGGTGGACGGACGATCTTGCCTGGATTCATCCGGTCGTCGGGATCGAACAATGCTTTGATCTGAGCAAACGCGTGGTTGAGCCGCGGCCCGAATTGCCAGGCGACCCATTCGCTGCGGCAAAGGCCATCGCCATGCTCGCCAGAGTAGGCTCCCTTGTACTGGCGCACCATCGCCGAAGCTTCCTCGGCAATGGCGCGCATTTTTTTGGCGCCGTCGCGCCGCATGTCCAGAATAGGCCGCACGTGCAGCGTCCCGACGCTGGCATGCGCGTACCAGGTGCCCTCGGTTCCGTGCTTGCGAAAGACCTCGGTCAATCGCTGGGTGTATTCCGCCAGATGCTCGAGAGGCACCGCGCAGTCTTCGATAAACGATACCGGCTTGCCGTCGCCCTTCATCGACATCATGATGTTCAGGCCCGCCTTGCGCACTTCCCACAGATCCTTCTGCGCCTGCGGTGTAGTGAGTCGCACAACCGTATTCGGCAGGCCGAGATCTCCCAGAAGCTCTGCCAGTCGTTCGAGTTGTGCCGCCGGTCGATCGCTATCGTCGCCGGCGAACTCGACCAGCAGGATCGCTTCCGGTTCGCCGACCAGCGCTGCTTCGATGGTCGGCCGGAATGCCGGGTTCTCGCGCGCGAGATCGATCATGGTGCGATCGACCAGCTCCACCGCGGTGGGTGAAAGCCTGACGATGTGCTGCGCCGACGCCATCGCCTGGTAGAACGAAGGGAAGCTCGCCACGCCCAGCACGCGATGCGCCGGCAGTCGAGCGAGCTTGACCGTGATCCTCTGGAAGTAGGCGAGCGTGCCTTCGGAACCGACGAGGAGTTGCGCCAGGTTCACCGAGCCGTCCCCTGTGTACGGGCGTACGCTCTGCGCTGCAAAGACGTCAAGATTGTAGCCGCCGACCCGGCGTAGCACGGTCGGAAACATGCGCGCGATCTCGTCGCGCTCGCGCTCGCCGATCGCGGTCAGTCCGTCGATCAGCGCACCTTCCGGCCCGTGTCGTGACATCTGCGCGACCGGGCCGAATGAGATTTCGCTGCCATCGGCAAGGATCGCATCGATGCCCATCACGTTGTGCACCATGTTTCCATATTCGATCGAGCGCGATCCGCAGGAATTGTTCCCGGCCATGCCGCCGATGGTCGCTTGAGCCGAGGTGCTGACATCGACCGGGAGCCATAAGCCCTGCGGCCGCAAGAACGCGTTCAGCTGGTCGAGCACGACGCCGGGCTGAACCGTCGCCGTCATTGCCTCCAAGTCGAGGGCGATGATCCGGTTGAGCCATTTGCTGTGATCGATGACCAGCGCTTCGCCGACGGTCTGGCCACATTGTGAAGATCCCGCGCCGCGAGGGAGCAGCGGCACCTTGAGATCACGCGCAACCGCCATCGCCGCTACGGCATCCTCTTCGTCGCGCGGAACGACAATACCGATGGGCATGATCTGATAGATCGACGCATCGGTCGCATAGCGTCCGCGAGATGCCGCGTCGAACAGGACATCGCCGCGGCATGCAGTCGATAATCGCTGCCGCAGTTGCAATGCAATACCGGCGCGTTCGATACGGCGGTCGACTCGGATCGCTTGGGCGTCGGGTGCGTTCATCGATCGCGGCTGATTGCTCGTGTCCACCGGCATGGCCGCTCGGGTAAGCCCGAGTGACGGCTTACTCTTGTACAATAGCCCGAGCCGCTTGCGCAAGGGAACCTCATGCTTCGACTCGACGATCATTTCAGCGGCCGCCATTTTCTGCAGATCCCCGGTCCGACCAACGTGCCCGACCGCATCCTGCGTGCGCTCGATCAGCCGACCATCGATCATCGTGGGCCCGAGTTCGCACGCATGACGCTGGAGATCCTGGAGGGGTTGAAAGCGATTTTTAAGACCGAGGGCCCGGTTGTAATTTATCCGGCATCCGGCACCGGCGCATGGGAAGCGGCTCTGGTCAACACGCTGTCGCCGGGCGACCGGGTGCTGATGTTCGAGACGGGTCACTTCGCGACGCTGTGGCGGCGCATGGCGGAACGGCTCGGTCTCGTCGTCGATTTCGTCGCTGGCGACTGGCGCAGCGGAGTCGATGCCGGCGAAGTGGAAAGGCGACTGCGGGATGACAAGGCGCAGGCAGTTCGCGCCTTGATGGTCGTGCACAACGAAACCTCGACCGGTGTCACAAGCGTCGTACCGGCGATCCGCCAGGCGATTGATCGCGCCGGACACCCGGCTTTGTTCATGGTCGACACCATTTCGTCGCTGGCGTCGATCGACTACCGTCATGCCGAGTGGCGCGTCGACGTCACCGTCGCGGGTTCGCAAAAAGGGCTGATGCTGCCGCCGGGCCTGTCGTTCAACGCGGTCAGTAACAAAGCGCTCGCCGCCGCCAAGTCGGCGAAGCTGCCCAGATCATACTGGGGGTGGGAGGAGATGATCGGCATGAACCAGCAGGGATACTTTCCCTATACGCCCGCGACCAATCTGCTCTACGGATTGCACCAGTCGATCGCGATGCTGACCGAGGAAGGACTCGCCAACGTTTTCGCCCGGCACGACCGGCATGCCGAGGCGACGCGGCGCGCGGCGCGTGCCTGGGGCCTCGAAGTGCTTTGCCGAAACCCGGCCGAGTACTCGAGCTCGCTCACTGCCCTCATGATGCCCGAAGGCCACAATGCGGATGCACTTCGGAAGGTCGTCCTCGAGCGATTCGACATGTCGTTGGGACAGGGACTGGGCAAGCTCGCAGGCAAGATTTTCCGTATCGGTCACTTGGGCTATTTCAACGACCTCATGCTGTGCGGAACGCTTTGCGGGGTCGAGATGGGTCTTGCTGCGGCAAAGGTGCCGCACCGTCGAGGCGGAGTCGATGCCGCTCTGGCTTTTCTTTCGGGTGGCGAAAGCACTTCCCGCGACGCTAAGGCGCTTGCGACGAACACGGTGTAACGTGCCAACGATGACGAGCGCTCAAAGGAGACTCCAAACCATGCCATGGGTCCGCTCCCTTCTGCTGCTTCTGCTGGTCGCGATTTGCCCGGATGCTTCTGCTCAGGTCGAGCTCAAGTTCGGCCACGTGGGCGAGCCGGGCTCGATATTCGATGTTTCCGCTACCGAGTTCGCCAAACGCGCGAACGCCAAGTTGGGCGACAAGGCGAAGGTGGTGGTGTTCGGATCGAGCCAGCTCGGTGGCGACAAGGAGATGCTGCAGAAGTTGAAGCTCGGTACGCTCGATTTCGCGTTGCCTTCCACAGTGATGTCGTCGGAAGCCGACCTCTTTGGCCTGTTCGAGATGCCGTACCTGGTGAAGGACCGCGCCCACATGGCGAAGATCGAACGCGAGATCTTCTGGCCGACGCTCGAACCGGCCGCCGAAGCCAAGGGTCTCAAGATCCTGGCGGTGTGGGAAAACGGCTACCGGCACATCACCAACAACAAGCGCCCAATCGTCAAGCCGGCCGATCTGCAGGGGATCAAGCTCCGCGTCCCCGAGGGCAAGTGGCGGCTCAAGATGTTCCAGGCGTACGGGGCGAACCCGAGCCCGATGAAGCTCTCTGAGGTGTTCACGGCCTTGTCGACCGGAGTGATGGACGGCGAAGAGAATCCGCTGACTCAGATTTATTCACAGAAATTTCAGGAGGTGCAGACGTACCTGTCGCTCTCCGGTCACGTCTACACGCCCGCGTTCGTGGCCGTCGGCTTGAAGCGCTGGAACACCCTGCCTCCGGACGTGCGCAAGATCCTCGAAGACACGGCGAAGGAGACGCAGGCGTACGTGTACGCCCAGGGACAGAAGGAAGACGATGAGCTGCGCGCTAAGCTCGCCGCGTCAGGCATGAAAGTGAATCAGGTCGACAAGGATGCTTTCATTGCGACCAGCAAGACGATCTACGAGGAGTTCGGCAAGGAAGTGCCCGGTTCCAGCGCGCTGATCGACAAGGCGATCGCGCTCGGCAAGTAGGCGCATAGCCCGTGACGCTGGAGCGCATTCGCAGCGCATACGCGAAGCTGCTGGAAGCAATCGTCATCATCCTGATGGCTGCACTCGCGGTGGAAGTGACGATCGGCATCGTCTTTCGCGCTGTAGGGATGGCACTCGCGTGGTACGACGAGGTCGCCGTCATCTTGCTGGCATGGCTCACCTTCTACGGGTCGGCGCTCGCTGCGCTCAAACGAGCTCACATCGGCTTTCCCGGCTTCGTCAACTCGCGAGCTCCGCAGTGGCGACTTCCACTGGTGATCGGCGCCAAGGCGATGGTCATCGGTTTTCTCGTATTGCTGGGTTGGATCGGCTTTGCGGTGCTCGATGTGCTATCGACCGACTATCTGATCAGCCTGCCGAACATCTCCGTGGCGTGGGTGCAGTCCGTCATACCGATCGGCTGCGCTCTGTTCATCATTGCCGAGCTGCTGAATCTACCAGCGGTGCTGCGCGCCGCGCGCGGGCAAGGCTCGGCGACTGCGAGCGACCTCGCCGAGCGGTTGCATTAGCTCGTTCGCGTATGCACCCATAGCACTGACAGGCCCTGATGCAGATCCTGCTGCTGTTCGGCTGCGTGCTCGCCCTGGTCCTGATCGACGTCCCGATCGCAATCGCGCTGGGTGTCGTTGCAGTGTGCGCGCTGGTCGCTACTCAGGGCACGGCGATGCTGCCCAATGTGGCCATTACCATGTACAACGGCGCCACCAGCTTTCCGCTGATCGCCATCCCGTTGTTCATTCTGTCCGGTGCCATCATGAATGCATCGGGCATTTCGCGACGGCTGATCGCCTTCGCTTCGGCCGTGCTCGGGTGGATTCGCGGCGGTCTGGCGATCGTGTCGATCGGCACGTCGATGTTTTTCGCCGAGATTTCCGGATCGGCCGTTGCCGACGCCGCGGCACTCGGCTCGATTCTGATTCCAGCCATGCAGAGCCGCGGTTACAGCAAGGAATTCGCGGCAGCGGTCATATCGTCGTCGGCGACGCTTGCGGTCATCATTCCACCGTCTATTCCGATGTTGCTCTACGCCGTGATTGCGGAGACATCTGTGGTGAAGCTGTTCGTGTCGGGGATCGTTCCCGGAATCATCGGCGGCTTCGGCTTGATGGGCGTCGCGTACTGGTTCGCACGTCGCTACAACTTTCCCGTGGAGCAGGCGTTCCGCTGGGAAAATGTGACGCGCACCTTCAAAGAAGCGCTGTGGGCCTTCGTCCTGCCGATAGTCATTCTGGGAACGATCTTCGGAGGCATCGTGACCGCCACCGAAGGCGCGGCGATCGCCGTGGTAGCTGCACTGTTCATCGGCTTCGGCGTGTATCGCGAGCTCGACGCCAAAGCGCTGCGGGTTGCGGTCGTCGAGGGAGGCATTCAGACCGCGGTCGTAATGCTGCTCGTCGCTGCCAGCGCATTGCTCGGCGTCTATCTAACCGAGACGCATCTGCCGCAACGCCTTGCGCAAGCGATCCTGGAACTCACGTCGAATCGCTGGGCAGTGCTGGCGATCCTGAATGTGCTGTTCCTGATCCTCGGTTTGTTTCTGCATTCAGCCGCGGCGATCATCCTGACGGTTCCGGTGGTCATGCCGCTCGTCAAGGCAGCCGGGATCGATCCGGTGCATTTCGGACTGATCGTTACCATCAATCTGGGTATCGGCCAGCAAACGCCGCCAGTGGCGAGTGTTCTCATGACTTGCTGCGCCATCGCCAAGGCCGACATGTGGGCGGTGACCAAAGTCAATGTCTACTTCGTCGCGGTTCTGCTCGCGGTCCTCTTGCTGGTCACTTACGTGCCGGTGACAGGCATGGGACTGGTGAGTCTTTTCTACGGCTGACGCTCATTCGCGCCTATGTCCGAGCTTGTCCTCGTCGAACGTGAAGGTCCCATCGCGACGGTCGTGCTCAACCGTCCCGAAAAGCTCAATGCGCTCTCGCGCGCAACATGGGCTGAGCTGGGGACACAAATGCGCGAGCTGTCAGCGCAAGCGGAGCTTCGCTGCGTGATCGTACGGGGCGCCGGCAACAAGGCGTTCGCCGCCGGTGCCGACATTTCCGAGTTTCCCGAAGTGCGAGCCGATTCGAAGCAGGGACGTGTGTACGGCGAGCTGATCCACGACACCATGCAGGCGGTAAGTCGCTGTGTTCATCCGACCATTGCCATGATCCGCGGTGCATGCGTCGGCGGCGGGCTGGAGGTCGCGCTCGCCTGCGATTTGCGCATTTGCAGCGACGGGAGCCGCTTCGGCATCCCGATCAACCGCCTCGGACTCACTATGGGCTACGGCGAGCTCATCGGCTTGCTCGCGGTCGTAGGTCCCGCTGTGGCCAAAGAGATACTGCTGGAGGGCCGGGTGTTCGACGCCCACGAAGCGCTCGACAAGGGACTCATCCACCGCGTGGTTACGGATTCCACGCTCGATTCCGAAGTACGAGCCACAGCCGACCGAATCGCCGCAGGCGCACCGCTGGTCGCTCGCTGGCACAAGCGTTTCATCGCTGGCCTTGCCGCGGCGCCGGACTTAAGCGAGGCGGACTGGAACGAGGGCTACGCCTGCTTCGACACCGAAGACTACCGCGAAGGCCTTGCCGCATTTCTGGCCAAGCGCGAGCCGCGATTCCGAGGCAAATGATGGGACCGCTCGCTGGCCTCAAGGTGCTCGAGCTTGCTCACATCATGTCTGGACCCACCACGGGCATGCTGCTGGCGGACCTGGGCGCCGACGTCGTCAAGGTCGAGAAAATTCCTGGTGGCGACGACACGCGAAGGTTCACGCCGCCCGAGGTCAACGGCGAAGCCAGCGCGTTCATGATGATGAACCGCAACAAACGCGGTATTGCGCTCGATCTCAAGGCTCCGGCGGGCAGGGCCGCATTGCAACGCATGCTCGATCGCTGCGACGTAGTGATCGAAAACCTGCGCGTCGGCGCCATGGAGCGGCTGGGCCTAGGATATGACACCTTGCGCCGGACGAATCCCGCGTTGATCTACTGTGCCATCTCGGGCTACGGCCGCACCGGCCCTGATGCAGCCAAGGGCGGCTTCGACCTCGTCGCCCAGGGGCTCTCGGGGTTGATGCGCATTACCGGCGAGCGCGGCGGTGCGCCGACCAAGGTCGGCTCGCCGGTCACCGACATCAACGCCGGCATCCTCGGGGCACTGGGCATCGTTTCTGCCTATGTGCACCGGCTGCGTACTGGCGAAGGACAACTGGTCGACACCTCGCTTCTCGAAGCGGGCGTGATGCAGACCTTCTGGCAGAGCGCCATTTTTCTGGGGAGTGGCGTTGAGATTGGAGCGCTCGGATCGGCGCATCCGCTCACTGCTCCATACCAGGCGTTCAGGACGCACGACGGCTGGATCACCGTCGGCGCGTCGAATCAGGCGAATTACGTGCGGCTCACGCAAGTGCTGGAGGCGCCAGAGCTCGCGCACGATGCGCGCTTTGCAGACAATGCGGCGCGCATGGAGCATCTCCCTGCGCTGGTTGAGTTGCTTACCGAGCGCTTCCTGCGCAAGACGTCCGCAGAATGGCTCGCCGCCCTCGATGCCGCTGGCGTGCCAGCAGGTCCGGTGTTGAGCATCGCCGAAATGCTCGAGCATCCCCAAGTGCGATCGCGCGAAATGCTGATCGAGACCGAGCATCCCAAGGTCGGCATGACTAAGGCAATCGGATGCCCGGTGAAGCTATCGGCAACGCCCGCCAGCGTGCGCCGGCCCGCACCTCTTTACGGGCAACACACGCGCGACGTGCTGTTGGAGTTCGGTTTCACCCGAGAAGAGGTGCGGGACCTGATCAGCACCGGCGCCGCAATCCAGCAGGCGAGCAACGAAGATTGACGGTCTCGCGATTTTAGGTAGCGGACAACGGCGTGGCGCGCTGGCCGGACTGCTCAGAGATTACAGAACACCAGGTCGAAGTCGACATCTCCGTCGTAGACCGCGCCGCGATCCATACCGGCGATGCCGATGAAACGGATATTGAGCGCGTACTTGTTGGCGCTGATCTCGGGCACGCAGGGCAAATCCCTGGCCAAGGAAAGACGCAAGAGCTGCGCGACCTTCGTAGTCGTCAGCATCAGCTGGAATACGCCGTGATACGCCGTGTGGCGGCTTAGCTTTCCATTCTCGCGCAGCAGTCGAAGTATGATCGACAGACCGGTATTGATCGGCAGCAGCGGCGCAAGCCATCCTTGCAGATCTCGCTGACGTACCGCAGGGTCGAGATGCAGCCAGTAGTGATAGGCGGGCAGGTCGAATTCGCACACGCCGCCGGGGATGCCGGTGCGCTGCTTGATCGCCATCAACCACTCGTTTTCGCGCAAATGCGCTCCGACCTTCCCCGTCTGTGCCAATAGCTTGGCGCTTGCGTCGTCGATCTCCGCGAGCAGCGCATCCAATGCCTCGCGCTCGATTCTTGGATTGTCCCGCAGCGGTGCGAGCAGCTGCTTCTGGCGTTCCATTTCCTGGAGAATGTCAGTCTTGAGATCGGCTCGTGCCGCGACATCGGCGATTTCGAACAAGGCCAGCAACGCCGCATGATGATCGGGCGCGCCCGCGGCCGCCGCGAAGAACAGGGCGCGTGCGTACAAATCCTCGAGGCGCATCAGCGTGCGGATGCGCTCGTTGAGAGGATGTTCGTAACGGATCACGCTTGAGCTACCTCTGCTCGAAAATGCGACATTCTGCACCAAGTGAGGGCTCCAGGGGCTCGAGTCGGAGACGCGACTGGAGCGACCGGGTGCTCCATGAAAGGAGAGAACCTGCTCTTACCGGTGCGGATCAGCGTGGCTTCCTCCTCTGCCGCGCTAGTTGCTGGTAACGGATGTCGAGCGCCCGGACCTGCTTCTCAAGTTCCTCCACTGTGCCGCTGTTGTCGATGACATCGTCGGCCTGCGCAATGCGTTTGGCTCGGTCGAGCTGCGTCGCCATGATCGCCCGGACCTCGGCTTCCGAGAGGCGACTGCGTTCCACGACCCGCCGAACCTGCTCGGTCTCGGGGCAATCAACCACCAGCACGCGGTCGACCAAACCCGAGAGATTTCCGCGTTCGAGCAGCAGAGGAACGACGACGACTCCGTACCCGCCGCGCCAAGCCGCGATACGGCGCCGAGCCTCGGCGCCGATCAGCGGATGCAGCACCGCTTCCAGCTTCGCGCGCATCGCGGGGTCGGCGAACACGAGCTGGCGCAACCACGCGCGATCGATCTCGCCGGCCGCGACTACTTCGGGACCGAATGCAGCGCGAATTGCGGCAAAGCCTTCGGTGCCGGGAGCAGAGAGCTCGTGCGCCAGTGTATCGGTATCGACGACCTCGACCCCCAGCGCCGCAAAGGCTCGGCTCGCCTCCGACTTTCCGCTGCCGATGCCCCCGGTGAGGCCGACGACCATCGCCCCTGTCATACCGGGAAGTACAGCCGGATCAGCGGTCTCCCGAAAAACAGCGCGATTGCGCCAGCAACGGCGAGATACGGTCCGAATGCCAACGGAATCTGGTGGTCACGGCCCTTGAACACGACGAGTCCGATGCCAACGATCGCGCCGACGGCGGACGCGATCAGAACGATCAGCGGCAGACTCTTCCACCCGAGCCACGCACCCAGCGCCGCCAGCAGCTTGAAGTCCCCGTACCCCATACCTTCCTTGCCGCGGATCAGCTTGAAAAGCCAATAGACCACCCACAGGACCAGATAACCGGCAATCGCGCCGATGACCGCATCGCGCAAGCTCACGTCGGGGACGGCGCCAAGAATATTGGCCAACAGACCGGCCCAGAGAAGCGGCAACGTGAGGTTGTCGGGAAGAAGCTGCGTGTCTATATCGATGAACGTGAGCGCGAGCAGCAACCAGAGGAATATGCACGCCCCGAGCGCAACGGGCGTCGCGCCGAATCGAAGTACGGCTCCTACGGTCAACGTCGCAGTCAGCAACTCGACGACCGGATAGCGCGCCGAAATGGGTGCGTTGCAGGCTGCGCAGCGGCCGCGCAACGCGAGGTAGCTCAAGACCGGCACGTTCTGGAGCGCGCCAATGGGGTGACCGCACGCGGGACATCGTGAGCGCGGCACAAACAGGTTGTAGGCCGGCTGTTCCGGAAGCGGCATCCCGGAGAGCTCGGCGCACTGGGCTTGCCATCCCCGCTCAAGCATTTTCGGCACTCTATGGATGACGACATTCAAAAAGCTGCCTATACACAAGCCGACGATGGCAACGGTGAACAGTAAGATTAAGTCCACGGTAGTGTCAGAGCCGGGCGTCATGCAGGCTACAGCCGCCACTAGCGCCGGGCCGGCCACCATAAGCTTTGGCCCGCGACGCGGTGCCCGCATGACCCGCCCGGTGCAGCCGCCGCCCCATGGCGGATGCTGCAGGGCTGCTCACGGCCGAGCGGACGCAAGCCGTCGAATCAGATGACGGCCCCTAGCTTGAAGATCGGCAGATACATGGCGACCACCAAGCCGCCGATGACGACGCCCAGGAAGACGATGATAATCGGCTCGAGCAGGCTGGAAAGCGCCGCGACGGCATCGTCCACCTCGCGCTCGTAGAACTCGGCGACCTTGGCGAGCATGCCGTCCAGCGAGCCTGATTCTTCTCCAATCTGCGTCATCTGCAGCACCATCGATGGGAATAACCCGCTGTTGTGCATGGCGTTGGTGAGGCTGGTACCGGTGCTCACATCGGTCTGGATCTTCTTGGTCCCGGCGCTATACACGGCGTTGCCAGAGGCGCCGGCGACGGCATCGAGCGACTCGACCAGTGGAACGCCGGCGGCGAACATGGTGGACAGCGTTCTTGTCCAGCGCGCAATCGTCGCCTTTTCCAGAATCGCGCCGATGACGGGAATTTTCAGCGATAAGCGGTCAAGAGCAAAGCGAAAAGTCTGTGAGCGCCTCCGCAATACGAAGAATCCGCTTATCGCGCCGACGATGATGATGGCCATTAGCCACCAGTACGACACGAAAAAGTCCGAAATGCCAATCACAATGAGCGTCGGCAACGGCAGATTGGCGCCGAAGCTTGTGAACACCTGCTTGAACGCAGGTATCACCCACACCATGATGACCCAGATGACGACGATCGCGACGACGATCACGGAAATCGGATAGAAAAGGGCGGACTTGATCTTGCTTTTGATGGCAAGAATCTTTTCCTTGTACGTCGCGAGGCGCTCGAGGATCGCATCGAGCATGCCTGACGTCTCGCCCGCGCCGACCAGGTTGCAATACAACGGGTCGAACTGAACCGGATGCTCGCGAAACGCCTGTGACAAGCTCGATCCCGCCTCGATCCTGCCCTTGATGTCCATCATCAAACGCGCAAACCGCGCATTCTTGTGGCCGCGCGCGACGATTTCGAACGCCTGAAGGAGCGGAACGCCGGCTCGAAGCATGGTCGCCAGTTGTCGCGTGAAAAACGTGATGTCCTTCTCGGTGACGCGGCCGCCGCCCCGGAATGTTTGTCGGCGCACCTTGGTGATGCGAATACCCTGGCGCCTCAGGTTCGTCGTGACAACCGTCTCTGAGGCGCCTTTCATCTCGCCGCGGACGGGGCGATTGTTTCGGTCGTAGCCCTCCCAGAGGAAGGTGTACTCCTTGACTTCCCGGCGTGGGACACGACGCGTGGCGGTTGCGGTGGTAGCCATGATGGTCCTAGTTGCGTTTATTCGTTGGTAACGGCCTCGATCTCTTCGAGCGAGGTCACTCCCTGCTTGACCTTGAGCAGCCCCGATTGCCGTAGATTGCGCACACCTTCCTTGGCCGACTGCTCCGCGATGTCGAGCGCGGTTCCGTTGCGCATGATGATCTGGCGCATCTCATCGGAAATCGGCATCACTTCATAGACCCCTACGCGGCCTTTGTAGCCGGTGCCCATGCAGTTGTCGCAGCCCACTGGCCCGTACGCTTGCCAGGTACCATCCAGGTCTTCTTCCGAAAAACCAGCGCCGAGCAGAGCTTCAGGTGGGATGTCTTCGGGCTTCTTGCACGCGCAGAGCTTGCGTGCGAGCCGCTGCGCTGTAATCAGAATCACGCTCGATGCGATGTTGAAAGCGGGAACCCCCATGTTGGAGAGCCGCATCAGGGTTGCCGGAGCATCGTTGGTGTGGACGGTGGACAAAACCAGGTGGCCGGTCTGCGCGGCTTTGATTGCAATGTCTGCGGTCTCCAGGTCGCGAATTTCGCCGACCATGATGATGTCGGGATCCTGCCGCAGGAACGCGCGGAGTGCGTTGGCGAATGTAAGCCCGGCCTTTTCGTTGACATTGACCTGATTGATCCCCGCCAACTGAATTTCCGCCGGGTCCTCGGCGGTCGAGATGTTGATCCCCGGCTGATTCAGGATGTTGAGGCAGGTGTAGAGCGATACGGTCTTGCCGCTTCCGGTCGGACCGGTCACCAGGATCATGCCGTACGGGCGATTTATGGCGCTGAGCAGCAACTGTTGCTGATCCGGCTCATATCCCAGCGCATCGATTCCGAGCTTCACCCCGGCGGAATCGAGAATGCGCATCACGATTTTCTCGCCGTAGAGTGTGGGCAGCGTGCTCACCCGGAAATCGATCGAACGTGTCTTGGACAGGACGAGCTTCATCCGTCCGTCCTGCGGAACCCGCTTTTCGGCGATGTCCAGCCGAGAAATCACCTTGATCCGCGATGCCACTTTGTCCTTGATGACCAGCGGCGGCTGGGCGATCTCCTTGAGCAAACCGTCGAGCCGGTAGCGAATGCGGTAGAACTTTTCGTAGGGTTCGAAATGGATATCGGAGACGCCGGCGGCGATCGCGTCGAGCAGCACCTTCTGGATGTATTTGACCACCGGCGCGTCTTCGACGTCGGGGTTCTCCTCGTCGCTCTGAGCCCCCGTTTCCGCAAGCTCGACGTCGAGTTCTCCCATGTCGACGTCGCCAAACGGCTTCTCGATCGCCTCGACGACTTTGGCGATGGCTTTGCCGAGCTTGTCGTCCTCGACCACGACCGGATCGACCACGAGATTGGTCTTGAAGCGAACCTCATCGAGCGCCTGCAGGTTCGCTGGATCCGAAACCGCAACGAAAAGGCGGTTGCCGCGCTTGTGCAGCGGTAGCACGCGCCGCATGCCGGCGATTTTCGGGTCGACCCATTCCTTGTTTATCAGGTCGAGATCGAAGCCGTTGAGATCCAGGAGCGGCGCACCGAAGGCTCGCGACGCGAACATCGCGAGCTGCATCGACGTCATTTTCTTAGTGAGCAGGATCTGCTCGACGAAGCATATGTTCGCGGCCTGGGCCTGGCCGTGAAGCGCGTCGGCATCGTGCTCGGACAATAGGCCGTGCTGGACCATCGCTCGCGCGAGGCCGCTGATCGTGCGTGCTGCTGCGCTCGCCGCCATGGTTCAGGCCTGGTGGGCGTTATTCCGGAGGCATAAAAGTTAACTTAATGATGATGCCTGCTCGCCACTTGTTTGTAAAGCCGGCGCGGTGCCGCGCCCCACTGGAGGCAACAACCTGACCACCTTGACCGCCCGGTCTTGCACCTGCAGCACTTCAATGCTTTGTCCGGCAAGCCTGAAGCTGGTGCCGGCATCGGGAATGTCACCAAGGTGCTCCAGGATGAGCCCATTGAGCGTTTTTGGGCCCTCGAGCGGGAAATTGGTGCCCAGCTTGCGATTCAGTATGCGCAGGGGCGCCATGCCGTCGACGGTGATGCTCCCGTCTGCTTCGCGCTGAAAAACGTCGGCGCCGCCGGGCGCCTGGGTGGTGAATTCGCCGACGATTTCCTCGAGGATGTCTTCCAGCGACACCAGCCCCTGGAGTTCGCCGTATTCGTCGACGACCAGCCCCAGGCGCTGCCGATCGGTCTGGAATTGCTGCAACTGCGCGAGCAGCGGCGTTCCGGCAGGAATGAAGTACGCAGGCCGCAGGATCGTGCGCAGGTGATCCGCGTCGATTTCCCCCGTCTGCCGCAGATGCAGCACCTGCTTTACCTGAATCACGCCCAGGATGTTATCCAGCGTTCCCTCGTATACAGGCAGCGACAAGTGGTAGCTGGTCGCCAGCTGCTGCTGAAGCAGTGCTGGCTTCGAATCGAGATCGAGCGCTTCGATCTGGTTGCGCGGGGTCATGACGTCGTCAACGGTAATCGAATCGAGGTCGAAGAGATTGGCCAGCATCGACCGATGCTTGCCCCGGAAATAGTGTCCCTCCAGCACAAGGCTGCGAATCTCTTCCTGTGAAAGCGCCGCTTCCATGCTGCTGGAGGGCTGAAGATGCAGCAACTTGAGCAGGGCTCTGACGAACAGGTTGACGAACCAGACAACGGGCGTGGCGATCTGCAGCATTGGCGCCAGGACGTAACTCACTAGGGGCGCAAGCCGGTCGGCGTGCGCCGCACCGACGACCTTCGGCGTGATTTCCGAAAAGACCAGCAGTCCGAACGAAATCGCGACCGTGCCCAGGGCGAGCGCAACTTCGCCTTCACCGAACAGGCGCTTGGTGATGACAGCGGTAAGCGTGGCGGCGCCGGCCGCGACCAGCGTATTGCCGAGCAGAATCACGCCAAGGAGCTTGTCGATCTGCGCGAGCAGTGCAACGGCAAGCTTTGCACCGCGACTGCCATGCTTGGCGCGATGACGCAGGCGATAGCGGTTCACCGCCATCATCGCCGTCTCGGCGATCGAGAAGAACGCCGACAAGACCAGCGCGACTGCCAGTGCAATCAGCAGTGTGCTGAGAGAGATGTCGTCCAAATAGCAACCGGAAAGAACGCGGTTGCGACCAGTATTTGGGCCTGGGGAGATGGTGTCAAGACCGGCGCCCCGAGACAGCAACCTCGCCGAGCTCACCGTACCGGACGCTAGCGCTTGAGGATTACCTCCAACACGAACTTACTGCCGATGTACGCCAGGAGCAGGAGCACGCTGCCGGCGAGGATTCCTTTGAGTGCTTTGCGTCCCCGCCACCCGTAGCGATGCCGGCCGTAGAGAACTCCGCCAAAAACAAGCCAGCTCAGGACGGAAAAGACGTTCTTGTGCGTGAAGGTGAGTGCTCTGCCGAAAAGCTGTTCGGAAAAAAGCACTCCACTCGCCAGCGTGAGGGTAAGAAGGACGTAGCCCGCCCCGACCAGCCGGAAGAGGAAGCGTTCAAGCGTAAGCAGCGGCGGAAGGCCTTCGCCGGCGGGCTCGGGCAGGCCGCGATGCAGGCGCTTCTCGAGGCCCATCAAGACGAGGGCTTGAAATGCCGCAACGATGAGCAATGCGTAACCCGTCAGCGCTACGGCGATGTGCAGCGCCGCCCAAGGTTCCGTGGTGAAGGAAAACCGATGCGGGTTGGCGAACGCTGCAGGGAGAAGCGCCCCCACGGCGGCGACCGGCAACGCAACGGGAGCAACGCCGGGGAGCGCCTGCGATAATGTACCGAGCCACGCGAACAGCGCCACAAGACCGGCAACTGCCGAGAGTGCGTTGGCCAGGCTCAGGTCCAGGCCTTCGGTGGTGAAGATCGCTTGCACAACGAGCACCGCGTGGCCCGCGATGGCGAGCGCTGGCAGCCAGCGCCGCGTGAGAGCAGCGGTCGAGGATTCGTCGCGTGACGGCTGCCCCAGTCGCTGCCATTCCATCCAGGCCGCAGCAAGGTACGCGGCAGCCACCGACGCGTAGAGTAAAATCATCGTCGCGTTGTCAGGTAGTTTGCGTTTATACCACCGCCAGTCCCGCCCTGTTCACACTGCATCCATGCTCGAGAACCTGACCCAACGTTTCGCTCGGGTTGCCAAGACCCTGCGCGGAGAGGCGAGGCTCACCGAGTCCAACATCCAGGACACGCTCCGCGAAGTGCGCATGGCGCTGCTCGAAGCCGATGTCGCACTGCCCATTGTCAAGGATTTCATTGCGGCGGTGCGTGACAAGGCGCTTGGAGCTGAAGTGATCGGTTCGCTTACGCCGGGACAGGCGCTGGTCGGCGTTGTTCAGCGGGAACTCACGCGCTTGATGGGGAGCGCGAACGCGCCGTTGGATCTGGCCACGACCCCGCCCGCGATCATCCTCCTCGCGGGGCTGCAAGGCTCCGGCAAGACGACCAGCGCAGCCAAGCTCGCGAAACTGCTGCGCGAGGAGCGACGCAAGAAGGTTCTGCTCGCAAGCTGCGATGTTTACAGACCGGCGGCTATCGAGCAGCTCGAGACGCTCGCGCGCCAGGTCGGGGTCGAATTCTTCCGCTCCGGCGTCCAGCAGTCGCCGGTGACCATCGCGGCGGGGGCGATCGACTGGGCGCGCAAGCACTATTGCGACGTGGTGGTGATCGACACCGCGGGTCGGCTTGCAGTGGATGAAGCGATGATGCGCGAGATTTCCGAGTTGAGCGCTGCGACCCGCCCGATCGAGACGCTGTTCGTCGTTGACGCCATGCAGGGCCAGGACGCAGTCAACACCGCGAAGGCATTCGCGACCGCACTCACGCTCACCGGAATCATCCTGACCAAGCTCGACGGTGACGCTCGAGGCGGAGCCGCGCTCTCAGTGGTGAGTGCGACGGGAGCTCCGATCAAGTTTGTAGGGGTCGGCGAGAAAATCGACGCGCTCGAGACGTTTCATCCCGACCGCATGGCGTCGCGCATTCTCGGCATGGGCGACATGCTGAGCCTGATCGAGGACGCGCACAGGCAAGTCGACGCAGAGAAGGCGCGCAAGCTCACCACCAAGATCAAGTCGGGAAAGGGTTTCGACCTGGACGACTTCAAGGCGCAGATAAGCCAGATGCGCAAGATGGGCGGCATGCAGGGACTCATCGATAAGCTGCCCAATGAAATCGCGCGCGCCGCCCAGGGATCGAATGTCGATGAGAGGGCGATCCGCAGGATCGAGGCCATCATCGATTCGATGACGCCGCTAGAGCGGAGCAAACCCGAGGTGTTGAAGGCGTCGCGCAAGAGGCGCGTCGCTACTGGTGCCGGAGTCACCGTTCAGGAAGTCAATCGTGTCCTGGCTCAGTTCGAGCAGGCTCAGAAAATGATGAAGATGATGGCCAAGGGAAACCTGCAGAAGATGCTGCGCGGCCTCAAGGGTGCCTTCCCGGGCCTGCGCTAGCTGGCCTTTGGCAAGCCAGCTTATTGCAATGCCTGGCTTTTTCGTCGTATAATCAACGTCTTTTTCGGCTCTTCCGGGAATCTTTCATGGTGGTCATACGGCTGGCGAGAGGCGGCGCCAAAAAGCGCCCGTTTTTCAATATCGTTGTTGCGGATTCGAGGAACCGGCGCGACGGCCGCTTTATCGAGCGCGTCGGCTTTTACAACCCGATGGCCGGCGAGAGCGAGGAGTCGCTGCGGGTGGCGTTGGACCGTATCGATCACTGGCGTCATCAGGGCGCAAAGCTTTCGGATACGGTTGCCGGGTTAGTAAAGCGAGCGGCCACGTCCGCTGCAGCTGCTCCGGCTACCCCTGCCTAAGGCACCCGCGAAGATTGTCGTGATGGGGCGCATCGTTGCGCCCTATGGTGTCAAGGGGTGGATCAAGGTCGAGCCGTATACGGTTTCAGCTGCTGCGTTGCTCGACTACGATCGCTGGTGGCTCGCCAGCGACGACGGACTCTGGAGCGAATTTGCGGTAGTGTCGTCGCGACCTCACGGGAACATTCTGTTGGCGGAACTCTCTGGCCTGGCGAGCCGAGAGGCGGTTCGACCCTGGCGCGGCGCCCTGCTCGGCGTGCCGCGCGATGCCCTGCCGAAGCCGGGCAAGAACGAAGTGTACTGGGCCGATTTGAGCGGCCTTAAGGTGTTCAACCGCACCGGCGAGGTCCTCGGGCGAGTCGTGGATTTGGTAGAAACAGGAGCGCACCCCGTATTGCGCGTGTTACGCGACAGCGGTGACGAGCAACTCATTCCGCTGGTGGCCGCTTTTGTCGACGCGATCGAACTCGACAAGGGCCGGATCCTGATCGATTGGCAAGCGGATTATTGAACGGAACGGTGGTAGACGGCAGTCATGCGAATCGACGTGATCACGCTTTTCCCTGAGCTCGTTCGCGACGCCGCGCAATATGGCGTGACTGGACGCGCGCTCGAGCGGGGACTGTGGTCGCTCGAGTGCCACAACCCGCGCGATTTCGCTGAGGATACTTATCGCAGCGTCGACGACCGGCCTTACGGCGGCGGGCCGGGAATGGTGATGCTTGCCGAGCCGCTGGAGCGGGCGATCGCGGCGGCGCGCGAGCAGCTTTCGCGATCCGTGATCGGTTCGGTCCGAGTGGTTTGTCTCTCGGCGCAGGGCGAGCGGCTCGGTCACAAGCGTGTGGCCGAGCTGGCAAGGACTGACGCGTTGATACTCGTCGCCGGACGCTACGAAGCGATCGACGAGCGTGTGCTCGAACTCGAAGTCGATCTCGAGGTCGCGGTGGGAGATTTTGTCGTTTCGGGGGGTGAGCTGCCAGCGTTGCTGCTGATCGATGCCGTGGTAAGACAGCTACCTGGAGTATTGAACGACGTGCGCTCGAACGTGGAAGAGTCGTTTGTCGACGGCTTGCTCGACTGTCCGCACTACACACGGCCGGAGGTGCATGCGGGCCGCGTGGTGCCTGCCGTGCTGCTCTCGGGCGACCATGCGGCGATTGCACGCTGGCGGCGCAAGCAATCGCTGGGGCGCACATTGCTTCGGCGCCCCGATCTGCTCGCTGGCCGGTCGCTCAGCGAGGACGACGTGGAGTTACTTGAGGAGTTCAAATGCGAGCAGGAGTCGGGCATGATGGACGAAACGCCCGCTCGCGCGGAAGCGGCATCGGAGATCAACGCGGAGTCCGCCCACGGGCTGCGAACGCACGAGTGAAGCGAGCTCATACTACGGCCGAGGAATTCGCAGCCGCGCCGGTAGCAGGGCAACAGAAAACGAAAGGGATGCAATGAACATCATCGACACGTTGGAGAAGGAAGAGATTGCGAGGCTGGGGAAGACGATTCCCGAGTTTTCTCCTGGCGACACGGTCGTCGTGAACGTCAGCGTGGTCGAGGGCGATCGTAAGCGTGCTCAGGCGTACGAAGGCGTGGTCATCGCCAAGCGCAATCGCGGACTTAATTCTTCGTTTGTGGTGCGCAAGATCTCCAGTGGCGAGGGCGTCGAGCGGACGTTCCAGACCTACTCGCCGCTGATCGCCAGCATCGAGGTCAAGCGCAAGGGCGATGTGAGGCGCGCCAAGCTGTATTACCTGCGCGAACGTTCCGGCAAGTCGGCACGTATTCGCGAAAAACTCGCTCACAACGAACCGAAAAAGGGCGACTAGGGAGGCGCCGTCGGGGACAGGCGGACGGCGCTCTGGCCGCCGGCCCCGCGCTGAGCCGCTTCGTCGAATCGCCATTCCAGCCAAGCGGCTGGCGGCCTGACCCACGCGGCAAGGAGCGCCCGCGCTGGTGCTCTTGCCGCGTAGCCGGCGAAAAATACACCAGTTCCGGCTTGCAATGGCGGTCTATTTCCCGGAATATTCCAACGTCAGAAACCGTTGATTTTTGCCCGGGATCGGGCCATGAAAGCGACGCTGTATGAGGCTCTGGGTATTCCACAGGTCGCCTCCGACCAGGAGGTGCGGGCCGCGCTGCGCCGGCTGATCCGCAAATACTACGCTAAGACCCGCGATGGCCAAGGGAACGTCGAAGAGGCCCTTCGTTTCATCAATCATGCCAGCCGCATATTAAGCGACCCCGAGCATCGGCAGAAATACGACCAAGAGCTAGCCGTCACCGCAGAAGCGAACACAGAACAGCGCATTGCGCACTTTGTCAGCAATGTTGCAGCGACCGCGCCACAGGGCACTGGCACCGACCATGTGATCGCGGTCGGCGATGAAAACGACGACAAGGCGGCGCTGACTCTGCCCGATTCGTCTTCGGACAAGCACTTGCATCATCCCGGGCTCACCGAGCGCGTCGCCTCCTTCGGACGCTCGACCATGGGGCAGCTTGCTCTATGCGCGCTCTTTGGCGCGTTCATTGCCGGAGCGATCGTGTTTGTTACACCTACCGACGCGGTGCTTGTCGCCAAGCAGGTTCTCGTGTGGCTTACGCTGACGCTCGTCGCGCTGTCGCTAGTGTATGGGGTCGTCCATGGGCTCGCCTGGATGCGCAGGCGACGCGAACTGCCGGAACCGGTACTGGTACCGCAGACCGACCTTGCCATCCTGAACTGGCGCCGCGAGAAAAGTGTGTTCCTGGGCACCGATGCGCCCCAAGAAGATGCGAGCTGGATCTTTCAGCTGCGCATGGCGGAGTTGGAGCGCGCCAAGGCGGGGCGGACCAGCGAACCTAGGCCATGGAACCGCCTCGCCGCGAGATTGTTCGACTACTCGATCTGGGGACTGGTCCTGGCACTGCTGCTCTCCGCGCTGCACGGCAGCGGCGCGGTCGACGATGACACCGCCTTCTGGATCGGCCATCCGCTCTTCGCGCCAATCCTGATTACCCTCAGTTGGGTGCCGATCGAGGCGTTGCTGATCGCTTCACTGCAGCAGACACCGGGCAAATGGCTTTTCGGAGTGTACCTGCAGTTCTCGATCAGCGATGCATACGCCAGACGCGACGTGCGCGCTCAGTTGCAGCGCGCATTGCGCCGCGCTTTCCGCGTCTGGTGGGAGGGAGTCGCCTGCGGCTTTCCCCTGCTCGCCCCGATTCTGATCGCCGTCGCTTATGAGAAGCTGGTGCAGGGCGGCGAGACCGATTGGGACTTCGCCGAGGACTGTCTCGTCACCCACAGCCCGCCCGGAGTGCTCAACACGGTCACCGGCATCGTGGGGCTGGCAGCAATGCTTTGGCTGTACGGCGTTGCCTGGCATGAGCCAATGGCGGAATCGATCTCGGCGACCAAGAATGCCATCGTGTCGTGGGTTCCCTCTCCTCCAACGCTGCTCCCGCGGGGTTTCCAGGGGGACATGGGAAAGATCGGATCCATCGAGCGCAGCGTTGCGGCTCCAGTGAGCGTGCCTTCCTCTTTTGGCGAATCGGTGAACGATGCCGACACCGCCGCACTGTTCGCTGAGCGGCAAGCGCGCGTGGCGCTGTTGCGGGGCGAAGGTCCGCGCATGCTCCACGCCGGAAACTGGCGCCGTGCCGCTGACTTGTGCAGGGCCTGGTCGGAGCTGGAATTTTGGAGCCCCGATCCCTGGCGCTGCCTGGGCTATGCGCTGCAAGCGCAGGGCTTTCATCAGGAAGCCATCAACGCTTTTCGCAAGGCAGCTCAATACGATCCGCTGGACAAGAGCCTCGATGCCGCGATCGACAAAAGCCAACGCGGCATCGTCGCCGACTTCCTCAATCGCTATCGTCGCTAAGCGGCAGGCGTCGGACAAGATGCCCGGAAGCGATCAAGCTGCGGCAGGAGGCTCGGCGCCGCGCTGCGCCTCGATTTCCCGTCGCACCTTTTCCATGTCGAGGGTGCGCGCCGCGCCGATCACTTCATCGAGAGCCCCAGCCGGTAACGCTCCCGCCTCTGCATAGACGATGACGTTGTCACGGAACACCATGAGCGTCGGGATCGACCGGATGTTGAAATGCGCCGCAATCGCCGGCTGCTCCTCGGTATTCACCTTGGCGAACAGCGCATCGGAATGTTTCTGCGCCGCAGCGGCGAAGACCGGCGCGAAAGCGCGACATGGCGCGCACCACGGCGCCCAGAAGTCGACTACAGCAAAGCGCTGATCGTTGATCGACCGCGCGAAATTCTCCGCGGTGAGTTCGAGGACGCCAGTGCAATCGGTCACTGGTTCAAGCCCCGACGCTATTTGCGCCTGAGCAGAAACACGAAGACGCCGTCATGCTCCTCATGGCGCAGGAGCTCGTGCCCCGTCTGACGCGTGAAAGCCTCGAAGTCCCGCACCGATGCAGGATCCGTCGCGAGGATGCGCAGCACCTTGCCACTCGCCATGTCGTTGAGCGCCTTCTTGGTACGCAAGATCGGCAGCGGACAATTGAGTCCGCGCGCGTCGACTTCGCGATCAACCTGCAGCGCAGGTTCCATGGCTCCGGTTCAAGTGACCACCTGCCAAAAAGTATAGCAGGCGCTTTTCACCGACCGGCACGAATCCGCCTGAGCAGCACCGAAGTCGATCGGCCGGCCAGCAATGGTATGGGCACGAAGCGGCCGCCCCATGCAATTACCTCCGCGGCACCCACCGTGGTGTCGACACTGTAGTCACCGCCCTTGACGATCACGTCGGGATGGCAGGCGAGCACCAGATCGAGCGGCGTGTCTTCATCGAAGGCGACGACCACGCTGACCGACTCCAGCGCGGCGATCACCGCGAGTCTGTCTTCGAGAGCGTTGAGCGGACGATCGGGCCCCTTGTCGAGGCGGGACGCCGAGGCGTCGGTGTTGACACCCACCACCAGCGATGCGCCCAGGGCGCGTGCGCGATCGAGATAGCTGACGTGGCCCCGATGCACGATGTCGAAGACGCCGTTGGTGAACACCATGGGACGCGGCAACTCGGCGAGCCGCCTTGCCAGAGCGGGACGGGTCACGATCTTGGCAGCAAAGCGGGGCTCCGAGACTTCTGTCATCAGTCGATGTATTCGAAAACCCTTACCACGCGCTGCGCGCCCGCGGTCGTCCGAGCGAGCTCGGTTGCGGCGTCCGCCTCGTCGTGGCGCACCACACCCATGAGGTAAACCACGCCACGCTCGGTCACCACTTTGACGACGTTGATCTGGAACTTGTTTGCTTCGACGAATCGCGCCTTGACCTTGGACGTGATCAGCGCGTCGTTGCTGCGCTGTTCCAGGCTGGAAACCGGGCCGACGACAAGCTCGTCCTGCACCGCTCTCACCTTGGGAGTCGAGCGGATCATGCGCTCGACGTCGGTCTTGGCCGATTCGGTGGGAACCTCGCCGGTCAGCAGGACGACACCGTTGTAGCTGGTGACATTGATGTGGTAATCGCCACCCCTGAAGCGCTCGTTGATTGCGAGCACGTTCTTGTCCTCGATCACTTCATCGTCGAGCTGGGCGCCGGTCGTGCGACGGTCGGTTGCCACGGTCGCGGTGCCGACCACCGCGGTCCCGACCAGGAGCGGAACACATGCGCTCTCAAGGAGAGCGAGGCAACCAACGAGCAGGGCTAGGGCGACGCCGCGAGGGCGAGCGCCAGCGATCACGCCTCGTCTCCCAGGAGGCTCGCATCGATGGCATCGCACATGCAGTGGATGGCCAGAATATGCAGTTCCTGAATGCGGGCGGTCGACGTATGCGGCACGCAGATGTGGACATCTTCGGGCGTCAGGAGTTCGCCGACCCTCCCGCCTCCCTTGCCGGTGAGCCCTACCACACGCATCTCGCGCTCGTGGGCAGCCGTGATCGCAGCGCACACGTTAGTCGAGTTTCCCGATGTGGAAAGGGCGAGCAGCACGTCGCCGCTGCGACCGAGTGCGCGCACCTGCTTGGCGAACACGTGACCGAAATCGTAATCGTTGGCCACCGCGGTGAGAATCGAAGTATCGGTCGTCAGCGCGATCGCCGGAAGCTCCGGCCGCTCGCGCTCGAAGCGACCGACCATCTCGGCGGCAAAATGCTGCGCGTCCGACGCCGAGCCTCCATTGCCGCAAGCAAGCAGCTTACCGTCGGCGAGCAGGCACTCGGTCATCATCGTCGCTGCGCGAGCGATAAGCGGTGCCAGCGAGTCAACAGCGGCGAGCTTGAGCTCGGCACTGTCGGTGAAGTGACCACGGATGCGTTTGGTCGTGTCCATCGCCGCAGTTTCGAAGATCGGAGGTTGGATTGTAGCAACTCCGCTTCGAGCTTCGCTGCTCGGAGCTTCACACATCGACCAGCCACTCGATGCGCGACGAATCGAGCGCGTCGAGAAGGATCGCGTCGAAGCGACACGGCGGCTCCTCCCCAAGCCGCGCCAAGTAGTGCCTCGCCGCGCGCTCCAGCCGTCGGCGCTTGGTGGCAGTAATGCTCGCCGCGGCGCCCCCGAATGCGTTGCTGCTCCGCAATCGGACTTCGACGAAGACGATGATGTCGCGATCGCGCGCGATGAGATCGATCTCTCCTGCTCTACAGCGGTAGTTGCGTGCGAGGATTCTCAACCCTCGGGCAGCAAGGAAGCCGGCGGCCAGCGCCTCTGCTTGAGCACCGCGATTCATTGCCCCGTAGGGTAGGGCTGTACTCTGCCGGCGCGGATCTCGACCACGCGCCCCTGGCGCACAAAGCTGCGGGAGGAGTTTAGCGAGAGATGACCGGTGGCGCCGTCGAGCTCGATGCGATCGGGCGGCACGGGTTCGGCGAGCATCTGCGAAAGCGCGAAGGCGTCCAAGCCCAGCGCATACAACCGGTCAAGAACCGGGTCGCTGAGCGCTTGCCGTGGCAAGCCTGAGAGCGCCGGACTGTCGGGTTCAGCCAGCCACGGAATCTCGATAAAGCGCACGCCTTCCAAGTCGCGCAACATCTGCGGAGATAAGCCATCGGCGATCTGACTAACAGCGTACACAGGCCCTGGCGGCAGGAAGGACTTGGCGAGCGCGGCTTCCTCTCCGTCGACGGCGAGCACCACTGCATCGGGCGGGCGCGAGGCGAGCTCGCGCCTGAGCAAGCCCAGCATTTCCGGATTCGGATCGAAGCGGTACTCGCGAGGCGGCATTCCTCCGGATCTCCGCCACTCCGTCGCGAAAGCGGCGACAAATCGCAGTTGCAGTGGTGCATCGGTCGATACCAGGGCGATCGTGCGAATGCCGTCTGCGCGGGCGACGCGGGCGAGTTGGATGGCATCGTTTTCCACTGAAAGCGTCAGCGCGTACATGCCGTTCGGCAAAGGCGTTCCATCGTCTGTCTGGTTGAGCACAAGCATTCGCGGCCACCCCGGAGCCATGGCGATTACGGTCTTGAGATCGTCGCGCGTAAGCGGCCCGACGACGAGCGCAACGCCGGCATCCTGCGCCGATGCAAGCGCCGGCAATACCCCGTCATCGCCATGAGCGATCACGCGCGTTCGCGACGTCTCGCCTGCGCGTCCGGCCGCGGCAAGGAATCCCGCTTTCACGGCGTCGGCGGCCCGTCCGTAGGTCGGCGACTCGGATGGCAGCATGAGCGCGATCGTTTCGCTGCGCACGGGACTCGGCGTCGGGCCCGGCGTCACCGGCCGAATGACCGGCGGGATCGGAGCGGGTGCAACCGTCACCGGTGGCGGTGGGGGTGGCGGCGGAGGAGGAGGAACGGGCGCTGCGGTTGCCGGTGCGCCGCGCGGGCTGGACAATGGGGGCGTGGTCGAGCATGCCGCGCTTAAGATCGCCGCGACGACAGCGATTGTCGCAGCGTAACGAACGCGCGCAGCGGCGAACGGTAGAACCATCAAAACGGAGCGGCTTGAATGGGCAGCAGGGAGCCGTTGCCGGCGGCGGGAAGAACATTATATGTGGTCGCTACGCCCATCGGGAATCTGCGCGACATCACGTTGCGCGCACTCGACGTCCTGGGCGCGGTCGACGTCATCGCTGCCGAGGACACGCGAGTTACCTCGGTGTTGCTCGCGCACCACGCGATACGTGTGCGCATGCTCTCACTCAACGAACACAACGAGCGCAGCCGCGCCGCCGAAATTGTTTCTCTGCTTTCCTCTGGCGCGCGTGTGGCGCTGGTGACTGACGCCGGCTCGCCCGGCGTCAGTGATCCTGGTGCCGTGTTGGTGCGTGAAGTGGCGGCGGCGGGTATGGCCGTCGTTCCGATACCAGGTCCGAGCGCGGTCATCGCCGCGGTCTCGACTGCCGGGATTGCGGCCTCTCACTGGTTGTTCTACGGCTTCCTCCCGGCTACCGCGGCGGCCCGCCGAGCTGCTCTGGAAGCGCTTGCACCACTGCCGTTCGCGCTTGTCTTCTACGAAGCCCCTCACCGCGTGCGCGAGACATTGGCCGCGATGGCCGTCGAGCTGGGCGCGATTCGCGAGGTCGTCATTGCCCGCGAGCTCACCAAGCGTTTCGAGACCATTCATCGTAGCCGGCTGGCAGACGCGGGCGCATGGATCGACGCCGATCGCGACCGGCAGCGCGGCGAGTTCGTGCTGATCGTCGACGCGCCACCGCCAGGAAGCGAACGTCTTGCGGATGATAGTTACGATGTAACGCTGCTCGCGCTCTTGGCCGAGCTGCCGCTTGCGCGCGCAGTTCGCGTCGCGGCCACACTCACGGGCGCGCCGCGAAAGCGACTCTATGAGCGGGCGTTGAAGCTAAGACGCGACGCAGATGGGTAGCGTGGGCGCCTTGTCGCCAATGGCAGGGCATGGAACAAGGCGTGCTGCGCACCGTAGCGGGCGCGGCCGCTTAGCCACGCCGCTACGGCTCTTTTGCTAGTTGGGCGCGTCGGTATCGGCCTTCGTGCTCGTCTCGAACTGCTTTCCGATGTCGAGCGTGTCGATCAGGTCATCCTTGTTGCGCACTTCACAGTGGAAGCTCGCCTGATCGTTAGTGCTGCCACTGCCGTTGTAGACCGGCACGTTCGGGTACATACAGATCTTGCGGGTGCGCGTGGTGACCCCGGGCGGGAGCCCGGTCGCCTGCGTTGCGACTACATAGTCTGGCTCGACGCCGTTCTCGACCCAGTTCACGAGCGTCGAGAACAGTGCCTCGGCGTTGATTAGGGGAGCATTACCTCCGCCGCAGTGGCCGTTTCCGGGATACGGGAAGAAGCGGTAGTACTTCTGCGTCTCCTTGTAGTTACCCTGCAGAACGCTGTTGTAGTAGTGATAGGTTCCACGTGAGAAGATCAGTTGGTCGCTAAGCCCGTGATAGGTGATCATCTTCCCGCCGGCTTTGCGAAAGTCCTTCAGATCGTCGTCGGTGCCTATGACGTCGTTGAACTTCGCAATCGACGTGAGCATGTCGGTGATGAAGGAGGATTCCGTCACCGTGTGCCAGTCGAAGCTCGGATTCTGGTGAATCCAGTATTTGAAATGATCGGTGGCGATGGAAAACGGGTTCGTGGCTGCCAAGCCCAGTAACGACGCGCCTCGATCGAGGCCATACCAGGCGCGGTTGCCCTGGGCATCCCTGGGGCCGTCCCAGATCTTGTTGACTGCTCCAGCTTCGTTTGGCTTAAGGCAGTTCGGATCGGACGACGGACCACCATTTGCCGTGCAGACAAACGCGTTGGCGTTGTAAGTGCAGGCGCGGGGATCCTGGATGATGCCGTCACCCGGGATCGCGTCAAGAGCATCACATGCGGCAATTGCCGCGTTCGTCACGGCATTGAGCTTGGCTGCGGCGATGGGTGCACCGACTTCCTGGTTCATCACGATCTCCGGCCATAGTTCGGCCGTTATGAACCGATCCCAGTTGTAGGCGTTCGCGCCGGCAAGGATTCCGTCGAAGTCATTCGGAAAATTCTGCGCCTGATAGTGACCCTGGCGACCGCCGGTCGAGCAGCCCATCCAATACTTGCGGATTGGCTCATTGCCGTAGTATGTCTTGGCGAGTTTTACGCCCCAGACGTGCTGCTGATGGATCCCATCTTCGGAGAAGTCCTCAATGAGCCCCCAGTTGAGCGTACCGTCTGGATTGAGTGCGAAACTGCCCCCAAGGGCGGCAGAATGGCCGGTGTCGGTCGAAGTGCCGACGTAACCGAGATTCGTGGAAGAAATAACGCTTCCGACTGTGCCGGCGTAGCCGCCGCCGCCGAGGTCGCGGTTTCTAGCGTTCCATGGCTTTGCGCCCGCTGCAGTCGGGCTGGCCATGTCGGCAATGTTGGGCGGCAGCCCCACACGGATCTTGATCTGCTGGCTCTGGCCGGGTAGATATCCCGCCGAAGGACCCGATTCACCCGAAAACGTGAAATCCACCTTGCAGTAAGCCGTGAATGGACTGCCTGGGAAACCGGGAAATGGTGGAGGCTCCGTACCAGAGGGCAGCAGAACTGCGGTGAGCCCCGTTACTTGCGGATTCCCGGCCAAACCGTAAGTTGGATCGCTTGCAAGCTGTGCGCACGTTGGCAGCGCGATCACTCCTCCCGGCAAAGCCGCGAAGATCGACCCGATCGCTGCGCAGTACGCGAAACCGCGATATCTCATGAGCTACTCTCCTTTGGGATCAGTCGACGTCTTCGCGCGTACTAAGCGTGGCGCGAAGTCAATCTGGGCGAGAGGATCGTAGCAATCACCGACCGGCAATACTTCTGAATTCTTGCGGCGAGTAGCTCGAATGTTGCGCTTCGAGTCCGCAGCTTCACTGCGTGCGCGTACGCCAGCGCACGATTGCAAGGCCGTCAGCTGCTCGTCAGAAACCGCGCTCGATCACTCCGTGGCGAGCTGCCCGTAATCCTTCGATAAACATCCGAGAAGTGGCTTTGACTCGCAAACCCGAGCTCCATCGCGATTTCGCCGATCGGGCGTTTTTCCGTTGTCAGCAGCTCTCGTGCACGCAGGACCCGCTCGCGGGTGACGAACTGGTGCGGCGTCATCCCGGTGGTCTGTTTGAAACAGCGAGCGAAATGGAATGGGCTCATGCTCGCCAGCGCGGCCAGGCGCTCGATGGTCAACTCCTGCGATAGATGCTTGTCGACGTGCTCTCGTATGCGCCCGAGTTGCTTCGAAGAAAGCGTCGGAGTGCTACGCTGCTCGCCGGGGATCGTCGCGCACAAGGAGGCCACGCGGGAGGCCAGCGCGAGCGAGAGAGCTTCAGCGTAGGTACTACCCGTCGGGCAACCCGCCTCGATTTCAGCGCGCATCAGGTCAACCAGCGTAGCGACTCGGGCGTCCTCGATGCCCATGTACATGTCGAGCAGGGCATCGGTCCGCCCGAACGTGTCGACCGGACTTGGGTCGAAGCCAATGGCTGTGATGTCGAGGACGATCGCTTCAAAATGGTTACCTGTCCAGGCCAGTTGCTCGAACAGATAGCCTCGAGCGACAAAGCAGAACACTCCCGGACGCAATCGATATCGGCCGTCGTGCAAATAGGCGCGGTAGCGGACGTCGCAAGTGCCGTTGACGGCCAAGACGACGCGATGCTCCGGGACCAAAACGTGCGTGAGGATTCCACTCGAGGGGACCCGAACGCATTCGAGGCGGTACCCACGCCAGAACCGGCCGGAATGCAAGTGAACGCGATTCCGAGGGCACATGGGTAGCCGCCGTCCATGGATGACCCATTCGATGCGGCGCGAATTGCCGCGCGTTGTCGCCGAGCTAAGCGAAGCGTCGCGCTCCAGAGGGGCGGCGACACCGGCCAATAGGTGAGGTGTCATCGCGGCCCAGCCTTTTCAGTAGGTCTCGACGTGATAGCGCCCCTGCGCCCGAAGGGCAGGCAGCAGCACGTTCCAGTCCTCGCCCTGCGCGGAGCACGCCGCACGGAATGCGTCGTCCACGCCTTGCTCCATACCCTTCAGCCCGCAGATGTATACATAACAATTCTCGTCGCGCAGCCGTCGCACCACGTCGGCACTGCGCTCGCGGATACGATCCTGCACGTATTGCTTCGCGCTACCAGGGACGCGGGAGAAGGCGAAGTTGATGTCGATAAAGTCCTTGGGCAGCTTCATCAGCGGTCCGAAGTATGGAAGCTCGTCTTCGCACCGCGCACCGAAAAAGAGCATTAGTTCGCCTCCTTCGTTGAGCCCGATACGCCGCCGACGCCGCTCGGTCATCGCGCGCATCGGCGCCGAGCCGGTGCCCGTGCAAACCATGAACAAGCTCGACCCGGGATGATTCGGCATCAGGAAGGTCGCTCCATAAGGACCGACCACGTTGACGCGGTCCCCTTTCTTGACGTCGCAAAGGTAATTCGACGCGACGCCTCGGACCGGCTTGCCGTGATGGTCTTCGGTGACGCGCTTCACCGTAAGCGAGACATTGTTGTATTGCGGTCGCTCGCCGTCGCGTGGGCTCGCCACTGAATACAGCCGGATGGCATGCGGCCGCCCGTTGCCGTCGTCTCCCGGAGGGATGATGCCGATGGTCTGCCCTTCGAGCACGGGCATCGGTGTGCCACCAAAATCGAGCACGATATGGCGGATGTCGCTGCTCGCGTCGTCGCCCGTCAGCCGATAGTTGCCGCTCACGGTCGCGATTGCGGGCTTTTGAATCGTGTACAGATTCACATAAGGATGTGCGGCGGACCATGGGGCCAGCACGGGGCCGCCCTGGCCAGCTGTTGCCACTGCCGTGATCTCCGCCACGTGAGCCGGCAGGTCGGCGCCAGGCTCTGCCGCGATCAGTCGTTCGGCAGGCAGGCTGTCCCAGGAGAGCTGCTCGGCGAGCGAGTAGGGTTTCGCCTTGTCGACCATGCGCCAGTTGTCGATGGCGCCCGTGGGGCAGGGCGAGATGCAATCGTTGCAAAAATTGCATAGCGAGGCGTCGACGACATAGTTGCGTGCATCGTGGCTTACCGCCTTGGTCGGACACGTCTCCTCGCAAGTATTGCAGCGAATGCAAATCTCCGGATCGATGAGGTGCTGCCTCAGCGGCTCGATCTTCGGCGGAAAAGCGCCCAACTCGCTCATGGTGCGTCAGTTGAATCGGACGTATTCGAAGTCGAACGGCTGGTTGTTGATGCCTCGTGCCGGCGGAGCAATCCAGTTGGCGAACTTGCCGCGCTCGGTCACGCGTCCCATGAGCGAAGCAACGAAGGCTCGGTCGGCCGCGCTTGGCAGCCAGCGGTCGACGTTGGCGGCCCACTCCTGCGCCGACACCACCTTGCCATCGGGGTCGACGTGTGCCGCGGCGAGCGGGCCGATGCGGCGATGGAACGCCTTGTGTGGAACCTTGAAGCGGAATCCAACGCCCGTCTTCTCGATGACCTTGTTCCAGCGCTCGACGCCGGCCGCGGCATCGCGGATGTAGTCGTCGCGCAGCTTCTCGTTCAGCGCATTGAGCGCCGGCGCCGGTACGGTCACCAGAGCTCCGTCGCGCACTTCGAGCACCGGATAGGTCGCCGAGATCAGCACGTGATCGTCCTCGACCTTCGTCTCGTCGAAGCGGCCCTTGAGACCGGTCGAATAGAAAGTCGCAGCGTTGGATGAAACATCGGCGCCGAACAGATCCATGGTGACGCTGAAATGGAAGTTGAGATAACGCTGGATCGTCGGCAGGTCGATCACCCCGAGCGCTCGAATCTTGGCGGGGTCGTCGGTCTTGTTGGCGGTCATGACTTCGCAGGTGCGCTGGATGACGCGGGCAATGCCCGATTCGCCGACGAACATATGATGCGCTTCTTCGGTGAGCATGAAGCGGCAGGTGCGTGCCAGCGGGTCGAACCCCGACTCGGCAAGCGAACACAGCTGGTACTTGCCGTCGCGGTCGGTGAAATACGTGAACATGAAAAACGCGAGCCAGTCGGGCGTTTTTTCGTTGAAGGCACCGAGGATCCGCGGATTGTCGGGGTCGCCGGAACGCCGCTCTAGCAGCGCCTCGGCTTCCTCACGTCCGTCGCGGCCGAAATAGGCCTGCAGCAGATAGACCATGGCCCAGAGGTGTCGTCCTTCCTCGACGTTGACCTGAAACAGGTTGCGCAGGTCGTAGAGCGATGGGCAGCTAAGCCCCAGATGGCGCTGCTGCTCGACCGAGGCAGGCTCGGTGTCTCCTTGGGTAACGATGAGTCGCCGCAGGTTCGAGCGGTATTCCCCGGGCACTTCCTGCCACGCAGGCTCGCCTTTGTGCGCGCCGAAATTCACTTTGCGGCTCGCCTCGGCCGGCGCGAGAAAGATGCCCCAGCGATACTCGGGCATCCGGACGTAATCGAAGTGCGCCCAGCCTTTGGGATCGACGCTTACCGCGGTGCGCAGATAGATCTCGGTGCTTTGGGTCCCCTCGGGCCCCACGTCGCCCCACCAGCGCAGGAACTCCGGCTGCCAGTGTTCCAGCGCGCGCTGCAACGTCTTGTTGCCGGCGAGGTCCACGTTGTTGGGGATTTTCTCGCTGTAGTCGATGTTCATTGCTGTCTCCGTTTCGCCATCAGTCCCGCGGAAGCGGGAGTCCAACTATCTTTGAAGTGAGACGATTGGCGTCCCGCATCGCGCGAGGCGCCAACTACACGCGTCCCCAGTCGAAGCGCGGCTTGTTGCCGCTGCCGAAAATCTTGAGCGCGCCGGCTTCGCCCACCGCGTTTGGACGGATGAAGATCCAGTTCTGCCACGCGGACAAGCGGCCGAAGACCCGCGTCTCCATCGTCTCTGTAACGCCAAAGCGCAGGTTGGCTTCCATGCCCGTGAGCGCATCGGGCGAGAGGCTGGCGCGCTCCTCGATGGCGATGCGCATCTCGTCCGCCCAGTCGAGTTCATCCGGCGTTGCGGTGACCAGGCCGCGCTCGAACGCCTCCTCGGCCGCGAGCGGGCGCCCCTTCACCGCTTGCGCGCGATCGATCGCTTCGCCCGCGCCGTAGAAGCGCGCGGCCAGCCGTGAAAGGCCGTTCACCATCGGATAGGCGCCGAAGTTCAGTGCGGACAGCGCGATGCGCGGCGCAGTCTGATCGTCTGGCGGCAGCGCCAGCATGTAGCTGCGATCGGCCGCGAGTGCCAACTCGAACAACGTACCGGCAAAACACGAGCCGGGCTCGATCAGCGTGTAGAGCGTGCGCGAGGTCACATCGAGCCGGGCCAGCGTTCGCCGGAGCATGCCAACCGTCTCGCGCACGAACCAGTCGGAGCGATGCTTTTCTAGCGTCGCATCGGCGGCAAGCACGAGTGCCGGATCGCCGGTGGTTTTGAGCAGCCAGGTGCCTACCTGAGGTTCGTTGGTACGCAGAAGCAGGATCGCATCGTCGAGCTCGCGCGCCAGGGCGAGCGGCCACCACGCCGCGCCAGCTCTGGTAATGGCCTCAACCTCGTCGGGCTGGGGTATGGCCGGAGCACGCAAGGTGATGGTCGCATTGCGCGCATTGCGATCTATCCGCGCATCGACATGTTCGTAGTGGTAGCCGGCATCGTCGATCTTGCGCTTGAGCGGAACCAGCACGATCCCTCGCGCGTCCGCCGGTCGATCGCTCTGCGCAGCAAGGTCGAGCGCGCGCCGCTTCACAACATCCGCAAACTGCTGCGGCTTGGCGTGCGCGTCGATCAGACCCCATTCCTTGGCGCGAGGTGCGCGCACGCCTTCGACCAGCGTGCAGAACATATCGGCGCGGTCGCGGCGAACCTTCCGCTTGTCGGTGAGTCGCGTCAGGCCCCCGGTGCCGGGCAATACCCCCAACAGTGGCACCTCCGGAAGACTGACCGCGGAAGAGCGATCGTCGATCAGGATGATTTCGTCGCAGGCGAGCGCCAGCTCGTAGCCGCCTCCGGCCGTGGTCCCATTGCATGCGGCGAGGAACTTGATGCCCGAATGAACCGACGCGTCCTCGATGCCGTTGCGCGTCTCGTTGGTGAACTTGCAGAAGTTGACTTTCCACGCATGTGCCGAAAGGCCGAGCATGAAAATGTTTGCGCCGGAGCAGAACACTCGCTCCTTGCCACTGGTTATCACCACGCTGCGTATCTCCGGATGTTCGAAGCGGATCCGTTGCAAGGCATCCGCGAGCTCGATGTCGACCCCGAGATCGTAGGAATTGAGCTTGAGCTTGTAGCCCGGGACGAGCCCTCGATCCTCATCGACGTTCAAAGTCAGCGTTGCCACTGGACCCTCGAACGCAAGCTTCCAGTGCGCGTAACGTTCCGGATGGGTGTCGAAGGTGAAAAAGCGTTTTTCCTCGGGCGCGCGCTCCGACGGGGTGACTGCCTGTAGCATGGGATGCTCCTCTGATTCGTGCCGGTCACGCCGGCGCCACTCGACGCAGTTTCTGAAGGCTCCGTTCGAGATCTTCGCCCGAAGTGTCGAGCGTCACATCCGCCTTTCGGTACAACGGCTCGCGCGCCCCAAGGATGCGTTTGAGATCTTCCATGGCTTCGCGATTGCCCTGCATGGGCCTGAAGTCGCCCTGCGCAACAACGCGCGCCATATGCTCCTCGGGCGACGCCTTCACCCAAACGGTAAAGCAATTCAGCAACAGCACATTGTAGGTCTCTATCTCAGAGACGATGCCGCCACCGACAGTCATCACCATGCGCTCATTTTCCTGAACGATTCGCTCCAGGCAGCGGCGTTCGATGCGGCGGTAGCCCGTTTGACCATAGAGGGAGAACACTTCGCTCAAGCTGATGCCCGCCTCCCGTTCGATCTCCCGATCGAGCTCGATGAAAGGGACGTGCAGCTCACTCGCCAGCGCGCCGCCAAGCGTCGTCTTGCCGGCGCCGCGCAGTCCAACTAGCGCGATGCGTGCCCTGCGCGCGGATTTTTCCTGGCCGAATTCCCGCATGAGGCGAAAAACGACTTCTTCGCGCTGGTGCTCGGGGAGCTGATCAACGAAGCGCCGGATCAGCCGCTGCTCGACCGAGGCCTCCTGGTGGTCGAGCAACTCGGTTAGAGACAAGCCCAGCGCGCGAGCAACATTGCGCAGGAGCAGCACCGATGCGTTGCCTTCACCCGCCTCGAGTTGCGCCAGATAGCGTTCGGAGACTTTCGACTGCTGAGAAAGCACCTTGCGCGCCATGCCTCGGCGCTCGCGCGCTTGGCGCACGTGGCTACCCAATTCCGCCAGAAAGCGGTCGTCGTCGATTTTGTCAGCGGAGGCTTTGGCCGGTGCAAGCCGCGAGGGCTGAGCAGTAACCATTCAGATGAATTCTTGATCGAGGTAAAGAAATATAATGCATGTTGAATTCGTTCGTCAAGTATTCCATCAGTATCCATTAATACAATATCTTGCGATTCATGTGCCCGACACTAAATGACAGATGCCGAGGACTTGGAAACCGCTAGATGCTGTATTGTGCTTGACTATGCCCAGTCGCTGATCTAAAGTGCAGCGACCTGTTCTCAGGGATTCCTCCAGGCTCGAATGACGCAAGGCGAATTCACGGAGTTGGTAAGCACAATCACCCGGCAAATCCAAGGCCGGTCGCTCGATCGCGCACTGGAGCAAGATCTCAATCAGCGCTTCCCGCCGGAGAGCGCGCTGTTTCGATCGCTTTCGGGGGCGTGCCGCGAAGGCATCGCGGCGGGGTGGATGTGCAATCGGGAAGCGGGTGGCATCAAGTACGGACGCGTTGTGAAACCGACCGAGACGACACACGGTTTCAGCGTCGATGTTGTGGAGATGGACAACATCGCCGGGCCGTATCATCGCCACCCGAACGGCGAGATCGACATGATCATGCCGCTCAGCGGCTCCGCCGCATTCGACGGTCGCAGCAGCGGATGGCTAGTATATGGACCCGGCAGCGCGCACAGTCCGACAGTCACCGGTGGAAAGGCGCTGGTGCTCTACCTGCTGCCACAGGGCGCAATCGAGTTCACCGATGCCTGAAAGCGGGTGTCCGGGCGCCATCGAAAAAATTGAGGAGGACGCATGCCCGGACTCAGCACCACCGATCAACGAGTCAGTCCGCCACGCATCGACATTCCCCGCGACTACAACGCGGCACACGATCTGATCGAGCGCAACCTGGTCGCCGGACGTGCCGCAAAAGTCGCTTACATCGATGACCGCGGCAGCTACACCTACGGTGAACTCGCGAAGCTAGTCAACCGTTGCGCCGACGCGATGGTCGGCCTGGGGCTGGAGCCCGAGCAACGCGTTCTGCTGTGCCTCCACGATTCGATCGACTTTCCCACGGCGTTTCTGGGTTGCATCAAGGCCGGCATCGTACCCATCGCGGCCAACACGCTGCTCACCACCGCGGATTACGACTACATGTTGCGCGACAGCCGCGCGCATGCATTGATCGTCTCCGCGCCACTGCTCCCTGTGTTCTCAACGCTCCTCGGGCGGTTGCCGCATCTCAAGCACGTCATAGTTTCAGGGGAAGCCCCGGCCGGGACAGGCGGGCATGCATCACTGTCGCGCCTGCTGGACGAAGCGTCGACGGGCTTCGCGCCGGCGCCGACCACGTCCGACGACATGTGCTTCTGGCTGTATTCGTCGGGATCGACCGGGGCGCCCAAGGGCACGGTGCACGTGCATTCGAGCATGGTCAGCACAGCGGAACTCTACGCGTGGCCCATCCTTGGTATTCGCGACGATGACGTGGTTTTCTCCGCAGCGAAGCTCTTTTTCGCCTACGGGCTGGGCAATGCGCTTTCGTTTCCGCTTTCTGTGGGCGCAACGACGGTGCTCATGGCGGAGCGTCCAACACCCGCGGCGGTGTTTGCGCGCTTGCGCAAGCACCACCCGACGATCTTCTACGGCGTGCCGACGCTTTATGCCGCGCTGCTCGCGCATCCCGAATTGCCCAAGCGCGCGGAGCTTAAGCTGCGTCGCTGCGCTTCAGCCGGTGAGGCGCTGCCTGCCGACATCGGTAGGCGGTGGACCGATCACTTCGGCGTGGAGATCCTCGACGGCCTCGGCTCGACGGAAATGCTGCACATTTTCCTCTCCAACCGACCTGGATCCGTGCGCTATGGAACCAGCGGCTCTCCGGTGCCAGGTTACGATCTGCGAATCGTCGGCGACGACGGAAATCCCGTTCCAGCCGGACAGGTGGGTGAGCTGCAAATCAGCGGCCCGACCAGCGCCATGGCTTACTGGAACAATCGGCAGAAAAGCCGCGACACCTTCCATGGCCCCTGGACTCGAAGCGGCGACAAGTATTCCATCGACGGGGATGGTTACTATGTCTACGCGGGCCGCACCGACGATATGCTCAAGGTGAGTGGTATCTACGTATCTCCGGTCGAAGTAGAATCCGCCCTCATCACCCACGCTGCCGTGCTCGAAGCGGCGGTGATCGGCAAGGCCGATGAAGAACAATTGGTGAAGCCACTGGCTTACGTCGTGCTCAAGCCAGGGCACAGTGCATCGTCCGAGCTGGCCGAAGAACTGCGCCACCACGTGAAGTCGCGCCTGGCCCCTTACAAGTATCCGCGGTGGATCGAGTTCATCGACGAGTTGCCCAAGACTGCAACGGGCAAGATCCAGCGTTTCAAGCTGCGGCAGAAGGCGGCCGCATAGAAAAACACAGTACTTTTTGCTACCAAGATGAGGAGGCTCTCATGAAGCGATCTCAACGCCGAACGACCGCTGCACGGGCAAGTGCCGGCGCAATAGCAGCTGTTGCAGCGATCCTTCTGGCGGCAAGTGTGGCGCTGTTCACGTGCCCCGCACTTGCGCAGCAGCAGAAGATCAAGATCGGGCTGATGTTGCCGTACACAGGGACCTATGCGGCGCTCGGCGTCGCGATTACCAATGCGTTCAAGCTGGCGGTCGACGAGAACGGCGGCAAGTTGGGCGGGCGCGAGGTCGAATATTTCGTGGTGGATGACGAGTCCGACCCGGCCAAGGCACCCGATAACGCCAACAAGCTGGTCAAGCGTGACAAGGTCGATGTCCTGATCGGCACGGTGCATTCGGGTGTTGCGCTGGCGATGGCCAAGGTCGCGCGCGACAACAACACGCTGCTGATCATCCCGAACGCGGGCGCCGAGGACATCACCGGCCCGCTGTGCGCGCCCAACATATTCCGCACGTCATTCTCCAACTGGCAGCCGGGCTACGCCATGGGCAAGGTCGCTGCGGATCAAACCAAGAAGACCGCAGTGACGTTCACCTGGAAATACGCGGCGGGCGACGAATCGGTCGCAGGTTTTAAGGAGGCATTCGAGGCCGGTGGGGGCAAGGTCGTCAAGGAGATGACGCTCCCGTTTCCGCAGGTCGAGTTCCAATCCTATCTGACCGAGATCGCCGCGCTCAAGCCTGACGTCGTATACGTGTTCTTCGCCGGCGCGGGTGCCGTCAAGTTCGTCAAGGATTATGCTGCGGCGGGCTTAGGCAAGACGATCCCACTCTATGGCCCGGGATTCCTCACCGATGGAACTCTCGATGCTCAAGGCGAAGCCGCGCAAGGGCTGCTCACAACGTTGCACTATGCGGATGGTCTCAACAACCCCAAGAACAAGGCGTTCCGCGCGGCGTACGTCAAGACATATGCAACGGAGCCCGATGTCTACGCGGTCGGTGGATACGACGCCGCGCAGTTGCTCAATGCGGGCCTTACTGCGGTCAAGGGAGATATCTCCAAGCGCAATGAGCTCGTCGCGGCGATGGAGTCGACTAAGATCGACAGCCCGCGCGGCGCGATGACGCTTTCCAAGGCGCACAACCCGGTGCAGGACATGTACCTGCGCAAGGTCGAAGGCAAGGAAAACAAGGTGGTCGGCGTCGCGGTCAAGGCGCTGGCCGACCCGGCTCGCGGCTGCAAGCTCTGACGTTGTCGACTTCCGCGCGGGCAGCCGTTCTCTGCCCGCGCGCGTTTTCCGCGGCGAGGCGTCGTCGGATGGACATCTACTCGTTTCTGATTCAGCTGCTCAACAGCATTCAGTACGGGCTGTTGCTGTTCCTGGTCGCCAGCGGCCTCACGCTGATCTTCGGAATCATGGGCATTATCAATCTCGCCCACGGCAGCTTCTACATGATCGGCGCGTACATGGCTTTCACGTTGTCGTCATTGACCGGAAGCCTGTTCGTCGCCGTCGTCCTCGGCATCGTGCTCTCGGTAACCCTCGGCGTCTTTCTCGAATGGGCGCTGTTTTCGCATCTCTACAAGCGCGACCATCTCGAGCAGGTGCTGTTGACCTACGGATTGATCCTGGTGTTCGAGGAGCTGCGCAGCATCATCGTCGGAAACGACGTGCACGGCGTCAACGTCCCGGATCTGTTCAATTGGTCGCTGCCGCTCACCGATACGCTTTCGTATCCCGTCTATCGCCTTTTCATGTCCGGTGTGTGCCTGGTGCTGGCGGTCCTGCTCTACCTGCTCATCCGGCGCACGCGGCTGGGGATGATGATCCGCGCCGGGGCATCGAACCGGGAGATGGTGCAATCGCTGGGGCTCAACATCAATCTGGTTTATCGGCTGGTGTTTGCGCTGGGCGTGGCGCTCGCAGCCTTCGCGGGAATGATCGCTGCGCCGGTGTCGTCGGTGTATCCGGGTATGGGAACGCAAGTGCTCATCATCTGTTTCGTCGTGGTAGTGATCGGCGGCATTGGCTCGGTGTGGGGTGCGCTCATAGCCGCGTTGTTGATCGGGCTCGCCGATACCTTCGGCAAGGTGCTGATCCCGGAAGCTGCTGGGGTCACCGTCTACGTGTTGATGGCGGCGATCTTGCTATGGCGCCCCGAGGGACTCTTTCGTCGATTGTGATGAAAAGTTCAGCGCGCGCCTTGCGCGCTTTGATCCATGATCGCCTTCCTCCATCGAACCGTCGCCATCGCCGCAGTCATCGTTGCGCTCGCTTTGTTTCCGTTCGCGGGCGCGGACTTCTACACCGAGCTGGTCACCAAGGTGATGATCCTGGCCATATTTGCGTTGTCGCTCGACCTGCTCGTGGGCTACACCGGGCTCGTGTCGTTCGGTCACGCCGCCTTCTATGGGATTGGCGCGTATGCGCTTGCGCTGCTGGCTCCGAAGTACGACCCGGCCAACCTGTGGGTCACTTTGGCCGCGGCGATGGCCTGCGCGGGCCTCGCGGCGCTGGTGGTCGGCGTTTTCGTGGTGCGCGCGAAGGGCATTTATTTCATCATGGTGACGCTCGCTTTCGCCCAGATGTTCTACTTCGTCTTCCACGACACCAAATTCGGCGGCGGCTCGGACGGCATCAGCATGAATCTCAAGCCGGTAGCCGCGCTCGGCGATTTCGTCCCGTTCAATCTTTCCGATGCGATCCACGTGTACTACTTTGTGTTCGTGGCTCTCATCGCGGTTTTCGTCTTTCTGCGCCTGCTGTCGCGCTCGACCTTCGGCCGCGCGCTGCAGGGCATTCGCAGCAACGAAGAGCGCATGCGCTCGCTCGGATTTCCCGTCTATCGATACAAGCTCGCCAGCTTCACTCTGGCGGGAATGCTCGCCGGCCTGGCAGGCTACCTGTCGGCAATGCAGTTCGGCTTTGTCAATCCGGAGCTCTTGTCGTGGCACCAGTCCGGCAACGTGCTGCTAATGCTGATTCTGGGTGGCCTGGGCAGCCTTTATGGCGCGGTTGTGGGAGCGTTCGCCTTTGTCGCGCTGCAGGAGTTGTTCTCTTCGGTCACGACCCACTGGCAGCTTTTGTTGGGTGCAACGATCATTCTGCTGGTTATCTTTCTCCCCGGCGGGCTCGCCAGCGTTATGACACGCTTTCGACAACTGCTGGTCGGAGTCCCGGCGGATGAGTGACGCCATTCTCGCCGCCGAAGGTCTTTCGCGCCGCTTCGGCGGGCTCATGGCTGCGAGCAATGTAGGGATCGAGCTGCATCGCGGCAAACTGCATGCGGTGCTAGGGCCCAACGGCGCAGGCAAGACGACGCTTATCAACCTGCTCTCCGGGGAGCTGCGCGCTTCGGCCGGCGAGATCCGCTACAAGGGCGAAGACATCACCGGTTTAAGTCCGGATCGCCGCTCGCGCATCGGCATCGGCCGCAGCTACCAGAAGACCAACATTTTTCCCGCGTTCTCCGCGCTTGAGAACTGCCGCCTCGCCGCGCAATCGCGTGAGCCGAGAACGATGTACGTGTTCGCGGACGCGTCACGCTTCGAGCCAACCGCCACCGCGGCGCGGCAGGCGCTCGAAGCGGTCGGCCTCGCCGATCGCGGCGAACGCGCTGCCTCGGCCCTCTCGCATGGCGAGCAGCGACAGCTGGAGATCGCCATGGTGCTCGCTACGGCGCCGGAGGTGCTGCTGCTGGACGAGCCATTGGCCGGCATGGGCGCCGAGGAAGCCGGGCGCATGGTGGAGCTTCTGCGCAAGCTCACTCCCGGTCACGCAATTCTTCTCGTCGAGCACGACATGGATGCGGTGTTTGCCGTTGCGGACCTCATCACGGTGATGGTCAACGGACAGGTATTGGAAAGCGGAGCGCCGGCGCAGATTCGCGCGAGCCCGGCGGTGCGCGCGGCCTATCTCGGTGACGGCGGGACCATTGCGGCGGAACAATCATGAGCGAAGCATTGCTCGAAGCGCGCGAGCTGCACACGTACTATGGCGCCAGCCACATTCTGCACGGCGTGGATTTTCGCATCGACCGTGGCGAGACGGTTGCACTCATGGGGCGCAACGGAATGGGCAAGAGCACGCTCATCCGAAGCATGCTGGGGCTCGTCAAGCCGCGTCACGGCGAGGTTTGGGTGTGCGGAACGCCGATGACGGGTGCCGAACCATATCTCATCGCGCGTCAGGGCATCGCCTACGTGCCCGAAGGCCGCGGCATCTTTCCCAATCTTACGGTCCGCGAAAATCTGGTGATGGCTGCGCGCCCCGGTCGTGACGGCCGCGCCGAGTGGAGCTACGGGCACGTGTTGGCGATCTTTCCGCGGCTTGCCGAACGGCTCGAGCACGGCGGCTGGCGACTCTCGGGCGGCGAACAGCAGATGCTCACCATCGGCCGCGCGTTAATGACCAACCCCGATCTGCTAATCCTGGACGAGGCGACTGAAGGCCTGGCGCCGCTGATCGCGCACGAGATCTGGCGCATCATCGGTGACATCCGCAGCCGCGGCATCGCCACGCTGATCGTCGACAAGAACTATGCGGCGGTGACGGCGATCGCCAATCGCAACGTGATCCTGGTCAAGGGGCGTGTTGTTTTCGAGGGCGACGGCGCCACGCTTAAGTCGCAGCCCGAGTTGCTGCATCGGTACCTCGGGGTCTAGCGAGCTGGAGAAGCGCTTCCGTGGCGTTCGTCACCGTCTGCTCGCATCGCATCGAGTACGAGCGCATCGACGTGGCCCGCGCGGATCGCCCGGTGCTTGTTTTTCTGCACGAGGGCCTGGGCTCGGTGGCGATGTGGAGAGATTTTCCGCGCGAGCTCGCGCATGCGACCAACTGCAACGCGATCGTGTATTCGCGCTACGGCTACGGCAACTCCGATCCCATTGCGGAGCTGCGCAGCGTGCGCTACATGCATGACGAGGCGCTCCTGTCGCTTCCCGAGTTGCTCGATCGGCTCGCGGTCGAGCGTCCTATCCTGGTCGGACACAGCGACGGCGCCTCGATCGCCATCATCTATGCCGGCGCGTCGAAGCGCGATGTCGCCGGCGTCGTGCTCATGGCCCCGCACGTTCTCGTCGAAGACATTTCGATCCAAAGCATCGCTGCAGCGAAGATCGCTTACGAAAAAACCGATCTGCGCGGCAAGCTCGCGCGTTACCACGCCGACGTCGATTCCGCGTTTCGCGGGTGGAACGACATCTGGCTGCATCCCGACTTTCGCCGCTGGAACATCGAAGAATATCTGCCGGGTATCGCGCGTCCGGTTCTTGTGATCCAGGGCGAGGACGACGAATACGGAACGATGGACCAGGTCCGCCGCATCGAGCGGCAAGTGCCCGACGTGGATCTACTTGAGCTCGCCGACTGCCGCCACTCGCCGCACAGGGATCAGCCGGCGGCCGTGATCGAGGCGGTGACGCGATTCGTCGATCGCATCGCCAGCACGCCGGCTGTCGAGAAACGGAGGCCTTGATTGTGCGGTGGACTTTCGCTCGCTTAAACGATTGCGATGATCCGACCGCTGGCCGATACTCTTGTCGCCTCCGAAACTAATCCCAATGCGAATTCTCCAATGCTTTGGGGAATTCAGGATCGCCAGCGTGCGGTGGTCGTGCATGCTCTGCTGCATCGACCAAGCGTCTCGCTTTCAGTTGAAGGAGTTTCAATGCCCAGTGTCCAACTCAGCGTCAACGGCAGCATCCGCACGGTCGAGGTGCGCGACGTATCTGAGCCGCTGCTTTTCGTTCTGCGCAATCAACTCGCCTTGACCGGTGCCAAGTACGGCTGCGGGCTTGGCCAGTGCGGCGCCTGCACCGTTGTGATCGACGGCGAAGCCACGCGTTCGTGCATGCTTGCCGTCGGCAAGGTCGAGGGCAAAGCAATCACTACCATCGAAGGCCTGGGCACGGAAGCCAAACCGCATCCGCTGCAGGCGGCGTTCATCCGGGAGCAGGCGGCCCAGTGCGGCTACTGCATCAGCGGCATGGTGATGAGCGCCGCGGCGCTGGTGAATAAGAATCCCAAAGCCGAGCGCGACGAAATCAAGCAGGCGCTCGCGGGCAACCTGTGCCGATGCGGGACGCACCAGCGCATTCTCGGTGCCGTGATGCGCGTTACGGGAGCAAAGACATGAACGCGCTGCTTTCACGCCGCGACTTCATCAAAGCGGGCGGCGCGCTGGTGGTTGGCTTCTCACTGGCCGGCGCCGCTTCCGGCCAGCAAGTCGCGGCGGTGGAAAAGGCGATCGGCAAGACACTCGATCCCAACGAGGTCGACGGCTTTCTCGCGATCGGCGCCGACGGTGGCGTCACGGTCTACTGTGGCAAGGTCGATCTCGGGCAGGGGTTGCGTATCGCGATCCGGCAGATGGTTGCCGAGGAGCTCGGCTGCGGCCTCGACCGCATCGAGATGGTCGAGGGCGATACTGCGCTCACGCCGGACCAGGGCCCGACCGCGGGAAGCACGGGCGTCATGCGCGGCGGGGTGCAGATCCGACAAGCGGCAGCGACTGCACGCGAAGCACTGCTCGGCTTCGCGGCGGAACGGCTGGGGAAGAATCGCACCGAATTGGAAATTGCAACCAATGAGGTGCGATCGAAGTCGAGCGGCGCCGGCATTGGCTTTGGAGCTCTCGTCGGGGATCGGCATTTCGGTCTCAAGCTCGATCCGAAGGCGCCTCTCAAGGATCCCGCGACCTATACGGTAGTCGGCAAACCGCTGCCACGTCCCGACGTGCCGGCCAAGGTTACCGGCGGCCACCGGTTCGTGCACGATATTGCGCTCGACGGCATGATGCACGGCTGCGTCGTACGACCGCCGGCCATGGGCGCGAAGCTG
>DATFSE010000157.1:0-31840 GCA_035262745.1 Casimicrobiaceae bacterium | reverse complement strand
CAAGCGCGCGCGACAGTCGTCATTTGCGCGGTGGTGCTGCGCGCTTGAAAGGGACAACCTCTCCGCCGCGCGCCAGTTCGTCGAGCTTGTTGGCGTACCACTGCATCATCTTCCGCCGCTCGTCCACGTATTCGGCCCGGTTGTAAGCGCCACGCACATCATTGCGCTCGCAGTGAGCGAGTTGCCTCTCGATCACGTCCGGGCGAAAACGACCAGACTCGTTGAGGACGGTGCTCGCAACGGCGCGGAAACCGTGCCCGGTCATCCTGCCTTGATACCCGAGGCGGTACAGGGCACCGAGAAGCGTGTTGTTGGAGATCGGCTTGGCACTGTCCCTTCCTGGGAAAACGTATGTGCTGTCGCCCGACAGTTTCCGCAGCTCCGCCAAAAGTTGCACTGCCTGACGCGACAGAGGCACAACGTGCTCCGTGCGCATCTTCATGCGCTCCGCCGGCACGATCCAGATCGGTTCGTCTTTATCAAGGTGAAACTCGGGCCACTCTGCGCCAATCAGTTCTCCCGTGCGAACGAACGTCAGCGCCAGCAACTTGAGAGCGATCTTGGTTTGAAGGTCGCCAATCTGGTCGTAACGATCAATATCGCGCAGCAAAGCCGGGAGTTCCTCGGGCTTCACGGCAGGTTGATTTCTTGGCTTGCTCGGCGTCAGCGCCTCATGCAGATCAGCGGCGGGATTGTGTTCGTTTCGTTCAGTCACCTTGCCGTAGCGGAACACCTGTGACGCTACCTGGAGCATTCGACGGGCGAGATCATGGGCACCACGCTCATCCACCTTGCGCACGACTACAAGTACCTCAGATGTCTTTATCTCGGCGATAGGGCGAGCACCAAGGTCCGTGAAGAGATTGCGCTCCAGCCGACGTAGCACGTCCTTGGCGTGGTGTGGCGTCCATCGCCCCTTGCGCTTCTCAAACCACTCGCGCGCGACAACCTCGAAACTATTGGCAGCCCTTCCCGCCGCCTCCCGCTTATCTGCCTTGCGTTGCTCCGCCGGATCAGTCTTCTGAGCAAGCAACTTCTTGGCTGCGTCTCGCTTCTCACGCGCTTCGGCGAGCGAGACCGCATTCCACTTTCCGAGCGCGAGCAGCTTCTCCTTGCCGCCAACACGATATTTCAAGCGCCAGAGCTTCCCGCCGCTGGGAGAGACTTCCAGGTATAAGCCGCCTGAGTCCCACAATCGCTGCGGTCTGGCTGTCGGCTTCGCGTTACGAACCTTGACGTCCGTGAGGGGCATGGGGGTAGATTTCCTCATGTGGGGGGTACTACCCCAAAATCTACCCCCACTTACCCCCGGATGTCAAAAATCGACTTTGGACTTTTCAGGACTTCGAGAAGAGTTTTATCAGAGGGAAAACAAGGGGGTCCGCGACATTTCTGGACCCCTCTGGACTTGGACTTGGCGGAGTGGACGGGACTCGAACCCGCGACCCCCGGCGTGACAGGCCGGTATTCTAACCAACTGAACTACCACTCCGAACCGATCGCGCTATTCCTGTTGGTGGGTGCTGAGAGGTTCGAACTCCCGACATTCGCCTTGTAAGGGCGACGCTCTACCAACTGAGCTAAGCACCCGCATGTTCGCCGCCGGAGCCCGGGCTCGCGACGGGTTCGGGCGGCTGCAAAACAGCCTAGTCTACCGAATCCTTGAGCGCTTTGCCAGCGCGGAACTTGGGAACCTTAGCTGCTTTGATGCGGATCGGAGCGCCTGTGCGCGGATTGCGACCTTGACGAGCGGTGCGCTTGCCGACGAAAAACGAACCGAAGCCGACAAGCGTCACGATCTCCCCTTTTTTGAGCGAGCCCTTGATCGAATTCACTGTCGCATCCAGCGCACGGCCGGCGGCGGCCTTGGAAATGTCCGCGTGCTTGGCGATCGCGTCGATCAGCTGGGATTTGTTCACGGGTGTCCCTTTCGATGCTGGGCGAGATGGCCGGGCGTTAGCGATCTCGGGACGGCCTTTATAGCAATCGCGAAATCCCGATGTCAAGCGCGCAACTTTCGCGCCAATCGCGCGCCGGCAGCGATTGTCGGCGCGGGCGTACAGAACGATCGACGGGATGCGTCGGCTAGTGCTTGATGACCGCCGCCGGCTCTTCTGCGGGAGCAGCCGGAACCGCCGCTCCTTCCGTAGTCGGTTTGTCCACGAGAGGCGACGGCTGACGCTCCAGAGCGAAACTCAAGACCTGCTCGACCCAGCGCACCGGGTGAATCTCGAGCCGGTTCTTGATCTCGTCCGAGATCTCGACCAGATCCTTGACATTCTCTTCGGGGATCAGCACCTGGCGGATGCCGCCGCGTCCGGCTGCAAGGAGCTTTTCCTTCAGCCCGCCGATCGGCAGCACTTCGCCGCGCAGCGTGATCTCTCCCGTCATCGCGACATCGGCGCGCACCGGAATGCCGGTGAGAATCGACACCATCGCAGTACAGATCGCGGTGCCCGCACTCGGCCCGTCCTTCGGCGTCGCACCCTCGGGAAGGTGAATGTGCAGATCGGTCTTTTGGTAGAAATCAGCAGCGATCCCCAGCTGCTTGGAGCGATGACGCACCACCGAAAGCGCGGCCTGAATCGACTCGTTCATGACTTCGCCCAGCTTGCCCGTAGTCGTCGTCTTGCCCTTCCCAGGAAGGGCAACCGCCTCAATAGTCAACAGATCGCCACCGACTTCGGTCCAGGCGAGCCCCGTAACCTGGCCTACCTGGTTCTTCTTTTCGGCGATACCGTAGGTAAAACGGCGCACGCCAAGATACTTGTCGAGGTTCTTGGCATTGATTTCGACCGGTCGCTTGGATTCACGCGGCTTGCCCTCGCTCGCCTTGAGGAGCAAACCCTTCACGACCTTGCGGCAGATCTTGGAAATGTCTCGCTCGAGCGCTCGTACTCCGGCCTCACGGGTGTAGTAGCGGGTGATGTCGCGCAGAGCCGACTCGGAAATGTGCAGCTCATTTTCCTTCAGTCCATTATGCTTCATCTGCTTCGGCACCAGATATTGCTTGGCGATCGCGATCTTCTCGTCCTCGGTGTAACCGGATAGGCGAATCACTTCCATCCGGTCGAGCAGCGGCGCCGGGATGTTGAGCGTGTTCGCTGTAGTCACGAACATCACGTCCGAGAGATCGTATTCGACCTCGACGTAGTGATCGACGAAAGTCGTGTTCTGCTCGGGATCGAGCACTTCGAGCAGCGCCGAAGACGGATCGCCGCGGAAGTCCATGCCCATCTTGTCGACTTCGTCGAGCAGGAACAGCGGGTTGCGCACGCCGACCTTGGTCATGTTCTGCAGGATCTTCCCGGGCATCGAGCCGATGTAGGTGCGGCGATGGCCGCGGATCTCCGCTTCGTCGCGCACGCCGCCCAGGCTCATGCGCACGAACTTGCGGTTGGTCGCGCGTGCGATCGACTGTCCGAGGGAAGTCTTGCCTACGCCCGGAGCGCCCACGAGGCAGAGTATCGGGCCCTTGAGCCGATCGACGCGCTGCTGCACGGCGAGGTATTCAACGATGCGCTCCTTGACCTTTTCCAGCCCGTAGTGATCGGCGTCGAGCACCTTCACCGCGTTGGCGAGATCCTTGTTGATCTTGCTCTTCTTCTTCCACGGCAGTCCGAGTAGCGTGTCGACATAGTTGCGCACGACCGTCGCCTCGGCCGACATCGGCGACATCATCTTGAGCTTCTTCAACTCAGCAAGCGCTTTGCCCTCGGCCTCCTTCGACATCTTGGCCGCTTTGACCTTCTTCTCCATTTCGTCGAGATCAGCGTTCTCGTCGCCCTCCCCGAGTTCCTTCTGGATCGCCTTGACCTGCTCGTTCAGGTAGTACTCGCGTTGGCTCTTTTCCATCTGCCGTTTGACGCGACCGCGAATACGCTTTTCGACTTGCAGGATGTCGACCTCACCTTCGAGCAATCCCAGCAGGTGCTCCAAACGCTTGGCGACGTGCTGCATCTCCAGGATTTCCTGCTTTTGCTCGAGCTTGAGCGGCAGGTGCGCTGCGATCGCGTCCGCCAAGCGCCCGCCGTCGTCGATGCCCGACATCGATGTCAGGATCTCCGGCGGTATCTTCTTGTTGAGTTTGACGTACTGGTCGAACTGGCCGAGCAATGCTCGGCGCATCGCTTCGATTTCATTGCTGCCTGCCTCGACTCCCGGCAGGATGGTCGCATTGGCGGACAGATAGTCGCCACTTTCGTCGATGCGCAGGATGCGTGCACGCTGCGTTCCTTCGACCAGCACCTTCACTGTCCCGTCGGGGAGCTTGAGCATCTGCAAAATAGTCGCCACGCTGCCGATGTCGTACAGATCTTCCGCACCGGGCTCATCCTTGGCGGCCGACTTCTGTGCCGCGAGCAGAATGTGCTTGCCCGACTCCATGGCGACGTCCAGCGCCTTGATCGACTTCGGCCTCCCGACGAAGAGAGGGATGACCATGTGGGGAAACACCACCACGTCGCGCAGGGGCAGCAGCGGGAAGGTGTTGAGACCTGAGGGGTTCGCGGTGTCGGTAGTAGCCATATCGCCGTGTTGTTTCAGGACCTTGAGGGAGAGAACGTTAGATGGGGCCGAAGTCCGGGTGGTTCAAGCCGCCCGACGGGCGCCACTGCTCCGCCGGCTTTGAGCCGGCTCTCGAGCGCGCAGATTTTCTTCGCCGCTGGTCGAGCGCGGAACCAGCGTCCGCGTTGCAACATTCCGATCAGGAATGCGCCGCCGCCACTTTGGGCGCTTCGGCGAACATCAGCAACGGCTTGCCGTCGTTGGCGATGGTCGCTTCGTCGACCACCACGCGCGAAAGATTCCCCTGCGATGGCAAGTCATACATCACATCAAGAAGCACTTGCTCCAGGATCGAGCGCAATCCGCGTGCCCCGGTCTTGCGCGCCAGCGCTCTGCTTGCAATCGCGCGCAGCGCCGGCTCGCGCACTTCCAGCTCCACGCCTTCCATGCGGAACATCTTCTGGTACTGCTTGATGAGCGCGTTCTTGGGCTCCACCAGAATCTGGATCAGAGCCGATTCGTCGAGTTCCTCCAGCGTCGCCACCACGGGGAGCCGTCCGACGAACTCAGGAATGAGTCCGAACTTGATCAGGTCCTCGGGCTCTGTCTCGCGCAGCAGTATCGAGATGTCCTTGCGGTCATCGGGGCTGGACACTTCCGCGCCGAAGCCGATGCCGGTTTTGGCCGTGCGTTGGCGGATGATCTTTTCCAGCCCGTCGAACGCGCCGCCGCACACGAACAGGATGTTAGTCGTGTCGACCTGAACGAATTCCTGGTTGGGGTGCTTGCGGCCGCCCTGCGGAGGTACCGAGGCGATGGTACCCTCGATCAACTTGAGCAGCGCCTGCTGCACGCCCTCGCCGGATACATCGCGAGTAATCGAAGGGTTATCGCTCTTGCGCGAGATCTTGTCGATTTCATCGATATAGACGATGCCGCGCTGCGCCTTGTCGATATCGTAGTCGCACTTCTGCAGCAGCTTCTGAATGATGTTCTCGACGTCTTCGCCGACGTAGCCGGCCTCGGTAAGGGTCGTCGCGTCGGCAATCACGAACGGTACATCGAGGAGACGCGCCAGCGTTTGCGCGAGCAGCGTCTTGCCGGATCCCGTGGGACCGATCAGCAGAATGTTGCTCTTGGCGAGTTCGACATCGTCTTCCTTGAGGGTCGTGTCGAGGCGTTTGTAGTGATTGTAGACTGCAACGGAAAGAATCTTTTTCGCGAGATCCTGACCGATCACGTACTGATCGAGTATCTGCCGGATCTCGTGCGGGGTGGGAAGCTTGTTCTTGTCCGAGCGGGCGGCGTCGGCCGAGGCGCCCTCTTCCCGGATGATGTCATTGCAGAGCTCGATGCACTCGTCGCAAATGAACACCGAGGGACCCGCGATCAGCTTCCGCACCTCATGCTGGCTCTTGCCGCAGAAGGAGCAATAAAGAAGCTTGTCGCCGGACGTCTTGTCTGCCATGAGCCGCCTTTAGATCCCGCCAACCGCACCGCCTGGGTGTCCAAGGCGGCCCGGGGCTCTAATACACTGTACAGGGCTTAAGCCCGGCTCTGCAAGACTTTATCGATCAAACCGTAAGTCAAGGCCTCATCCGCTGTGAGGAAATTGTCACGGTCTGTATCTTTTTCGATCTGCTCGACCGGCTTTCCGGTGTGCTGTGCAAAGAGGCGATTGAAGCGCTCGCGAAGGTTAAGGATGAACTTGGCGTGGATCGCGATGTCCGACGCCTGGCCTTGGAAACCGCCCATCGGTTGATGGATGAGCACTGTCGAGTTGGGCAGGCAGAAGCGCTTGCCGCTGGCGCCTGCCGCCAGCAGGAACGCGGCCATGCTGGCCGCCATGCCCACGCAAAGCGTCGAAACGTCGCACTTAATGAACTGCATGGTGTCGTAGATCGCCATTCCCGCAGAGATGGAGCCGCCGGGCGAATTGATGTAAAAGTTGACGTCCTTGTCGGGATTCTCCGATTCCAGGAATAGCATCTGCGCCACGACCAGGTTCGCCGTCGCGTCGTCGACCGGGCCGACCAGGAACACCACACGCTCCTTGAGCAGGCGCGAATAGATATCGTAGGCGCGCTCGCCGCGCCCGCTCTGTTCGATCACCATCGGGATCAGCCCGAGGTCCCTGGGTTCTTCGACTTTACGGTTGCTCATGATTGGTCCATTCAACGATTGCTTGAGACTCTAGATCGCCGCCAAGGTTCAGCCCGCCGCCGGCTCCATCAGCGCAGGAAAGCTCGTCGGCGCGTCCTCGACCTGCGCATGCTGGAGCATCCATTCGACCACATTGTGCTCCACGGCGATCAGCTCGAACTCGTTCAACCGCTCCGGCTTTTCGTAATGCCAGCGGATCACCGCGTCCGGCTGTTCGTAGCTCTGCGCGGTTTCCGCGACGAGCGCGCGCACCTGCTCCGGCCTGGCCTGTAACTGGTGCGTGCGCACGATTTCATTGAGGATCAAGCCCAGCGCGACCCGCTCCTCGGCTTGCCCTCTGAACGCGTCCAGAGACAGGTTCGTATCTTCGGGTTTGACGCCCCGGCTCTTAAGCTCGGCCTGCGCCCGGCCGAGTAATGTCTGCGCTTCGATCTCCACGAGCGACCTGGGAAGGGTGAGCTGGGCCCGCGCCCTAAGCGCCCGAAGCACCTGCTCCTTAAGTACGGCTTCGATCTTGCGCTTGAGCTCCAGCTTCAAATTGCTTGTGATTTCCGCGCGCAGCTCGTCCAGGCTGCCGCTGGCAATGCCGAAGTTCCTGGCGAACTCGGCATCGACCTCCGGCACCTTCGGTTCGCTAACCGAGTGCAAAGTGAGGTCGAATTGAGCTCCTTTGCCGGCGACGTCCTTGCCGTGATAGTCAGCAGGAAAGGTGACCGTGAACTTTTTCGATTCCCCGGCAGCCATGCCGAACAGCGCGGCGTCGAACTCCGGCAGCATGCGCCCCTCGCCGATCACGATGGCGTAGTTCTTCGCCTGCCCTCCTGGAAACTCGATGGCGTCGATGCGTCCGGTGAAATCGACGATCACCCGATCGCCATGCTTCGCGGCACGCGAAACTGGCTCATAGGCAACGCGCTGCTTGCGCAGGATCTCGATGGTGTGATCGACATCGGCGGGCAGCACTTCCGCGACCGGCCGCATGATCTTCACCCCCGAGAGCTCCCCAAGCTTGATCTCAGGATAGACTTCGAACACCGCGGAGAACTCGAATTGATCGTTGGCTGCCGCCTGCTTGGGCTCGATCCTGGGGTAACCGGCGACGCGCAGATTCTGCTGGCGGATGGCGTCATTGAGGCTCGATTGCACCGTATCCGAAATCACATCGGAGCGAACCTGCGGCCCGTATTGCTGCGCGATCATTTTGAGCGGCACCTTCCCCGGCCGGAAGCCGGCGACCTTCACAGTCTTGGCGAGGCGAGCGAGGCGCTTCTGCACTTCGCCCTCGATCTGCTCGATCGGTACCGCGACGTGCAGGCGTCGTTCGAGAGCTCCGAGAGTCTCCAGCGTCATTTGCATGCCCGATGATTCCTTGCTAGATTCTGGTGCGAAAGGAGAGACTCGAACTCTCACGCCTTTCGGCTCCGGCTCCTAAGGCCGGTGCGTCTACCAATTCCGCCACTTTCGCAAGCCCGCATCGCGAAACGCGTAAGTATAGCGGAAACCGCGCATCCGCGCCACGCAAAACCCGCTCTGGCTGCGCTTGAAAAGGTATTCTTCGTGGCCGTCGATCACTACGAGAATTTTCCGGTTGCGTCCTGGCTCGCGCCCGCGCCGCTGCGCGGCGCCATCGCTGCGATCTACCGCTTCGCGCGCGGGGCCGACGATATCGCCGATGAGGGCGACGCGGCGGCGGCGACTCGGTTCGCGCAACTCGACCACTACTCGGCGATGCTCGACGCGATCGAGCGTGGCGAAACACCGGAGGAGCCTCCGTTTTTCGCGCTAGCAGGAGCGATTCGCGCACACGCGCTGCCGGTGGCTCCGTTTCGCGCCCTTCTTTCGGCATTTCGACAGGACGTGCTCAAGTCTCGCTACGCCAGCTTTGCCGAGCTCCGCGACTACTGTACGCGTTCGGCGAATCCGATCGGGCGTCTGCTGCTGCACCTTTACAAGGTCGATTCGGACGCCGAGCGAGCGCGCTCTGACGCGATATGCACCGGATTGCAGCTCGCCAACTTCTGGCAGGATGTCGCCGTCGACTGGGAAAAAGGGCGCGTTTATCTTCCAATTGAGGACTTGACGCGCTTCGGAGTGACTGAAGGACAAATCGCGGCGGGCGAGTGCGACGAGCGCTGGCAGCGCCTGCTCGCTTTCGAGGTTGCGCGAGCACGCGAGCTGCTCGAGTCGGGTCGCCCGCTCGCCCGGGCGTTGCCGTTGCGGTCGGGTCTCGAGCTCAAGGGCGTCATTGCCGGCGGCTTGCGCATTCTGCGCGCCATCGATTCAGTGAGAGGCGACGTGTTTAGAAGGCGTCCCACGCTGTCGGGCAGGGACTGGGCGGCGATCTCGGTCGCCGCGCTACTGAGTTAAGGCCTGTGGATCCGCACGCCTACTGCGAAGACAAAGTCACGCGCAGCCGCTCCAGTTTCGCCGCGAGCTTCCGCGTGTTGCCTGAGCCTCGCCGGCGTGCGATCACGGCGGTCTATGCATTCTGCCGCGAGGTCGACGACGTTGTCGACGAAGTCACCGATCCCGCCGTGGCGCGGGTCAAGCTCGCCTGGTGGCAGTCGGAAATCGCCGCCGCTTACGACGGTTCCCCGCAGCATCCCGTGGCGCAAGCGCTCAAAGACGTAGTCAGCGAATACGCCCTGCCGCGCGAGCATTTCAACGCGGTGATCGACGGGATGGCGATGGATCTCGACCAGAATCGCTACCTGGACTTCGCCATGCTTGAGGGTTATTGCCATCGCGTCGCGGGCGTCGTCGGACTGCTTTCGGCCGAGATCTTCGGCTACGCGGACCCTACGACGCGAGACTATGCGCGTGACCTCGGTATCGCGTTCCAGCTTACAAACATCATCCGCGACGTCGGGGAGGACTCGAGGCGCGGTCGGATCTATATCCCCCAAGACGAGCTCAAGCGGTTCGGCGTGAGCGTGTCGGACATTCTGGCACGCAGGACAAGCGCAGGATTCGATAGCCTCATGGCGTTCCAGGTCGCGCGTGCCCGACAGCGCTACCAACAGGCGCTCGCCGAATTGCCGCCGCGGGACCGCCGCGCACAACGCCCCGGGCTGATTATGGCCGCCATCTACGGCTCCTTGCTAGACGAAATCGAGCACGACGGTTATCACGTGCTCGACCGGCGCATTGCGCTGACGCCGCTCGCCAAAGCGTGGATCGCATGGAAGACTTCGTGGTCGTATTGAAACGCTCGCAGCGCGGATAGCCGGTGAAGCAGCGCATCGCTGTCATCGGCGGAGGTTATGCAGGATTTGCCGCAGCGGTGACGCTCGCCGCGGCCGGCCGCGCGGTGACCGTGTTCGAAGCTGCACGCACTCTCGGGGGCCGCGCACGGCGTGTCGAGGCGTACGGTACCACCGTCGACAACGGCGCGCACATTCTGCTTGGCGCATACCGGCAGACGTTGAAGCTCCTGCGCACCGTGCACGGGGCGGGCGCCGAGAGCCATCTGCTGGAACGGCGGCGTCTTGCCTTGGAGCAGCCCAAAGTGTTTCGACTGCGGACGCTCGCGCTCCCGGCGCCGTGGCAGCTCGTCGCGGGGTTGCTGGGGATGCGCGGCGTATCGCGGGGCGATCGTCTGGCGACCATCGCTCTGGTGCGCCATCTTGCACGCAGCGGCTTTCAGTGCGCTCCAGAGGTAACTGTCGCCGCCCTGCTCGCCGACTCGCCGCCGCGAGTAACGTCACTGCTGTGGGAACCGTTGTGCCTGGCGGCGTTGAATACGCCCATCGAAGCCGCCTCGGCGCAAGTCTTCCTCAACGTGCTGCGCATGGCATTCGCTCGTCGCGCGCGCGACTCCGACCTGCTGTTCCCGCGCGTCGACTTGTCGACCCTGTTTCCCGACGCGGCCGCGGCATATGTCGCAGACCATGGCGGCGAGATTCGTGCCGGCGCAACGGTTCGTCGCGTGGAGACGGATGAAAGCGGTGTCGCGGTGACTGCGGGGTACGCCGAAGACAAGTTTTCCGCTGTGGTGATCGCCGTCGGGCCGCATCAGGTGAAGCGGCTGCTTGGCGACGCCGCTGACGCAGCGACCTGCGCCGCACTCGACGCACTGGCCTATGAGCCGATTGTCACCGTGTATTTGAAATATCCGCTGGCCCTCGATCTTGGAAGGCCGATGTTCAAGCTCGATGGATGGCCCGGGCAGTGGGTATTCGACCGCGGCTCCCTCGACGGTCCCGACGGGCTGGCTGCCGTCGTCATCAGCACCAGCGCGCCCGGAGCACGCATTTCGCACGATTCGCTGGCGCGGGCGATCGATGCACAGTTGCGCCGCGTGTGGCCCAATCTTCCTACGCCCGAATGGACTCAGGTCATCGCCGAGCGGCGGGCCACCTATGCTTGCACCGCCGGGCTGATACGCCCCTCGCCAGGCAGGATCGCGCCGGGCCTGTATCTGGCTGGCGATTACACCGACGCCGAGCTACCCGCCACGCTTGAAGCAGCCACACGCAGCGGTGTTGCCGCGGCGCGCGCGCTGCTGGGACGACATCGCTGAACGCGGATTGCTGTCGCAGCGAGCCTCGTGAGAATGAAACGCCGGGCGAAGCTGTCGTGTGTGGGAATTTCGCAGTGTCCTCTCGCTTCAGTGGTACCTTCGACTTGCGCTAAAGCCGCTTGGCCTGTTCCCTCAGCACGAACTTCTGAATCTTGCCCGTCGAAGTCTTGGGCAACGGCCCGAACACCACACTGCGAGGCGCCTTGAAGTGAGCGAGATGTTCCCGGCACCAATCGATGATGTTTTCCGCACTTACCTCGCCTGCTCCCGGTTTGAGCGTGACGAACGCACACGGGGCCTCGCCCCATTTTGGATCGGGTCGAGCGACGACCGCAGCCTCCATCACCTGCGGGTGGCGGTAGAGGCATTCCTCGACTTCGAGTGAGCTGATGTTCTCCCCGCCGGAGATGATGATGTCCTTGGAGCGGTCCTTGATCTCGATGTAGTTGTCACCATGCCACACGGCCAGGTCACCGGTGTGGTACCAGTCTTCGCGGAATGCGTTCTGAGTCGCCGAGGCGTTATCGAGATAGCCCTTCATGACCGTATTGCCGCGAAGCATCACCTCACCGATGGTGCTTCCGTCGCGCGGCACCGGTCGATGGCTTTGCGGATCGGCAACAGTAAGCTCGGAGAGCGTCGGCATGGGCACACCCTGTCGCGCCATCTGCCGCGCGCGGTCCGCTGCGGAGAGCTGCCGCCATTCATCCTGCCATGCGCACAGCGTGGCCGGGCCGTACGACTCGGTGAGACCGTACAGGTGGGTGACACGAAATCCCATGCGTTGCATCGCTTCAATAACGGCGGACGGCGGAGCCGCGCCGCCGGTAGCCACCTCGACGACATGATCGAACCGCCGCTCGGTCTCGGCCGGCGCGTGCACCAGCATGTTGAGCACGATCGGAGCGCCGCACAGATGGGTCACGCCGTGATCAGCGATGGCGCGGAAGATTGCCGAAGGTTCGACCCGACGCAGGCAGATATGGGTCGCTCCGACGGCGGTGACCGCCCAGGTGTAACACCAGCCGTTGCAATGGAACATGGGAAGCGTCCATAAGTAGACGCTCTCCGGCTTCAACCCGAAGGCCAGCGCGTTACCAAGCGCATTGAGATAGGCGCCGCGGTGATGATAGACAACCCCTTTGGGATCGCCGGTCGTGCCCGATGTGTAGAGCAGCGAGAGCGATGCCCACTCGTCCTCGATACCCGGCCAGGAGAATGCCGGATCGCCTTGGTCGAGCAATTCCTCATAGCTCGATGTACCCAGCCGATCGCCGGCAGGCGCCAGCTCATCGTCGATGTCGATGACGGTAAGTGCGCCGCTTCCGCCGGCAAGCGCTTCCTTCACCGTCGCGGAGAACTCGGGATCGGTCAAAAGCACCTTGGCGCGACCGTGACGCAGGCAGAAAGCGATCGTGGCAGCGTCTTGCCGCACATTGAGCGCGTTGAGCACGGCTCCCAGCGCCGGCACCGCGTAATGCGCCTCGAGCAATGCGGGGATATTGGGCGCCATGACTGCGACGGTGTCGCCGCGCCCGACGCCGCGCCGCGCCAGCGCAGAAGCGAGGCGACGGCAGCGCGTTTCGAACTCGCGGTAGGTATAGGCGTAATGCCCGTGGCGAACCGCGACCTTATCGGGATAGACCAGCGCGCTGCGCTCGAGAAACGCCACTGGCGAGAGCGGAACATAATTGGCCCGATTGCGATCGAGCCCTTCCGAGACGCGACTTCCAGGTTCGGTCATTGCCTTATCCTTACCCCGGCGGCAGCGTGTCACCCGGACCCAGCGAGCGTTGCATCAACACCACGTCGAGCCAGCGTTGGAACTTCCAGCCCACACTCGCCATCACGCCGAACTGCACAAACCCTGCGGCTGCGTGCAGCTGAATCGACGCCGCGTTGGCCGAGTCTCCGATCACCGCGATCATCTGCCTCGCTCCGGCGCGCTCGCATGTCGAAAGCAATGCCGCGAGCAGCATGGCACCGATGCCCCGGCGGGCGAAATCGGCGTGCACATAGACCGAATCCTCGACGGTAAAGCGATACGCGGGCCGCGGACGGTACGGGCCGGCGTAGGCGTAACCGACGACTTCTGCAGAAGCGACGGCGACAAAGTAAGGCAAGCCGCGATCGATGACCTCACGCCAACGGCGCTCCATCTCCGCTGCGTCCGGAGGCTCGATCTCGAAGCTTGCGGTGCCCGTTCGCACGTGATGGGCATAGATGGCGGCGATCGCTGCCAGATCGTTACGCCCAGCCGGACGCACCGCAAAGCCGCTCATTTCGCCCTCCTGCCGCGCGCAGCACCCGGCCTGTCGCGCAGCAGCCTCTGCTTTTCGCGGTTCCAATCGCGCAGCTTCTCGGCTTCGCGCTTGTCGTACTGTTTCTTGCCCTTCGCCAGCCCGATTTCCAGCTTAATGCGACCATCCTTGAAGTGAAGATCGAGCGGGGTGAGGGTGTAGCCCGCGCGCTCGACCTTGCCGATCAAGCGGTTGATCTCTGAACGATGCAGCAGGAGCTTCCGTGTGCGAGTGGGATCGGGCCGGATGTGGGTTGACGCGGTGGGCAGCGGAGTGACATGCGCCCCAAGCAGCACGATCTCGCCGTCTTTCACGATGACGTACGCCTCCTTGAGCTGCGCCCGACCTGCGCGGATCGCCTTGACTTCCCAGCCCTGTAACGCAAGACCCGCCTCGAATTTCTCCTCGACAAAGTAGTCGTGATAGGCTTTTTTATTAGCGACAATGCTCATGACCGTGCTCGATTATCGGCGAGGCTTATTGTAGCAATGGCCAGCGTCAACAAGTCGGTGCTCGTCCCCTATGGTGCGCATCAGATGTTCGATCTGGTCGAGCGCGTCGAAGACTATCCTTTGTTCCTGCCGTGGTGCGCCGGCGCGCGCGAGCTCGAGCACAAAGACGACTACGTGCTGGTTCGCATCGACATCAATTACCACGGCGTGCGCACGCATTTCACGACGGCCAATCGCAATCAGCCGCCCGAGCGCATCGTGATAGAACTGAGAGATGGTCCGTTTCGCCGTCTCGACGGGTCGTGGACGTTTCGCGCGCTCGCCGAAGCCGCGTGCAAGGTCGAGCTCGAGCTCATCTACGAGTTCAGGACCCACCCACTCGAGAAGTTGGTTGGACCGGTGTTCGGTCATATCGCCGCTAACTTCGTCGAGGCATTCGTCAAGCGCGCCGAAGGCGTCTACGGTACATGAAGCGTATCCGTGTCAGCGTGGTCTACGCTCTGCCCGACGCGGCGACGGAAATCGAGTTGAGCTTGACGGGCCGCTCGACCGTCGCCGACGCGCTGCGAAGCTCCGGGCTAGAGGCGCGTCACCCCGAGCTCGACCTCAAGCGCTGCGCAATCGGCGTGTTCGGACGCCGGGTCGAGCCGAGCACGGTTCTCTCGGACGGCGATCGGGTCGAAATCTATCGCCCGTTGCTCGCCGACCCGAAGGGCGCACGCCGCCGGCGCAGCCGACAGCGAACGACTCAACATCAGAACCGCAGATGAGGTGCGCTACTGCGCTCCGCGCTTGCGCAGCGCTTGGGCAATGCCGATGTAGCCGCCGCGATCCGCCCACGCAAGCGCCGTGGCACCCACCTGATTCCGGTGATTGACCTCGGCGCCTTTGGCGAGCAAGAGATCGACCGTCGCCTCATGGCCGCCGCGCACCGCCATCATCAGCGCCGTAGTGCCGTTAGCCGACTCGCCATCGATCTTCGCGCCCACGCTTAAGAGATACGCGACGATTTCGGTCTGACCGTTGGTGGCGGCGTAGATGAGCGGCGTCCATCCGGGCAGATCCAACTCGGCGCCGCGCGCGAACAGCTTCTTGACCACCGAAAGATGCCCGCCAAGCGCGGCGACCATGATCGGGCGGTCGCCAAATTTGTTTTGCGCATCGACCTTGGCGCCTGCCGCCAGCAACGCATCCACGGTCGGATCCCACCCGGCGCGCGCGGCAACCAGGAGCATGGGGTCGCCATTGGGATCGACGGTGTTCGGATCCATTCCGCGAGACAGCAGCTTGCGAACCTCGTCGCTTCGATCCATCGCGACGGCGCGCACAAGGGTGTCGTAGAGTTCCTGCGCGAGCGCGACGCCGGCAGACAGCGCGAACAAGGCGAGCGCCAGCGAAGCGCTCGCGACACGCCGCCTGAAACGCTCAATGCGCACGATCGCTCATGTCAAAGAGCCGGAAAAAGTTCGCCGAAGTCGCCGACGCGATGGTTTCGACCGGTAGGCCGCGCAGCCGCGCGATCTCCTCGGCGACATAGCGCACGTACGCCGGCTGGTTGGTCTTGCCACGAAAGGGTACCGGCGCGAGATAGGGCGCATCGGTTTCGATCAGCATGCGCTCAAGAGGAACCTTGGCAGCGACCTCCTTGAGTGCGGCAGCGTTCTTAAAGGTGACGATGCCTGAGAATGAAATGTGGAAGCCAAGGTCCATGGCACCCTGCGCCATTTCCCAGCTCTCGGTGAAGCAATGCATCACGCCGCCGGCTTCGCCCGCCTGCTCCTCACGCATGATCGCAAGGGTATCGTCTGCGGCAGCGCGGCTGTGGATCACGAGCGGCTTGCCGCACTGACGCGCTGCGCGAATGTGCGTGCGGAAGCGCGAGCGCTGCCATTCGAGATCGCCCGAGAGACGGTAATAATCGAGCCCGGTTTCCCCGATGGCGACGACCTTGGGCTTTCGCGAAAGCTCGACCAGCATCTCTACGCTGGGCTCGGCCGTGTCCTCGTAATCGGGGTGCACGCCGACGCTGGCGTAGACATTGGCGTGCTCCTCGGCCAGCCGCAACACCGATGGCAGCTCCGGCAGGTTCACACCGATGCACAAAGCGTGCGTCACGTGTTCGCGCTGCATCGCCTCGAGCACTGCAGGCATTTGAGCCGCGAGTTCGGGGAAGTTGATGTGACAGTGGGAGTCGACGAACATGCCAAGGGACCTGCCGGTCCGGGGGCGAGCCGGCCGGATAACGCGCTACCAGCGCGCGCTACATCGTGTGGGTCGGGCGGTTGGAAGCGAGCGTTTCGCCCAGGATCCGCTCGATCGTTGCGCGCGCGGCTGCACCTGTTTCGTCGCGAGTGAACTGCACGCCGATGCCTTGAGTGCGGTTGCCTTGGACGCCGTCGGGAGTGACCCAGACAACCTTGCCCTGCACGGCGATGCGTTGCGGATCATCCATCAGCGAGAGCAGCATGAAAACTTCCTCGCCGAGGTGGTATTGACGGCTGGTGGGAATGAAAATCCCGCCGCCCGCGAGAAACGGCATGTACGCGGCGTACAGCGCAGCCTTTTCGCGAATATTGAGCGACAGCACGCCCGGTCGGGCGACCGTTGTGGGTCCGTTGCTGCCGTTCGAGCGATCGTTTGCCATCCCTTAGCCTTTTGCCGGCGGAGTCGGTCGAGTAAACAAGCTCCGATACTCGAACAACAACGCTTCGGCTACCAGCCGCGCCTGCAGCGGATGCCCGAGCAACGCGCGCTGACGAAGTAGCGTTTGATAATAGCGGAACAGGGGAACGCGCGCCACCCGCCGCCCGAGCTCGGCGAGCGCTTCCCTGTGGCTGGGGTGGAAGCGTGGCGGTCCGCCGCTGGCGACGATCGCGAGATCTGTAGCCCACGTCAGCAGCCAGTACAGCAGGTAACCAAGCTCGCCGCTGCGCTCGTCCCTGGGCAGCGCCTCGAGCCTGGAGCCGATGGCGACGGCGGAAAGCCGCTCAGGGCGCGCCAGCTGCTCAATCAGCGCTTCGCGATCGCGCTGCACTCGCGGGTCTGCCAGCGCAAGCGCAAGCATCGGCGCACCGCCGGCGCGCGCCAGCGCAGCTTCGGGATCGACGACACCCCTGGCGGAAAGCCACGCTGCCGCGATTGCCGTCTCGGGCTCCCGGATTGACAGCCTCATGCAGCGGCTGACGATCGTCGCCGGAAGACGACCGGGTTGGTGGCTCACAAGAAGCAGGAACGTCGCCGGAGGCGGTTCTTCGAGCGTCTTGAGCAGTGCATTCGCGGCCGCCGGGTTGAGCGCCTCCGCCGGAACGATCACTGCCACCTTGGCGACGCGGCGATGACTGGAGAGCTGTGCAAAAGCCGTGAGGTCGCGAATGCGATCGACGCCAATGCTGTCGGCAGGTGTCGCGTTGCCTTCTTCGTCGTAAGTAACCGGCTCGATGAGACGAAGGTCGGGGTGGCTGCCGCTCTGCACCAAGCGGCAGCTTGTGCAGCTGCCGCACGCGTCTCCGTCCGTACGCGGTGTCTCGCAGAGCAGCGCTCGCGCGAGATACTTGGCGAGCTGGCGCTTGCCCAGCCCTTCCCGCCCGCCGATCAAGATTGCATGCGGCCAGAGCGCGCGGCCTGCAAACATCGCGGTCGCGACGGCGCTTAGCCATGGAGGCAGCGCTTCCCAGGTCGCTCCGGTATCGACAGTGCTCATGACGCGTCGCGGATGAGAGCCTCGAGCTGGTCGCGCACGCTCTGCTGCGGTTGAGTGCTGTCGATCACGCGACAGCGTTGCGGCTCGGCTGCGGCGCGTGCGAGATAAGTGGCGCGCACGCGTTCGAAAAAGGCTGCCTGCTGGCGCTCGAATTTGTCCAGCGTCCGCCCGTCGGCCAACCGCGCCTGTCCGACCGCGGGTGGAACGTCGAGAATGATGGTCAGATCCGGCGCGAACCCGCCGAGCACGATGCGCTCGAGCTCCGCGATCTCACGCATCGGCAGCCCGTGACCGCCACCTTGATACGCGTACGTCGCGTCGGTGAAGCGATCGCAGACGACCCAGACTCCGGCATCCAGCCGTGGCCAGATGTCGCGCTCGCAATGCTCGCGGCGCGCGGCGAACATCAGCAGCGCCTCGGTGAATGGAGCCATCGGATCATGCAACAGAATCTCGCGCAGGCGCTCACCCAGCGCCGTACCGCCGGGCTCGCGAGTCATCCACACTTCATGGCCCGCGCGCTCGATCAGGGTCTTGAGCCAGGGCAGGTGCGTGCTCTTGCCGGCGCCGTCGATGCCTTCGACGGTAATCAGGCGGCCGTAGCGAGTGGGACTGGGCATCGAACTGCCGCTTTAGCGTCCATTGCGCTGATATTTTGCCACCGCGCGATTGTGATCCGCGAGGTTGGTGGAGAATTCGCTCGACCCATCGCCGCGCGACACGAAGTACAGATACGGTGTCGCCGGAGGATGCAGCACCGCTTCGAGCGAAGCCATGCTTGGCAACGCGATCGGAGTCGGCGGCAAGCCTTCGCGGGTGTAGGTGTTGAATGCCTGGTCGGCGTCGAGATCGCGCTTGTGAAGATTGCCGTCGAAGCGAGGACCCAATCCGTAGATCACCGAAGGATCGGTCTGCAAGCGCATACCCTGCTTGAGCCGGTTGATGAGCACCGCCGCGATCAGTGGCCGGTCGGCGGCACGTCCGGTTTCCTTTTCGACGATCGACGCGAGGATCAGCGCCTGATATGGCGATGCGAGCGGCAGATCAGGCGCCCGCTGTTCCCACGCGGTCGCGAGGCGCCGCTGCATCAGCTTGTGCGCACGCGAAAGGAGCGACGCGTCAGTCGCACCTTTGGCGAAAAAGTAAGTGTCCGGAAAGAACATCCCCTCGGGTTGCGCTTCCGCGGCGCCGATTCGTTGCATGAGCTCAGCATCGGGAAGATCGGAAACTGCCGCTGTCACGCCGCTATCGGCCTTGAGTGCATCGCGCACGTCGCGGAAGGTCCAGCCTTCGACGATGGTGAACGCGCTCTGCGTCATGTCGCCCTGAGTGAGCTTGTCGAGCAAGCCGAGCAGCGTCGTTCCGGCCGGGATTTCGTAGTTGCCGGCCTTGATGTTGCGATCGGCGCCCTTGGCGCGGGCGAGCGCGACCAACACCCAGTCGGCGGGAATGATGCCAGCGCCTCGGAGATCGTGCGCGACCGAACGCAAGGTCGATCCCGACTTGACGTCGAACGCGTAGCCAGCCTGCGCGACGGGAAGCGGATGCCGCGCGGCCCACGCAAACGCAGCGCCTGCCACGGCCAGCACGCATACGAACAACCAGGCGAGAGTACGCAGCACGGATTGCTTCGACAGCGAGGAGAAGGGTGCGGGCGATTATAATGGCTGCATGCGAACGTCGCTCCGCTCGCAAGGTTTTACGCTGGTCGAGGTCCTGGTCGTCATCGTCATCCTTGGCATTCTCGCGGCCCTGGTCGTACCGCGGGTTCTGGAGCGCCCTGACGAAGCGCGAGTGGTTGCCGCAAAGAACGACATCGCGGCGATCATGCAGGCACTCAAGCTGTATCGACTCGATAACGGGCGCTATCCGACCACCGATCAGGGGCTCGCCGCGCTGGTGAGCAAGCCAGCCATGGCGCCAGTGCCGCCGAACTGGAAGCCGAACGGTTATCTCGAGCGTTTGCCCAAGGATCCGTGGGGCAACCCGTATCAATACTTGAATCCGGGCTTGCGTGGCGAGATCGACGTATTCAGCTTCGGAGCCGACGGTCAACCCGGCGGAACCGGATTCGACGCCGACATCGGCTCGTGGGATCTGTGATGTCGCGCCGCACCGCGTGCGGTTTCACCCTTGCGGAAGTGCTGGTCGTGCTGCTGGTAATCGGGATTGCCGCGGGTTTTGCCTACGCTCGCTTCGAAAGCGACCCTCGCCATGATGTCGAGCGCGAGGCGCGCCGCTTTGCAATGGCGCTCGAGCACGCTGCCGCATTGGCGCAATGGCGCAGCCAGACGCTCGGGGTATCGGCCGGCGGTGCGGGATATCGCTTCTGGCGGCGAACGACGAGCACCGAGGGCGACCAGTGGCTTGCGCTCAATGACGACGAGATCCTCGCGCCGCGCGCGTTGCCGGAATCGCTGGTCGCCGTCGCCCGGCAATACGCGGGCAACAGTGTTGCCGCGGATGCCATCCTGCCCCTCGCGGCCAGCGGTCGCAACGAACCCTACGCAATCGAGATCGCCTCCCCGGAATGGCGAGTGCTGCTCATCGCCGACCCCCTGAATCGCGTCTCGGTTTCCGAGCCATTAGCGCGCTAGTCAAGCATCGCGGCTTCACCCTGGTCGAGGTGCTCGTCGCACTGGCGATCCTTGCCGTCGCTCTTGCGGCGGGGTTTCGCAGCGTTGCGCAGAGCGCGGACGGCGCCACCGCGCTCAAGGCGCGCACGCTCGCGTTGTGGGTCGCGCAGAATCGCCTCGCCGCGGCCCAGCTCGAAACACCGACGCCCACTACCGGCGAGCGCAGCGGCAGCGCTGTGCAAGCAGGCGAAGCGTTTTCGTGGCACGAAACCATCGGCGGCACGCCCAATCCCGCGTTCCGCAAAATCGAGATCACCGTCGCCGACGCCGCGGTCCCTGACTACGTGCTGGTCCGACTCGTCGGCTATATCGGCAACCGATGATGCGCCTCCGCGGCTTCACTCTGCTAGAAATCCTGATCGCGATGGCCATCGTCGCCGCCATGGCGGTGCTGGGCTATAGGGCGCTCGCTGCGCTGTCCGACAGCGAGTCGCGGCTGACCGCCGAGTCGATGCGTTGGGGCGAGCTGGACGCGTTCTTTGCGCGCATGGAAGCCGATCTGCGGCAAGCCGTTCCGCGAAGCGCGCGGGTCTCTGCAACGCGCGTACCGGCGTGGCTTGGAACCGTGACGGCTGCCGACGGCAATTCGGTGCTCGAGTTCTCGCGCGCCGGTCCGGAGTTCAACATCGAGCCCAGCAGCGCCGGTCAGCGCCTCGGGTATAGATTGCGTGATGGCGCAGTCGAGGTGCTCTATTGGCCCGGCTACGACCGGCCTCCCGGCCAGGCGCCCACGCCTTATGCGTTGCTGGCCGATGTCGCGCGTTTTCGTCTCTCCTATCTCACGAGCGAGGGCGCATGGGTCGATGCCTGGCCCGTCAACCAGCAACCGGAGCTGCCACGGGCGGTGCGCGTCGAGCTGACTCTGGCGTCAGGCGACGTGATCGAACGATGGCTGGCGCTGCAATGAAGGCTCGAGCAACGGGCGCCGCAATCATCATGGCGATGCTGCTCGCCGCACTGGCGGCAACCATCGCTGCAACGCTGCTCTGGCAACAGCAGCGCTGGTTGAGTGCGCACGAGCACCGCCGCGACCAGGTGCAGGCACAAGCTCTCGCTCTCGCCGGCATACAGTGGGCGCGTCAGATCATTCATGACAACGCCCCCGCAGGACTGCCAGTGCATCTGGGGCAGCCATGGGCGCTGCGCCTGCCGGCGATTCCCATCGAAAACGGCTCGATCGCCGGCTACATTGTCGACGCGCAAAGCCGCATCAACGTGAACAATCTCGCCAACAACACGCTGCAGCCTTCGACCCGCACTGCTCTCGCGCAGCTTTTCACCACGCTCGCGGTGCCGCCCGCGCTGGTCAATGCCATCGGGGATTGGGTCGACGCCGACGATGTGGTCAGCGAGCCCGGCGGCGCAGAAGATGCCTGGTATCTGGCGCAGGGCACGCCGAGCCTCGCAGCCAACGCACCGGTCGAGCGCGTCGACGAACTGCTTGCCGTGCGAGGCGCCGACGCGGTGACGCTGCAAAGGCTGCGACCGTTCCTTTCTGCGGTGGATGCGCCCGCTGCGGTCAATGTCAACACGGCTTCGCCGGAGGTGCTGTCCGCGCTCGTCCCCGGCCTCGATCGTGCCGATGCGCTCGCCCTTACCGCCAAACGAACCCAAACTCCGTTTGTCAGCGTATTTGATTTCAGAGCGCGCCTCGGGCGTCCCGACCTGATCTTCGACGACACATTGGTGGACGTAAAGAGCGCGTGGTTCGAAGTATCGATCGAAGCGCGTCAGGGCGAGACGCTGGCACGCGCCCGCGCCTTGCTCAAGCGTAGCGCGTCCGGCGCCGACTGGCCCTCGGTGGTGTGGCAGACGGTCGAATAGACATCGCAGGTCCGATGGCCCGGTCGAGTAGAATCCGCGGATGACAACGCTGCGGATCCTGGTCGATGCACCGCCCGAGCCGGCACGCGAAAGCGAATGGGCGCTATTCGACGCGTCCAATCGCAATATGCGCACGGGCCGCGGCGCCAGTACGAGCTGGCCCGCAGCAGACGATGTCGAAGCAGTCATCGGCGCCGCACGTGGACGGGTCGTAACAATTTCGCTGCCGCCGGTACCGGCGCAGCGCCTCCCCGCGGCGGCACGCTACGCCCTCGAAGATCAGCTCGCCGGTGCAGCCGACGACAGCCACATCGCGCCGGCGACACAGAGCGCCGATGGCAGCCTTCGCGTCGCCATAATCGAGGACGCGTGGATGCGCTCCTTCGTTGCTGCATCCTTGAAGAGCGGCATTCAGTGGCGCAAGGTCATGCTGGAAAGCGATTTGGCGCAACCTCCACCGGGAGGCTGGTGCTGGTGTGCAGCAGCGGCAGATCAGCCGGGCTTTGTGCGTACCGCCATCGGCGCAACCATCGCAGTGAGTCCGGTGCGCGGTAACAGCCTGCCGGATGAGATCACGGTTGCCCTTGCGGGCAGCCGGGCACAGCGCCCACGCGCCGTGCGCGCCGACATCGCAGGTGCAACCCCGGCGCTCATGGCGCACGCCCGGGAAACGACAGGCGTCGAATTCTCGGCGGGAGCGCCGTGGCGATGGCATGCCGCATCTCCCGCAGCGTTTTCGGCAGCGATTGATTTGCAAAGCGGCGCCTTTGGCACGCTGCCTTCCGCACAGCGCATTGACCTTGTTCGCTGGCTGCGGCCTGCGCTTCTGATCGCCGCCTGCGCGGTCGGTGTCCATGTACTGGCAAGCGTTGGCCAGTGGCTCTGGCTGCACTGGCAATCGTCGGATCTTCGTCGCGACCTCGCTACGGTCGCGCGCACCGCTGCGCCGGATGCACCGGCCGATCTCGCCCCCGCAACGGCGATCGCGCGACGCGATGCGTCGCTCCGCCATAGCGCCGGCCTCGCCGCTGCCGACGATTTCGTGCCGCTACTCGCACGCGCGGCCCCCGTGCTCTCGAGGCTTCCTCCCGGCGCAACGCGATCGCTGCGGTACGCGGACGGTCATGTCGTCGTTGATCTGCAGAAGCTGGACGCAACGCAACTCTCGCGCGTGCAGCAGGATTTGCAGCGCGACGGATTGGTGGCAATCGGCGCACCGACTGCGTCCGGAGCGCGCCTGCGCCTGGGGCTCGATTAGAGGCCTGTCAACGCAATGGCCACAACGCTAAAACCAACAGCAAGCGAAAGATTCGCTCAATGGTGGCAGCTGCGCACCAAGGCCGAGCGAACAGCGCTGGCGCTCGCCTGTGCGATAGTCGTTGGCGCGATCGCATGGTTTGCGCTCTGGCGGCCGCTGGTCGACGACATTGAGCGCACGACGCAGCTCGTCGCATCACAACGCGCTCTACTCGCGGAAGCACGGCGTCAAGCGGATGACATCGCCAACCTGGCGCGAAGTCCGACGGCGCCGGTGGCACGCGACACGCGAGCCGACCTCGATGCGGCGCTCGCCCGCCAGGGCCTCAAGCCGACTGCGCTTGACCGCCTCGACAACGATCGGCTGCGCGTGACTTTCGATGCCATCGGCTTTGATGCACTGGTGACCCTGGCCGACAACCTGCAGCGCGAGGCAAGACTGCGCGTCGTCGATCTGGCGGCAACCGCTCGAGTCGAGCCGGGACAAGTGCGCGCGGAAGTGACGCTGGCACCGTAGGGACCTCTGAAAAGGTCCCGAATGAGCCGCGTTTCAGAAGTTCCATAGATGCGAACCGGGATCGCGATCGTCGTCGGCGTCCTGTTGTTCGCACTCGCGCTTCTGATCGAGGCGCCCGCCACACTGGTCGACAGATGGCTCGCTGCCGCCTCCCGCGAGCGAGTGCGTCTGGCTGACCTCCGCGGCACGGTATGGAACGGCAGCGGCATGTTGTGGCTAGCACCCGGTTTCGCAGGAGCACGTATCCAGTGGCATCTCGACGCGATGCCATTGTTGTGGGGCGAGGCACGCGGGTCGCTGCGCGCGGAGGACGGGAACAGTCCACGGGCCGTCTTCGCGCTGGCCAACCACGGCTTTGTTCTCCGCGATGTTGAGGTTGCCCTCCCGGCCGATGCGGTTTTGCGTGCCGTTGCGATGCCGCTGGCTTCTGCCGGAGGCACTTTAGGACTTCGCTCCGATGCATTGGCGTTGCGCAGTGATGTGTTCGAGGGACGCGCCGCGCTGCACTGGGATGGCGCGAATCTTCAGGGTCCGATACCCGGAACTCGCATCGGGCTGGGTGATGTACGGCTCGATGTGGTCGGCGACGGTAGGGCTCTGACCGGTACACTGGCTAACGCTGGCGGCGACGTGGACATTTCCGGAACCACAAGCCTCGCCTCCGATGCAATGCTGGCAGAGGTTCTGGTCCGCCCCCGCGCAGGAATCGACGCTGAACGCAGCCGCAGCATCTCAAGCACGCTTGCTCTGCTGGGTCAGCCCGACGCGAAGAACGGCTACCGGTTCGTCTGGTCGGCGCGACTGAAATGAGCCGGAGAAAGCCCCACGCGTCTTCCAGGAACGCACGTCCCCATTCGAAGGGCGTCGGCGCGTCGCTGCCACCTGCAGTGGCCCGCGCAGTGGCAGCGACGCGCATACCCGCGATCGACGCGCTGCGCGGCGGCGCCATCCTGGCGATGATTGCATACCACTTCGCGTTCGATCTGAACTGGTTCGGAGTGTTTCGCGCGGATTTCAACAATGACACGCTGTGGCTCACTCTGCGCGCGTCGATCGTGAGCGCGTTCCTGCTGCTTGTGGGAGTGAGCCTGACCCTCGCCCAGCGTGCCGGAATCAGCGCGCACCGATTCTGGCGGCGCATCGCGCTTATCGTGTTCTGCGCCTTGCTTGTAACTGCGGCGAGCTACTTCGTGTTTCCGAAGACATTCATCACCTTCGGCATTCTGCACTGCATCGCGGTGTCTTCGCTGCTCGCATGGCCGCTGGTGCGCTATCCGCTGGTCGCGCTCATCACCGGTCTTGCCATTGTCCTAATCGGATTACAGGTGCGACTGCCGCTGTTCGATACGCCGTGGCTCAACTGGGTAGGACTGATGACGCACAAGCCTCCGACCGAAGACTACGTCCCTCTCCTGCCCTGGCTCGGCGTTGTGCTGCTCGGAGTCGCCGTCGGAGGTTGGCTGATCCGCAAGGATGCCCATCCTTTGCGACCGCTGTCGCGCTCCTCGCCGCGTTGGCTGAACTGGATGGGGAGGCACAGCCTGCTCATCTACATGGTGCATCAGCCGGTGCTTCTGGGAATGCTGCGCGTGTTGATCCGTTGATCTGCTGATAGCGTGGCGGCGTAGGAGCTCGTCCGGTATACTGCTTAACGCAATAGGCGCGTAGCTCAGCTGGTTAGAGCACCACCTTGACATGGTGGGGGTCGTTGGTTCGAGTCCAATCGCGCCTACCACTCTCCCAAAGCCTGTACGGCGCCAGTGACCCGCGGCCGCGATAAGGCGACGCGGGCTCTCTTCGATCTTGGAACGGTGCCGGGCGTGGATTCCGCGGACGCTAGGACAGTACCCAGTACGTGCAACGATTGTCGTGTGCTGGTAGCATTGTTATCTTGAGATGGCGCGTCGTCGTCCGAGTTTGATCGCGCCGCCATTTCACCCGCCCTGCGCTGGGCCAGACAGGAGTCACGGAAAGGCTTGGGTTATGACACCGCGAACGCGTTCGGAGATTGGCTGACGAAAAAGCGAGTTCGCACGCGGCTGTCATGCGGAAAAGTGCGGCTCGTCCGCACTTTTTTGCTTATGAGGAAGCACCATGCCTGACATCAGATTGCCTGACGGCGCCGTGAGACACTTCGACGCGCCGGTGACCGTCGCCCAGGTCGCTGCGGCGATCGGACCGGGCCTCGCCAAGGCCGCGCTCGCCGGCAAGGTCGACGGCAAAGTTGTCGACACATCCTACGTCGTCGATCGTGACACCAGTCTTGCCATCATCACCGACAAGGATCCCGAAGGGCTCGAGGTCCTGCGTCATTCGGCGGCACACCTGCTCGCCTACGCGGTGAAAGAGCTTTTTCCCGACGCGCAGGTGACCATCGGGCCGGTGATCGAGGACGGCTTCTACTACGACTTTTCCTACAAGCGGCCCTTCACCCCGGAGGATCTTGCCGCGATCGAGGAGAAAATGGCGGAGCTTGCAAAGAAGGATGAGCCGGTGGTGCGCAAGCTGATGCCGCGCGACGAAGCGGTCAAATATTTCGAGTCGCTGGGCGAGCATTACAAGGCAGAGATCATCGCTTCGATCCCGGCGAACGAGGAAATCTCGCTCTACAGCGAAGGCAAGTTCACCGATCTATGCCGCGGCCCGCACGTACCTTCGACCGGCAAGCTTAAGGTCTTCAAGCTCACCAAGCTTGCCGGAGCCTACTGGCGCGGCGATTCGCGCAACGAAATGCTGCAGCGGATCTACGGCACCGCATGGGCGAAAAAAGAGGACCTCGACGCCTATCTACACCGCATCGAAGAAGCCGAGAAGCGTGATCACCGCAGGCTTGGCCGCCAGCTCGATCTGTTCCATTTGCAGGACGAGGCGCCGGGCATGGTCTTCTGGCATCCCAAGGGATGGACGCTGTGGCAGCAGATCGAGCAGCACATGCGGCGGGTCTATCAGAACAACGGCTACCAGGAAGTGCGCGGCCCGATGATCCTCGACCGCAGCCTGTGGGAGCGCTCGGGTCATTGGGAGAACTACAAGGAGCACATGTTCACCACCGAGTCGGAGAAGCGCGACTTCGCCATCAAGCCCATGAACTGCCCGGGGCATGTGCAGATTTTCAACTCCGATCTGCACAGCTACCGCGAGTTGCCGCTGCGCTACGGCGAGTTCGGCTACTGCCATCGCAACGAAGCATCGGGCGCGCTGCACGGCTTGATGCGCGTACGCGCCTTCACCCAGGATGACGGCCATATCTTCTGTAGTCCGGAAGAGATCGAGTCCGAAGTCACAGCGTTCAACAAGCTCGCGCTCGCGGTGTACAAGGATTTCGGCTTCGAGGACATCGCGATCAGACTTTCGCTACGACCGCCCAAGCGCATCGGCTCCGACGAGGTCTGGGATCGCGCCGAGGGCGCGCTGCGCGCAGCGCTCAACGCGTGCAATGTCGAATGGACTGATTTGCCAGGCGACGGCGCATTCTACGGCCCGAAGATCGACTACAGTCTGCGCGACTCTTTAGGCCGCTCGTGGCAGTGCGGGACCATGCAGGTCGACTTCTCCATGCCGGGGCGGCTCGGCGCCGAATACGTAGCCGAGGACAACACGCGCAGAGTTCCGGTGATGTTGCACCGGGCCATCGTCGGATCGCTGGAACGCTTCATCGGCATCCTGATCGAGCACTACGCCGGCGCGCTGCCGCTATGGCTCTCACCGGTGCAGGTGGCGGTGCTGACGATTACGGACCGCCAGGCAGCCTATGCCTCGAAGGTCGCGGCAGATCTGCGCAAGGCCGGATTCCGCGCCATAGATGATTTGCGCAACGAGAAAATAACTTATAAAATTCGAGAACATAGCCTGCAAAAGTTGCCGTACCAGTTGATCTTGGGCGACAAGGAGTTGCAGGCGAGTCAGGTGGCCGTGCGTACCCGTGCCGGCGAGGATCTGGGGGCTATGCCTCTGGATGGCTTCATGCGCCGCCTCGCAGATGAAGTGGCAGCCCGTCGTTGAACGGGCGAGCCGTCGGTTGGGCAGCGGGAGCGCGGCCGATTTTTTGATACTTCGAGGAGACTGGACAATAGCTCAAGACAAAGCGCAGCGGATCAACGGTGAGATCAACGCCCCCGAGGTTCGCTTGATTGGTGCGGAAGGTGAGCAGGTCGGCGTCGTGTCGATCGCGGACGCGATGGCGCGGGCGGAAGCGGCGGAACTGGATCTGGTGGAGATCGCCCCGCTGGCGCAACCCCCGGTTTGCCGGATCATGGATTTCGGCAAGTTCAAATACCGGGAAGCCAAGCGCGCCCACGAAGCGAAGCTCAAGCTCAAGCAGATCCAGGTCAAGGAAGTGAAGTTCCGCCCTGGGACCGACGAAGGCGATTACAAGATCAAGCTCCGGAACCTGATTCGGTTCCTGGGCGAAGGCGACAAGGCGAAAGTAACCCTGCGCTTTCGAGGCCGCGAGATGGCGCACCAGGAGTTCGGCATCCGCCTGCTCGAGCGCGTGCGCGGTGATCTTGAGCCTTACAGCGTCGTCGAACAGTTTCCCAAGCTCGAGGGCCGGCAGATGGTGATGCTGCTGGCTCCGAAGAAGGTGTCAGTAGCGAAACATCATCCAAACAAGCCCGAGGCCGGTAAAACCGCTAAAGCCTCTCCCAAGGAGAGCACCGCCGTGGGCAGCAAATAGGAAAAGTCATGCCCAAGATGAAAACCAAGAGCGGCGCGAAAAAGCGCTTCCGCGTTCGCGGGAGCGGCAGCATCAAGCGCTCGCAGGCGTTCAAGCGCCATATCCTGACCAAGAAGTCGACCAAGAACAAACGGCACCTGCGCGGCCCTACCGGAGTCCACAGCACCAACGCGGACTCGGTCAAAGCCATGCTGCCGTACGCCTGACGGAGCCTCGCCATGCCCAGAGTCAAGCGTGGAGTAACCGCCAAGGCGCGGCACAAAAAAATTCTCGTCCAGGCCAAGGGCTATCGCGGCCGGCGCAGCAACGTCTATCGCATCGCCAAGGAGGCGGTGATGAAGGCGGGGCAATACCAGTACCGCGACCGGCGCGCGAAAAAGCGCGAGTTCCGGGCGCTGTGGATCGCCCGCATCAACGCAGCTGCCCGGGAGATGGGCTTGAGCTACAGCGCGTTCATGAACGGTTTGAAAAAAGCATCGATCGACATCGACCGCAAGGTGCTCGCGGACCTGGCGGTTCACGACAAGGCTGCGTTTAGCAAGATTGCCGAACAGGCCAAAGCCTCTCTGGCCTGACGATCGAAGATCAACGAGGGAGGCGCGCTGGCCTCCCTTTTTTTATTTCCGTCGCCGGTTTCGGTCGGCGAGCAAGCTGTTGGCTGAATGATTGAAATGGCGATGCAGCAGATCGAGTCGATCGTCAACGCGGCGCTGGCTGAATTCACGGCCTGCAATGATCCGGCAGCGCTGGAGAACAGCAAGGCTCGCTACCTCGGCAAGGCGGGCCGGCTGACTGAGCTATTGAAGTCGCTGGGCAAGCTGCCCGCCGGCGAACGCCCTGCGGCCGGTGCGCGCATCAATGCCGCCAAGGAATCGCTGGAAACAGCACTTGTCCGCCGACGCGAAGAGCTCGCCGACGCAAACCTCGCGCGACAGCTCGCCGGCGAGGCGCTCGACGTGTCGCTTCCCGGGCGCGGGCAAGGCACCGGAGGACTGCATCCGATCACGCGCACGCTCGAGCGCATAGAGGCGCTGTTCCATTCGCTGGGTTTCAGCGTCGCCGACGGTCCGGAGATCGAGGACGACTTTCACAACTTCACGGCGTTGAACATGCCGGAGGATCACCCTTCGCGCTCGATGCATGACACCTTCTACGTCGACGGCGGCATGGTGCTGCGCACGCATACCTCCCCGGTGCAGATCCGCTACATGGAAGCGCATCCGCCGCCGATCAAGATCATCTCCCCGGGTCGCGTCTACCGCGTCGACAGCGATGCCACCCACTCGCCGATGTTTCATCAGGTCGAGGGGTTGTGGATCGACGAGACGGTGAGCTTCGCCGACCTGAAAGGCGTGTTCACCGATTGCATGCGCCGTTTTTTCGAGCGCGACGATCTGGAGGTCCGATTTCGTCCGTCGTTCTTCCCGTTCACCGAGCCCTCGGCCGAAATCGACATGAGCTTCGGCGATGGCTGGCTGGAAATCGCGGGCGCGGGCCAAGTGCATCCGAACGTGCTCTCCGCCGTAGGCATCGATCCCGAGCGGTATCAGGGTTTCGCCTTCGGCATGGGTCCCGACCGGCTGGCGATGTTGCGTTATGGGGTGAACGACCTGCGGCTGTTTTTCGAAAACGACCTGCGTTTTTTGAGGCAGTTCGCGTAACAGTGAAATTCTCCGAAAACTGGCTGCGCACCATGGTCGACCCGCCACTCGACAGCGCGGCGCTTGCGCACGCCATGACCATGTCGGGATTGGAAGTCGAAGAGCGCACGCCGGCGGCACCTCCGTTCACAGGGGTGGTCGTCGCCCGCGTGAACTCGGTGGAGCGCCATCCAAACGCGGACCGGCTTACCGTCTGCCGCGTCGACGCCGGACGCGGCGATCTGTTGTCGATCGTCTGTGGTGCGCCCAATGTTGCAGCGGGAGCGATCGTTCCCTGCGCGCTTATAGGCGCCCGACTTCCCAATGGGATGGCCATCCACAAGACGACGATGCGCGGCGTGGAGTCGCATGGCATGCTCTGCTCTGCCGCCGAGCTCGGCCTCTCCGACGATGCATCGGGACTGCTCATGCTCGACACCGCTGCGCCGGTCGGCACCGATCTGCGCAGCGCACTCAATCTGGATGACGCGCTATTCACCCTGAAGCTCACGCCGAATCGCGCCGACTGCCTGTCGCTGGTGGGCGTCGCGCGCGAGGTCGGCGCGATCACCCGATCGACGGTCACCCTGCCTCCTGCGGCCAGGATTGGCGACGAAGGCAAAGCCCGGCGCAATGTCCGCGTCGAGGATCCGCTGGCCTGCCCTCGCTTTTGCGCGCGGGTGATCGAAGGCATCGATGCGAAGTCATCCACGCCGACGTGGATGAAGCACCGCCTGGAGCGCAGCGGTATCAGGCCAATCTCGGCAGTGGTCGACGTCACCAATTACGTGATGCTCGAAATGGGGCAGCCACTGCACGCCTACGACGATTCGCTTCTCGAAGGCGACATCGTCGTGCGTTTCCCGCGCAACGGCGAGAAGCTCACCCTGCTCAATGGCCAGATGCTCGATCTCGATCCGTCGCTCCTGCTGGTTGCCGACGAAAAGAAACCGCTGGGCCTTGCCGGCATCATGGGTGGCGAGCACAGCAGCATCAGCGATGCAACCAGAACGGTTTTTCTCGAGGGCGCGTTCTGGAATCCGACAGTGATTCAGGGCAAAGCGCGGCGCCTCGGCTTCGTCACCGACGCCGGATTCCGCTTCGAGCGTGGCGTCGACTTCGCCAATGCGCCGGCGGCCGTCGATCGAGCCACGCAGCTCATCGTGGAAATGTGCGGTGGGCGTGCGGGACCGCTAATCGACGTGCGCGGGGAGCTGCCACGGCGTGATGCGGTGCGCGTTCGCGCTTCGCGCGTCGAGCGACTGCTCGGAATACGCATCGCCGCAGACGAAATCGCCGAAATCTTCACCCGACTCGGCTTTGCGAATAAGCGCAACGGCGACGAATTCACCGTCACCCCGCCTTCGTATCGTTTCGATCTGGCGATCGAGGAAGACTTCGTCGAAGAGGTTGCGAGGCTCCACGGCTATGACAAGATCCCGACCAAGGCCTCGATGCATCCGCAACGGATGCTTCCCGAGAGGGAAGCCTTGCGCCCGCTTGCGACGCTCAAGGAACGTCTGGTCGGTCGCGATTATCAGGAAGTCATCACATTCGGCTTCGTTAATTCGGAGTGGGAGCGCAAGCTCGAGATCGCTGCGCATCCGATCAAGGTGCTCAACCCGATTGCGAGCGACCTGGACGTCAT
>DATFSE010000156.1:0-4955 GCA_035262745.1 Casimicrobiaceae bacterium | reverse complement strand
CCGACCGTAAGCGTCTGGCGGCTGCACATGCCTCAGATCTTGACAGCTTTTGCCGATTTCCAATTCCACGGCAGCAGTTCATCGAGTCGATTGATCGGATGCCCGTCGACCATGCGCTGGAGCACGTCGTGCAGATACGCGTAGGGTTCGACATCGTTCAATTTGGCAGTTTCAATGAGCGAACAGAGCGTCGCCCAGCGCGCTCCGCCGTCATCCGATCCAGCGAACAGATGATTCTTTCGACCGAGGGCAACGGGGCGGATCGCGCGCTCGACGGGATTGGTGTCGAGCTCGATACGACCATCGTGTAGGAACCGGGTGAGGCCATGCCAACGCGACAACGCATAGCGGATCGCTTCGGCGAGCTTGCCACGGCCGGGCGCGCGGGTGAGCTGTTGTTCCAGCCAGAGCTTCAGATTGTCGACGAGCGGCTTGGAGAACGTCCGCCGTTCGGCCATTCGATGCGCCGGGGACTGGCCGCGGATGCGCTCCTCGATGGCATAGAGTTCACCAATACGCCGCAGCGCCTCAGCCGCAACGGGCGAGCCGTTTGCCTCGAAGAATTCGTAGAAGTAGCGCCGCGTGTGCGCCCAACAAGCGGCCAGGACGACATTGCCGCGTTCCTGCAACCGCTCGAAGCCGGCATAGCCGTCAACGTGCAGAACGCCGGAGAACTGTTCCAGATGCGACGCCGGACGTTCGGCCTTGCGATCTGGCGCGAACACATAGACAGCGGCCGGCGGCGCAGATCCGCCCCACGGTCGCTGATCGCGTGCGTACACCCAAAGCCGTCCGGTCTTGGTGCGACCGCGACCAGGATCGAGCACCGGAACCGGCGTATCGTCGGTAAACAGATGATCCGACGCAAAGACATTTGCGCAGAGCCTCTCGCGCAGCGCGTCGAGCCACCAGCAGGCGCCGCCAACCCATCCGGCGAGCGTCGAACGATCGAGCTCAACGCCGTGACGTGCAAAGATTTGCGACTGCCGGTACAGCGGCGTGTGATCGCAATATTTGTTGACCAAGACCTGCGCGAGCAGTGCCGGCGTCGCCAATCCACCTGCGATCGGGCGCTCCGGCGCCAGCGCCTGGAGCACCGTTCCGCACGTGCGGCAGCCGTATTTGGGGCGGCAAATGCGGATCACTCGGAGCTGCGCGGGCACCCAGTCCAACATCTCGCTGACGCTCTCTCCGATCGGATGCAACGCGCCGCCGCAACATGTGCAGGTCTCAGTGCCGACGTCGACCACGATCTCTTCACGCGGCAGATGATTGGGAAGCCGCTTGCGCCTCGGCTTCCAATCCTTCGGCTCGACAGCAGGTTCCTGCGCGGCTTCCGCGCATGCCTTATCGGTCTCAACGTCCTCCAATCCAAGCGCGAGCTGGTCGGCATCGAGACGCTCGGATCGGCGGCCGAACCGCGCCCGCTGAAGCTGTTTGATGATCAGTTGGAGTCTTTCGATCTCGCCGTCGCGCTGCTCGACGACCGAGGCCATGTCGCGCACAAGAAGATGCAGCAGAACCGTATCGGAAGGAAGATTATCGAGATCGAGCTGCATGACGAATCATACTCGAATCTGCTGATTCGATCTAGCAACTTCGCCATATTCCACGCAGGTTTCTGCACTTCTTCAGCCCGCAAGCGCGGGCTTCCAGGTGTGCTCCGGCGTGCGCCAATCGATGCCTTCAATCAGCATCGCGAGCTGCGCCGGTGTGAGCGTCACCGTGCCGCCCGGCTCGCACAGCGACGGCCATATGAAGCGGCCCTGCTGCAGCCGCTTGGTGAACAAACAAAGTCCGTTCCCATCCCAGAACAGGATCTTCATCGTGTCCGCCTTCCTGCCGCGGAAGGCGAAGAGATGACCCGAGAACGGATCCTTCTTGAGCACCTCCTGCACCAGGACTGCGAGGCTGTCGAAGCCCTTCCGCATGTCGGTGCGACCGAGCGCCAAGTGGATCTTCACACCGGAGGGGATGATCAGCATCAGGCATTCTCCCGTTCGGCAACATGCTTGCGGACCGCGTCGGGATCGCTGCCGACCGGCGCGAAGACCTTGCGTCCGTCGGCGAGCTCGACGGCCTCCATTCCGTCCGGAACCGGCAACAAGTTCTGCAGGTTGAGGGTCTCAACCGCTGCGGTCCGGTCGCCGCCGTACTCTCCATCGGAGACTCGCACCGCGGCCAGTTTCGCGTGCTCGCCCTGGCGGACCCCGAACTGGACGCGCCAGCGGAAGATCATGCTGGTCGCGATGTTATGGCGCCGGCAGACCGCCGCCGCACTGACTCCGGGCTGCTCAGCCTCCATCACGATTGCAAGCTTCTCGGCGTCAGTAAAGCTGCGCCGGTTCGATCGTCTATCGCGCGCCGGAGCAGCAGTCGCGGCGTCTGTCAAGCTATTTTCGGCTAGCTGCTCCTTAGCAGCGCTGCTTGCATCACTGCTTATCGTCGCACGGACGCTGGGATGAAGACGCGCGCGCCAGTCGACCTCCAGCGGATCTGCGTCCAGCCGGGCGCGCCAAGTGCGCAGGCTGTAGACCGAGATGTGGTGTGCTGCAGCGTAATCTTTGGCACTCACGCCACTCCAGTTCAGCGCTTCGACATGCATCGCCCAGAACGCCTGGACCGCCTTGTTGCGCTTGCTCCCGGACACCGGCTCTCGCGTTCGCTTGCGCCGCTGGCGTGCCACCTCACGCGCAGATTCCAGCAGATTCAGCGCATTGAGCCAGCGGTCGAACGTGCTCTTGTTCAGCCGATGGAGGCGACAATACTCGGTGCGAGTCACAACGCTTCGACGCCACGCCTCCAAATGAGTCGCCCACCATGCCCGTCGTGCTTTGTGTTCGAAGTATCTTGCCCCCACCGGAGATCCTCCCATGCGCGAAGGAACCCGATATGGTTCGCCAGTGCACCACCGAACAGATGTGCGAGACCCGGACGCTTACGACCGACCGAGCGATGGCAAGATAAAAGCCGCGAGGCGGGCGGCGGGCGGTCGGCCGGAAAGAGGGCAATGATCAAAGACTTGGCACAATGTGCGGCGGCGCTCGACAGCCTGCGAATTCGCACAAGTCATCGTAAATACAGCCAGGAGCGCACCTCGCGCTCGGAACGTGATGACACGCGACGATGACCTGCACATTCGGCTCGGCCGCATCCGCTCGCGCGGCATCCGGTCCCGGCCGTTCATCGCCCAGGCCCTCGCAGCGGCCGAGAAGGCCGGCGGCTTGGCGCATCCATCGCGAAGAGCACGAGCTGGCAAGTTCGGGCGTGGACGGGTCGCGAGTCTCTTTGCCTCACGCCTGACCGATCGCTCACGTCGAGTGGTTGTAAAGGCGCGCGTGGTGCGGCACCGGGTCAACCGAGCTCCGCTCGGCGCTCATCTGGCCTATCTGCGGCGTGAAGGCGTAACCAAAGACGGGGCCGCTGGTCGCATGTTCGATGCCGAGCGGGATGACACCGAGCATCGCGCCTTCGCGGAGCGGTGCGAGGGCGACCGGCATCATTTCCGGTTCATCGTATCGCCGGATGACGCGACCGAGCTGTCGGATCTCAAGACCTTTACCCGCGACCTGATGGTGCAGGCGCAACGCGACTTCGGGACCAGACTCGACTGGGTGGCAGTCGATCATTGGAATACTGCACACCCGCATGTCCACGTCATCATCCGCGGCCGCGCCGATGACGGTCAGGACCTGGTCATTTCGCGCGATTACATCCGGGAAGGAATGAGGGCGCGGGCCGAGGGGCTGGTGACGCGCGAACTCGGCCCGCGCTCGGAGCAGGAGATCAGGCAGTCTCTGGAGGGAGAGATCGAGGCCGAGCGTTGGACGCGCCTCGACCAGGCGCTCGCGCGAGAGTCCGGACGAAACGGCGCCATCATCGACCTGCGACCGGACCGCTATCGGAAAGCCCATGACCTGCAAACGATGAAGATCGGACGCATGAGGCGGCTCGAACGGCTCGGACTTGCGCACCAGGTTGGTCCAGGGCAATGGACTCTGGCGGAAAATGCCGAGCCGACGCTGCGGGCACTCGGTGAGCGCAACGACATCATCAGGCGTATCCACCGTGGCCTCGCGGAGCATGGCTGGGAACGCGCGACATCGAGCTTCGTGCTGACGAGCGAGGCCCAACCGTCCCCCGTGATCGGACGGCTTGTCGCGCGAGGTCTCGACGATGAGTTGATGGGCACGGCCTATGCAGTCATCGACGGAACAGACGGCCGTGCGCACCACATCCGGCTTCCTGATCTCGATGCGGCGGGGGATTCGGGCCCGGGGTCGATCGTCGAGCTGAGGCGCTACGAGGACTCAAAGGGGAGACCGCGACTTGCGCTGGCCGTCCGCTCGGATTTGAGCGTTGAAGCGCAGGTGAAAGCAAACGGCGCGACCTGGCTCGACCGGCAACTTCTTGCGCGCGGGGCAACATCGCTCTGCGACGGCGGCTTCGGCCGCGAGCTGAGCGAGGCCATGGAGGTCCGTGTCGAATTTCTCGTCAGTGAAGGTCTTGCCCGCTGGCAAGGGCAGCGTGTCATCTTCATACGCGATCTACTTGACACGCTGCGCCGCCGCGAGCTCGACACGGCCGGCGCGAAGATCTCGGCGGAGACCGGTCTGCCCTATCATTCCCTCGCGGAGGGCGAGACCATTGCGGGCGTCTACCGTCAGCGCGTCAGCCTGGCATCGGGCCGCTTTGCCATGATCGACGATGGGCTCGGATTCAGTCTCGTGCCCTGGACACCGTCATTGGAGCGCCAGCTCGGCCGACAGGTTTCCGGAGTGGTGCGGTCGGGTAGCACGATCGATTGGAGCTTTGGGCGCAAGCGCGGGCTTGGGCTCTGATCCGGTCCGGTATTTGCGCGCGAAAGTGCGATGTGCCGCTACGCCAGCCGGTTTGCCCTTGCAGCATCTTCGACGCGCGGTCAGTAACGATCGTCGCGTTGAGATCGGGGCCGG
>DATFSE010000155.1:0-52425 GCA_035262745.1 Casimicrobiaceae bacterium | reverse complement strand
AGATCACCTTGCCTCGGGCGACCGCGGGAGAGCTGATCACCCAGCTTCCGCCGGCGTTGTATCGCCACTTCTCCTTGCCGGTGGCCGCGTCGAGCGCATAGAGGTTCGAGTCCCTGCAGCCGGTGTACACCATGCCGTTGATGACGGCCGGCGACGACTGGAACCCGACCTGGTTGTGGATCAGCGGATCTTCGCCTCCGTGAAACCGCCATTTCTCGGAACCTGTCCTGGCGTCGATCGCGTAAAAGTAGCTGTCCCAGCTTCCAATGAATATGACTCCGTCCGCATAGGCTGGCGAAGCATGCACGACATCGCCAGTCTCGAATTTCCATCTCAAGTCACCCGTTGCAGCATCGAGCGCATAGACATGGCCGTCGCCGCTTCCGAAATAAACACCTCCGTCCGCCAAGACGGGGCTCGACAGAAAGACATCGAACACGTCGGCGATGGTTTGGGTCTTGGGCTGCATTCCGTGCAGGCCTTTAGCCTCGAATCGGCGCTCGCCGCCAGTAGCGAACTTCCATCGCGTCGCGCCGGTGCGTAGATCGAGTGCGTAGAGCCTTCCGTCGTAACTGACAACGTACAAAGTTTCCCCGCCGACCGCGGGCGTCGATGAAACCGGACCGCCGGTCTTTTGTTTCCAGACTTGATGTCCATCAACAGCATCCACCGCATAGACGTTTCCGTCATCGCTGCCGAAGTAGATGACGCCGTCCTTGTAGACGGGCGACGAGACAATACGGTCGCCGGTGGGAAAGCTCCACTTGACGCGATGGAACTGTCGCGGGCCTTCACCGCGATAAGCGCCCGCGTGCGCGGTGTCGCCGCGAAACATCGATTGCCCATCGACCTGCCCGGCCGCCAGCAGCACCGCTGCGAAGCCAAGCATCGCGGCCTTCATGACTTTCCCCCGGCGGCACGGCGCAGGATGAGCGGCAGCTCCATCGACCCAAGCTCGATCGAGCCTCTGATCTCGCCGCTTTCCTTGAAAAAGCGCCCCTCGTAATTTACCTGCGTCGCCTGCGATTCGATTCTCAGCAAGACGCCTTCCTGGATCACGAGATCGACCGGCAGATCGTTGGTCTTCTTGCCGACGACGACGAATCTGGCGGTTGCTCCGTTGTTGGCGTGATTCTCCAGCGTGACCGTGACGTGACGGGGATAGCCGCCGAGCTCGAACTCTCCGTGCCACTCGTCTTCGAGCTCACGCGCAACCATCGTGCTGTGCGGTGGCGACTCGACCTGCGCCGGTCCGACTTGCTTAAGCGAAAAGTTGGCCACGTTGCCGGCCTGGTTCATTTCCCCCGTCATTGCGGCGGGCGCAGTCAGGTGCGCCTTGAAAGTTGCCGGCCCGCTCGAACCTGCGAGCAGGGCGCCGGCGCTGAACTGGACATCGGCGTCGCTCACGCCAAGGTCCGACAGCGGCGCGCCCTTGATGCCCAACCCGGGAATGATCATCGATCCTGTCCAGCGGCCGGAGGAGTCGGGCTTGAGGTCAACGATCAGTGATAGCTCCCGTCCCGGAATCCGGATCAGACCCTCCCACCGGCCTTCGGGCGTAGCCGCGGCGCCCGATGCAAGCGCTGGAAACAGAGCTAAGGCGATCGACAGTGCTCGCATGGATCCCTCCGGTAGTTTTGGCAGCGGGCAACGCTCGAGGACGGTCGCCTCGAGTCTCCCGGTACCCGGTGAGCCTACAAGGGCCGGGGCGAGGAACAATCTGCGCGCGACCGGATGCGGCTGGGCGCGACGAAACACGCCTGCACGCGACGACGAGATCCGCTGTGTCGAAGAAAAGACTGGGCGGCGAATTCGACCTATCTGGTCGCAACCACCCAGTGATCACCTTGCCGATCGAGCACAAGCCAAATGCCGCTCACGTCGCTGGCAAGCTTGGGATCGGATGCGAAGCGGTCCTCGACCGCGGTGACGCTCGAGATTGGACACAGCGCCGCGAACAGCGCGATCGCCGCCGTGACGCGCGCGCGGTTCGACATCGCGGTCTTCAGTCGAAGCTCACGATCTCTACCCAGTTCGAGCCCTTGCCTGTCGGATACTTGTTGAGCAGCTTCAACGCGCCGCTCGCCTGATCAATGGCGTAAACCGAGATCGTGCCCGACTTCTCTCCCGACGCGACCAGGTACTTGCCCTTGGCGTCGATGGCGAAGCCGCGCGGCTGCGCTTCCGTGGGCGTGCTCGAAAGATAGGTGAGCTTGCCGCTCGCGGGGTCAACGCTGCATGCGCTCAACGAGCTGCTGGTGCGCTCCGAGATGTAGAGGAACTTGCCGTCCGGCGTTGCGTGGATGTCAGCGGCCCAGATGTCGTTGTCGGTGTTGCGCGGCGGCGCGCCGACGGCGCCACGTGGCGCTCCGGGCCCAAGCTTGCTGTCCGGCGGAGCCTCCGAAGCGGAGCTCAGCTCGGTGAGCAATCCTGTCTTCGCATCGACTGCAAAGGTCGTCACCGTCCCAAGTAATTCGGTCAACGCATAGAGGTACTTGCCGTCCTGGGAGAAGATGAAATGGCGTGGACCGGTCAGCGCTTTCATCAAGTACACCGACGGCGTGTTCGAGCTCAACTTGCCCGAGCTCGCATCGAAGTTGAACATGAAAATCTCATCGCTTCCCAGCGCAGGAACGTAGACGAAACGGTTGCTGTCGTCGACCCGGATCGAATGCGCGTTGCGGCCCACCGGGATCACTTGCACAGGGGTGTCCGCGACGCGGCCGTCGCTGCCAACGGCATTGACGCTGATCACATTTCCGCCGTATGAAGCGCCGAATAAGAAGCGCCCGGTCTTGTCGAGTGAAATGTAGGGAAAGCTCTCGGCCAGCGGAGCATTGGAAGATGGAGTGAGAGCGCCGGTCGCCTTGTCAATCGAATAGACGTACACCGTATACGGCTTGGACCGCGCCGCCGCGTACAAAAAGCGGCGATCGGGACTCACTGCCATCGGCATGACGACGTTCGCGGCCTTGGCGCGCGGCCCCGGCTGCAACTCGCCCGAGTCGAGCAGCCGGTAGATGCCGATGTCGGGCGAGATTTTTTGCGGCCTGGGTCGGTGCGCCGTGGCCCGGGTTAAGATAGCAGACAATCGATGACGACCCAATTCATTGACACCTCGCGGCTTCGCGTCGGGTACGAGGTCGCGGGTCCGGCGGACGGCTTTCCGGTCATCCTGTTGCACGGATGGCCCGACGACGTACGCACTTGGGATCCCGTGCTGCCCGCGCTGCACGCCGCGGGTTACCGTACGTATGCGCCGTGGTTGCGCGGCTACGGGCCGACCCGATTCCTTCGTGGCGATACCTTCCGCAGCGGCCAACTTGTTGCACTGGGAGAGGATCTGGTCGAGTTCACCAGCGCACTCAAGCTCGGGCGTCACGGATTGGTCGGTCACGATTGGGGTGCGCGCGCCGCATACATCGCGTCGGCGTTGAATGAACCGCGCGTTGGCGCCTGCGTCGCCTTGTCTGTCGGCTATGGCACCAACGCGCCCACCCAGATATTGAGCTACAGACAGACCCAGCAGTATTGGTATCACTGGCTGATGGCCACGCCTCGCGGCGAGCGCCTGGTGCGCGAGGACAGGCGCGCCTTCACCCGTCACATCTGGAACGAATGGTTCGTCGCGTACAAGCCCGACAATGCCGAGTTCGAGCGTACCGCGGTGTCGTTCGACAATCCCGACTGGGCCGATGTCACACTGCATTCGTATTGCGTCCGCTGGGGGCATGCGCGCCAGGATCCGAGCTATGCGGAGCTCGAAGCTCGCTTCGATCCCGCACCGAAGCAGCGAGTCCCCACGCTGATGCTGCAGGGCTCACTGGACCCGGTCGGCTTGCCCGAGATGAGCGAGGGCAAGGACGCCTATTTCCTCGGTCCGTACGAGCGGCGGCTGATCGCGGGAGCCGGGCACTTCCCGCAGAGGGAACGCTCAGGCGAGACTGTGCGGGAAATGATTGCGTGGCTCGACAAGTATCGTTGATACTGTCTCGCTCGTCGCACTAGTTGTTCAGGGAAGCCGCCCAACAACGGCTGATTCGCTTCGACCGAATTTGCTAGGAGACCACGATGAAGTCGTCAGTCCCTTCCTGCGTCGCGCTCATTCTGCTCGCATGCGCAGCAGCCGCCTACGCGGATACACCGGTTCCCGCTCCGGGGACGAGCCCGCGCGTCGACGCGATCAAGAAGGCCGGCGTGCTCCGCGTCGGCGTGCTGGCGAATGCGCCGTGGCTGGTGGAGAACACTACCGGTTCGGGAGAAAAGTGGAGCGGCCCGGCCTGGTTGCTGGCCGAGGAGTACGCCAAGCGCCTCGGCGTGAAACTGGAGGCGGTGCCGGTGAGCCATGAGACCAAGGTGCCCGTGCTCGCCTCGAATCAGGTCGACATCTCGGTGACGCCGCTGGCAGAGACCGCCGAAAGGCTAAAGGTCGTCGACTTCATCATCTATTCCAACACGAGTGTATGCATGTTCGGACTCGCGTCGAACCCCAAGTTCGCACAGGCCAAGAGCGTCGATGACCTCAACAAGCCGGACATCACCATCGCCTACTACACCGGCGGTGGCGAGGAAGGATGGGTGAAAGAGCGCTTCCCCAAGGCTCAGCTGCGAGGCGTTGCGGGCTCGGGGACCGCTCCGGTCGAGGAAGTGATGGCCAAGCGCGCCGATGCGGTTCCGATCAATCGCGTGCCGTGGGTCGCCATGGGACGCAAGCTCAAGCAACTCGCGGTCCTGCCCAAAGAGAACAACTGCCAGAACAGTACGGAGAAATCAGCGCCGGTCGGCATGGCGATCGACAAGAACCAGACCGCGTTTCTCACCTGGGCGCGCGCCGTCGAGAAGGAGATCGAGCCCAATCTCAAGGTGGATGAAGCGCGAGTGGTGGAGACGATGCAGTAGCGTAGTGGAGCCGTCTCGCTGCGAACTGGTTCATGTGTCTACGCGGCCGACGCGCTGCGGCGTCCGAAGGCTGCAAACGCCTGCCTGCGGGTGCCCGGCGCGGCTTCGCCTGGCAACACACGCCTGCACTCGCCGCGCCACCCGCGACGGCAGGCGCAGCCGACGGGCGCCGTGCGCGCATTGGCCGCTCGACTCATCGGATAAGCGACTGCGGTTGAACAGCTGCGCTCGGCAACTCACGCCTTCGCTTGCGGCGCCAACCGTTACGGCGGGCGCAGCCCACGGCCGCTCCGGTGCGTTTGGCCGCTCGACTCGTTTGAGAGGGCGTAGCGGTTGCACGACACACTGACAAGATCGCCATGGACTTCGATTTCTCCGTCATCACCGATCACTTGAGCTTCCTCGGCTCGGGTATTGCAGTCACGCTGTTGCTCTCCGTGCTCTCCGGCGTGACCAGCCTCGTCGCAGGATTGGCGGTGGCGCTGCTGCGCCTTTACGGACCGCGCTGGCTGAGGCCACTGGTCATCCTCTACATCGATTCCATGCGCGCGATCCCGGTGCTGGTGGTCCTGGTGTGGACGTTCTTCGCGCTGCCGATCATCGCCGGAGTGACCATGTCGCCTTTTGTCGCGGCGCTGATTGGCCTGACGGTGCATCTCGCGGCGTACGCGGCGGAGATCGTGCGCGCCGGTGTGGAATCGGTGCGGCCTGGCCAATCCCGCGCTGCGCTGGCGCTGGGGATGTCGCAGGCGCAGATCGTGCGGCGGATCATCATGCCGCAGGCTATCGTGCGCATGCTGCCGGCGTTCGGATCGCTGCTCTCCATCACCATCAAGGACACCGCGATCGCGTCGGTGATCGCTGTGCTGGAGCTCATGCGTCAATCGGAAACGCTCGCCGGGCAGAGCTTTCAGCCGATCGAGGTCTTCAGCTTCGCCATGCTGGTGTACTTTTTGATCCTGTTCCCGGTGACGCGCGGCGTCGACATGTTCTATCGCCGCGTCGCCCACCTCGGCCGGTCGTGACCTTCGACTGGAGCGTTGTCTGGCAGCACCGCGACGCGCTGATCGCAGCGACCGGCACGACCATTCTTCTCACCTTCGCTACCATGGCGATCGCCGTGCCCTGCGGTATCGTCGTGGCGGCGCTCAGGCTTTACGGGTGGGCGCCGGTTCGGGCAATCGCCACAGCGTACGTCGAACTGTTCCGCAATCTGCCGCTGATCCTGGTGGTGTACTGGGCGTTTTATGTGCTGCCGATCATGACCGGCTTGGGACTCTCACCGCTGGCGACCGGGCTTGCCGCGCTGGTGCTCAACGTGACCGCTTACAACGCGGAGACGTTCCGCGCCGGAATCAATTCGATTCGCCGAGGCCAGGTGGAGGCGGCGATGGCGCTCGGCATGAGCCGCATGCAGGCACTGCGCCGAGTCGTGCTCCCGCAGGCGCTGCGACGCATCCTGCCGGTGCTGGCCAGTACCTGGGTGTCGCTGTTCAAGGACACTTCGCTTGTCTCGGTGATCGCCGTGACCGAGCTTGCTTATGTCGCTATGCAGATCCGGGCCCAGACGTTTCGCGTGCTGGAGATGCTCACTGCGATGGCGGCAATCTACTGGCTGCTCGGATATCCGCAGGCGAAGCTCGTCGACTGGATGCAACGTCGCTTCGCGGTGACGGAATGAACCCGGAGTCACAAACGCAGGCGCGCCGCGCCAAGGCTGGCGGCGCCAAGATCATCCGCTATCGCGGCGTGATCAAGCGCTATGGCGATTTTCAGGCGCTCGCCGGCGTCGATCTCGACGTGCATGCAGGCGAGGTCGTTTGCCTCATCGGTCCATCGGGTTCAGGCAAATCCACGCTCCTGCGCTGCACCAACGGCCTCGAATCGATCCAGGGCGGGGACATCGAGTTCGAGGGCGCGGCGCTGCCGCGAGAAGAACGCGAGCTGCGTGCAGTGCGCACGCGAATGGGTATGGTGTTCCAGAGCTTCGAGCTGTTTCCGCATCTCACCGCGCTGGCCAACGTCGCCGAAGGTCCGCGCACGGTGCTGGCCAAGGATCAGGCCGAAGCCAATCGGCGCGCGTCGGCAATGCTGGCCAAGGTGGGATTGGCCGACAAGGCGCCGAACTATCCTTCCGCGCTTTCCGGCGGCCAGCAGCAGCGCGTCGCGATTGCCCGCGCGCTGGCGATGGAACCCGATGTGATGCTGTTCGATGAGCCGACTTCGGCGCTCGACCCGGAAACCATCGGCGAAGTGCTCAATGTGATGAAACAGCTCGCCGACGAGGGCATGACCATGGTCGTCGTGACCCATGAAATGACTTTCGCCCGCCGCGTCGGCGACTGGATCGCCGTTTTCGACTCTGGGCGCATCGTCGAGCAGGGGCCGCCCGCGCAGATCTTCGATGCGCCCACCACAGAGCGTACGCGCGACTTCCTGAGCCACCTGGGCTGGACAGGTTGAGCGGATCTCGGCGCAGCTTGCTCAGAGGTTCCTTAAGCCGCGGGCGGCCTCGTCGCCATCATCGACTCGCGTCCTCCAAACCACACGAACCACGCCGCCGTGTTCGGATGCTTGTCGCGCCACTCGAGTTGTGAAAAGCGGAAATCCAGGTAGCCGAGCATGCAGCCGAACGCGATCGTGCCGACGTCGACGCGATCGCCGAAGTTCATGGCGCGCGCTTCCAGCTCGGCAAGACCACTGGCAACCTTCTCGAGTTGGCCCGAGATCCAGTCGTTCCAGCGCAGCGGCTCCGGCCGCAGGAATGTCTCATAGCGTGCCAGCAGCGCGGCGTCGAGCATGCCGTCGGCCATCGACTGCTCGGTGAGCATGGCCCAGCGTTCAGGTCCATTGCGCGGGATGAGATCGCCTTCGCCCAGGTCGTTCAAATAGTCGATGATCACGCGGCTATCGTGGAGCGACACTCCGTCGTCGTCGATCATGGTTGGTACCTTGCCCAGCGGATTCCGCGCGACGACCGTCCGGTCGCGATTGATGGGGCTCGCATTGGCCGGAACCAGCTCGACGCGATCGACCAATCCCAATTCGTGGGCGGCCACCATGCACTGGCGGACGTAGGGCGAAGTGGCGGAGTGGAAGAGCTTCACGGTACTCTCTCGTTGGAATGGCAGCGATTGAGTATATAACGGATGGCGCGATATGAAGTCGCGGCCATCACCACAGCGCATGAGCGATTCATTGGACCTCGACGCGTATTTCGAACGCATCGGCTGGAGCGGCGCAACCGCCGCGACGTACCAGACGCTGGTGGGGCTCTTGCGCGCGCATATGACGGCGATACCGTTCGAGAATCTCGACGTGCTGCTCGGGCGGCGCATCCGGTTGGACCTCGAAGGCTTGCACGCCAAGCTGATCGACGCGCGCCGTGGCGGCTATTGCTTCGAGCACGTGACACTCTTTGCCGCGGCGCTGGAGGAGCTCGGTTACGCGCCGGTGCGCCATTCGGCGCGGGTGGTGCTGTTCAATCAGCGCACCGCCGCTCCGCGTGCGCACATGTTCCTTACGGTTCCGCTCGCCGAGGGCAGGTTCGTCGTCGACCCGGGCTTTGGCTTGCTTGCGCCACGTGTGCCGGTGCCGCTCGAAGACGGCGCGAAAGCGAGCTTCGAAAACGAGACGCACTGGATGGTTCGCGACGAGGGCTTCTGGCTGCTGCGGGTGCAAACGGAGGAGAAGACCGTCGACGCGTGGGCCTCCACGCTCGAAGCCGACAATCCGGTGGACTTCGAAATGGCCAATCACTACACGTCGACGCATCCCGCATCGGGTTTTGTCAACCGCCTGATGCTGAGCGCGATCACTGCCGACGGCCGGGTCACGGTCATGAATCGCGATGTGACGATCCGTCGCCGCGGCGAAACGCACACGAGCAAGCTCGGCGATCGGGCAGCGCTGCGCGCGCTGCTCACCGAACACTTCGGCTTCGATCTTCCGGTAGTGGAGTGCCTGCAGGTACCGGCAATTCCCGAGTGGAACTGATGAGTCGGGAGTGGACCGACGGTGTCGGCGCTTCCGCCGTCAATCTAGAGCAAGGGACTCAATAGGCGCGCCAGATTCTCCGCGACCTTGATCGCGGGAGGCCGCTTGCGCCACTCTTCGAGGGTCAGCATTTCGCCGTCGCGAAGGTAGCGCGCCTGCTCTTCGGCAACGCTCGCGCAGACTTTCGAATCGTAGAACAGCACCACGACTTCGGCGTTGAGCGCGAAGGAGCGAATGTCGAGATTGGACGAGCCGATCCAGGCTATCGAGTCGTCGATGGTCACGCATTTGGCATGGAGGAAGCGCTTGCCGTAGCGGCACACGCGGACTCCCGCTTCCATCATCTCGTCGTAATACGACCGCTGTCCCAATCCGACCAGGTACTGATCGATCTGCATCGGCACGATCAGCGTCACTTCGACGCCGCGCAACGCTGCCGTTTCCAGCGCCTGCTGCAGCCCGTCGTCGGGGATCAGGTACGGCATGGTAATGCACACGCGCTGATGCGATGCGTGAATGAGCGACACGATCAAGCGCTGGTTGTTCTCGCGCGGATAACCCGGTCCGCTGGGCAAGGTCTGCGCGGCGACGTTGCCCGCGACCTGCGGATCCGGCACGTAGCGCGGATCGCCCAGGAACTCTCCCGTCTCCAGATACCAGTCTTCGGCAAACACCGCCTGCAGTTCGAGCGCAATCGGTCCGGTGAGTCGGACATTGAGCTCTTCGTAGGTCAGGCCGGGCTTGAAAGTCGAGTCCACCAGGTTCTGCGATCCCGTGTAGGCGACGGCGCCGTCGATCACGGCGATCTTGCGGTGATTGCGCAAGTCGAGCCGGCCGGCACGGCGGAACAACTGGACCCGCATGGTCGCTTCGGCCAGGATACCCGCCGCTTCCAGCCGCGGGATCAGCCGGTCGAAATCAGGACGAGAGCCGTAGGAATCGGCGAGGACGCGGCATATGACGCCGCGCTCGACGGCGTGGGTCAGCGCTTCGATTACACGCGCGGTGGCCGCGTCGTCGGCAACGATATAGAACAGCAGGTGAACATGGTCGTCCGCGGCATCGATGTCGCCGACCAGGCGATCGATGAAACTGTCGTAGTCGGAGATTATTTCAGCCGCGTTGCCGCCAAGGATGGGCAGCTCCCCCAGGTTCTCTGCAAGCGTGACGGCCTTATTGAGCTCGACGCCGACGTTCGGGTGGAAAATGTTCGGCTCGTGTTCCAGCCGCTCGAAAATGGGACGGCTCAAGTTATCGAACTCCGAATGGCGTTGCAGTCGCCATTGCGGAAGCTTCGGCCGGCCAATCAGCGCATAAAGTATCAAACCGACCGTCGGCTCGAAAAAAATCAGAAGCAGCCAGCCCTTCGCCGCTTCGGGCGAGCGGCGGAAGGGAACGACAACGATCATCGCCAGCCGCACCGCCCATTCGGCGGCGAAGAAAATATTCACCCACAGCGCCTTGTCGAACAACCATGCCGGCATCGATTGAGCCTCCGATCGGATCCAATATCAAGGAATCGCTGGCAAAATGTAACAAAAGATCATCGGTCGAGGTTACGCCCGCACTCTATGAGCAACCATCTCGCCGCAATCATTGCCCAGTACGGGCTGCTGATCGTCTTCGGCAACGTCTTTGCCGAGCAGATCGGCCTTCCTGTGCCGGCGATACCGACGCTGGTTATCGCCGGCGGGCTTGTCGCAAGCGGCAAGATTTCCGGCGTCGCTGTTTTCTTGATCGCGATGATCGCCTGTCTTATCGCCGATGGAGCGTGGTACCTGGCCGGCCGCTATTACGGCAATCGGGTGATGAGATCCCTCTGCTTTATCTCGCTAACGCCCGACTCGTGCGTGAGTCAGACTCAGGAGCGCTTCGAAAACTGGGGCGTCAACGCGCTGCTCATCGCCAAGTTCGTTCCCGGCATCGCCCTGCTGGCGCCGCCGCTCGCCGGGGCCACGCGTATCGGCTGGGTGCGATTCCTGCTGTACGACGGCGCGGGCGCCGCGCTGTGGGTTGGCGCGGGCATGGTCGGCGGCCTCCTGCTCGGTTCGCAGATCGAGCGCCTGCTGGATTACCTCGGCCGTTATGGAACCGCCGCGGTAGTCGGGCTCGTTGCTCTGGTCATCGCCTACATCGCCTACAAATGGTGGGAGCGCCACCGCTTTTACAAAATGCTGCGCATGGCGCGCATCAGCGTCGACGAGCTCTACCGTTTGATGGATGAGGGAACGACGCCGCTGATCGTCGATGTTCGCTCAGCGACTGCGCGCTCTATGGAGCCGCGGTACATTCGGGGCGCGATACACCTGCCGATGCACGGCTTCGACGGACACATCAAGGAGCTGCCGCGCGATCGCGACATCATCCTCTACTGCAGTTGTCCCAACGAAGCATCTGCTGCGCGCATTGCCAAAACCCTGATCGACAACGGCTTCGTTCGCGTGCGGCCGCTCCTCGGCGGGCTGGATGCGTGGCTTGCCGCCGGCCATCCAGTGGAGACCCTTCCTCCCCTCGAGATCGTCGAGCCTTAGCCTGCCGTTCTCGACGCTTTCGCGTCTACCCCATGCAGAAGCAGTTGAGCTTGTTGCCGTCGAGGTCGCGGAAGTAAGCGGCGTAGAAGCCTTCGCCGCGCGGCCCGGGCTCGCCTTCGTCGGTTCCTCCGAGGTCCAGCGCGAGCTTGTATACCGCGTCGACCTTATCTTTGCGGTCGGTTTGCAGCGCGACCATGGTGCCGTTCCCGCGCGTTGCCGGATTGCCGTCGAACGGTTTGGTGATGCCCAGCCCCGTTGATTGCTCGTCCGTGCCATAGGCCACGTAACGGTCGGTTTCGTACATGCGCTTGGCGCCAAGTGCGGCCAGAAGCTTGTCGTAAAACACGACCGCCCTTGGCAGATCGTTGTTATCCGGTGTGACGTATCCGATCATGGGTCGCCTCCCAGCAACGAGGAGTCGCATTATGAGCCAGTCGAGGCGCCCCACCAGCGAGGGTCGCGTCCTGGAGATGGCGCAGGTCGTGATATGCTCTATCGAACGTTCGTTCGAAGACGGTGAGTTTCAGAAACATGGTGCCTGGCGATCCCATCCCTATTCCCGATTCCTCGCTGCCTGATGCGAATGTGGACGCGCAGCCGCAGGGCTATTTGGAGCCTCTGAACTCCGAGCAGCGGCTCGCAGTCGAGCTCGGTTGTGATCAAGGGGGCACCGGCCCGTTGCTGATCATCGCCGGTGCGGGCACCGGCAAGACCAACACCCTCGCCTACAGGGTCGCCCATCTGGTTTGTCGCGGCACCGATCCACGCCGCATCCTGCTGCTGACATTCTCCCGTCGCGCCGCCGCCGAAATGGAGAGGCGAGCCGGTCAGATCCTGCGGCGGGTTCTGAGCCGTTCGCCCACTGCGCAACTGGCGTCGCTGCCTTGGTCGGGCACGTTCCACAGCGTTGGTGCTCGGCTGCTTCGCGAATACGCGGAGCGGATCGGTCTTAACGATTCGTTCACCATCCACGATCGCAGCGATTCTGAAGACCTGATGGCGATGGTGCGGCACGAACTGGGGCTCTCCTCGACCAGGAACCGATTCCCCGCCAAGACGACATGTATCGCCATCTACTCGCGCACGATTAACGCCGAGCAGGCGCTCGCCGACGTCCTGGTCGATGCTTTTCCGTGGTGTGTCCCGTGGGAGGCAGAGCTCAAGCGTCTGTTCGCAGCGTACACGACGTCCAAGCAGGCGCAGAATGTGCTCGACTACGACGATCTGCTGCTCTACTGGGCGCACGCGGTGGGCGAGGCTTCGCTCGCTCGCGAAATGGGGAAGCGCTTCGATCACGTGCTGGTCGACGAATATCAGGACACCAACAAATTGCAGGCGCGAATCCTGCTCGGCCTGAAGCCCGACGGACATGGGGTGACGGTGGTCGGAGACGACGCCCAGGCCATTTATTCCTTCCGTGCCGCAACCGTGCGCAACATACTCGACTTTCCACGAGAGTTCCCGCAGCCGGCCAAAGTCGTTACGCTGGACCGAAACTACCGCTCGACGCAATCGATACTCTCGGCGTCGAACGCGGTGATCGCACTCGCGTCCGAGCGCTTTGGCAAGAACCTGTGGAGCGAGCGCCGATCGGCGCACAAGCCCGAGCTCATCGCCGTACGCGACGAAGCCGACCAGGCGCAATGCGTTGCCGAACAGGTGCTCGGCTACCGCGAACAGGGGATCGCGCTCAAGTCGCAGGCGGTGCTGTTTCGAAGCAGCCACCACAGCGCCCAGCTCGAGCTCGAGCTTGCGCGCCGCGACATTCCGTTCGTGAAGTATGGAGGCCTGCGTTTTCTCGAAGCAGCGCACGTGAAAGACGTCCTGTGCGTGCTGCGCTGGGCCGAGAATCCACTGAGCCGCATGGCCGGCTTTCGAGCAGCGTGCCTTATCCCCGGCATCGGTCCGGCAACCGCCTCGAGACTGATCGACGCCGTGGCGGCGAGCACAGCGCCGGTGACGGCAATGCAAAGCTTCGCGATGCCTGCTCAAGCCGCCGAGGACTGGGCTTCGTTCCTGCGTCTTTTTTCAATGCTGCGCCAGGCGAAGTCTCCGTGGCCTGCAGAGGTGGAGCTCGTCGCCCAGTGGTACACGCCGCATCTGATGCGCATTTACGACGATGCTTCGGTGCGGCGGCGGGATCTGGTTCAGCTTCAGCACATCGCCGCGACGTATCCATCCCGCGAGCGCTTTCTCACCGAGTTGGCCCTCGATCCGCCGGCCGCGACCAGCGATGAGGCGAGCCAGCCGGGGCGAGACGACGATTACCTCATCCTCTCCACCATCCACTCCGCCAAAGGACAGGAGTGGAAGACGGTGCACGTGCTCAATGTGGTCGACGGGTGCATCCCGTCGGACATGGCGACCGGGACCAGAGAGGAGATCGACGAAGAGCGGCGGCTGCTGTATGTGGCAATGACGCGAGCCAAGGATCACCTGCACCTGCTGGTGCCGCAACGCTTCTACGTTCACGCCCAGGCGACGCTGGGGGATCGTCACCTCTACGCGTGTCGAAGCCGCTTCATTCCGGAGTCGATTCTCGACTGTTTCGAGTCGTGCGTCTGGCCGAAGGCAGGAGCGGAAACCCCACCGGCGCCAGAGTCTGTGCGGCAACCTGCCATCGATGTAGGCGCGCGAGCGCGCGCTCTCTGGAGCTGATCGGTCCGACAAGGTTTCTTTGCCGGGCTGAGGCAATGCCCGACGCCAGAGGGTGCGCATCGCCGAATCACTCGGCGCTCGCCACGGGCGGATAGCGCAGCGTCGCATTCGCACCCGTCTTCGCGACACTCGTCATGCGCGCGGGCTCGAAGTGGTTCGGCCCCAAAATGTGGAACACCGATTCGCCTGCCGCGATGAGATAGTCGGCGATGATGCGGCGATGGCATCGCCACCAAACCGCTTCGGCACACATGACCGCACAGCGCCGCTCGTGTCCGAGTTCAACCAGGCGAGAGAAGCCCGCTCGAAACGCCTCGCTCATCGCGTAGTCGGCGTAGTTGTGAAAGCTCGAGTTCTCCCAGAAGGCGTTGATGCCCGGGGGCACGGGCTGCTTTCCACGCAAGCCTCCGAGCGCGCCGATGCGCTCCCAGCCGATGGAGTAGGGCGCAAGCGATTCGCCCAGAACCTCGGCGTTGTACTGAGGATTGGTGCGCGAGCGCGGCACGGTGCGCACGTCGACGAGGAGTCGCACGTCGGCTTGTCGAAGCAGCGCGACAAAATCCGCGATCGGCCGTGTCGAATGGCCGATGGTGAAGAACGGATGCGACGACTTGAGATCGCGCGCTGCCATGCCGATGGTGCTTGTAATAGAATTCGTTCGATTGGACAACCAGGCACGGGATCAAGGTTCCGGATGCCTGCAACCTCTTCCCGCGAACCATGCGAGGTTTGAACGTCGAGCCGCTGACCATTGAGCGGTTCCCCGATCTGGTCGAGCTCTTCTCTCGCCCCGGGCTGTCCGTCGCGCGCAACTGCTTCTGCATGTTTTACCGGCGATCGGGGAAACACGACCGCCCGCCCGGCATGACATATTCCGAAGCGAACCGCCGGGCGTTCAAGGCGTTGGTCGCGCGAGGCGTGGTTCCCGGCTTGCTTGGCTACGAGAACGACCGGCCCGTAGGCTGGATATCGCTCGGACCTCGCGAGGATTATGCACGGCTGGCCCGCTCGCAGGTGATGAGGCCGGTCGATGACAAGCCGGTATGGTCGATCATCTGCTTCGTTGTCGATCCGCGGGCGCGTCGGCGCGGCGTGGCGGCAGCGATGCTCGAGGCCGCGATCGCCTGGGCGCGCAAGCAGCAAGTGACCTTGCTCGAAGCGTACCCTTGCGACAAGCCGGGAAGAGCCCACGACGACTCGATGTGGTTTGGCGCAAAGCGCATGTTCGACCGCGAAGGCTTTGTCGAGGTGGCACGGCGTAAGCCAACCCGGCCCGTGATGCGCAAAAAGCTGCGCGCTGCGACGCAATCGGCTCGCACGCGAAGAGCGTCGACGTAACATACGATTCCTGCTCAGGCGAAGCTGCAGCGCGGGCCCGCGGAAACGACGGAGGATGAACGTGGATCACGATGAACCGAGCGATCGCCACGGCCACGCTCGCGACCACGCCCACGCTCATGCAGACGGCTCCGAGCTGTCCGAAATGGATCTGCGCGTGCGCACGCTCGAATCGCTGCTGGTCGACAAAGGTTATGTCGATGCCAAGGCGCTCGACGCGCTTGTCGAAACCTACGAGACCAAGATCGGGCCGCGCAACGGAGCGCGCGTGGTCGCCAAGGCGTGGGCCGATCCGAACTATCGCGAGTGGCTGTTGGAAGACGCGACCGCCGCGATTGCGTCGCTTGGCTATACGGGGCGGCAGGGCGAGCACATGGTCGCGCTGGAGAACACCGAGCGAGTGCACAACATGGTCGTGTGCACGCTCTGCTCGTGCTATCCGTGGCCGGTGCTTGGGCTGCCGCCGGTGTGGTACAAGTCCGCGCCGTATCGCTCTCGCGCAGTGATCGATCCGCGCGGCGTCCTCGGAGAATTCGGCGTCAACCTGGCGGAGTCGGTTGAATTACGGGTGTGGGATTCGACCGCGGAGATCCGCTATCTGGTGCTTCCTCTGCGACCGGCCGGAACCGATGGCTGGACGGAGGATCAACTGATGACGCTGGTCACTCGCGATTCGATGATCGGCACGGGCCTGGCGAAGGAGCCGCAAACGGCGAAGGCGACGTCATGAACGGCATTCACGACATGGGCGGCATGCAGGATTTCGGTCCTGTCGTGGCCGCGCCCGACGAGCCGCGGTTTCACGCTGCCTGGGAGCGTCGTGCGTTCGGGATGATGCTGGCGATGGGAGCCCTCGGACAGTGGAACCTCGATCAATCGCGCTTCGCGCGTGAGAGCCTGCCGCCGGCGCAATATCTCGCCAGCAGCTACTATCAGATCTGGCTCGAGGGGCTGATTCGCCTCATGCTCGAGCGAGGCCTGGTCACGCGCGAGGAGCTTGGCGACGGAAAGATCCGCACGCCGCCGCTCTCGGTCCGCGCCGCACTCGCGGCCGATGAGGTCGCGCAGAGGCTTGCGCGCGGCGCTTCTACTCAAAGGCCGGCAAGCGCTGTGGCACGCTTCAAACCGGGCGATGCAGTGCGCACCTCCAACCAAAATCCAACTTCGCACACGCGGCTGCCACGCTATTGCCGGGGCAGACCAGGAACGATCGTGAAGCTGCACGGCGCCCACGTCTTTCCCGACAGCAACGCGCTCGGCGCCGGCGAAAAGCCGCAGTGGTTGTATACGGTGCGCTTCGAAGCGCGCGACCTGTGGGGCGCGGACACGACCGCGACGGCGGTCTTTGTCGACTGCTGGGAGCCGCATCTCGAAGCGCGCGAGGCTTGAGGGCGCGTTCGCGTATTCATAGCGTCAACAGGCCTGATCCATGCCGCCGCAAATCGATTCCGCATCGCTCGCAGGCGCTGTCTCGTCGCTGCAGGCCGAGCTTCCGGCGCTGCCGCGCGATGCGCAGGGGCCGGTGTTCAAGGCGCCATGGGAAGCGCAAGCCTTTGCGATGACGCTGGCGCTACACCAGCGGGGCAAGTTCACCTGGAAGGAGTGGGCGCAGACCTTGGCTCAAGTCATCGCCGAGGTACGGCAGCGCGGCGAGACCGACACGGGCGAGAATTACTACGCCTACTGGATGACTGCGCTCGAGCGCATCTCGATGCGCAAGGGGCTGGTGAGCGAGGCGCTGTTGCAGGAGCGCCGAACGCAATGGGAACAAGCCGCTCGGCGCACGCCGCACGGCAAGCCCATCGAGCTGTAGCGAGATTCCGGCGAGGCGCCGCCTTGTCACACCAAGGTGCCTCGCTCGCGAAATGCATCAGGGTCGTAGCACAGGCGATTCTGTGTAGAGTAGTCGTCCAACTGGAGGAAGCTTCCGAGGAGCAGGTCGAGCGAGGCCGGACGAAACGGACTCAAGCCTTTGTTGGGCGAACTCGTCAATTCCCCGAAGTACGGTTTCCCATCGATCTCGTATAGATCGACGCGTACAAAGTCCACGCCGCAGGAAAGAGCCTCAGCTGCCTCGATCATCGCTGCAAGCGACGCCGGGCGCTCGGCCGGCCCGCCCTGGGCGGCGGCGACTGTACCTTCGATGAGGTTCCACAGCTCATCGTACAAGACCTGTGTGTGCCGCTTGAAGCGATCCCGATCGACCTGTATCAGTCTCACCCTGCCGTTGAACACGAATAGCTTGTAATCCGGCGGGATTCGCGCCTCGTGGTGCAGCAGTTGCTCGGCGTAAAGAGCGCGCCGGACATTCTTGTAGCTCCATTCGCGGCCGACGATGGTGAAATCGGAGGCGAGCCAGCGCTTACCCTGCGCCCTCAGCTCTCTAGGACGAACCGAGTTCTTGTCTTCGACTATCCGGACCCATCCGCTGCCGTGGTTGGCCTTGAGCACGAATTCGTTTGGAAGCGTATCGAACGGGATTTCGACCGCGCGATTCGACCACCAGTAAAGAGTCGGGAGACGCAGCCGCGGGCTCGCCTCGCGCACGAAGTCGCGCACTCTCAGCTTGTCTGCAAAGAGCGTGAGTAAAGGCCGCCGGTCGCTCAGCATCTTTACCAGAATCTTCTCGTTGAAGCCTCGCGGTCGATCCAGATTTGGCCGGCAGCCGAGCTTGGCATCATAGAGGCGCGAAACATAGTCGCGGTCGCTTACGAAACGCATCGCCAATCTTCGACGAAGGTCGAGTCGCGCGTCGCGCCATTTCAAGGAAAGGGAGCGAGCAGGCATGATGTCAATAGCAGAGCGGACCGAACATCGACGCGACTTGTCTAGGTAGAGGTCATTCTAGCCAATCCCTTTCCACATGCTCGCGATACAATCGCAGCCGCAACAGATCGCGACTGTTCGCTGAAGGGGACTCGGGCATGTCTCGCAAGATCGGGTGGATCAGCTGCTGCCTTGCGCTGCTCGCCATCGTTGCCACGCCGGCGATGGCGGCGGACGAAATCAAATCGGTGCGCCTGTATGCGCTCGAATGCGGCCGTGTGGACTTCAAGAACATGGGACTGTTCTCCGATACTGGCGAATACGACGGCAAACCGGGCTCGCTGGCCGTTTCCTGTTTTGTGATCCGCCATCCCAAGGGGACGCTGGTATGGGACACCGGCTTAAGCGACAAGCTGGCTGAAAACAAGGAAGGCGTAGACCTCCCGGGCGGCTTTCACATGAGCATGTCGGTCGCCCTGGCCGAGCAGTTGAAGGCGTTGGGCATCGCGACGACCGACGTGACAGCCGTGGCTTTTTCGCATTTCCACTTCGATCATACCGGCAACGCCAACGTGTTCCAGTCGTCGACCTGGATCATCAACAAGGCAGAGCTGGCCTGGGCGCTGGCGGAGCCCACGCCTTTCGGCGTCGACCCCACTACGGTCAGCGCCTACAAGAACGTGAAGACGCAGATGATCGACAACGACTACGACGTGTTCGGCGACGGCAGTGTGATGATCCTCAAGGCGCCAGGCCATACGCCTGGCCATCAGGTGCTCGAGCTCAAGCTCAAGAAAGCGGGAACAGTGATTCTTTCCGGCGATCTGTACCACACGCGCGAGAACCGCAAATATCGGCGGGTGCCGGCGTTCAATTACGAACGCGCCGACTCGCTCGCCTCGATCGATCGCATCGAGAAAATAGTCGCCAACACCAAGGGTCGCCTGATCGTCCAGCACGACCCCGTGGACTTCAAGTCGCTGCCGGCGTTTCCGGGGTATCTCGACTGAATCGAGTGACGCTCGAAGCGATCAGGGAATTTCGTAGACCGAAAGCTCTTCGGCGATGCCGCGAACCGGCAGGCGCCGTGGCATCGGCTTGATGCCGTCGCTTTCCAGCAGTGCTGACGCGTTTGGATGGTCGACAACAGCTCCCGTCGCTAGGATCGAGCGCGACACCGCCAGCCCTTGCACGCGGGAAGCGATGTTCACCGTCTGGCCGAAGTAATCCTGCCGATCGTTGAATGTGACAGCCAGGCACGGGCCTTCGTGGATGCCGATCTTGAGCAGCAGATCCTCGCTCTTCCTCTGTGCGTTGAGCGACCCCATCGCTTCGCGAATGCGCAGTGCCGCGGCAAGCGCGCGGTCCGGCGTCGGAAACGTCGCCATGACTGCATCGCCGATAGTCTTGACCACTGCGCCAGATTCCGCAGCGATGATCTCGTGCAAGACCTGGAAGTGCTCCCTGACGATGTCGAACGCGACCAGGTCGCCGACGCGTTCGTACAGGTCCGTTGAACCTTTGAGATCGGTGAACAGGAAAGTCAGGCTGGTGATCTTGAGGCGCTGGTCGACGTCCAACGTACTGGTACGGTAGATCTCGCGAAAAGTCTGGTTGCTGAGCAGCCGCTTGGCAGTCAGGAAAGGCTTCCGCTTGCCGAGCATCTCGTGCAGCTTTTCCCCGGCGAGCCAAACGCCGGGCACGACTCGGATGTCGGTGCGATTGTCGAGTGTCAGGCGAAGCGGGCCGGGCTGCAGCGTAACAGTGGTCGTCGCGGCGCGTGCCTTGTTGAACACGATGGAAAGCGCCTGCCGCTCTCGAGTGGGCGCGCCTTTGACGTCGATGAATTGCGCGGTGTGCGTCACCGGGTCGAAGACGATCACGAACTCGGCAGGCAGCGTCAGCGACAGCATCGCCTTTTCGCCCGGCTGTAAATCGACCAGATCGAGAGTGATCCCTTCGAGGAGCTGCTCGAAGGAGTCCTCAGGCAAGTCGATCCCGGAGCTCCAGAAAACCTGGCGCATGAACTCGCTCGGTGGCAGGCCCGCCGGATCATGGGCTTCGATGTGGCGCACGCGCGGGCTCACCGTGAATGTGACCTCGACCATCTCGTCGAGGGTCGGCTCGTAGCCGCAGGCGCATAGCGCGCACGCGTACTCGGACTGGCGCACCATCTTGAGCGACGCGCCAGCGTCGAGCACGCCGCCGCACCCTGGACACAGTACGTTCCACGAGAGTTCGAACAGACCCAGCCGAGCCGCATGTAGAAACGCAGCGATCACGCGCTCTTCATCAAGCCCGCTCTTGGCGGCGAAATCGAGCGCGTTGATCCGACAAAGGCGGCGATCGGGCGCGTCACGGACCAGCTGCTCGATCGCGTCCGCTGTCTGGCTGTCGGCTGACTGTCGCAGCGCAGCGAACAGCGCTGGTGCTTCGTTCATCGGAAAGAGGTTACGCCAAAACTGGCCACGCCGGTATCGGTTCGCTGGAAATTGCCGAGGATCGCGGTTGCGGGCATAGTGCCCATTTTGCTGATCGTCTCAAAGCGATGGCCGATTTCGAACTGCATCCCGCTACGCTCACCGCCCAGGGCATGGGGCGAGTCGCGGCACCGTATCGAGACATCGTTCCGCCGATCTATGTCTCGACAACTTACGAGCGTGCTGCCGACGGCACATTTCCGGGTGGGCGCGGCTATTCGCGCCCGGACAATCCTACCTACGATCAGGCGGAAGCACTGGTGGCATCGCTGGAAGGCGCCGCTGCGGCGATGCTGTTTGCATCGGGCCAGGCGGCCGCGGCGGCGGTGTTCCTGGCGCTTAAGCCCGGTGATCGCGTTCTCGCTCCGCGCAACATGTACTGGGCGCTGCGCAAGTGGCTTCTGGACTACGCTGCGCCGTGGGGACTGTCGATCGACTTCTACGACAACGCTTCCTTCGACGATCTTGCTGCGAAGACGCGATCGCATCGACCGCGACTGATCTGGATTGAGACTCCGGCGAATCCGACCTGGGAGGTCACCGATATCGCCGCGGCGAGCGCAGTTGCCGGCGAAATTGGCGCGCTCGTTGCCGTCGATTCGACGGCGGCCACGCCGCTGCTCACACGCCCGCTCGAGCTCGGTGCGCATATCGTCATGCATTCGGCGACCAAGTACCTGAACGGTCATTCCGACGTGATCGCCGGTGCGCTGGCGACTGCGCACGATGACGAGCTGTGGCAACGCATCCGATACGTCCGCGGCAGCGGCGGAGCGGTGCTCGGCCCCATGGAAGCGTGGCTTCTACTGCGCGGCATGCGCACGCTGCACCTACGCGTCCTGGCCGCGTGCGGAAATGCCCAGGCGATTGCGCAGCGATTCCAGAGCCACCCCAAGCTCTCGCATGTCCTCTACCCGGGATTGAAGACGCATCCCGGGCATGAAGTCGCGACGCGGCAGATGCGCGGCGGATTCGGCGGCATGATGTCGCTGCGCCTGAAAGCCGGGGAGGAAGCCGCGCGGGCCTTTACCGCCAAGCTTCACATATTCAAGCGCGCGACATCGCTGGGATCGGTCGAAAGTCTCGCGGAGCATCGCGCCAGCGTCGAAGGCCCAGGGAGCATGTGCCCGACCGATCTGGTGCGGCTATCCATCGGCATCGAGCACGCCGAAGACTTGATCGCAGATATCGAGCAGGCGCTGGAGTAGACGCCGCGGTGCTAGTCGGCGCTCACCACCGGCAACCGGTATCGGCCAGAGCGCTCATCAGGAGCGCCGGAACCGCCAGAAGGCCGAGCGCAGCATACTCGGTGCGGCAGTCCGGCTTGACCGCTTTCTCTATCGCCCGAGCCTCTTTGGACTTGTATTCTGGCGGCGGCGGGACGGGGAGCGCCAGCACGCCGCGCGATCCCGGGCCTTCGCGCAGGACTTCGTGCGCGGCGGCGCGGCGCGCCCCTTCGAGATCGATGTAGGGCGGTGAGCTCACCTCGTCCAGCGGCGGCATGACGTTGCCGCGCGGCTTGAATATCTCCTCTTCAGGCGTGGGCGAGCCGAAGTGGAAGCGTTCAGGCGCGGCAGGAGCTTTTTCGGGCGCAACTGCGGGAGGGGCGCCGCCGGCTGGCGGGGCGCGTTCGCCGCGCGGTGTCGGCGTCGTTGCAGGAGGCCCCGCGCCCTCAGGTTTCGGCGCGCGCTCCGCGGGCAGGGCCTCGCCTTCCACGCGGCTCGGAGCTCGCAGCTCGGCCGGCGGCGCGATCCGATCTGCTGGAGCGGCGCTCGGTGGCGCCAGGCGTTCGATGGGCGTCGCGGGTGCGACAGTCGCCGGCGCGATCTCTGTCGGAGCGGCGAGTTCGCGCTCACTCGCTGGCGGTGCGATACGCTCTAGAGGGGCTGCCGGAGCGATCGGCGTCGCGCTTGGGGCCAGTTCGACAGGCGGTGCCAGTTGGCGCTCGATCTTGGCGGGTGCGATGTTTTCGATCGGAGCTGCGGCTGACGGCTGCTCGCGCGCCTTGAGTTCGGCGGGCGCCGCGATTTCGGGCGCTAACTGGGGCGCAACGATGCGCTCGATCGGCGCGGCAGGCGTGGCCGGAATCTCTCGCGGCGCGAGGTCGAGCGGCCGCGCAAGCTCGCGCTCCACCTTGGAGGGCGCGATGCGCTCGAGCGGAGTCGTGGGCGCCGCCGGCACTTCCAAGGGCGCCAATTCGGCTGGCGGCGCGAGCCGGCCTTCGAACTTGGGAGGCGCGAGCTCCTCGAGCGGAGGTCGCGGCGCGAACTTCCGATCAACTTCCTGCGGGGCTCGCAGATTAAGTCCGGGTGGCAGCTCGCGCGGCCGCGACGGCGCAGGCGGCGCGGTCTCTTTTGTTGGAGCCGCAGACTCGGGTGTCGGCGCCGGACGCTCGGTGCGTTCCGGTGCAGGTTGGGGCGGTGGCTGGCCGGCGGGTCGCTCGTCCGCGCCGAAAGGCGCCGCCGGCGCTTCAGGTGCGGCTCCTGCACGCGGCAGAAGGGCCGAACCCGGCGTAGTCGTTTCAGCGCCCGGAGCAAGGCGAAAACCGGTTCCAGTCTCCGTCGTCGGACGACCGAGGATGACTTCCAGGGAACTCGATGATTGCTCACTGCGGCGGGTGCCTCCGCTTGGATTGCCGAAGAGAACGATCACCAGAAGATGCAGCAGCATCGACAGGATCAGGAACTCGAACAGCGACGGTTGTCCTACCCGGGCCGACGCGTTGGTTCGGGAAGGACGGCGGGACTTGCTCACTAGCTACGGGCGGGTACGGACCGAAGGCGGAACTCGAAACTAATAGCATAACGCCTTGTGATTCCATGCGCCGACGCCGGAGCAAAAAGGTGTCCGCTAAGTTAGTGGCTCGACCAGCCCTGAGATAGCAATGCCAAGAGCGTGTCCGCCTGCGCATTGTGTGCGCTAGCGCGCATTAGGATATCCGGCGGCAGGACCTTCGTCCCGTAGTAGCGATCGTTCCAATCGTCGGCGATGCTCACGATCGTGCCATGCAGATTCAGCCCCTTGTAGAGTCCCTTGGAATGGCTGTATGCGACGAAATCGGCCAGCATGTCGCTTTTCGCGCCTGTGCCGACCGGTCCCGCTGCAAGGCTCCATTCGGGGCCGAGGTTGAACGAACTGACCATCAACTTGTTCAAGCCATTGTCCGACATCACTAGCGCAACCGCCTCCGACACCGAGACGCCGGTCTGGAATCCAATGCTCACCGCGCCGAGGTCATAAAACGCCGGGCCGAGCCATCGGCCGGTATCCGGATCGCGTGCAAACAGCACGGCTTTGCCTCCCGAGACACCGACAAAGAATCCGGCGCGAGTCAGCTTGGGCGCAATCAACACCGCCTTTGCCTGGCTGAAGTGATCTCGAAGCCATACCATGTCGGGGTCGTCCATGAATCTGGTGAGGGTGTGCTCGGCGGCGGTCACCAGTTCCTGCTCTTCGGCTTGGGCAAGCGCAGTCGCGTTATGCAGCAAAGCCGCAACCGCGACCAGCCATAAGGATTTTCGTGCATACGAGCGAGGGTGCATGAATCACTCCTTTCCGTGGCCGAGCCCTTACTCTCCCGGCGGGGCTCGGCAGCGCGAACGCGCACATGGAATAGCTTCGGACGTGCGCGGTTCGGACACCATCCGCTAGTCGCTGATTGAGGCGTAAGCGATGGTTCCCTTGAAGTAGGAACAGCTCCTACTTGGGGTGGTCCAATTGCGGTCGCGTAAGATGGATACTGCAGTCGACTGCGGCTCGCCTCGCGCCGGATGCTGAATAGATGGCTGAATCGAACGATTGGGCTTTTCCCGAAAACCTCCAGCCGCGGCCGGACGAGCTTCGTTTTGATCTGAAGTCGGCTCTGGATTCGGTCGTCCTGTTACGCGCTGGCATTCCTGCCGACGCGTTCACCGCGCCGATACTCGGCACCGAAAGAGCAGGCTATGGGGTCGTCATTCGCGACGACGGACTGGTGCTCACGATCGGCTATCTCATCACAGAGGCGCAATCGCTCTGGCTTACCGCCAACGATGGAACCGTGGTTCCGGGCCACGCTGTCGCCTACGACTTCGCCACCGGGTTCGGACTGGCGCAACCGCTTGGCCGCTTACGCACGCCGTGGCTGGCGCGAGGCTCCTCGGCGGCGATTTCCGTTGGTGACGAGGTGACAGTCGTGGGCCATGGTGGGCAGGCGCATGCGCTCAAGGCGCAGCTCATCGCCAAGCGTGAGTTTGCGGGCTATTGGGAATACCTGCTTGAAGAGGCGCTTTTCGCGGCACCGCCGCATCCGCAGTGGGGAGGGGCCGCTCTGCTGGACGCCGATGGACAGTTGGTCGGGATCGGCTCGCTTTTTGTCGAGCAATCGGTTGGCGACGAGCGCGTCCAAGCCAACATGTTCGTCCCCACCGATTTGCTCGATCCGATTCTTGATGATCTGCTCAAGTTCGGGAAGAGCCCGCGACCGCCGCGGCCTTGGCTCGGCCTCTACGCTGCCGAGGCTGATGAGCACCTGATCGTGGGCGCGCTCGCCAAGGGAGGTCCGGCCGAAAGCGCAGGGGTGAAGCCAGGCGACATCCTCCTCGAGGTCGCGGGACAGCACGCATCGGGACTGGCTGATCTGTTTCGCAAAACCTGGCGTCTCGGCGCCGCCGGCGTCGAAGTCCCGCTGACGTTGGCGCGCAATGCCGAAGTGGTGAGGGTCAAGGTGCGTTCCGCTGACCGCGGCGATTTTCTGCGCAAGCCTGCACTGCAATAGCGACCCACTAAAACTGGGCCGGCTTTTACAGCGGCCGTGGCATGCGCTATCGTCGCCGTGACCGCTTGATCGGCGGCGCCACGACGAGCATCGGCCTCACGTTGGCTAGGCTTTTGGCACCACCTACACGTTCCAGAGGAATCGCGTGAAGGAAAAGAAGAAGGCTAAGGAGCCGCGCATCGTCCGGCCCGACGACATCGATCCGCATTATCGTTGGGACCGGCCGCTGCAGTCGCCGGGCCACACCCAGGTCGACTTCGAGGAACGCGTCAACTTCCGCCGCCTTCACGACTACCGGCTGGCGCGCACGCGCGCCGCGCTCGCGTCTTCGGGCTTGGGCGCATTGCTCTGCTTCGACCAGCACAATATCCGCTACATCACCAGCACGGTGATCGGCGAATGGGCCCGCGACAAGCTGACCCGCTACGCGCTGCTCACCGGCAACGGCGATCCGTACATCTGGGATTTCGGCTCCGCAGCCAAGCATCATCGCCTGCATGCGCCGTGGCTCGCGCACGATCATTGCCGTGCCGGATTGCTGGGCTTGCGCGGCGCAGTGGGAGGCGATGCGACGCTGTTCCGCGACGCGGCTCGCGAGATCAAGTCCATTCTCGACGCCGAGGGCGTAGGCAACCTGCCGCTCGGGCTGGACGTCGTCGAACCGCCGATGCTGTTCGAGCTGCAGAAGCTGGGGATAGAAATACGCGACGGTCAGCAGACGCTGCTCTCCGCGCGCGAGGTCAAGAACATCGACGAGTTGACGCTGCTCAACATGGCATCGGCCATGGTCGACGGCGTCTATCAGGACATCGCCGAGGCGCTCAAACCGGGCGTCAAGGAAAGCGAGATCGTCGCACTCGCGACCGGTCATTTGTACGAAATGGGTTCGGACTGCGTCGAGGCGATCAACTCGATCTCGGGCGAGCGCTGCAGCCCCCACCCCCACAATTTCACCGACCGCTTGATTCGTCCCGGCGACCAGGCGTTCTTCGACATCATCCAGTCGTTCATGGGCTATCGCACCTGTTACTACCGCACGTTCAACGTCGGCCGCGCCACGCCGGCGCAGGTGACCGCGTACCGCTACGCCCGCGAATGGATGGATCGCGCCATCAGCCTGCTCAAGCCGGGCGTGACGACAGACAAAATCGCGCGTGCTTTTCCGAAGGCGTCCGAGATCGGATTCGCAAGCGAAATGGATGCGTTCGGGCTCAACTTCTGTCATGGGCTCGGGCTGGGCTTGCACGAGCGCCCGCTCGTCTCCCGGCTCAATTCGCTCAAGGAACCCATCGAGCTCAAGGCCGGGATGGTATTCGCCGTCGAGACCTACTGTCCGGCGAGCGACGGCATTTCCGCGGCGCGCATCGAGGAAGAAGTCATTCTTACGCCGACCGGACCCAAGATTATTTCGCTGTATCCGGCGGAAGAGCTGCCGATCGCGAATCCGTATTGAACCGAAGCCGAAGCCGCCCATCACAGCTCAAGCGGCACTTTGACGAGGAGCAAATCCATGTCTGCACGTACGCCCCAAGATGTTGACCGCCTGTTTGCCGAAGCGCTCAACGCCGGCCAACTCGATGCGCTTGTTGCGCTCTATGAACCGCAGGGTACGCTCATGCCTTCACCGGGCAAGCTGGTGACCGGGACCGCGGCGATCCGTGAATCGCTGGCTGGTTTTCTCGCCGGGAAGCCAAAAATGACGATTACCGCACGGCTGGTTGCGCAGAGTGGTGACCTCGCAGTGACCAGCGCGAAGTGGGAGATGTCGATGACCGGACCCGACGGCAAGCCAGCGAACATGACCGGCGAGAGCGTCGAGGTCGTTAGGCGTCAAGACGATGGAAGTTGGCGCGCCGTCATCGATCTTCCGTTCGGCGCGGTGGCTTAAAGTGGCGTCCGACCCGACCTCACCCGCGCACAACGCCCGCATCGGGTGGATCGGCATCGGCCGCATGGGTTACGCGATGGCGGAGCGGCTCGCCAAAGCCGGCGCCGATCTCACGGTGTGGAATCGCACGCGGTCCAAGGCGGAGCCGCTCGCCGCGCGCGGCGCCAAGATCGCTGCCGCGCTTCCGGATCTCGCGGTGTGCGACATCGTATTCGTCATGGTGTCCACCTGGGACGACGTCAAAGAAGTCGTCGCCGGTCGGGGAGGGCTTCTCTCTTCCAAGTCCAAGCCGCGCCTGATCGTCGAGTGCTCGTCGATTTCTCTGGAAGGCTCGGCGGAGCTGCGCGCGCTGCTCGGCGCCCATGGCATCGAATTGCTCGCGGCACCGGTTTCCGGGAACGCCAAGGTGATCAAGGCCGGGCGGTTGTCTTTTGTGTGTTCCGGACCGAAGAGTGCATTCGATGCGGCGCTGCCATACTTAGAGATGATTGGGCCAGCGGCGAGTTATGTGGGGGAAGGCGAGGTTTCGCGCATTGTCAAGATCTGCCACAACGTCTTTCTGGGCGTGGTCACGCAGTCGCTCGCGGAGATTACGGTGCTTGCGCAAAAGGCGGGAGTGCCCCGCCACGCTTTCCTCGACTTCATCAACCAGAGCGTGATGGGGTCGACATTTTCGCGCTACAAGGCACCGGCGCTGGTGAATCTGGACTTCAGCGTCACTTTCACTCCGACGCTGTTGCGCAAGGACCTCGACCTGGGCCTCGAAGCGAGCAGGCGGTTTGGCGTGCCGATGCCGCTCGCATCGCTCACCCGCGACATCGTGCAGACTTTGATCGGTTACGGAATGACCGACGAAGACTTCGCCAAGCTGATCGTTCTGCAAGCACAGGCCTCGGGAATCAAGCTCGAACCTGAAAACGTGCCGGTCGGCGACGGCCTGCAATAGGAGACAGACTATGAAATTGCGCCTGTTCACGGGATTTGTTGCGGCTTGGTTTTGCGCATCGCTCGCGTTTGGGCAGGCCTATCCCAACAAGCCTGTCCATGTGATCGTTCCGTTCACGGCGGGAAGCGCCACCGACATACTCGCGCGCACTTTCGGCCAGAAGCTCTCCGAGATGTGGGGGCAGCCGGTCGTTGTCGATAACCGGCCCGGTGCCGGTGGGACCATCGGCGCCGGCATCGTCGCCAAGTCGGCCCCCGATGGATACACGCTGCTGGTGCACTCCGCTGCATTCGCATACAACCCGTCGATCTATTCGGGGCTGCCTTACGACACCGCCAAGGATTTTGTCGAGATCGCTCCCTTGGGCGGGCAACCCAACGTGCTCGTTGTTGCGCCCTCGCTGGGAGTGAAGTCGGTCAAGGAGTTGATCGCGCTGGCCAAGGAGAAGCCGGGTCAGCTCAACTATGGATCTGCCGGCACCGGCAGCGGAACGCACATCAACGGCGAGAAGTTCAAGCTCGCCGCGGGCATCGATGTGGTCCATGTCCCGTACAAGGGCACGCCCGAGGCGCTGAACGACACGCTGGCGGGTCGCGTCACTTATTTCTTCTCGCCGATTTCTGCGGCGATACCGAACGTGCGCGAAGGCAAGCTCGTTGCCTTGGGTGTGAGCACGGCCAAGCGCTCGAGCGCATTGCCCAACGTGCCGACCATCGCCGAGGCGGGGCTGCCCGGTTTCGACTACAACCTCTGGGTAGGCCTCTTCGCTCCGGCAGGTACGCCTCCGGATGTTGTCGACAAGATCAACAAGGATGTCGACCGCGTTCTGCAACTTCCCGATGTGAAAGAGCGCCTCGCCAACCTCGGTGCGGAAGCGATGCCGATGACGCCCGGCGAATTCAAAAAGTTCGTGCAGATTGAGTTGGAAGAGTCGGCGAAGGTGATCAAGGCAGCGGGCATCAAGGCGCAGTAGCGCCCCGTGCAGGCATTGTCCGCGCGCGGCTTAACGACATAAGATAGCCGGCCGCCGCACTTACAGGAGGGGGGATGGACAGCCGCGAAGCCACGTTTCCGCGTTTGCTGATCGAGCACGCGAAGCTGCGTGGCGAGCGTCCGGCCACGCGCGAAAAAGACCTGGGGATATGGCAGACCTGGACGTGGTCGCAAGTAGCGGAGGAAGTGCGCGCGATGGCATGCGGCCTCGCCGCTCACGGCTTCGCGCGTGGAATGCATCTGGCCATTATCGGCGACAACCGGCCTCGGCTGTACTGGGCGATGGCGGCGGCGCAATCGCTGGGCGGGATCGCCGTGCCCATGTATCAGGACGCGCCTGCCGCGGAATTCGTCTACGTGCTCAAGGACGCCGAGATCGCCTACGCCATCGTGGAAGATCAGGAGCAGGTCGACAAGATGGTCGAGGCGATGCCGCAGGTTCCCACGCTCAAGCACATCTATTACGACGACCCGCGAGGGCTGCGAAATTACCAGGGCGTGACCAGCATCGACCGGCTGCTTGACGCGGGACGCGACTACGACCGCGAACACCCAGGATTTTTCGACGCCCAGATTGCGCAAGGCCGTCCCGACGACGTATCGATCATGCTCTACACGTCGGGCACGACGGGCAAGCCCAAGGGCGTGTGCCAGACACACCGTGCCTTTATCGTATCGGCGCAGGGCGGATGTGCTTTCGACAAGCTGGGACCTGAAGACAGCGTGCTCTCATACTTGCCAATGGCCTGGGTCGGCGATCACCTGTTCTCCTACGCCCAGTGGCTGGTTGCGGGTTTCACCATCAACTGCCCCGAATCGGGCGACACGGTGATGATCGACCTGCGCGAGATCGGACCGACCTACTACTTCGCACCGCCACGCATCTTCGAGAACCTGCTCACCCAGGTGATGATCCGAATGGAGGACGCAAGCGCAGTCAAGCGCTGGCTGTTCCGTTACTTCACCGGTGTCGCGCGGCGTGTCGGACCCGAGATCGTCGACGGCAGACCCGTTTCGCTCATGGACCGGCTGCTCTACGCGGTCGGCGACATCCTGGTCTACGGGCCGTTGCGCAATGTTCTCGGCATGAGCCGCATCCGCGTGGCTTATACGGCAGGCGCGGCGATCGGGCCTGACCTGTTTCGCTTCTATCGTTCGATCGGAGTGAATCTGAAACAGCTCTACGGCTCGACCGAGACCTGCGCCTACGTCTGTCTGCAGCCCGACGGCGGAGTGAAGTTCGATACCGTGGGACAAGCGGCCCCAGGCGTTGAGATCGCCATCGCCGAGAATGGCGAGGTGCTGGTGCGAGGGCCGATGCTGCTCAAAGAGTACTACAAGCGACCCGACGCAACTGCCGAGTCAATCGACTCGGCTGGCTTCTTTCACACCGGCGACGCGGGCGTGTTCGTCGAAGACGGTCAACTGAAAATCATCGATCGTGCCAAGGACGTCGGCAAGCTGGTCACGGGCGCGATGTTCGCGCCCAATTACATCGAGAACAAGCTCAAGTTCTTTCCGCACATCAAGGAGGCGGTGGCGTTCGGTCACGGTCGCCAGGAAGTCTGCGCTTTCATCAACATCGACATGGGATCGGTCGGCAACTGGGCGGAGCGGCGCGGGATTCCCTATTCCGGCTATACCGACCTTGCCGCGAAGCCGGAGGTCTACCAGCTTGTGCGCGAATGCGTGGAACAGGTCAACGCGGAGCTCGCACAGGAAGGGTCGCTTGGCGACTCGCAGGTGCGCCGCTTCCTCATCCTGCACAAGGAGCTCGATCCGGACGACGACGAGCTCACCCGCACGCGCAAGGTGCGCCGCGGATTCATCGCGGAGAAATATGCCGTGCTGATCGACGCGCTGTATGGCGGCAAGACGGTGCAGCACATCGAGACGCAAGTCAAATTCGAAGACGGTCGCACCGGAAGCGTGGCTGCCGATCTCAAAATCGCCGACGCGAAGACGTTGTCCACCGGCGCGGCCCGCAAGGCTGCCTGAGCCGACGTTCTTCATGAGCAACGCGCGCGGCATCGGCGACGTCGTCCTCAAGCTGGACGCGATTTCGCTCTCCTTCGGCGGGGTCAAGGCGCTGACCGACATCAGCTTCGACGTCCGCGAGCACGAGATCCGCGCCATCATCGGCCCCAACGGCGCGGGCAAGAGCTCGATGCTCAACGTCATCAACGGCGTCTACCGTCCGCAGCATGGAACGATCGCCTTCCATGGCCAGGTGCGCCGCGACATGAACACCCACGACGCCGCCGCGCAGGGAATCGCCCGCACCTTCCAGAATATCGCGCTGTTCAAAGGCATGAGCGTGCTCGACAACATCATGACCGGGCGCAATCTCAAGATGCGCGCGAGCTTTCTCGAGCAGGCAGTCTATTGGGGCCGGGCGCGACGGGAAGAACTGGAGAACCGGCGCCGGGTCGAGGAGGTGATCGACTTTCTCGAGATCCAGCACATCCGCAAGACGCCGGTGGGAAGGCTGCCTTACGGGCTGCAGAAGCGCGTGGAGCTCGCCCGCGCGCTCGCGGCGGAACCGACACTGCTTTTGCTCGACGAACCCATGGCCGGCATGAACGTCGAGGAAAAGCAGGATATGTGTCGCTTCGTGCTCGATGTCAACGAACAGTACGGAACGACCATCGTGCTGATCGAGCATGACATGGGCGTGGTGATGGACATCTCCGATCGCGTGGTCGTGCTCGACTACGGCAAGAAAATCGGCGACGGCAGTCCGGACGAGATCCGCGTCAACCAGGCGGTGATCGACGCCTATCTCGGGGTGGCGCATTAGCGAAAGGACAACCGGCCATGCAGTTTTTTTTCGAAGTGCTGATCGGCGGACTCTTAAGCGGAGTGATGTACTCGCTGGTCGCGCTGGGCTTCGTGCTGATCTACAAGGCGTCGGGCGTGTTCAATTTCGCCCAGGGCTCGATGGTTTTTTTCGCGGCGCTGACCTTCGTGGGATTGCAGCAGGAGTCGGGTCTGTCGCTGTGGCTTGCGCTCCCCGTCACCTTGGGTGCGATGGTCATCCTGGGCCTCCTTATCGAGCGCATTGTGCTGCGGCCGCTGGTCAACCAGCCGCAGATTTCTCTGTTCATGGCGACTATCGGACTCTCGTTCCTGATTGAAGGGGTGACCCAGATGCTGTGGGGTGCAAGCCCGCGCGGGCTGGAGTTGGGTATCGAGGACCAGCCGTTCGACTGGCTGATGGACCGCACGGGCCTGAATGTGAGCCAGTTCGATCTGTTCGCAGCGGTCGTCTCGGGCGTGCTGGTGAGCGCCCTGGCGATTTTCTTTCAGCACACTCGCATCGGCCGCGCTCTGCGCGCGGTCGCCGACGATCACCAGGCGGCGCTGTCGATCGGCATTCCGCTGCAATACATTTGGGCGATCGTCTGGGCGGTCGCCGGCTTTGTCGCGCTGGTCGCCGGACTGATGTGGGGCGCGCGCAACGGCGTGCAGTTTGCGCTGACCTTTACCGCACTCAAAGCACTGCCGGTGTTGATTCTGGGCGGTTTCGAGTCGATTCCGGGCGCGATCGTCGGCGGTTTGATCGTCGGCGCCACGGAAAAGCTCGCCGAGGTCTATATCGGGCCACACGTCGGCGGCGGTATCGAAGGTTGGTTCCCTTACGTGCTGGCGCTGCTGTTCCTGCTCGTGCGGCCGGAGGGACTGTTCGGTGAAAAACGCATCGACCGCGTGTAAACGTATGGCGCCCGAAGACGAAGGTTCCTGATGCTGTACAGAGAAGCCGGTCAGTTCAAGACCACTTACGTTGCCGATCAGCAGATCTTTCCGATCCGCCAGGACCGGATCGGCGTCATCGCCGTGCTCGTGTTCGCGTTTCTGGTGGTGCCGTTCATCGCCAACCAATACTGGTTCTCGGCGATTCTGGTGCCGACTCTGATTTTTGCGCTCGCCGCCCTGGGATTGAACATTCTCACCGGTTACGCCGGGCAGCTCTCGCTCGGCAGCGCGGCGTTCATGGCGGTAGGGGCCTTCGCCGCGTACAACTTCGTGTTGCGCGTGCCGGGCATGCCGTTGCTCGTGGCGTTCGCGCTGGCCGGCTGCTGCGCCGCGCTTGTCGGCATCGTTTTCGGGTTGCCCAGCCTGCGCATCAAAGGCTTCTACCTTGCGGTCGCCACGCTGGCGGCACAGTTCTTCGTGGTGTGGGCGCTGGTCAAGTTCCCCTGGTTTTCGAATTATTCGAGCTCGGGCGTCATCACAGCCCAAAAAATGGAAATCCTGGGCGTCTCCTTCGACACTCCGTTGATGAAGTACATGCTGGTGCTGTCGCTGGTGACAGTGCTCGCGCTGGCTGCGAAGAACATGGTTCGCAGCTCGATTGGCCGTGCGTGGATGGCGGTGCGCGACATGGATGTCGCTGCTGAGGTGATCGGCATCCGCATCATGCGCACCAAGCTCATGGCCTTCGCGATCAGCTCCTTCTATTGCGGAGTCGCCGGCGCCCTGTATGCCTACGCATACCTAGGCACGGTCGAGCCCGAGGCATTTACGCTCGATCTGTCCTTTCGCATACTGTTCATGGTCATCATCGGCGGTGTGGGCAGCATCCTCGGTTCCTTCCTCGGCGCCGCGTTCATCACCCTTCTCCCAATTCTATTGAGCGTTCTCGTCCACACCATGAACGAGCTGCTGCGGGCGGTGTTCAGCGTTTCGTTGCCGGCATCGATAACGTCCAACCTCGAATTCGTCGTATTCGGAGGCCTGATCATCTTCTTTCTGATTGTCGAGCCGCACGGTCTGGCGCGGCTTTGGCAGATCGGCAAGGAGAAGCTACGCCTGTGGCCGTTCCCGCATTGACCCAAGGCAAACAGCGTTGGAGGCGGGCCATGCTCGGCAGGGCCAATTCCGGTATGCTTATCCGGCTGAGGAAATCGACCCCAACACGCGGGGGGTCTTTGGAGGACAGATAATGAATCGCTTAATGCAACGCACAAACAAGTGCGTATGGATGCTCGGCGTCGGGCTCGCTCTGACCGCCGGCACCGCGGTCGCCGCGCCGGAGCAGTTCGTTCCGCTGCTGTCGTATCGCGTAGGCGCGTATGCCGCCGGGGGATCCGGGATTTTCGGCGGTTACATCGACTACATGAACTACATCAACTTGAAGGACGGCGGCATCAACGGCGTCAAGCTTGTATGGGCGGAGTGCGAGACTGAATACAACAACTCGCGCGGTGTCGAGTGCTACGAGCGCCTGAAAAAACAGGGCAGCAACGGCGCGTCGATGGTGCAGCCGCTATCGACGGGAATCACCTACAGCCTCATCGACCGTGTCGCCGCGGACAAGATTCCGATGATCACCATCGGTTATGGGCGCACCGACGCCGCCGACGGTTCGGTCTTCCCGTGGGTATTCCCGATGATCACGACCTACTGGAGCCAGGCTTCGGCGATGATCAAATACATCGCTCAGAAGGAAGGCGGCGAGGCGAATCTCAAGGGCAAGAAGATCGTGCATCTGTACCACGATTCCGCCTACGGCAAAGAGCCCATTCCGGTATTCGAGGCCTACGCCAAGAAGCTCGGCTTCGAGCTGACGCTGATTCCAGTGCCGCTGCCCGGCAATGACCAGCAGTCGCAATGGCTGCAGATCCGACAGATCAAGCCCGATTGGGTGATTCAGTGGGGATGGGGCGTGCAGAACCCGACGGCGATTAAATCTGCCGCCAAGGTGGGATACCCCCGTACAAAGATGATCGGCGTGTGGTGGGCCGGCTCCGAAGAGGACGTGATTCCGGCAGGTGACGCGGCGAAGGGATACACCGCCGCTGTGTTCAACGTCGCCGGCGAAAAGCTGCCGTTGGTGCAGGACATCAAGAAAGTCGTCTACGCCAAGGGCCTCGGCAACATGGAGGACAAGAGCCGGGTAGGAAGCGTGTACTGGGTTCGCGGTGTCGTCCACGGCATCATCACGGTGGAAGCGATCCGCACTGCGCAGGAGAAGTTCGGCAAGGGCAAAGTGATGACTTCGGAGCAGATTCGGTGGGGTATCGAGCACCTCGATCTGTCGGAAGCAAAGCTCAAGGCACTCAATGCGCTGGGAATGATGCCGCCGCTGAAAATGACCTGCGCCGATCACGAAGGATCGGGACTGGTCAAGTTCCAGACTTGGGACGGTACGGAATGGAAAGTGGTCAGCGACTGGATCGCCCCCGACAAAGCGATGATCCGGCAGATGATCGAGGACTCTGCGGCGAAGTACGCCAAGGAAAAGAACATCACACCGCGGGATTGCGGCAAGGAGGGCTGAGCTCGTGCGCGTCCGCGCCTGCTCCCGTTCGCGGGGGCAGGCCGGCGCGAGCGTGTGCGGCGCCGCTCAATCGCCTGCTATGAACGATTTGCTATGACGGCTTCCGAGGCAAGCGTGGCGGCACCAGAAGCCGCCAAGGCATACCTGTCGATCAATAACATCGAAGTCATCTACGACCACGTCATCCTGGTTTTAAAGGGCGTTTCGTTAGAAGTTCCGCAGGGAAAGATCGTTGCGCTGCTGGGAGCGAACGGAGCCGGGAAGACGACGACGCTGAAAGCCATTTCCAATCTGCTTCGAGCCGAGCGCGGCGAGGTCACCAAGGGCAGCATCGAGTTTAACGGCCGCCGCATCGACCGGCTGACTCCCAATGCGCTCGTACGCCTGGGCGTGTGTCAGGTGATGGAAGGCCGACACTGCTTCGCGCACTTGAGCGTGGAGGAGAATCTTCTGACCGGTGCGTTTACGCGCAAGGGCTCGCGCGCCGAACTCAAGGATGCGCTTGAGCGGGTCTACCACTATTTTCCGCGGCTCAAGCAGCGGCGCTCGAGCCTCGCCGGCTACACCTCTGGCGGAGAGCAGCAGATGACCGCAGTGGGACGCGCGCTGATGGCACGGCCATCGATGATCCTGCTCGATGAGCCGTCGATGGGGCTCGCGCCACAGATCGTTGAAGAGATTTTCGAGATCGTCCGCGACTTGAACCAGAAGGAGCGCGTGAGCTTTTTGCTGGCAGAGCAGAACACCAACGTGGCGCTGCGCTTCGCCGACTACGGCTACATCCTCGAGAATGGCCGCGTCGTCATGGACGGCAAGGCGTCCGACCTGGCGCAAAACGAAGACGTCAAGGAGTTCTACCTTGGCTTGTCGACCGCGGGGAGAAAATCGTTCCGCGACGTGAAGCACTATCGGCGTCGCAAACGTTGGCTCGCCTGATCGCCAACGATAAGCTTCGTCTCCCGCGCCGATGCAGCGTTACGCGGCCCTCGGCGATGCTCATGTACTATCGTGTACACTCCGCTCGCCTCGGACCGGGCGCCTTGCCTCGGCGCGGGATACTCGCTTCTCCTTGGCGATCCTCCGCAGTGGCCGTATAAGCAGCACCATGAGCGAGCACTTCGACACGCTCGAGACACGCGATCCGGAAACGCGGGAGCGCACGCAGCTTGCGGCTCTGCGCTCACAGCTCGCTTACGCTAAAGCCAATAGCCCCGCCTACGCGCGTCTGCTCGCCCGTATCGAACCCGGCTCGGTGACGTCGCGCCAGGTGCTGGCGAAGCTGCCGGTCGTGCGCAAGTCCGAGCTGGTGGAGTTGCAGAAGGCTGATCGGCCATTCGGCGGTTTTGCCACCAGCGGATGGGGTACGGGTACGCGACACGCACCGCTGGTGTTCGCGTCGCCAGGACCGCTGTACGAGCCGGAGGGCGCCGCTCAGGATTACTGGAGACTTGCGCGCGCCCTGTTCGCCGCCGGAATTCGCCCCGGCGATCTCGTGCACAACTGCTTTTCATACCACCTGACGCCGGGCGGTGCGATGCTCGAAAGCGGTGCGCGGGCTTTGGGTTGCACGGTCTTTCGCGGCGGTACTGGGCAGACCGAGCAGCAGCTTCAGGCGATGTGCGACCTCAAGCCCGATGCCTACGTCGGTACGCCGTCGTTTCTGAAGATCATTCTCGACAAGGCCGATGAACAGGGCTTGAAGCTTCCCGGCCTCAAAAAAGCCGTCGTCTCGGGAGAGGCTTTCCCGGTACCGCTGCGTGAGGCGCTGCTTGCGCGCGGGATCGCCGCCTATCAGGTCTACGCCAGCGCCGACGTGGGCACCATCGCCTACGAGTCGCAAGCGCGCGAGGGTCTCATCGTTGACGAAGGCGTGCTGGTCGAGATCGTGCGCCCTGGAACTGGCGACACGGTGGCGGCAGGCGAAGTCGGAGAAGTCGTGGTCACGCTGCTCGCCAACGCGGATTACCCGCTGATCCGCTTCGGCACGGGCGATTTATCCGCAGCCATTCCGGGTGCGTCCGAATGCGGCCGCACCAACATGCGCCTCAAAGGCTGGCTCGGGCGTGCTGACCAGACGACCAAGGTCAAGGGAATGTTCGTGCATCCATCGCAGGTCGCCGAAATCGTCAAGCGCCATCCCGAGATCAGGCGAGCCCGACTCGTCGTCGACAACACGGAGGGCAGCGACCGCATGACTCTGCACGTCGAGGTGCCTGACAACGCATCGTCCAACGCGGAGGCGCTGATGGCTTCGATTCGCGACTTCACCAAGCTGCGCGGAGAAGTGGCGTTCCACGCCCCGGGAGAGCTCGCCAACGATGGCAAGGTGATCGAGGACACGCGCAAGTACGAATGAGCGAGCCCCTCAAAATGATGTGTTGACCGGCTTCCAATGCTGCTCGACGTTTGATTGGTCTCATGAGGATGGGCTAAAAGGGAGAAAAAATGCTTCGTTACATGGTCGCAACCGTCATGTTGAGTCTCAGTTCGCTGGCTTTTGCTCAGGGTGTCAGCGTTGCGGATGTCAAGACCAAGAACGGGGTCCAGCTGAGCGCGGAGGACCTCAAGCAGCTGATGCCGGGAGCCAAGGTAGTTAGCTACACCAACGCCGGAAGCACCCGCAGGTGGGAAAACAATACTGACGGCACATTTGTCGCGTCGTCCGATAGCAAGGGGAGCGCGAGCGGGCGTGCGCGTCCCAGTTCAGGCAACGGAACTTGGCGCGTCGATGACAAGGGAAGATACTGCGCCACCATTCAATGGCCTGCATCGTTCGAAGAATGGTGTCGTTATATTTTCAAGGTCGGCGACAAGTACTACGGTTTCGGCAAGCTCGACGACAGCGCACAGGGCAGCGAATTCGAATTCGCCAAATAGCGGTTACGCGATCGAGGACCCTTTAACGCCTTGGACGCGGACGAGCACCGGCGCCTTTTGAGCCGCCGGTCCTAGCGGGCGCGGCAAGTGCGCGCTGCCGCCGATCGATGGGCCCGGCGACGCCGGGTCGCGTGCGTGCTAGCATTGCCATGGAGGCGGAGCGTCAACCATGGACAAGACTGCTGTGGTCAGCGATGTACTTGTACCGCTGACTGAAGAGACTCGACGCGCCATCGCTGCGAGTGGGGTCGTCCGCAGCTTCCCCAAGGGCGCGATTCTGATCAACGAAGGGGATACCGGCGACTCGCTCTACATCGTCCTCTCTGGACGCGTGAAAGTATTCGCGAGCAATGCTGCCGGGCGTGAAATCGTGCTGAGCTTTTTCGGTCCGGGCGAATACGTGGGAGAAATGTCGCTCGACGGCAGCCCGCGCTCTGCCTCGGTCATGACCGTCGAGCCGACCACCTGCGCCATCATCAACCGGGCCAGCTTCCGCGAGTTCCTTCTCGAATACCCGGAATTCGCGATGCATCTCATCGGCAAGCTGATTCAGCGGGTGCGCGTGGCGACCGAAAACGTCAAGAGCCTCGCTTTGTCCGATGTCTACGGCAGGTTGGTTCGCCTGATCACGACGCTCGCCGTCGAGCGCAACGGTGCGCTGGTCGTGCCAGAGAAGCTCACACAGCAGGACATTGCCGAGCGCGTAGGGGCGTCGCGCGACATGATCAGCAAGCTGCTCAAGGACCTGGTCGCCGGCGGCTATCTCAAGGTCGAGAACAGGACGATTACGGTTCTCAAGAAACCGCCGGCAGGCTGGTAGCGCAAAGCTGTCCGTAAGCCGCGCTGCACCGAGCCTCGTTGCAAATCTTGGTGCGGCAGCGATACGTCGCGTGAATTTTACGCGTTGCAGCGTCGGCATTCTCCTCAGCGATCTGATTCCCGCCGTAGCAGAGTATCACCACCGGCGGCCGGCACCGCCGGTGCGACGGTGGGTTCAGCTAGCTGCAGTTCCCCCCGCAGTTTCGAAATCGCAGCGCGAGGAGTTGATTATGTTCAAGCATACTTTCGGCATGCATCGCCTTACTGCGTCGCTCAAAGCGGCCGCTCTTATCGTGGTGCTCGGCCTCGTCATGGTGGCGATCGAGTCGCCGCGGTTCATCTCGGGTAACGGTGACGCAACGGCCAAGGCGAGTGCGACGCAAACGAGTCAGGAGTCGACAGCGCAACTGCCGACGTCAGGGTTCGAGTACTTCCCCGCGCAATTCCCGGCTCCCAAAGGCGAAGTCGAGCCGCTGCCGCCGCAATTCTGATGTACAGAGACCAGGGCGTCAGCCGGCAGCAGAATATATGACGCGGAGCCGTTAAGGCGCGTCCGGGCAGCGAGAAGGGAGGCTCGCTGCCCGTTTTGCTACATGCCGCCCAGGCAGATGTACTTCACCTCAACGTACTCCTCGATACCGTACTTCGACCCTTCGCGACCGAGCCCTGACTGCTTGACGCCGCCGAAAGGCGCAACTTCGGTCGTGATGAAGCCGGTGTTGGCACCGACCATACCGTATTCGAGCGCCTCGGCGACCCGCCAGACGCGGCCGATGTCTCGCGAATAGAAGTACGAAGCCAGGCCGAACTCGGTCCGGTTGGCGAGCTCGATCACTTCATCGTCGGTACGGAAGCGAATCAGCGGCGCGACCGGCCCGAAGGTTTCCTCGTGGAAGATCTTCATGTCGGCGGTGACATCGGTCAGCACGGTCGGCTCGTAGAAGGTCCCGCCGAGCGCGTGGCGTTTGCCGCCGACGACGACTTGCGCGCCGAGCGACGTCGCGTCGGCAACGTGCTCCTCGACCTTGGCCAGCGCGTCGCGATTGATCAGCGGCCCCTGCGCAACGCCGGGTTCGGTGCCCGCGCCGACTTTGAGCGCGCGCACTCGCTCCGAAAGCTTGGCGGCAAACGCATCGTAGACGCTGTCCTGCACGAAAAGTCGGTTCGCGCACACGCAGGTCTGACCCGTATTGCGGTACTTGGAGACGATTGCGCCATCGGCGGCCGCGTCGAGATCGGCGTCATCGAAAACGATGAACGGAGCGTTGCCGCCCAGCTCAAGCGATAGCTTCTTGACCGTGGAGGAGACCTGCTTCATGAGCAATCTGCCGATCTCGGTGGAGCCCGTGAACGAGAGCTTGCGCACCGTTGGATTCGACGTCATCTCACCGCCGATTTCCGAAGCCTTGCCGGTAACGACGTTAAGCACGCCCGGCGGAAAGCCCGCTCGCACCGCAAGCTCGGCCAATGCCAGTGCGGAATATGGCGTCGCCTCGGCCGGCTTGATCACCACGGTGCAGCCTGCGGCCAGTGCCGGAGAGACCTTGCGGGTGATCATCGAAGAGGGGAAGTTCCACGGAGTGATCGCCGCGCAAACGCCGACCGGCTGCTTGATCACCACCAGCCGTCGATCGTTGCCCACCGTGGGGATGACGTCGCCGTAAACCCGCTTTGCCTCTTCGGCGAACCATTCGGTGTAGGCGGCGCCGATCGCAATCTCGCCCTTGGATTCGGCGAGCGGCTTGCCTTGCTCGCTGGTGAGAATAAGCGCGAGATCGTCAGCGTGAGCGAGCTGCAGATCCGACCACTTGCGCAGGACCGCCGCACGCTCCTTGGGCGTCTTGGTACGCCATGCGTTCCAAGCTTTGTCCGCAGCTTCGATCGCACGGCGTGTCTCGACGGCGCCCAACTTCGGTGCCGTGCCTATGCGGATCCCGGTCGCCGGATTGACCACATCGAAGGTCGCCGCCGAATCGGCATCGATCCATTTGCCGTCGATAAGACACTGCTGGCGCAGCAGCGCGGCATCCTTGAGCGCAATCGGCGCTCGCCGTTCCAGACTGTCGGGGGCCATCGGGCGACTCCTTCAATGTGACAAGCGAAACCGGCGAGGTTCCGCGAACAAAACAGTATAGCGGTGCTGATCTTTGCGCGCACGCTTAAAGTTCAACCAACGCTTGAGCGGCGACCGACGCTGAACGAACGCACGGTGGTCGACGGCTTCCGAGCACTCTGTGAGTCTCCCATGCGCCGTCGAGCACGGCCCTGCCGCTAGAATGATGTCCATTCTTAACGGAAACGAGTGCGTGCGCGTGGTTCACTGGTTGACAATCGCGGTCGGCGCGGCCGCGGTTGCAGCACTGCTGTGGTACATGATGTGGGTGCCCGGCCGGTCGTGGTCGTCTGCGCTCCCCCCGTTGTCGGGTGACGAGATCGCACTGCGCGACCGACTTCGCCTTCATATCGGCGCGATCGCATCGAGCGAACGCAACGTCTGGGCGCCCGAAAGGCTGGAAGCCGCCGCGCACTATCTCGAAGGAGCCTTAAGCGAAGCAGGCTACGACGTTGAGCGCGAGGAATACCGGAGCGGCGCCACGACCGTTCGCAACGTCATCGTTGAGTTGAAGGGTAGCGCACGTTCCGGCGACATCGTCATCGTCGGTGCGCATTACGATTCGGTGCACGGCGCGCCGGGGGCCAACGACAACGGCTCCGGCGTCGCGGCGCTGATCGAGTTGGCGCGCGCACTTCGCCACTGGACGCCGACTCGCACTTGGCGCTTCGTGCTGTTCGTCAACGAGGAACCGCCGTTCTTTCGCACCGGAGAGATGGGCAGCCAGGTGCATGCTCGTGGCGCACATTCGCGAAATGAACGCATCGTAGCGATGTTCTCGCTCGAGACTATCGGCTACTACTCAGACAAGGCGGGGAGCCAGCGCTACCCATTCGGGCTGGGGCTTTTCTATCCAGACCGCGGTAATTTCCTGGCCTTTGTTTCGAACCTTTCCTCGCGCGGGCTGCTGCAGCAGACGATGGAGGCGTTCCGGTCGCAGGCGACGTTCCCGTCCGAAGGAATCGCGGCGCCGGCGTTCATTCCCGGCGTCGACTGGTCGGACCAGAGGTCGTTCTGGGAGCGAGGCTATCGCGCGCTCATGGTGACCGACACCGCGCTCTATCGCTATCCCTACTACCATACGCTGCAGGACACGCCGGACAAGGTCGATTACGACCGGCTTGCGCGCGTGACGCGAGCGCTCGAGCGAACCTTTCGGACACTCGATGCAGCTTCGTGATCTGGCGTCATGTCGGGCACTCGGTCGCGTTCGATGCGATCTGCACTGCTTGCTCGAGCGACAGAGCATAGCCTTCCCGCCAAGCGCGATCGAAAACTCCGTCATCTCCAAGCGCGGAGCGTGCTTCCGCCACTCGCAAGTCGAATGTGATCCGATCCTTGGGCGATAACGGCAATCCAACCTCCGCCCGCACGCGGCTCGCTGCTCCCCACAGGCGCGCCGCGCGTCGCGGGTTGCCGAGACCGGCGACCACTGCTGCCAGCCCCTCCAGTGAAGTGGCAATACCCAACCGGTCCCCGACTTCACGGCCGATGGATAGGCCCTCCTGATACAGCGGTCCTGCAGAGACAAAGTCACCCTGGTCCAGGGCCAGACTTCCCAGGCTGTTGAGCGAGCCCGCGATACGTTGCCGATGCCCGAGCTCGCGCTTGATCGCGAGGCTCTGTTCATGCAGCTCCCGCGCATGGACAAACTCGCACCGATGCCTCGCGACATTGCCCAGATTACCCAGCAGGCGAGCGACGCCTTCCCGGTCACCGATCTCGCGAGCGATCGCCAAGCTCTCCTCGTAGAGCGCTCGGGCAGCGGTCAGGTCGCCCTGATCGTAGGCCACGTTCCCCAAGTTGTTGAGCGAGTTTGCGATTCCTTGCCGATCTCCCAGCTCGCGCTTGATCGCCAGGCTCTCCTCGTAGAGTTCGCGCGCAACAGTGAAATCGCCCTGATCGCACGCCAGCAGCCCTAGAGCGTTCAGCGAGCCGGCTATACCCTTCTGCTCACGCAGTTGTCGCGACATCGCGAGGCTCTGCTCGTGCAGAGTCCGGGAGGAAGGATAGTCATTCTGACTCCAAGCGAGCGCGCCTGCTACGTGGAGCGCCTTCGCGCGTTCGTGCGTTTGCCCTTCGGTTTCAGCTTTCGACAAGACGCGCGTACACCAGTCTCGACCCTCTGCAATGTATCCGCGCGTCCACCAAAACCGGTATAACGCCCCGCACAGACGGAGCCCGGCTCCGCAATCCGGCTCCAGAAGGGTCCACTCCAACGCCGACCTCAAGTTGTCGTGTTCGTTTTCCAGACGGCGCAACGATTCGCTCGGTTCTGCCCCGAGAAGCCTTGGCTCCGCCTCTTCTGCCAGAGCCACGAAATACTCCCGATGCCGGCTCCGCAATGTCTCTCCGCCTCCGCTTTCGAGCAACCGCTCCCGCGCAAACTGCCGCACCGTTTCTAGCAACCGATAACGCGACGCCGCGTCACTGTGTTCAACTGCCACCAAGCTCTTGTCGGCCAGTGATGTCAGAAGATCCAGCACTTCATTCTGCGCCACTGTCTTATCGGTGCAGACTTGTTCCGTCGCCTCCAGCGTCCACCCACCGGCAAATACCGACAGCCGTTGCAATAGCAGCTTTTCCGGCTCGCGCAAAAGATCGTAGCTCCAGTCGATCAGCGAACGCAGTGTCTGCTGCCGTGGGAGCGCTGTGCGTGAGCCGCCGGTCAGGAGAGTGAAGCGCTGATCCAGCTTGCGATTGATCTCATCGACCGAGAGGAAGCGCACACGCGCCGCCGCCAGCTCGATTGCAAGCGGGATCCCATCCAGGCGACGACATATCGAAGCAACTGTCGAAGCGTTCTGAAGGGTGAGCCTGAAGTCCGGCCGCACGAGCAAAGCGCGCTCTGCGAATAGCTGCACGGCTTCGAACGGCGCAACGGAGGCTGGCGTTTGCTCCTCCTTCGCATTTGGGAGCGATAGTGAGGGGACACGGTAGGCCTGCTCACCGGCGATACCAAGCGGTTCACGACTGGTCGCGAGGATCGTCAAGTGCGAGGAGTGGCGCAGCAGCGCATCTGCGAGCTTTGCGCAGGCGTCGAGGAGGTGCTCGCAATTGTCCAGCAAGAGCAGGAGACGCCTGCCCTTTAGGTGCTCCGTTAGCATTTGCATGACGGCCTTGCTCGCCTCTTCGAGACCTAGCGCAACCGCCACTGTCTTCGGAAGGAGCGTCTGATCGGACAGAGCAGCCAGCTCCACGAACCAGACCCCATCGGGATAGCGCTCCAGGGTATCGGCCGCAACCTGCAGGCCCAAGCGCGTCTTACCGCAGCCACCGGAGCCCGTGAGGGTCAGAAGGCGTGACCTGGAAAGCAGTTGTTTGAGCGCCTGCAGCTCCTTATCGCGCCCGATGAAGCTCGTCGCTTGCGACGGCAGATTGTTCGGCGTGGCCTCCAACGGATGGAGAGCGGGAAAGGTGGCGCGAAGCCGCGGGTGGATGACCTGATAGACGTGTTCAGGCGTCGACAGGTCCTTGAGTCGGACCTTGCCGAGATCAAGCAGCGAGATGCCTTCCGGAAGCATTTTGTGCACGCTATCGACCACGGCTTGGGACAGCAGCACCTGGCCACCGTGCGCTACCCGCATGATCCGCGCCGCACGATTGACCGCCCTGCCGAAGTAATCGTTGTCGCGACGCTCGACCATCCCGGCGTGCACGCCGCAGCGCACGCGCAGAGGCACATCGCAGGTCGACGCGGGATCGGAGAGCGACCGCTGTAGCTCCAGCGTGGCTGCGAGCGCGCACAACGCGTCATCGAAGACAGCGTGCATTCCATCGCCCGTTGTCTTCACTACCCTGCCTTCATGAGATTCCACCGCGTTGCGGGCGAGTGCATCGTGAGCAGCGAGTGCTTGCGACATCAGCGAGGAATCTTGCTCCCACAATGCGGAACTGCCCTCGATGTCGGTAAACAGGAACGTCACCAAGTCCGTCGCGAGGGAAGGGCCTGCTTCATGCGGATCAGGCATCGGAAGTATCGTCACCTCTGCAAGGTAGATTCATTGTGCGAGTCATCCAGAGCTGACGCAACAAAGGCCCCGCACTCTGAGCGGATCCTCGGCAACCCGGATCATCTCGCCGCAAACAAGCCGCAAGGATGCGGGCTACACCGCCTTCCGGCGCAACGTAACCAGCGTCACCCCTGCAAGCACCAGCGCGACGCCGGCGAGCTGCGTCGCGTTTACCGACTCGCCGAGCATCCAGTAGCCGAGAGCAATGGTGAACACGGGCCCGAGCGAGCCGATGAGCGACGTGCGGTCGGCGCCGATGCGCCGGATCGCCTCGGCGATCAAAAAAGTCGGCAGCACTGTGGAAAACACCGCCATGGTCAGCGACAAAAGATGGATCGACCACGGCGCAGCAAGCGCGGAGATCGAACGCGTCGCGAGGAATTGAGCAAACACGAAAGACGACGAGATCAGCATCGCCCAGGAGATGAAACGCAGGCTGCCGAGGCGCGCGATGACGGGCCCGCAGCCCACAAGGTAAAGCGCGTAGCAGAACGCGCTGGCGAATACCAGCGCACCCCCCAGCCAGAGCGACTGCCGAGAGCCTGCGAAGTTGAGATCATGCATGAAGACGAGCACCATGCCCGCGTAGGAGAGCGCCAGTGCTCCGACGATGCGCCCGCTGATGCGCTGCCTGAACAGAGCCGCCGATAGCAGCACCACCAGCGTCGGATAGAGAAACAAGATGAGCCGCTCGAGCGATGCGGTGACGTATTGGAGCCCGGTGAAATCGAGAAGGCTGGCGATGTAGTAGCCGATAAAGCCCAACCAGCTCAAGAGCAGCCAGTCTCGGCGTGTTATCGAGGCGGCGGTGCGTCGGCTTGTCGCCCACCACGCCATCACCGCGAAAAACGGCACCGAATAGATCATGCGCAAGGTGAGCAGTGTGAGCGCGTCGACCGGCGCCCAGGCGTAAGCCAGCTTGATCAGGATCGCCTTGAACGAAAAGCCCAGGACGCCCACCACGGCAAGCGCCGGTCCGCTCCACACCGACGCATGCGGTTTCACGACCGGTGTCGGGAGGCTGGACACCAAGCTCTGTCGACAGCGACGAGGGTTCCTAATCCCAGTGCACGAGGCCAGCCCAGCCCGTGCCGAGTATGACTATGCCGAACGCGATGCGATACCACGCGAACGGCACGAAGTCATGGTGCGCGACATAGCGCAGCAGCCAGCGCACCACTAGGAACGCGCTCACAAAGGCGACGACGAAACCCACGCCGATCATCGATAGATCGCTCCCCGCCAGCAACGCACGGTTCCTGAAGAATTCGTAACCGGTTGCGGCGAAAAGCGTCGGGATGGCGAGAAAAAACGAGAATTCGGTCGCAGCCACGCGCGAAAGCCCGAACAGCATGCCGCCGATGATGGTGGCTCCGGAGCGCGAAGTGCCCGGTATGAGCGCGAAGGCCTGAGCGAGACCGATCTTGAGTGCGTCCGGCCAGCGCATTTGATCGACGCTCTGGATGCGCGCTGGCGTCGAGTTGCGCTTTTGGCGACGCTCGACCCACAAGATGATGAACGCTCCGACGATGAACGCCGAAGCCACCGGCACTGGTGCGAACAAATGCGCCTTAATCGCCGAGCTGAAGGCGAGGCCAAGAATCGCCGCGGGAAGGAAGGCGACGAATAGGTTTATTACGAAGCGTTGTGCTGAAGGTTCGGTGAACAAGCCTCGTGCCACATCGATGAGCTTCACGCGATATTCCCAGCACACGGCAAGAATGGCGCCGGCCTGGATCACGATCTCGAAAAGCTTGGCGCGATCTCCCGTGTAACCGAGGAGCGAACCGGCGACGATAAGATGGCCCGTGCTCGACACGGGAAGGAACTCGGTCAAACCTTCGACGATGCCGAGGATGGCCGCGGTAATGAGATTGGGCTCGATGGTCGACTCCGACTCAAAACAAAAAAGGCCGGGCGACTCTTCGTCGCCCGGCCGCAACATTTTAGCGTGTGCTTAAGCCGTGCGCTTGCTCAGCGCGGACAGCGCCTCGGCCAGCATGTCGCCGTGATCGGCAGGAATCTGTCCTGTCGGCGTCAGCTTGTCGATGATCTGCGGCAAGACTTGCGCAAGGTTCGAGCTCGCATCGCCGTGCGAAAGCCCGAGTTGCTGCGCGATCTGACCGATCGATCCGGAGCCCAGAATTTCCTGGAGCTGGTTGCCAGTCATCGGCAGGTTCTGTCCAGTCCCGACCCACGAGCCGACTTCCTCGCCCATCCCGCCGTGCTGGAACTTGCTGATGATTCCGGGAAGTCCGCCGTTCTGCTCGATGAGCTGAAGCGCGACCTGTACCAGCGGACTCTGCCCTTGCGTTCCTCCGCCCATCAAACCACCAAGCAATCCGTCGAGCAGTCCCATTAGTTGCTCCGTAAAGAGAAATCCGGGAAGGGGCGATTATACGCTTTGCGCGCTGCGCCACGCCTCGCGCTCGAAGACCCACACGTCACATCCGACGGAATATTGGCGGATAACGACTTCCGGCTCGTTTGCGCGGCCCACGGTTGCTGGTATCGTGCGAAGGCGGGCTACGATTCTATGTCCGCAGACCGCTTGGGGCGTCGGGGAGCGTTCCTCATCCATGGCCAACGAATCCGAAGTAACCAACATGGCGGTGTTCTGTGATTTCGAGAATGTCGCCCTTGGCGTGCAGGACGCCAAGTACGAGCGCTTCGACATCGGCAAAGTGCTGCAGCGGCTGCTGCTCAAGGGCAGCATCGTGGTCAAGAAGGCGTATTGCGACTGGGAGCGCTACAAGGCATTCAAGGCGCCGATGCACGAGGCTTCCTTCGAGCTGATCGAGATCCCCCACGTCAGGCAATCCGGCAAGAATTCAGCCGATATCCGCATGGTCGTCGACGCGCTCGACCTCTGCTACACCAAGGCCCACGTCGATACTTTCGTAATCGTCAGCGGAGATTCCGATTTTTCGCCCTTGGTCTCCAAATTGCGCGAGAACGCCAAGCGGGTGATCGGGGTGGGCGTGAAGAATTCGGCGTCGGACCTGCTCATCGCCAACTGCGACGAGTTCATCTACTACGACGATCTCGTGCGGGAAAAGAAAAAGCCTCAGCCACGCAAGCAGCCAGCACGCGCCAAAGAGCGAGATGAACCGGCGGCGCCCGCAAAGAAGGAGGATGAGGGCCGCGCGCAACAGGCAGTGGAGCTCATCTCCGAGACGGTCGAGGCGTTGGTCGCCGAGCGCGGCGAGGAGGAGAAGATCTGGGGTTCGATGGTCAAGCAGGCGCTCAAGCGGCGCATGCCTGGGTTCAACGAATCCTACTTCGGCTTTCGCTCTTTCAACGGGCTGCTCGAGGAAGCGCAGCGGCGCGGTGCGCTCGCGCTGGAGCGCGATGAGAAGTCGGGCGGCTATATCGTCCGACTTGCGAATCACGAGGCGTGACCTTGGTGCGCGCCGATCGCGGGCTTCGTGGATGGTTCCTGGTGGTGCGCGTTCGCGCGCTGCCTCGCAGCCTGACAGGCCTGCTCGGAGCTGCACTAGCGTTCTCAGTCGCAGCGGCGGAACCGGAGCTCACGGTGAATGTCGCTGGGCGCGTAGCCACCTATGCTCCTGCGGCCCTGCTCGGCTTGCCCAACGCGGCCACCATCACGATTCCGCAGGATGTCGCGTACAAGCGGGCGATGAGCTATCGCGCCGTGCCGATGGCGACGCTGTTGGCTGGCGTCGCCGCGGACGAGTCCATCCGCTTTGTCGCGAATGACGGATTTGTCGCAACACTGTTTGCGGCGCCGCTGCTCGCCAAGGGCGACGGGGCAGTGGCCTATCTCGCGGTCGAAACGCCCGACGCTCCATGGCCACCGGTTAGAGTCGGCGAGGCGGCGACGGCTGGACCTTTTTACCTTGTCTGGACGCATCCCGAGCGCGGCGGCATCGTCCCGGAGCAGTGGCCGTACCAGATCGCTCGAATCGAATCCGTTGCTCCGCTCAGCAAGCGCTACCCCGCACTCGCGCCGGCGCCGAACCTCTCGGCGCGCGACCCGGCGTGGCGGGGCTTTGCCGTGTTCGAAAGGCACTGTCTCACCTGTCACACCCTCAATCTGGGTGGAGATGCATCGCTCGGGCCCGATTTGAACGTGCCCTACAACCCAACCGAGTACATGCGTGTGGACGCTTTGCGCCGTCTGATTCGTGATCCGCAGTCCCTGCGCCACTGGCCCAGCGCAAAAATGCCGGCCTTCGCGACCGCCGTTCTCTCCGACAGGGAGTTGAACGACCTTCTCGCTTATCTGCGTTATATGGCCGACCGGAAGGTGGCGGTGCCGGTGGCGAAATAGCCGCGGCAGGGAGACAATCCCCACTTGGGCAGGAGCGCCGCCGCCCCCATGTGGAGGCGGTGAAGGAAGAGGTGCCCAGTGCAAGATGTTCGACCGGCGGCAGTCGCCGGCATGTTCTACCCTGATTCGCCCAAGCCGTTGGGCGCCGAGGTACGCGCTTATCTCACGGCGGCCGGACGCACCACTCGGCGCAGCTGGCCCAAGGCGCTGATCGTTCCCCATGCAGGCTATATCTATTCTGGTCCGGTGGCGGGGAGCGCGTACGTGCAGCTCGAGCCAGGGCGGGAAACGGTCCGCCGCGTCGTGTTGCTGGGACCCGTGCATCGCGTGCCGGTGCGCGGTTTGGCATTGCCTGCAGCGAACGCCTTTGCGACGCCGCTGGGAACCGTACAGGTCGACCGCCAGGCAGCTCAACTGGCCCGCTCGCTTCCGCAGGTGGTGGTAAGCGCTACAGCGCATGCCCACGAGCATTCGCTGGAAGTGCAGATTCCGTTTCTGCAAAACGTGCTCGCCGATTTCAGTATCGTGCCCTTTGCAGTGGGCGACGCTTCGCCGGAAGAGGTTGCCGCGGTGATCGAGCTCCTGTGGGGCGGCAAGGAAACCGTCATCGTGGTGAGCTCCGACCTTTCCCACTATCACCCCTACAGTGAGGCGCGGCGCATCGATCGCCAGACGGTCGATGACATTCAGGCGCTCGCCTCGTCGCTCGATCATGAACAGGCGTGCGGCGCAACACCCATCAACGGCTTCGCGCTCTGCGCCCGCCGGCATGCGCTTTCGCCGGCGCTGCTCGATTTGCGCAATTCGGGAGACACCGCCGGCGACAAGTCGCGAGTCGTCGGCTACGCGGCATTCGCTTTTTCGGAACAACCGCATGATTGACGACAACCTCGGTCGCGCTTTGCTCAAGACTGCGCGCCACGCCATCGGCGTCGAGCTCGGCCGCTCGCTCGGTGAGTGGCCCGAGCACGAAGCATTGCTTGCGCACGGCGCGACTTTCGTGACTCTGTTTCGTCTCGGCGAGCTGCGCGGCTGCATCGGCACGCTCAAAGCACATCGTCCGCTCGGCGCCGACGTGCGGGCAAACGCCCTCGCCGCGGCGTTTCACGATCCGCGGTTCCCAGCATTGAATCACGGCGAATTCGACGATCTTTCGGTCGAAGTGTCGCTGCTATCGCCGGCGGAGCGGATAAACGTCGTCGACGAGGAGCAGCTTCTCGCTCGTCTCAATCGCGGAGTCGACGGCGTAATCATCGAGTACGACGGTCAGCGGGCGACATTCCTGCCGCAGGTGTGGGCGACGTTGCCCGAGCCGCGCGACTTCATCGTCGAGCTCAAACGCAAGGCGGGGATGCCGGACGATTTCTGGAGTGCTACGGTGAACGTTTTCCGCTACGGCGTGACCAAGTGGAAGGAAAGCGAGCTGGCGGCTGCACGAGACACGGTATGAGTGACTATCCTGGACGCTACTGGCATCGACTGGACGACGGTCGCATCCAGTGCGATCTCTGTCCGCGCGATTGCCGGTTGCACGAAGGGCAGCGTGGGGCGTGTTTCGTTCGCCAGCGCAGCGGCGACGCGATGGTGCTTACGACCTACGGCCGCTCGTCTGGCTTCTGCATCGACCCCATCGAGAAAAAGCCACTCAACCAGTTCTATCCCGGTTCGAGCGTTCTGTCGTTCGGTACCGCCGGGTGCAACCTTGCCTGCAAGTTCTGTCAGAACTGGGACATCTCGAAATCGCGCGAGATGGATACGCTGATGGACCAGGCGTCGCCGCGCGCGATCGCCGAGGCAGCGCAGCGCGCAGGCTGCAGGAGCGTCGCTTTCACCTACAACGATCCGGTGATCTTCGCCGAGTACGCGATGGACACCGCGGACGCCTGTCGCGAGCTGGGAATCAATTCGGTCGCGGTCACCGCGGGCTACATCGGTACAGAGGCGCGTCGCGACTTCTACGCCAAGATGGATGCCGCCAACGTCGACTTGAAGGGTTTCACCGACGAATTCTACGTCAAACTCTGCGGCGCGCGTCTGCAGCCGGTGCTCGATACGCTTGTCTACCTGCGCCATAAAACGAGCGTATGGACCGAGATCACGACACTGTTGATTCCCGGCAAGAACGATTCCGACGCCGAAATCGAAGCGGAGTCCAAGTGGATCATGCGCGAGCTCGGTCCGGACGTTCCACTGCATTTCACCGCGTTTCATCCCGACTACAAGTTGACCGATATCGCGCACACGCCTGCGGCAACGCTCACTCGCGCGCGCAACATCGCTCTGGGCGAAGGCTTGCGCTACGTTTACACCGGCAACGTGCACGATTCAGACGGCGGGACTACCTTCTGTCCGGGATGCGGGGAAGCGCTTATCGTGCGCGACTGGTACGAGATACTGGGCTACGGAGTGACGCCCGACGGACGCTGCTCGCATTGCCATGCCGCGGTCCCCGGTCGCTACGAAGCCTTCCGTCGGCCGTGGGGGCGCCGCCGGGTCGGAGTGCGGCTCGCCACGGCGGCATAGCGGCTATCGCCACGGTAGATGGCGAGCATCGCCGCCGACGCCGTTCTACTGTTTCATTTCGCGTTTGTCCTCTTTGCCGCGCTCGGCGCTCTGCTGGTATGGCGCTGGAGATGGGTCTTGTGGCTGCATCTGCCCGCCGTCGCCTGGGCGGCATTCGTCGAGTTCAGCGGCCGCGTCTGCCCGCTGACGCCGCTTGAAGTCGAACTGCGCCGCCTCGCCGGTCAATCCGGCTACAGCGGCGATTTCATCGAG
>DATFSE010000154.1:0-49258 GCA_035262745.1 Casimicrobiaceae bacterium | reverse complement strand
CTGGTCAATTCGGTCGTGGCGGCGGCTGGAGGCTTTTTCGAAGCCATTACCAATGGGACCTGCGTCAATCCGTTGACCTTTACCATCGTCGATGCAACGGGCCGGCAGATAACCGCGCAGCTCATCAATCAGCCTGGCACCGCAACGCCTCCGGCACCACCGGGACCCCCGCTCTCGGTCACCCCACCTTCCTATACCGTCGGCACCGGGGGCTGCACGGGTAAGACCTTCGGCTTCGTGATCACCGGCGGCACGCCCCCGTTCAGCGTCGCATCTCCCGGCGGCGTCGTCGCTCCGGCGTCGGTAACGACATCACCTGGGTCGTTCACCATCAGCGGCTTTACAGATGGCTCCGGCCTGCACACCATCTTCATCGGCGATGCAGGCAAGCCGCAACAAGGTGCTACCGCAAGTGTGACTTGCAACTAGCTCGCGTTCGGTACACACGATCTGAGACGGCGCCCTCGCGGCGCCGTCTTTTTATGCGTGCTCCTCCGCCAGCACTCGGCTGATGTCCTGCTTGGAAACGTCGCCGCGCAATACACCGCGGCCGAGCGATTCAAGCAGAATGAAGCGCAGCCGACCTGCTTCGACTTTCTTGTCTCTGGCCATCAGCGATAAGTAGCGCTCTGCGTCGAGCGCGGGGCCGCGGACAGGCAAGCCAGCGCGTTGGATGAGGGCGCGCACCCGCGCGCTTTCCGCCGTGGGAAGCCCCGCCGCGCGAACCGAAAGAGCCGCGGCGAGCACCATGCCAGCAGCAACCGCCTCGCCGTGCAGCCATGACCCGTCGTAGTTGGTGGCTGCCTCGATCGCGTGACCAAAGGTGTGACCGAAATTGAGCACCGCCCGGGCGCCGCTTTCACGCTCGTCGGCGGCGACGACACCCGCCTTGATGCTGCAACTCGAAACGATGGCGTGAACGACCGCGTCTGAATCGCGCGAAAGCAGCCGCTCCATCGCCGTCTCCAGCCAGGTGAACAACCGCACATCGCAAGCCGCTCCATACTTGATCACTTCGGCAAGCCCTGCTGCGAATTCGCGCTCCGGAAGCGTAGCCAGTGTCGCGGTATCGATGATGACCACCGACGGCTGGTAGAACGCGCCGATCATATTCTTACCGAGCGGATGATTGATCGCGGTCTTGCCCCCCACCGACGAGTCGACTTGCGCGAGCAGCGTCGTGGGAAGCTGCACCAGCGGGATTCCCCGGCGATAGGTAGCAGCGGCAAACCCGGCAAGGTCACCGACGACTCCGCCTCCGAGCGCAATCAGTGGCGTCGAGCGCTCCGCGCCAAGCTCGATCAGGCGTCCGTGTATCGCGTTGAGCTCACCCCAGCTCTTGTGTACCTCGCCGTCCGGGACAAGAATCGTTTGGTGGTCGATGCCGGCGCGCGACAGAGCGGCGCGCAGGCTGTCCAGATGCAGCGAAGCGACGATCGGATTGGTGACGATCACCGCGCGCGACCATCGCTCTGGGAGAAGTTCAGCGGTGTTCCCGATCAGGCCACGCCCGACATGGATCGCATAGCTGCGATCACCCAGCGCTACCTTGAGCGTTTGCATGTGCGGGTTTAGGCGCGCGCCGCGGCGCGCAGCTGCTGCTCCAGACGCTGCGCCAGCTGCACGACATGCGCCTGGTCCGACTCGACGACGAAGTCCGCGACTTCGCGATAAATCGGATCGCGAAAGTCGTACAACTCGTTGACGCGTGCCCTTGGATCGGCCGCGCGTAACAGGGGCCGGTGCTTGCTGCGACGAGTGCGCTCCCAGAGTGTCTCCGGTGTGGCATGCAGATACAGCACGGTGCCGTTCTGTTTGAGCTTGTCGCGGTTTTCGGGTCGCAGTATTGCACCACCCCCCGTTGCCAGAATCACGTTGGTGCGCACTACGAAATCCGCGAGCACGGCTGCTTCGCGATCGCGGAAGCCCGCTTCGCCCTCGAGCTCGAAGATCACGGGAATCGTCACGCCGAGGCGGCGCTCGATTTCAACATCGGTGTCGTAAAACAGCTTGTCCAGTCGCTTGGCGAGCAAGCGACCGAGCGTGGACTTGCCGCTGCCCGGCATGCCCACCAGAAACAAATTGCCCCGATGCATGTGCACCGGGGCAATTTTAGGCTAAAGGCTCAAGCCGCGCGAGCTAACGAATCGCAGTCACGGATTCCTTGACCACGCGCGGAGTCAGGAAAATGAGCAGTTCCGTTTTCTCAATCGCCTTGTCGGTCGTCTTGAACAGGTAACCGAGAATCGGCAGATCGCCGAGGAATGGAACCTTGGTCACGTCGTTGTTGACGACCTCCTCGTAGATGCCGCCGATCACCGCGGTGTCTCCATTGTTCACGGTGATCTGGGTGGTGACGTTCTTGGTGTCGATCGCCGGAACTGTGAATCCGTTCCCGAGATTGACCAGCTGTCCCACGGAGTCCTTGCGGATCTCCACGATCATGGTGACCCGATTATCGGGCGTGATCTGTGGAGTGACGTCGAGTCGCAGCACAGCCTTCTTGAATTGCACGGTTGCGGGATTGTTGGCGGTTCCCGGCGTCACATATGGAATTTCCGTGCCCTGCTCGATCGAAGCCTTGCCATTGTCCTGCGTCACGACGCGCGGGCTGGAAACCACCTTGCCGCGGCTGTCGGCTTCGAGCGCCGAGAGCTCGAGGTTGATCAGGTTGCCGCTGCCCAGGTTAATCAACGTCAGCGCGATCTGTCCCGCAGCATTCGCTACCGGCAAATTGACATTGAGCTGGGGAGAGTCGGAGTAACCGGCGGTGGCGATTCCCGACGCCAACTCGTACGGTGTCTGCGTGCGCGTGTCGCGCGTTACCGTGTTGCCTTCTGTGTGCACGACCGGCTGCGTGGAAAGAGTGCCGCCGAAGCCGCCTGCGTAGCGCTTCTGCAGCGTGAAGCCCGTTTGCACTCCGAAGCGTACGCCCAGCGAGCGACTAAACTTGTCGTCGGCGATGACGATACGGCTCTCGATCGTGACCTGGCGCACCGGGGTATCGAGCTGGCGTATGAGCTTACGCACCTCCTCCAGGCGCGAAGCAGTATCCGAGACGATCAGTTGGTTGGTTCGCGGATCGCCGATCGCCACACCGCGCTTGGAGAGGATCGAACCCTGTCCGCCGGTGGTCGGGGTCTGTCCAGCCCCCAGCCCGAACTGCTGTTGCCGATTGCTCGCCAGCATGTTGGCAAAATCCTGGACCCGCATGTAGTTCAGCTGAAACGTTTCGGTGACCAGAGGTTCGAGTTCAGCGATCTGCTGCTGCGCTTCGAGCTGCTGCTTTTCCCTGACCGCGAGCTCCTCGCGTGGCGCAATCAGAACGACGTTGCCGTTCTTGCGCATATCGAGGCCCCTGGTCTGCATGATGATGTCGAGCGCCTGGTCCCACGGGATGTCTTTCAGCCGTAGCGTGAGGCTGCCGGTAACGGTGTCGCTGGTGATGATGTTCAGGCCGGTAAAATCGGCGATGACCTGCAGCACCGCTCGCACTTCGACGTTCTGGAAATTGAGCGACAGCTTTTCGCCCTTGTATCCTGCACGCGTGCCCTGAATAAGCTTGTTCGGATCTTCCTGGATGGGCTTGATCTCGACGATGAAGCGGTTGTCGGCCTGATAAGCGGAATGCTCCCACAACCCCCTCGGCTCGATGACGATGCGCGTGTTGCCGCCTTGGGTGAAGGTGTCGACCGTGGAGACCGGCGTCGCGAAATCGCCAACGTCGAGCCTGCGCTCGAGATTGCGCGGCAGCGTGGTGTTGAGGAAGTCGACGATCAGCGTCTTTCCCTGCTGCCGTATGTCGATGCCCGTGCCGTTATCGGACAGATCGACGATGATGCGGCCCTCGCCGTTCTTGCCGCGCCGGAAGTCGACATCGCGCAGCGCATGCGTCATCTCGCCAGGTCTCGGCTCAGCGAATCGCGACACCGTCGGTGGCGCGACGGCGGCGGCCGCCACGCCAGCCTGCTCTGAAAGCGTAATGGTGACGACGTTGCCCTCGACCTGAGTGTCGAACGATTGCGGCTTGTTCAGATTGAAGACGACGCGCGTGCGGTTTCCCGCCTGGACGACGTTCAAGCTGCGAAGCGCCGGATCACCCACGTCCTGCGACGTTCTTCCGAGGCCGTTGCCCGTGTCGGGGAAGTCGAGCGCGATGCGCGGCGGATTGTTGATGGAGAACCCCGCGGGTGGATTGGCGAGCGGAGACTTCAACGTGAACTTGACCACCGTGCGGCCCGAGCTCGCCTTGGACACGCTCACGTTGTCGATGCTGTTCGGGGCCTGTGCTGCCGACTGTCCGATGCCGGCGGCAAGCACGATGGCGGCAAACGCGGCTATGACGCGCGAACGCCATTTGGCTGCGGTGGATGGCAACGGGCTCATCTGCGTCGCTCCTGTCGTTGGTCTGCTTCGGCGAGCTGAAGCGTGCTCGATCGCTCGGTCCAGTCGCCAGCGCCGTCCTGGACGAGCTCCTTCAGGCGTACTTCGGCATCGCTGATTTCGACGACAACGCCGAAGTTCTGCCCCATGTAATTGCCAACCTTGATCTGGTAGATATCCTTATCCGTGGTGCGCACCAGCGCGAACGTGTTCTTGCCGCGTTGCAGCGTTCCGACCATTTGCAGCGATTCCAGCGGATACGCCTCCAGCGGCTCCTTGCGCCGATTGAGATCCGGCGCGAGCTTGCTGCCACCCTTGACTGCCTCGATCTTGCGCGGCTTGAACGGATCCGGTAGGTCGAAGGCGTTGTACGCGAAAGGCTCGTATGGCTTCATCTGCGGCAAGGGATCGAGCTTCCCCTTGACGCCTTTGCCCTGCTCCTGCATCCAGGCGCGCAAATCCTGGTGGCTCTCGCCGCCGCAGCCCGCGAGAAGCACTCCGATGCTAGCGCAGATGAGTAGGCGCCTGGTCATTTCTTGCTCTTGTCCTTGGCTTCCTTCGCCAGCTTGCGCTGCTTGGCGACCTCTTCCTCGTCGAGGTAGCGGAACGTCTTGGCGGTTGCTTCCATCGACAAGGTGCCCTTGTCGTTGAGAATCGCAAGATCGTTGAGAGTAACGATCCGCGGCAGCTGCGCGACGTCGCTAGCGAACGCACCCATGTCGTGGTATGTCCCGGTCACCTTCACGCTGATCGGCAGCTCGGCGTAGAACTCCGCCAGTCGCTCTTGCGAAGCGGGACGGAACAGCTCGAATTGCAGTCCGCGGCCGAGGCCGGCCTGGTTGATGTCGGTGAGCAGCGCATCCATCTCGGACTTGTTGGGCAGCTGTTTGAGCAGCGCCCCGAAGGACTGCTCGATTTCCCGCAGCTGCTGCACGTACAACTCGAGATTGACCGCCTTGGCCTTTTTCTCGGAGTAGGCCTGGCGCAACCTGACTTCCTCGTCCTGGGCCTTGTCCAGCGTCTCGAGCTGGTCGCGCCAGTCGAGGAAGCCGCCAGCGATCACAATCACCAGGAAAATGGCGCCGAGGATGAGCATCTTCGGCAGCAGCGGCCAATTGCCGGCGTCGCGTATGTTGAGACGGCGCAGATCGTCTAGGTTCATGCTGACGGCCCTTTCGCGGCTACCGGTGCCGGCGCGCCGGCCGGGACCTTACCGGGCTGCGCTGCCTCGGTGGGCCGCTTGACCTGAAGGTTGAGCGTGAACTCATTGACCTTTTGCTTGTCGAGCGCCACCGACTTGATTTCGACTAACTCGGGATTACCGAGCCACGGCGAACTCTCGATGTTGCGCATCAACGTCGACACCCTCGCATTCGACTGGGCATAACCCACCAGCGTCACTTTGGCGCCGTTCTGCTTGACCGATCGCAGGTACAAGCCGTCGGGAAGCTGGCGTACGAGTTGATCGAGCAGGTGGACGGCTTCGGTGCGATTCGACTGGAGCGTCTCGACAATCTGTTTGCGCGCGAGCAGCGCCTGGGTCTGTTCGCGCAGCTTGTCGATTTCCTTGATCTGCTCGTCGAGCTTGGCGATTTCGGTTTTGAGCAACGCGTTGCGGCTGTTCTGATTCTCGATTCGCGCTGCGATCACCACGTGGACGAGCCCGATCACGGCCAACGCCAGCACCGCGAGGCCGATCGCCAGAGAGACGAACTGTCGCTGCCGAGCCTGGCGCTTCTGCTCTCGGTGCGGAAGTAGGTTGATGCGTACCATGGTTAGTCGAAGCCCCGCATGGCGAGTCCGCAGGCGATCAGCAGCAGCGGCGCGTCGGTGGCGAGCTGCCTCGGCCGGATCCTGTCGGACACGGCCATGTTCGCGAACGGGTTGCCGACGATCGTATTGACTCCAGCGCGCTTGGCGATCAGCTCATCCAGGCCTGGCAGCAGCGCGCAGCCGCCGGCCAGGACCACCTGATCGACCTGGCTGTAGGAGGTCGAGGTGAAGAAGAACTGCAATGCCCGGGTGACCTCAAGGGCCAGGGTCTCCATGAACGGCTGCAACACCTCTGCGTCATAATTTTCCGGCAGTCCGGCGTTTTTCTTCGCCGATTCCGCCTCCTCCGGCGATAGGTTGAACGCCCGCTGAATGTCATGGGTCAATTGGTTGCCACCGAACGCCTGATCGCGGGAGAACAGAATCTGGTTGTTGCGCAGAACATAGAAATGCATGACATGCGCGCCCACGTCCACGAGAGCGATGTTCTGGTCGCGACCGTTCGCCGGCAGCGACGGCGAGATCATGACGAACGCTTCCTCGGTGGCGTACGACTCTACATCCATGACGCGCGGCTTCAACCCGGCTGCGTCGGCAATGGCTACGCGGTCGTCCACCTTCTCCTTGCGCGAGGCTGCGATGAGGACCTCGACCTCGTCGGGGTTGTTAATCGCCGGCCCCATGATCTGGAAATCGAGATTGACTTCATCGAGCGCGAAGGGGATGTACTGATTCGCCTCGGTCTCGACCTGCAACTCGAGTTCCTCCTCGGTCTGGCCGGCCGGGACGATGATTTTTTTGGTGATGACCATCGCCGTCGGCAGGGCCATGGCGATGTTACGATTGCGGGTAGCGAGACGTTTGTGTGCACGGCGCAGGGCGTCGCTGACCTGATCCAGATTGGCGATGTTGCCGTCGGTGACGACATCTCTGGGCAGCGGCTCGATGGCGTAGCGTTCCAGCCTGTAGGCGCCCTTGCCGGCTTCGGCAAGCTCTACCAGCTTCAATGCCGAAGAGCTGATGTCGACCCCGATGAGCGGCGGCGATTTCGTTTGCAGAAAGGCAAATGCTGAGTCGAATTTTTCCTTCAACATGGGGCCCTTGCCTGCGCGACATTAAGACTGCATTAAACGGAGATGGCAGTATAAACCATGGTAAACCGTTTTTTTCAAGTTTATTTTAGCTTCTAACCCCTAGATACACGCGAGCGTCTCATTCTCGCCAAAGCAACTTTCATGCACCCATGCTAAAGCGCTGGCTCATTTACTTGGCGTCGGTCCTCGGCGGCTTGGCCCTGGTTGGGGCGCTCCTGGCCGCATTCATATTCGCCTTACTTTATCCGACCTTACCGTCGCTCGAGACCCTGACCGACTACCAGCCGAAGATCCCGCTTCGGGTCGTCTCCGCCGAAGGAGACCTGCTGGGAGAGTTCGGAGAAGAACGCCGGGCGTTGGTGAAGATCGGCGAAGTGCCGACAGTCATGCGCCAAGCGATCCTTGCCGCCGAGGACGAACGGTTCTACCAGCACGGTGGAGTGGATTACCTGTCGGTCTTGCGCGCCGCGCTGGCGAATGTTACCAGCGGTACACAACAAGGTGCCGGCACAATTACCATGCAGGTCGCCCGGAACTTCTTTTTGACACGTGAGCGAACACTCACTCGCAAGGTACGCGAGGTCCTGCTTGCCTATAAGATCGAAGCCAACCTCTCGAAAGATGAAATCCTGGAGCTATACGTCAATCAGATCTTCCTCGGCCAGCGGGCGTACGGCTTCGCGGCGGCCTCGCAGATCTATTTCGGCAAGCCGCTGGCGCAGATCGATGTGGCTGAGGCGGCGATGCTCGCGGGGCTTCCCAAGGCGCCTTCGGCTTATAACCCCGTGGCCAATCCCAAGCGAGCACGGGGCCGGCAGCTCTACGTGCTCCGGCGCATGCACGAGCTTCACTTCATCAACGACGCGCAGCTCAAGTTGGCGCAAGACGAATCGCTGGTGGTGCGCCCGACGCTGCGCGACACCACCGCACACGCGGAATTCATCGCCGAAATGGCGCGCCAGGCGATCGTGGAAGCCTACGGCGAAGAGGCCTACACGCGGGGCCTGACTGTCTATACGACCATCCGCAAGGCCGATCAGGACGCTGCTTATGCGGCGATGAGACGCGGAGCTCTCGACTACGACCGCCGCCACGGCTACCGCGGACCGGAAGGCTTCGTGCCCCTGCCCGGCGACGCAGTGGAACTCGACCAGGCGCTCGATCGCGCGTTTCAGGATTTGAGCGACAGCGACAATCTGATCGCGGCCATCGTTATCGAAGCTACTCCGGCGGGGATCAAGGCGGTCCGCAGCGATGGGGAAACGGTGGCGCTTGCAGGCGACGGACTCAAGTTCGCGGCTCGGGCGCTGGGCGACAAGGTGTCCTCGGCGGTTCGCATCCGCCGCGGCGCGGTGATCCGGGTGAGCCGCGACGACAAAGGCCAGTGGCAAATGGCTCAGCTTCCCCAGGTCGAATCGGCCTTCGTCTCGGTGCGTCCCAGCGACGGCGCGATTCTTTCACTGGTTGGCGGCTTTGATTTCGACCGTAGCAAGTTCAATCATGTGACGCAGGCGTTTCGCCAACCGGGGTCGAGCTTCAAGCCATTTATATACTCGGCGGCGCTGGAGAAGGGCTTCAGCCCGGCGACGGTGGTGAATGACGCCCCGCTCTATTTCGACGCGGCGTCGACCGGTAGCGAGCCTTGGGAGCCTAAGAACTACGATGGCAAGTTCGAAGGGCCGATGCGACTGCGCACCGCGCTTATGAAGTCGAAGAATCTAGTCACGGTGAGAGTCACCCAGGCAATCGGCACGCAGTACGCGCAGGACTACATCACGCGCTTCGGCTTCGATCCCAAGCTTCATCCGCCGTATCTGCCCATGGGTCTGGGCGCCGGCGCTGCCACGCCGCTGCAGATGGTGGGGGCCTATGCGGTGTTCGCTAACGGCGGCTACCGGGTGATGCCGTATCTTGTCGATCGCGTCGTCGACAGTCGCGGCAATGTGCTGTCCAAGACCGAAGCCCCTGTTGCAGGCGAAGGAGCCGAGCGGGCCATCGATCCGCGCAACGCCTTTATCATGACGACCATGATGCGCGACGTGGTCCGCGGTGGGACGGCAGCACGCGCGATGCAACTGGGGCGGCAGGACCTCGCCGGGAAGACTGGTACAACCAACGACAACGTCGATGCCTGGTTCTGCGGATTCAATGCTGCCATGGTCGCCGTTGCCTGGATCGGTTTCGATCAGCCGAAGAGCCTTGGAAACAACGAGACCGGCGCCGTTGCGGCATTGCCGATCTGGATGACTTTTATGGCCAAGGTGCTCAAGGGCACGCCGGAGGTTCCGCTCAAACAGCCTGAAGGTATCCTCGTCGCCAGGGTCAATCCCGACACCGGTCTCAGGGAAAGCGACGATCGGGCAGGTATCTCCGAATACTTTTATATGGAGTTTCCTCCGCGTCCACGCGAAGACATGGTTGCGCCCCCCGGTCACGTGGCGCCGCGAGAAGTGCGTAATCAGCTGTTCTGACACCGATGCCCCGGACCGACTCTCTCAAGAGTCAACGCAATCGCGCGCGCATTGCTCAGACTGCGGCTCGGCTCATTGCCGAACACGGCCTGGTCGATTGGTCGATGGCCAAGCGCAAGGCATGCCGCGAACTCGGTCTCGACCACAAGGAGGCGCTTCCCGGCAATGACGAGATCGAACAAGCGTTGCGCGATTACAACAGCCTGTTCCGCCCGCTCGCTCATGCCGCGACCTTGCTCGAGCAGCGACGCTCCGCGCTACGCTGGATGGAACGGCTCGCCGCGTGGAGTCCGGTGCTGATCGGTGGCGTCGCGGCCGGCTGGGCGACTCAGCATAGCGAGGTGCGCCTCGAACTCGAGGCGGAGGACGCAAAGTCGGTTGAATTGGCCTTGATTAACGCCGGCATCGACTACGTTCCTGCGCGATCGTCACAGCCGGCGACCAGCGAACTGGAGGCGGGGCGCGGCAGCGATCTGGTCCGGTTAATCATTGTCACGTCCAAGCAACGCCACAACCGTCCTCGGCGCGACGATGATCAGCGCATGAGTCTTGCGGAGTTGCGCGTCACGCTCGCCGTGGTTACGCCCGGCGAAGGTTGACGCGCCGTGGTTACTCCTTGAGCCAGGTCGCTGCAGTCAACGCGTAGTAGGTGAGAATCGCGTCCGCCCCGGCACGCTTGAAAGCCGTGAGCGCCTCCATGACACAGGCGCGCTCGTCGAGCCACCCGTTCCCGGCAGCAGCCTTGAGCATCGCGTACTCTCCACTCACCTGGTACACCGCGGTCGGCACGCCGAACGTTTCCTTCACTCGACGCACGATATCCAGATAAGGCAAACCGGGCTTCACCATCACCATGTCGGCGCCCTCCTCAAGGTCGAGGTAGACCTCCCATAGGGCTTCATCGCTGTTGGCGATGTCCATCTGGTAGGTGTGCTTCCCGGCGCCGCCCAAGTTCGCGGCAGAGCCGACCGCATCGCGAAATGGCCCGTAAAAACTCGAAGCGTATTTGGCGGAGTAGGCGAGGATGCGAGGCTTGTCGAAACCGGCCCCATCCAATGCCTGTCGCAGCGCTCCTATCCTTCCGTCCATCATGTCAGAAGGGGATAGGACATCGGCGCCTGCCTCGGCGTGGGCGAGCGCCTGGCGTGTCAGCGCAACGACCGTTTCGTCGTTAACCACGTACCCGGATGCGTCAACCAATCCGTCCTGGCCGTGGCTTGTGTAGGGATCCAAGGCCACATCGGTGATGACTCCCAGCGATGGGAACCGGCTTTTCAGCGCGCGTACTGCGCGCGGAACCAGTCCCTTCGCATCCCAGGCCGCGGCCGCATCGAGCGACTTCTGCTGCTCAGGGATTACGGGAAACAGAACCATCGCCGGAACGCCAAGCTCTTGGCAGCGTTCGGCATCCTTAAGCAGCCGGTCGATGCTCAGCCGAGACACCCCAGGCATCGATGGGATCGGCACTTCGCTCGCGGGGCCTTCGTGGACGAAGACGGGGTAGATCAGATCGTCGGCGGAGAGCTGATGCTCGCGCATCAGCCGGCGGGAAAAATCGTCGCGGCGCATGCGCCGCTGCCGCCGCTCGGGGAATTTTCCGGCGAAATTCATGGCTCATCGTAGCAAGGGGCTACGCTCGCGGGCAACCTGAACGCTTGGTACACGCCGTGTTTTGCAAACCGCGGAACTCGCCGCATGCGAACGGGTCTCAAACTGCAGACGTTGTGACGTCTCCCGCTTCCCTCCCTGAGCGGGTGCCCTTCGGTCGTGTCATCGCACCGATCGCAGGGCGTTCTTCGGCCCCGTGTCACTCCCCTTGACACCGGGGCCTTTCTTTTTCGCCCCGTCCAGCCAGGAGGCGATGACCGCGCAAGCCTCTTCGATCCCCTCGCGCTTGACGGCGGAAAAAAGCTGTACGCTTAAATCCTTGCCGGCATGGTTCTTTTCCAGGGCGTAGCTGACTTGCTTGAGAGTTCGGCTTTGTTCCGGGCGGCTCAGCTTGTCGCTCTTGGCGAGCAGGATATGAACCGGGAAGCGAGCCGGAAGCATCCAGTCCAGCGTCTGCTGATCAAGCTCGGTTATGGGATGTCGCGCGTCCATGACCATCACCAGCCCGACAAGGCTGGCGCGTTCCGCAAGGTAGCGAGCGAGGAACTGCTGCCAGTCGCGCCTTACGCTACCAGGCACTTCCGCGTAACCGTAACCGGGGAGGTCGGCGAGCAGGGCACCGGAGCGCAGGCGAAAAAAATTAATGTGCCGCGTGCGTCCCGGCGTTTTACTAGCGAACGCAAGCCGTGCACGCCGGGTCAGGGCATTGATCGCCGACGACTTACCCGCGTTGGAGCGACCTGCGAAGGCAATCTCCGGCATCCCCTCCGTCGGAAGCTGTGCCCATCTCGCTGCCGTGATGAGGAAATGAGCGTCATGCAGCACCTGCTCCGGCAAGGTCGGCGCGCGTTCCGTCACTCGTCCGGCTTTCGGTACAATACGCCGCTTGTCTGGCTGTCGCTGCATGGCCCGCATTTGCCTTAGGGCTCCCGGTCGCAGAACGCGAGTATCGATCAGGGCGCCGTCGGAACCGGGGAGATCAAACTGAAGATGCGATACGCGTTGTGGCTGGGAGCGAATTCGCTCGCCCTTGCCGTGAGCGGCCCTGCGTCGGCCGAAGCCGTTGCCGCCAAGCCGGACCTGGCCAAAGCGCAACAGATCGTGAACCAGGTTTGTGCCGCGTGCCACGGAGGCGACGGCAACAGCACTGCACCGGCGAATCCGAATCTGGCCGGGCAGCAGGTCGAGTATATCACCCTGCAGTTGCAGAACTTTAAGAGCGGCGTCCGCAGCAGTGCAGTGATGGCGGGCATGGTCGCGACGCTGACCCCCGAGGACATGCGCGCGCTTGGAGCGTATTTCGCCCAGCAAAAGCCCAAGCCGTCCGCGGCCAAGGATCGCGACTTGATCCAGGCAGGGCAAAAAGTTTACCGCGGCGGCAACGCCGCCAGCGGTTTGCCGGCATGCTCAGCGTGCCACGCCCCCACGGGCGTAGGGATACCTTCGCGCTATCCGCGCCTGAGCGGACAGTGGCCCGACTACGCCTATGCCCAGCTCAAGGCGTTCAAAGCCGGCGAGCGCGGCAATGACAAGGAAGGCAAGGACGTCAACGGCAGGGTGATGGCCCAGGTCGCATCGCGCATGAGCGACAGCGAAATGCAAGCCGTTGCCCAATACATCTCCGGCTTGCACTGATCCGCAAGCATCACGATTGCGGTCGCCGTTTGGTCCTCTGGCGCCCACGTGCTCTAAGTCGCTATGCAAGCAGCAGTCGCCGCTCTCATCGTCTATCCGGTCAAGAGTTGCCGCGGCACCTCGCTGCAGGAGGCAAGGCTTGGCGAGCGCGGGCTCGAGCGCGACCGCGAATGGATGGTGGTCGACAGCGGGGGACGCTTCCTGAGCCAGCGCGAGCTTCCGCGGCTTGCGCTCATCACACCGGCACTATCGGATTCCGAGCTCGAGCTCACCGCGCCCGGCATGGCAACCGTCGCGGTTTCCTTGGCTGCCCGCGGGCCGAAGCGCAGTGTGTGCGTGTGGCGCGATACGGTTTCAGCGACGGATGAAGGCGACCACGCGGCCGGATGGCTCTCGGAATGGCTCGACCGCTCAGTCCGTCTGGTTAGATTCGATCCGGGAGTAAAGCGTCTTTGCAACCCAGCATATGCAGGCGCGAGCGGTGCACACACAGCTTTCGCCGATGCGTATCCGCTGCTGGTGACTTCCGAAGCCTCGCTCGCCGATTTGAACAGCCGTCTCAAGATCCCGCTGCCTATGAACCGCTTCCGGCCCAATCTGGTTTTGTCGGGCATCGAAGCCTACGACGAGGATCATTTCGACGAAATTCACGTCGACCGCAGCGTGTTGAGACTCGTGAAGCCCTGCACGCGGTGCCGGACCACGACGACCGACCAGGCTACGGCAGAAGTCGGCATCGAGCCGCTCCCAACACTGGCGCTGTATCGGCGCAATGACGTGCTCGATGGCGTGACCTTCGGCATGAATGCCATCGTGGCGGCCGGTGCCGACGAGATCATCAGCGTCGGCGATCGCGCGCAGTGCGAGCTCAGATTCGCAGATTGACCGGGGCGCCGGCCGCCTGCTGCGGCACACCAGTCTCGAGCGCCTCGCTCTAAGAAGCGCTGGCCAGACACTCGGCGAGGAGCTCGCGCCAGTGTCTGAGGCTGATACCAAACGTGGCTTCGAGCTTGCTCGTTCCCAACACGACGTAGGCCGGGCGCCGCGCCGCTGTCGGATACTCTGAAGTTGCGATGGGCACGACGCGTGGATGCTGTTTGTTGCCGATAATCGCGCGCGCAAATTCGAACCAGCTGGCGCTTCCCGCAGCGCTCAAGTGATAGACCCCGGCTCGCTCGCCCAACGTGGGCACGCCGAGGGCAACGAGTTCGGCGGTTGCTTGCGCGAGCGCGCGGCTCCAGTTGGGAACGCCGAACTGGTCGGCGACGATTTTGAGCTCATTGCGCTCGGTCGCGAGACGTTTGATCGTCAACAGGAAGTTCGATCCCCGCAAGCCGTAGACCCAGCTCGTACGCAAGATGAGGCTCTTGGCTCCGCCTTGAGCAATCGCGCGCTCTCCTGCGAGCTTGCTTTGGCCATAGACATTGAGAGGTCCGGTCGTGTTGTCCTCGGCATAGGGAGCCGTGGCCTTGCCGTCGAAGACGTAGTCGGTCGAAAAGTGGATGAGCAGCGCATCGAGTCGACGCGCCTCTTCCGCCAGGATACCGGGCGCGACGGCGTTGATCGCGTGCGCGCGCCCGGGTTCGTTCTCGGCGCGATCGACCGCGGTATAAGCAGCTGCGTTAACGATTGCCTGCGGCCGAACGCCGCGCACCGCTGCGACCAGTGCGTCGGGATCGGCCAAGTCCAGCGTGGCGTGATCGCGCCCGACGACCTCTGCATGCGCTGCCAAGGTCTTGGCGAGTTCGAAGCCCAGCTGTCCAGCCGAACCGGTGAGCAGGATCTTCGGCCGGCTCACGGGTAGACATCGGCGAACGCGAGCGGGCGGCCGGCTGCGTCCTTGGCGGCCACCGTCGGCGCGCCGGCGAGCGGCCAGGCAACGCCAAGCGCCGGATCACTCCACAGCAACGTGCGCTCGAACTCCGGGTACCAATAATCCGTGGTCTTGTAGAGAAACTCCGCAGCGTCCGAAAGCACAAGAAAGCCATGGGCGAAGCCGGGCGGAATCCACAGCATGCGCTTGTTCTCGGCGGAGAGGACCATGCCCGTCCAGCGGCCGAAGGTCGGAGAGCTTCGCCGGATGTCTACGGCGACGTCGAAGACCTCGCCCGAGGTCACGCGCACCAGCTTTCCCTGAGCATGCTCGATCTGATAATGCAGACCGCGCAGTACACCGCGGTTCGATCGTGAATGGTTGTCCTGCACGAACTCGCCGGCGAGGCCCGCCTCGGCCAGAGCCTGGCGGTTGTAGCTTTCGAAAAAAAAACCGCGCTGGTCCGCAAAGACGCGCGGCTCGATCAGCAGTACGTCGGGCAGCTCGGTCGGCGTGACTTTCATCGCACCGCGGGCTCGCGCAGCAGGCTCAACAGATACCGTCCGTAGGTATTGTGGGCCATCTGCTCGCCGAGCTTTTGCAACCCTGCCTGGTCGATGTAGCCCAGCCGGTAAGCGATCTCCTCCGGACAGGCCACTTTGAGTCCCTGCCGCCGCTCGATGGTGGCAATGTACTGCGCGGCCTCGAGCAGGGATTCGTGTGTGCCCGTGTCGAGCCAGGCCATGCCTCGGCCCATCACTTCGACGACCAGTTCGCGGCCCGCCAGATACGCTTTGTTGATGTCGGTGATTTCGAGCTCGCCGCGGGTGGAGGGCTTGAGCGAAGCCGCGATGTCGATAACCCGCTGGTCGTAGAAATACAAGCCCGTGATCGCATAACGGGATCGGGGACGCTCCGGCTTTTCCTCGACGCTGATCACCGTACCCTCGTCATCGAATTCGGCCACACCGTAGCGCTCGGGATCCGCGACCGGATACGCGAACACGGTCGCGCCCGCGCTGCGTTCATTGGCGCGGGCGAGCATGGGCTGGAAGTCGTGGCCGTAGAAGATGTTGTCGCCGAGCACCAGCGCCGACACTTTGCTTTCCAGGAATTTGCGACCAATCAGAAAAGCTTGCGCCAATCCGCCCGGCGAAGGCTGCACCGCGTAGGTCAGGTTGATCCCCCAGCGCGCGCCGTCTCCCAGAAGCTCGGCGAATCGGGGTGTATCCGTAGGCGTCGAGATGACCAGAATGTCGCGGATACCCGCCAGCATGAGCGTCGAGAGCGGGTAGTAGATCATCGGTTTGTCGTAAACCGGCAGCAGCTGCTTGGATAGCACGTGGGTCACGGGATAGAGGCGCGTGCCCGAGCCGCCGGCGAGGATGATGCCGCGCCGTCCCGTCACGACGTTGCCTCTGCGGGATAATTGAGCGCAGTCCACTTGAGGTACTCGCCACTGGTCACAGCCGCAAGCCAGGCTGAATTGTCCAGATACCAGCGCACGGTCCTCTCAAGCCCCGATTCGAAGCTCTCGCGCGGCATCCAGCCGAGCTCGCTTCTGATCTTCGCGGCGTCGATGGCGTAGCGCCGGTCGTGCCCCGGTCGGTCCTTGACGAAAGTAATGAGCGCCTCGTAGTCCCGCCCTGGCTTGAGCTTAGCGAGGATACGGCACAGCGTGCGCACAACTTCGAGATTGTTTTTTTCGGCGTTGCCACCGACGTTGTAGGTCTCGCCCAGGCGCCCTCGCTCGAGCACGGCGCGTATCGCCGCGCAGTGATCGCCCACGTAGAGCCAGTCGCGAATGTTGCCGCCGTCGCCGTACACCGGCAGCCCCTTTCCCGCGATGGCGTTGTGAATCATCAGCGGTATGAGCTTCTCGGGGAACTGGCGCGGCCCATAGTTGTTGGAGCAGTTGGTTGTGAGTACCGGCAGGCCATAAGTGTGATGGTAGGCGCGAGCCAGGTGGTCCGCCGCCGCCTTGGATGCCGCGTAAGGACTGTTCGGAGCATACGCAGTGGTCTCCGAAAAAGCCTGATCGATCGGACCCAGCGAGCCGTAGACTTCGTCGGTCGACACATGCAGGAAGCGGAACGAGCTGCGCTCGGCGGACACAAGCTCCGCATAAAAGGTTCGCGCCGCGTCCAGCAGCGTGAAGGTACCGACAACGTTGGTCTGGATGAAAGGTGCGGGACCGTGGATCGAGCGATCGACGTGGCTCTCGGCCGCGAAATTGACGACGGCCCGCGGCCGATGCACGCGCAGGAGCCGTTCCACAAGGGTGCGATCGGCGATGTCGCCATGCACGAAAACGTGGCGATTGTCGTCCTTGAGCGCATTGAGATTGGCTAGGTTGCCGGCGTAAGTAAGCTTGTCGAGGTTGACGACCGACTCGCCGCTACTGGCGATCCAGTCGAGGACAAAATTGGCTCCGATGAAACCGGCGCCACCGGTGACCAGAATCATGCGATCTCCATGCGTGGCGAGCTGCGAGTCGCGCAACGCGCACGAAGCTCGCGTTTCTCCCTTGCGCGGGGCGCGGATTTTATCACGCTGAGCCGTAGTACTCGCGATACCAGTCGACGAAGCGTGCAAGTCCTTCGGACAACGGCGTCGTCGGCGCAAAACCCGTGGCTCGAGCAAGTCGTTCGACCGATGCGAACGTTGCGGGAACGTCGCCGGCCTGCAGGGGAAGATACTCCTTGACCGCGCGCCGTCCGAGCAGCTGCTCGAGGCAGCCGATGAAAGTCTCCAGCTCGACGGCAGTGTGGTTGCCGATGTTGTAGATCGCGTGCGGCGCAGCGGCGGCCTCCCCCGCCGGCGGCTGCCACAGCGTTCGCACAACGCCCTCAACGATGTCGTCGACATAGGTGAAATCGCGCTGCATACGGCCGAAGTTGAACACCTTGATCGGCGTTCCGGCGAGAATCGCCCGCGCAAACAGTGTGGGCGCCATGTCCGGCCGTCCCCAGGGCCCATACACCGTGAAAAAGCGCAGCCCCGTTGCCGGCAGCCGGTAGAGATGGCTGTAGCTGTGCGCCAGCAACTCATCTGCCCGCTTGGTTGCGGCGTAGACGCTTACCGGATGGTCGACATTCTGGTCCTCAGAAAATGGCAGGACGTGGTTCGCTCCGTAGACGCTCGAGCTCGACGCGTATACCAGGTGCTCGATATGGTTGTGGCGGCAGCCCTCGAGAACAGTGCCGAAGGCGTCGACGTTGTTCCGCAGATACGCGGCAGGATTCTGCAACGAATAGCGCACACCCGGCTGCGCCGCAAGATGAGCGACATGGGTATAGCCGCCGTCCGCGAACAACCGCGCGGTCGTAGAGGCATCCGACAGGTCCAACGGCTCGCAGCGGATTCCCGCCGCTTCGAGCCTCGCGGCTCGCGCGCGCTTCAGTGCAACGTCGTAGTAAGGATCGAAGCTATCCACGCCTGCCACGTCGACTCCGTCGCCCTTCAGCCGAAGCGCGAGGTGCATGCCGATGAATCCGGCGGAACCGGTTACCAGCACCTTCATCGCACGCGCTCCGCCTGCTCGAGCGCGCGAAGCTTCAAGTATTTGCAGAAGCTGTTGAAGCAGCCGATCGCGATGTGCGCGAGTCCGGCCGTGCCGTCGAGGAAACCCGCACGCAGAACGTAGAACCTGACGAAGCGAAGCAAGGGAGAGAGCACGATCCGAAACGCGGAAAAACGCTCGCCGCGCTGGTACAGCGCCTGCGCCTGCAGCGTCGTATAGCGATTCTGCTTGGCAAGATACGCATCGAGCGATTCGGCCGATGCGTGCAGCAGATCGCCGGTGAGCTTCCCGACCGGTCCATCGGCCAACACGTGCTCGTGAACCACATCGTCGCTCCACTTCGCGTGACGGCGATCGAACAGCCTCACGTTCCAGTCGGGGTAACCCTCGCCGTGCCTTAGCCAGCGGCCGAGAAAACGATTGCGTCGAGGCATGGTGTAGGCAACGTTCATCGGCGCGGCAAGCGCTGCCCTTATTGACTTCGCCAGCTCCGGCGACACCCGCTCATCGGCATCGAGACAGAGGATCCAGTCATGTCGAGCCTGTGCGACGGCAAAGTTCTTCTGCGCTCCAAATCCCAGCCATGCCTGCTCGACGACTCGTGCACCACTGGCGCGAGCGATTTCTACGGTATCATCGGCGCTGCCGGAGTCGACCACGATCGACTCCCTCGCGAAATCTGCAGAAGCAAGGCACGCGGCGAGTTCGGCGCCAGCATCGCGGGTGATCACCACGACGGTCAGAGCAAGCGGGGGAAGCGGATCGGGCATCGCGTGCTGATCGCAGGTAGCGCACTCTTCCGCCTGACGCGGCGCGGCACTTTAGGCGCGGCCAATTCTACGTGCAAATGTATCTTCAATCCACCGCCAGGCGCATCGCCAGCGGCTTGCCACGCGCGACGCACGCAACGGACCAGCGTTCAATCGAATGCTGAGCGCATTGGTTATCCGGCCTTCTTCTCTAGGCGACATCGTGCATGCGCTGCCCATCGTGCACGATCTCAAGCTGCATCAACCGGGAATTGCAGTCGACTGGGTCGCTGAGGAATCCTTCGCCGGACTCGTGGCGCTCAATCGCGGCGTGCGCAGAGTGATCCCGGTCGCACTGCGCCGCTGGCGGCATCGCGTGCTTCGCCGCGCGACGTGGCGCGAGATGGCGGCGTTCCGTCGCGAGTTGAAGCGAGAAAGCTACACTGCGGTGATCGATCTGCAGGAACAAGTCAAGGGCGCGCTGATCGCCAGGCTTGCGCGAGGTCCGGCGCATGGTCCCGATCGCTCGAGCATCAGGGAACCGGTTGCGACACTGGCGTATCGCCAAACCCATCGCATCGATCCCAACCAGCATCTGATCGATCGCTGTCGCTCGCTCGCTGCCGCCGCCTTCGGCTACGCGCCCATGGGGCCGCCACACTTCGACTTGACGCCACCCAGGCTGCAGGATGCACCGGACCGGAGATATGCGGTGTTCCTGCATTCGACGAGTCGCGACGATAAATTGTGGCCGGAAGCGCACTGGCGCACGCTCGTCGCTCACTTCGCTCGGCTGGGACTCTCCATTCTGTTGCCATGGGGCGACCCTGTGGAGCGTTCGCGCAGTGAGCGACTGGCTCTGGGTATCGGCGGTGCGCTGGTCCCGGAGCGGCGCGACCTGCCACAACTCGCGTCGCTGCTGGCAGGTGCGGAGCTTGTCTGCGGCGTCGATACGGGACTCGTGCATCTCGCTGCAGCTCTGGGTGCGCCCACCGTCTCGCTCTTCGTCGCCACCGATCCCCAACTCGCCGGAGTGGAGCGGGCGAGCGATCGTGCGCGGGACCTGGGCGGAACTTCCCGCGTGCCGGTGCCCGAGGAAGTGATCTCCGCCGCGAGCCAGATTGCATCCATGGGAGCCGATTGAACCATGGCACGCACGCTTCCGCTCGAAACTCCACTGCGCAGCAGGCTGGCGCAGGCGCTCTACGGCATGATTTCTTACGCGCCACTGCCGTTTCTGCCGTTGCGACTATGGTGGCGCGGACGGCGCGAGCCGGGGTATCGCAGTGCCATTGGCGAGCGCTTCGGCCGCTATCCGGCATCCGAGCACAGAAAGGCGCTTTTCTGGGTGCACGCGGTGTCGGTCGGAGAAACTCGCGCAGCGCTGCCTCTGCTGCAGCGGCTCAAGTCGGCCTATCCCGATGCGGCCATCCTGCTCACTCATATGACGGCTGCGGGGCGCGAGACGGGTCGCATGCTCCTCGGTGATTCGGTTACGCAGCGCTGGTTGCCCTACGACTTTCCTTTCGCAGTGCGCGCCTTCTTCGCTCACTTTCAACCTCAAGCGGGATTCCTGCTCGAAACCGAGTTGTGGCCGAATCTGATCGCCGGCGCAAACGCGACCGGGACACCCATCTTTCTGGTGAACGCCCGACTCTCCGAGCGCTCTGCGCGCGGCTATGCGCGCTTTCCTTGGCTCACGCGGCCGATGTTCCGCGGTCTTGCTGGCGTCGCTGCACAATCGGCCGCCGATGCGCACAGACTCGCTGCTCTGGGCGCACCCGCGCCGATCGTGACCGGCAATCTCAAGTTCGACTTGAGCGTACCCGACGAAACGCTCAAGCTCGGCCGCGAATTCAGACAGCGATTCGGCGCGCAGCGGCCGCTATGGATCGCCGCCAGCACGCGCGACGGCGAAGAAGAGCTAATCCTGAACGCGCTCGCCCGCTCGCCCTTACCTCCGGCGGTGCTGACTCTGATCGTGCCGCGGCATCCACAGCGCTTCGACGAAGTCGCGGATTTGCTTCGCCGCCGCGGCCTTCACTTCGTCAGGCGCAGCTCCAACGCGCCTGTTCCCACGGATGTCAGTTTCGTAGTTGGCGATTCGATGGGAGAGATGCTCGCCTACTACGCTGCCGCCGATGTCGCGTTCGTCGGGGGGAGCCTGCTGCCCTTCGGCGCCCACACCTTGATCGAGCCCCTGTCGGTGGGAACGCCGGTGCTGATCGGCCCGCATACGTTCAACTTTGCCGAGGCCACAGAAAACGCGCTCGCGGCGGGTGCGGCGATTCGCGTCGATAACGCCGACGCCCTTGTCGCCAACGTAGGGCGACTGCTGCGCGAGACGTCGGCGCGCTCGGCGATGGCCAACGCTGCGGGCGTGTTTCATGCCGCGCACCGAGGTGCGTCGGAGCGCCTCTGGTCGTGGCTTGCACCGCAGATCCGGATCAACTGCCCAGATCGCGGTTAACCCGCTCGACGTCGGCGTCGGTCAAAGCGCCGACCGACTGCTTCAATTTCAGCGCGTTGATGATGAAGTTGTAGTAGGACTGCGCGAGGTTGAAGCGTGTCTGGTATACCTGCTGCTGCTGGTTGAGCACATCGAGGTTGGTCCGTACGCCGACTTCGAGCCCGAGCTTGTTGGAGTCGTAAGATACCTGCGCCGATTTCAGCGCCTGCTCGAAGGCCTTGATCTGCGCCACGCCGCTGGTCACGCCCGTGAACGAAGTCTGCGCTAGCAGCTGCGCACTGCGACGGGCGCCTTCCAGGTTCTGCCGCGCGGCGTCCTGATTGGCGATGGCCTGCGTCACCCTCGAATTGACCAGCCCACCCTGGTAGATCGGCACGTTGAGCTGCACGCCGACCAAGCTCAGGCGCTGATCGCTGGCGAAGCTGGCGGACACGTTGGTTGACGCCGCACCCCCCGAATATCCTTGCTGGTAGCTGGCGACCAGATCGAGCGTGGGATAGTGGCCCGCGCGCTGGCGATTGACCTCCAGCGCCGCGATATCGTAGTTCGACTGCGCCACGCGAACCTGATAATTCTCCCGTATCGAGCGATCGATCCATGGCTCGAGGGCGCTCGGGTTTGGCAGCTCCGGCTGATACTGTCCGGAGAAGCGCTTGAGCTCATTCGGCGTGCGGCCGATGATGGCGCGCAGCGTGGCGATCTTGTTGTCCAGATCGTTTTGGGCCTGGATCTCCTGGGCGACAATCTGATCGTATTTGGCCTGGGCGTCATTGGTGTCGGTAATGGTTGCCGTGCCGACCTCGAAATTGCGCTTGGCCTGCGCCAGGTTCTCGTTTACCGCCGCCTTCTGACTCTGCAGCACCTCCATGTTGAACTGCGCCAGCAATACGTCGAAATACGCTTGGGCGACGCGCAGAATCAGGTCCTGTTGAGTCGAAGCCAGCACATAGTCCGCCTGGCTGACCTGCTGTTTCGCCTGATCGTAGGAAATCCAGTTCTGCGCCCGGTACAGCGGCTGACTGGCGGAGACGGTATAGCTGTAGGTCGGAAACCGCTGGACGAAGTTGAGCGCCGGATCGGAGTGCAGATTCTCTTTGAAGTCCTGCTGGTTGGCGAGGCCGAGAAGGCTCAGCACCGGCAGCAGGCCGGCGCGCGCCTGAGGCAGCGCCTCCTGGGTCGCCGCCCAGTTCGCACGCGCTGCCGCATAGGTCGGATCGTTGGCCAACGCGTCGCGATAGATCTGCAGCAGGTCTTCGCCAAATGCACCGTCGACCGAAACGCAGCACAGCACCGCTACCGCTAGTAAGCGCTTCTGCATTGCCATGATTCCCGTCTGCGAGCCGGAGGGACGCGGCGCGCTGCCGCTTCCCGGCCGCGGATTCAAAACACGAAGCGCCGCGGCTGTGCGGCGTTCTTGAGCGGTGCGATTACGGTTTCGAACAAGTCCCGAACGGTCATGGCGCCGGGTGCGCTCCAGCGGACGATGCGCGCAGTCATCGCCGGAGGATCGCCGACCACTGCGAACAAGCGCCCGGCCGGCTTGAGTTGCGCGAGCCACGAATCAGGCAGGACGGGCGTGGAGCCAGTCAGCACGATTGCGTCGTAGCGCTCGGTGCCGAAACCGCGAGCGGCATCGGCAACGTGCAGCCGCACGTTGGTCGCGCCGGCACGTTTGAGCTTCGGCTGAGCCTCGGTCGACAAGCGAGGCACGATCTCCACGCTGGTGACTTCGGCGGCGCACGCGGCCAGCAGTGCGGTGAGGTAGGCGCTGCCGGTGCCTACCTCGAGGACGGATTCGTCGCGCCGCAATGTGAGCTCCTGCAGCACGCGCGCCTCCATTTTCGGCGTCCACATGCGCTCTCCGTCGCCAAGGGGAATCTCCAGATCGGCGAAAGCGACCTCACGGTACGCCCGCGGCACGAAGTCCTCCCGCCTGACCTTGAACAGCAGATCGAGCACGGACTGATTCAGCACGTCCCACGGTCGAATCTGCTGCTCAACCATGTTGAAGCGTGCGCGTTCGACGTCCATGGCGAGTGGCGGCGATCCGGTGGGCGTTTGGGCGATCATGGTTGCGGGGGCGGCGCCGGAAAGCCTCTCAAACACGCTATCGGCCAATTCCGTCGTTCGAGCCGGGGTCGCGGCCGGCTATTTTGTCGCGAGGCATCATCCGAGGTCAATCGCCCGCCAGAGGCGCATCGGCTGGCGCGCGGCGGGCCGTCCGTGCTCCCTTGCGCGCTTTGTGCCACTCGAAAAACCGATCGAGATAGGTGTAGATCACTGGCACGACGACCAGCGTGAGCAGCGTCGAGGTTATGACCCCGCCGATGATGGCGCGACCCATGGGAGCCTGCGTCTCGCCGCTCTCGCCCAGTCCGAGTGCGAGAGGCAGCATGCCGAAGATCATGGCGGCAGTGGTCATCAGGATCGGGCGCAGCCGGACCTGTCCGGCAGAGAGCAGCGCGTCGTGTAGCGCTGCCCCGCCGCGTCGGGCCTTGTTGGCGAAGTCGACCAGAAGAATCGCGTTCTTGGTCACCAGACCCATGAGCATCACGAAGCCGATCATCGAAAAGAGGTTGAGCGTCGTATCGGTCAGCAGCAGCGCAAGCAGCACGCCGATGAGGGTGAAGGGCAGCGACGCCATGATCGCCACGGGCTGAGTGAAGCTCGCGAACTGCGAAGCGAGCACCAGATAGATGAAGATGATGGCCAGCCCGAGCGCCGAGATGAGCGCCGTCATCGACTCCTGAGTGTCTTCCTGCTGCCCCGCAATGGCAAAGCGATACCCCGGTGGAAGCTTGGTCGCTTCGGTGATCTTCTTAACATCGTCGCCTACATTGCCCGAGGGACGTCCTTCGGCGTTGGCGTAAAGAGCAACGCGGCGCTGCAGATCTTGCCGCTTGATGATCTGCGGGCTCGTCGTCTCGACGATCTCGGCCACTTGCCGCAATGGCACCATGCGCAGCTCGCCGTCGGGACCGCGCTTGTTGGTCGATATATAAAGATTGCCAAGGTCGGAGGCGAGCTGGCGCCCCTGCCTGGGCAACTGCACGTTGACCTCGTAATTCTGGGCATCGGGCCCAAGCCAATAGGTGACCGTCTCGCCGGCGAGCAGGGGCCGCACCGTCGCGCCGACCTGCTGCACCGAAATGCCCAGATCGGCTGCAGCATCGTTATTGAGGCGGATCGACAGCGCCGGATTCGCTGCTTTCTCCGAGGTTTCCATATCGGCGATCCCTGGCACCTTGGCGACCTTATCAGCGAATTCGCTGATCAGTCGCTTCAACGTCTCGGGATCCGGTCCCAGAAGGTTGACCCAGATCGGGCGATCGTAGCCCAGCGCAAGCTCGATCCCCGGGATCGGCTTGAGCGCGGTGCGTATGGCTTTCTCCAGGTCTTTTTGCGAGCGCGCTCGCTCGCTGCGGTTGGTGAGCCTCAAGTTCACCCGCGCGTAGTTGCGCCCGTCCCAGCTTCCCACCGTGGTCATTGCAAGCTCGATTTCGGGGAATTGCTTGAGCACCGCCTCGACCTCGCGCACCTTGCTGTCGGTGGACTCGAGGCTGGTGCCGACGGGCGTGTTCAGGCGCAGGGAAATGAAGCTCTCGTCGACCTGCGGCTGCAATTCCTTACCGATCAATGGCAGGAGCCCGAAGCTTCCGAAGAAGATTGCCACCGCAGCCCACAGGACGATGCCGCGATTGGTAATCATTGCCCACCGAGGCTTGAGTGCAGCCCATTGCCCGGTCCGCACCGCTTTCCACAATCCGAAGGACGGTACATAGACCCGGCGCCGCTTGTCCGAGATCGCCCATTCCAGGACGCGTCCGTAGACGACATGGACCCACTCGACTACTCGCTCGACACGGTCCATGAAGCGGCCCAGCCACGGAGCCCGCGAGAAGCGCGACCCCGGAGGGTCGCGCCAGACCGAGGACAGCATCGGGTCGAGCGTAAAGCTCACGAAAAGAGACACCAGCACCGCGACCGCGACGGTGAGGCCAAACTGGAAAAAGAACTGCCCGATGATGCCCTTCATGAAAGCGATCGGCACGAACACCGCCACGATCGCAAAAGTTGTCGCCATTACCGCGAGACCAATCTCGTCAGTACCCTCACGCGCCGCGGCAAGGTGGCTCTTGCCCATCGAAAGATGTCGCACGATGTTCTCGCGTACCACGATCGCGTCGTCGATCAAAAGCCCGATGCACAGCGATAGCGCCATCAGGGTCATCATGTTCAGGGTGAAGCCGAAGGCGTAGAGCGAGATAAAGGTCGCGATTACCGCGATCGGCAGCGTAAGCCCGGTGATGATGGTGCTGCGCCAGGAATGCAGGAACAGGAACACGATCAGCACCGTAAGCAGGGCGCCTTCGATGATGGTCGCCTTGACGCGGGCGATGCTGGCTTCCACTGCGTCCGCCTGCGAGTAGACCAGCCGCACCTCGACGTCCTGCGGCAACCGGGACTTGAGCCCATCGATCGCCTCGCGCACGCCGCGCCCGGTCTCGACAATGTTGGCATCCTGAGCTTTGCGTATGTCGATGGTGATCGAAGGCCGGCCATTGATGCGCGAGATCGAGTCGAGCTCCTTCTCGCCGTCGATGACGTCCGCAACTTGGCTCAAATAGACCGGGCCGCCCCCCTGCTGTGCGACGATGATGCGGCCGAACTGCGCCGGATCCTTGATCTTGCCCTCGACGCGGACGATCGAATCGTTGTGGCCGCGGGTGATCCGCCCTGCAGGTACGTCCTGGTTGGCGTTCTGCACCGCATTCATGACCTGGTCGACGCCGATGCCCAGCGAGGCGAGCGCTGAAGGCTTGATCTCGATCAGGATCTGGCGCGTGACCCTGCCGTTGACGATTACCTGCGCAACCCCCGGAATGTTCTCCACCGCCTTGACGATGGTCTGATCGGTGAGCGAGGTCAGCTCGCGCAGGTCGACCGTCGGCGAGAGCACCGCCAGCGAAACTGTCGGCCGGTTGTCTTCGATTTCGACCCGCACTACTTGCGGGTCCTTGACATCGCGTGGAAAGCTGGGGCGGACCAGTGCGATCTTGTCGCGCGCGTCCTGGATGGCACGCGTGACGTCGGTACCCAGGCGAAATTCGACAAACACCTGGCTGCGGCCTTCGCGTGAATTGGAATAGATCCTCTTCACGCCCGAAACCGTGTTGACGGCGTATTCGATGGGCTTGCTGACGTCCGTTTCGACGACTTCGGGCGAAGCCCCCGGGTACTGGGTCTCGATATCGACAAACGGCAGCGTGACGTCCGGCATCTGCTCGACGCGCAGCCGCGCGTACGAAAACAGACCAAGAACGCAGATGCCGATCATCACCATGGTCGCGAAAACCGGGTTGTTGATCGAGACGCGGGTGATCCACATGGCGTAGTCCTCGTGTCCGGTGCGCCTAAGCCCCAGTTCAGCTATTGCCGGCCGACTTGGAGGTCGCCGGAGCCCTTACCAGCGCTGGGAGACCTGCCTTAAGGTTGTCGAAAGGAGCCGCAAGGATGGGAATGTCCGGAGGCAGCACGGTCTTGATCTCGACCCTCCCCGCCGCATCGTCACGGCGGCCGACTGTCACGATGCGGCGGCCGAGCTTCCCGCTCTCAATGGTCCAGACAAAATTCTGCCCTGCTTCGGTGCGGATCGCGATCGCCGGCAAGGTTGGGACCGGGGTCCCCGCCGCCAGCGTTACCTTGCCGGTTCCGAACATGCCGCCGCGCAGCGCTGCATCGGGATTCGGGACATGGACGAACACCAGAATCGCCCGCGTTCCCGCCTCGGTAGTGGGATTGATGCGCTCGATGGTCCCGGTGAAGCGGCGATCCCCGAAGCCGTCGATGGCCAAGTCGACGTTCATGCCTACGCGCAACTCGGGAATGTCGTTGGCCGGCACCATCGCCTGTAACTCCATCCGGCCCAAGTCGACGATGGTGATCAGCGGGGCGTCGAAGGGGACTTTCTCCCCTGGCTGCACGTGGCGCTTGGCAACCGTACCCGACAGCGGCGCCATGACCACTGCGTCGCGCAGGGCATTGCGCGCGAGTTGCACTTGGGCTTCGTTGGATTTGAGCGTCCCCTGGCTCACCGACAGGTTGCTATCGGCGCTGTCATAGGCGTTCTGCGAAATGAAGCCTTGCTTGAGCAACGCGTTGTTCTGCGTGCGCGTCTTTTCAGCGAGCGCGAGCTGCGCCCGGCTCGCCTCGAGCGCACCAATCCGCTCGGTGAGCTTGGCGTCCAAGTCCGATGTATCGAAGCGCACCAGCACCTGACCCGATGTGACAGCTTCACCCTCGCGCACGGTTACTTGGCGGACCTCGCCGGATACCTTCGACTTCACCGTTGTCTGATTGACCGGCTGCAGCGTCCCGGACACGTGCAGCCAACGCGACAGCACCTTGGGCTCGACGGTCGCTACATCGGCCGCCGCGAACTCCAGCGTGACCGTTTCTTTGTCCCGCGCCTCCGCGGCTGCACGCTGGGTTGCGCGCAGGCCAACCCCGGCCGCGATCGTGGCGATGACGATGGTGGTTATGAGTGCGCCAAGCGTGCGGCGGCGCGTGAACCAGCTTGCCATGGACGACTTTTCTCCCTTCAAGCAGGCATCGTGTGCCCACCACGGTTTCGAGCCGGACCGATCGGTCCTTGCACTCGCTGCCGCCCGATTAGATGCACAAGCGGCGCCGCCAGATTCACCGAGCGGCGCGAGTTTAGGGCGCGGCCGGACGGCGGAACAAGGCCAAAGCGACAGAACGGCGATGCGAAGCCGGAAGCCGTCGTCAAGGTCGACGAAATGCAAAACCGTTGGATCGGCGCAATAGGTGAGTGCGCAATCCGTAATTGACAGTCTCTCGCCCGCAGATAATAATACTCTGTTCCACCCGCCTTTTTCATCATCTCCTTCGGAGGGCATTCATGAAAGTCAACCGCTCGCTCGGCCTGACACTCGTCGCGGCCGCGCTGGTGACCGTTTACGGATGTGGTAAAGAAGAGCCGAAAAAGGCCGAGGCCCCGGCGCCCGCTGCGGCGGCTCCGGCAATGCCTGAAGTTACGGTGAAGATCGGCCATGTCGCACCGACCACCGGACCCCAGGCGCATCTGGGCAAGGACAACGAAAATGGCGCCCGGCTGGCGATCGACGACGCCAACGCAAAGGGCATCGTCATCGACGGCAAGAAAGTCAAGTTCGACCTCGACGCCCAGGACGACCAGGCGGATCCCAAGCAGGGAACCATCGTTGCCCAGAAGCTGGTCGACGACAAGGTCGCGGGCGTAGTCGGGCACCTGAACTCCGGCACGTCGATTCCCGCTTCCAAGATCTACAACGACGCGGGCATTCCGATGATCTCGCCCTCGGCGACCAATCCCAAGCTGACGTTGCAGGGCTTCAAGGATGTGTTTCGCGTGATGGCCAACGACGTGCAGCAAGGCAGCGTGATCGGCAAGGCTGCCGTCGAGACGCTCGGCGCCAAGAAGATCGCGATCATTGACGACAAGACCGCGTATGGCGCGGGACTCGCTGACGAGACCGAGAAGGCCGCCAAGGCTGCCGGCGCCACCATCGTTGCGCGCGAATACACCAACGACAAGGCGACCGACTTCAAGGCGATTCTCACCAAGATCAAGGCCAAGAATCCCGACGTCATCATGTACGGCGGGATGGACGCTCAGGGCGGGCCGATGGTGAAGCAGATGAAGGAGCTCGGCATCAAGGCCAAGTACATCGCCGGTGACGGCGTGTGCTCGACCGAGTGGCCCAAGCTGGCCGGAGGCGCGGCGGAGAACCAATATTGCACGCAGGCCGGCTTGCCGCCCGACAAGATGCCCAACGCCAAGGACTTCGTGACGCGATTCACCGCCAAGTACGGCCCGATACAGGTCTACGCGCCGTATTCCTACGATGCGGCAATGACTTTGATCGAGGCGATGAAAAAGGCGAATTCGACCGATCCGGCGAAGTATCTGCCGGAGTTAGCGAAGATCTCCTATGACGGCATCACCGCCAAGATCGAATTCGACGAGCACGGGGATACCAAGAACGGCGCGATAACGTTGTATCAAGTCAAGGACGGCAAACTCGAGCCGATGGCGGTCAACGTCGCAGGCAAGACGGAGAAGATCGACATGGCGACCGCTCCGGCCGCACCCGCGGCTGCTCCGGCTCCCGCCGGCGGAACCATGGCCCCCGCAGCGCCGCAAGGCGAGATGAAGAAGGACGAGACGAAGAAGTAAGCTAGACCTCGATTGCTTTGCTGACGGCGCCCTTGCGAGGGCGCCGTTTTTTTGAGCGCTGGCAACCTCTCCGAAGCTCCCAGGGTTGCCGACGAACGCTGCGCAGCGGAGAATGCCGGCGAGCGCGACGGACCGTCGCGGTGCCGCCGGGAGGGATCGCGTGGAAATTCTCCTGCAGCAGATCATCAACGGGTTGACGCTTGGCAGCGTCTACGCGCTGGTCGCCCTGGGCTACACCATGGTGTACGGCATTATCGGGCTCATCAATTTCGCCCATGGCGAAGTGGTCATGATTGGTGCCATGGTGTCGCTTTCGGTCGTCACCGCGCTGTTGGGGGCCCAGCTGCCGCTGCCGACCGCGGTGATCATTCTCGTTGGTCTTTTCGTTGCGATCCTGGTGTGCATCACCATTGCCTACAGCATGGAGAAGATCGCGTACCGTCCGCTACGCAAGGCGCCGCGGCTGGCTCCGCTCATCACCGCCATCGGCATGTCGATCATTCTGCAGAACGCCGCCTTGGTCGTGTGGGGCCGCAACTACCGCACCTTTCCACCGATCATTCATCCCACGCCGCACGAATTGCTCGGCGCCACGATGACGGATCTGCAGATGTTCATCGTGGTATTGGCGGCAATACTGATGGCCGCGCTGTTGTTCGTGGTTCAACGGACGCGCCTCGGCATGGCGATGCGCGCCACCGCGCAGAATCCGCAGGTCGCCGGACTGATGGGTATCGACATCAATGTCGTCATCTCGGCGGCCTTCGTCATCGGCGCCGCGCTCGCCGCCGTCGCCGGACTCATGGTGATGACCTACTACGGCATCGCCCACTACTACATGGGCTTTCTGCTGGGGCTGAAGGCTTTCACTGCCGCGGTGCTTGGTGGAATCGGCAACCTGGCAGGCGCCATGCTCGGCGGTATCCTGCTCGGGATCATCGAAGCGCTGGGCGCAGGTTACATCGGGGACGTGTCGAATATCTGCGGCTTCCCGTGGCTCTCCGACTCGCTGCGCGAGCAATGTGCGGCGAGCGACAACCAGGTCAGCATGTTCGGCAGCAACTATCAGGACGTCTTTGCCTTTTTCGTCCTGATTCTCGTGCTCATTTTCCGCCCATCGGGGCTGCTGGGCGAACGCGTATCGGAGCGTGCATGAACGCGATAGCGGATCAATGCGAAGCGAAGTCGCGTCGCCACGCTGCGTTCTCGGATCCTAGTTCCACAGAGGCCAAGGCATGACCAAGCGGCGCGTCAAGCGAGCCCCACCGAAAGTCTGGGCCGGAGTCGCGCTCATCGTCGTAGCGCTGGCCCTGCTGCCCTTCGTCGCCGCGCTCGCGGGACAGGCATGGGTTCGCATACTCAACTTCGCCATGATCTACACCATGCTGGCGCTGGGACTGAACATCGTCGTCGGCTTCGCCGGGCTGCTGGATCTTGGCTATATCGCGTTCTACGCGGTCGGCGCGTATGTCTACGCGCTGCTCGCTTCGCCGCACTTCGGCATCCATCTTCCTTTCTGGGTGATCCTGCCACTCGGCGCCGGGCTTGCCTGCATATTCGGAGTTCTGCTCGGTGCGCCGACTTTGAAATTGCGGGGCGATTATCTGGCCATCGTGACCCTCGGCTTCGGCGAGATCATTCGCATCTTCCTCAACAATCTCAACGCGCCGGTCAACATCACCAACGGACCACAGGGGATCAACTTGATCGATCCCTTTCGGATCGGCAGCTTTTCGCTGGCGCGCGCAGGGCCTGTCCTCGGAATCGACTTCTCCGGGCCGCAGAAGTACTACTACGTGCTGTTGCTACTGACGATCTGCGTGATCGTTATCAACATTCGCCTGCAGAACTCACGTCTGGGTCGGGCTTGGGAGGCCATCAGGGAGGACGAGGTCGCTGCCAAGGCGATGGGTATCAACACCCGCAACGTCAAGCTGCTTGCGTTTGCGATGGGCGCTTCCTTCGGCGGCATCGCCGGCGCCATATTTTCAGCGACGCAGCAGTTCGTCAGCCCCGAGAGCTTCGGTCTGTTCGAGTCGATCATCGTGCTGGCGATGGTCGTGCTCGGCGGCATGGGCAATATCCCGGGAGTAATCCTCGGTGCCGTCATGCTCACGCTGCTTCCCGAAGTGCTGCGCTATACCATGGAGCCGTTGCAGCTCGCGCTGTTCGGCCGCGTTCTTCTCGATGCCGAAACCGTGCGGCTGCTCGTCTTCGGCATAGCGCTGGTGGCGATCATGCTCTACCGCCCTGCTGGGCTCTGGCCTTCGGCGGTGCGCAAGCGCGAACTCGAAACGCCGAAGGTCGTCGCCGAATGAGCACGCTCTCCCTGCTTGCCGCCAAAGGCATCAGCAAACGTTTCGGCGGCGTGCACGCGCTCTCCGATGTCAGCTTCACGATCAATCACGGCGAGATCTACGGTCTGATCGGCCCTAACGGCGCAGGCAAGACTTCGCTGTTCAACGTCCTTACCGGAATCTACACGGCGGACGACGGCAATTTCATTTTCGATGGCGAGCCGCTCGATCGGGTGAAACCAAACGAGGTCGCCGAACGGGGCATCGCCCGCACCTTCCAGAACATACGCTTGTTCCAGAACCTCTCCGCGCTGGAGAACGTCATGATCGGCCGGCACGTGCGCACCAAGGCCGGAGTGTTCGGCGCGATGTTCCGCGACAAGAACACGCTCGCCGAGGAAGCTGCGATCGAGAAGCGCGCCTACGAGCTCTTGGGCTATGTCGGGGTGGCAAAGCGCGCCAACGACCTGGCAAAGCATCTCGCCTATGGGGATCAGCGTCGCTTGGAGATCGCTCGCGCGCTCGCGACCGAGCCCAAGCTGCTCGCTCTGGACGAGCCGGCCGCCGGAATGAACGCCACGGAGACGCAGGGCTTAAAGCGTCTGCTCGAAGAAATCCGCCGCGACGGAATCACCATTCTGCTGATCGAGCATGACATGAAGCTGGTGATGAGCGTGTGCGACCGGGTGCTGGTGCTCGACTATGGCCGCAAGATCGCCGAAGGTTCTGCAGCGGAAGTGCAGAATGATCCCAAGGTCATCGCCGCCTATCTGGGCAGCGAGGTATCGCTAAACTTAAAAGGATGATCGAGTGTCGGGCCGGCCGCTGCTGGAATTGAAGCGCCTGCAGGTTGCATACGGCGGCATCCAAGCCGTCAAGGGCATAAGCCTCGGCGTGGAGCAGGGCGAGCTGGTCTGCTTGATCGGCGCAAACGGCGCCGGCAAGACGACGACGCTCAAGGGCATCACCGGGCTGCAGCCGGTCAAGAGCGGTTCGATTCACTATGACGGCGAAGACATCACGGGCAAGCCAGCATTCCAGCTGGTGCGCAAGGGATTGTCGATGGTTCCCGAAGGACGTGGTGTTTTCGGCGCATTGACCATTGACGAAAACCTCGCGATGGGCGCGTACACGCGTGGCGACGCCCCGGCGATACGCCAGGACACCGAGCGCGTTTTCGAGCTTTTTCCGCGACTCAAGGAGCGCCGCCGGCAGACCGCGGGAACGCTCTCCGGCGGCGAGCAGCAGATGCTTGCCATGGGCCGGGCGATGATGTCGCGGCCCAAACTGCTGTTGCTGGACGAGCCTTCCATGGGTCTCGCACCGCTGATGGTGCAAAAGGTCTTCGAGACCGTTCTCGCCATCTCCAAGGAGGGCGTGACCATACTGCTCATCGAGCAGAACGCGAAGCTCGCGCTCGAGGTAAGCCGCCGCGGCTACGTTATGGAAAGCGGTGAGATCACAATTTCAGGCTCGGCCAGAGAGCTATTGTCGGATCCCAAAGTTCGAGCGGCGTACCTGGGCGAAGCCGCCGCTTGAGTTCGCCGCACGCTGGTCAGCGGCCGTGCACCATCTCGCCTTTGGCGATCGCGAGGTGATGCGGCTGATGATGTTCGCCGCTTACTAAAATGCCGATGAAGCCAAGGGCTCGGATGCGTTCCACCTGTCTTCCATCGCCTGCGGTCACGATCCACAGCTCGCCCTCCGGCAGCGCTTCGGTCTTGCAGCTCCAGCCGTTGTAGCCGTTGATCTCGTGCGCGTGCGCCGGGACCATGTGATGGATTGCCGCGAGCGTGCGGCCGGTCCCGGTCACGGTGATCGCGAGCCCTCCCTCGATCTGCTTGGTCGTCGCGGACGCTCTAAGGGTCACCTCGTCCATGTCGATCAGGTGCTGGCGCAGCGCCTCCAGATCGACCTTCGACCAGTCCGTCTTCGGGTCGGCTTCGAGCTTTCGAACCACCTCCTGGATCGCGCCGAAGGCGTCCTGACCGGGCGAGGCGAGACCCATGCTCGCCATTGGCGCGCCGTGCATGGCCTGCACTTGCATCATATGCTGCGAATGCTCCTGCATCATTGAAGGCATCTGGCTCGGATCGTGCGCTGTTGTGCCGTGAGTCATGGGCGACTCACCGGCCGGGTCTGAGGGAGATGGGGCATGCATGGACTGCGCGAGTGCGAAGCCGAAGACAACAGCCGCCGCTGCAGCGGCGACACCGATGTAGCGCTTCAACGTCTTCATGCGAACTCCCTTTCAATAAGCAAGACTCGCAAATGCTAGGCTGCGGGAGACGCCGCGCATATGATTCCGATCATAAGCCAGGTGATTTCTTCAGCATGATTTCCGATCCATTGCGTTCGATGGCGCCGGATTTTTCAAGCCTCCCCAGCGTCCTGTACAGCGCCTCGTGCGTGAGACCGATCTCCGCCGCGAGGTCGACAAGACTTCCATCGAGCCGCGCGGTCCGACCGTCTTTTCCGGTGTTCAGCGCCAGGTGATGCAGCACGCGGGCGCTCGCCGAGCGGATATTTCGCTCCTGGACGCGAGCGCGCAGAGCATGGATCTGCCCGGCCAGGATGGCCATGAAACGCTCGGCAACCGTGGAGTCCCGGCGAAACGCCGCCAATAGTTCGCGTTTGGGATACACCCGTACCCGCGACGGCACGGAGGCAACGGCATCGCAGCGGTACGTCCCGGCAAAGAGCGCGGCCTCGGCGAAGAGCTCGCCCGCTCGCGCCGTGTGCAACGGCACCGGATGTCCGTCAACGGTATAGCGGACGAGCCGCAGCCGCCCGTGTTCGACCTCGTAAATCCAAAGCGCCCTGTCGCCCTGGTGAAAAAGGATTTCGCCGGCGTCCAGCTCGCGGGTGGTCGAGCTTTTGCGCACCGTGGCGGGGAGGAAGCCCAGAGCGCTCATGGCGTCGATTCGCCGTTCGCGGTTGCTCGCAATGCCGAGTCGACTTCCGGCATCGACGACAGGTGAACGCGCGCGAGGCGCAATCCGGTCAGTAGCGCAAGGGGCAGCTCGTCGTGTGTGATCGGGATCAATGTTTCAAATCGTTGCGAGAGAATTCGCGATGTAGAATTGACAAGGCGCGCCAGTGTAGCCTCGGACTCGCCCGCCGCAAACGATGTGAGCCAGCGACTACTGAAAACCGGCGTCGACCGTTGAACACCGAAACCTCGATCGGCGTGGTCCGCGTCCCTCGTGCGGTCCCGGTCATACGCGCCTTTGCCTGGTACGAGGAAGCGATGCGCCTTTTCAAGCGCGCTCCGCTCAACTGGTGCCTGCTCGGGTTGATCACCCTCGCCGCCGAGTTGCTCCTGCAACTCGTTCCCGGCATCGGAGTCGCGGCCTCGAAGGTGATCATTCCGGTGATCGAGTGCGGCATGCTCATCGGTGCGGCCGCCGTCGACCGCGGTGAGCCGCTGGAGCTCCGTTACGCTGTGGCGGCCTTTGGAGCCAGAGCGGCCGCCCTCGCAGCGATCGTCGTTTCGGCACTCATCGTGTTTGGCGCTGAGGCAATCACGGGCTACGCGGTGGCGGGGGTCAATCTGCTCGCCCCCGGCGGCGAAGACATCGAGCTGTCGACCTCGACTATGGGTGCCATGTTCACCGTCGGCACCTTGGCGTCTTTGCCAGTGCTGTTCGTCCCCTTTGCCGCGCTGTTCGACCACGCGTCGTTCGGACACGCATTTGTAACCAGTGCGCACGGCTTCGCGCTGAACGTGCTTCCGCTTCTGGTCTTCGGCGTGTTGGCGCTGATGCTTATCGTCGTCGGATTGCTAAGCTTTGGCATAGCGCTGATCGCCATTCTTCCGCTGCTCTCCGCAGCGAGCTACGTGGCGTGGAAGGACATCTACGGCCTTACTTCTCCTCCGGGCTAGCCAACGGCAGCAGGCGATTTGACGCACGTCTAGACGGTCGGCGCGACGTCGAAGCGATCGAACTCGCCCGCAGCGGCCTCGACGCTCACCGTGACGACTCGCGCCGCCGGAGGCCCGCGTCGGGCCCAGGCGACCATCGCTTCGACCTCCTCCTCGGTACCAACGATGATCGCTTCCACGCTGCCGTCGCGTCGATTGCGCACCCAGCCTCGCAGCCCGAGTTCGCGCGCCTCATCGGCAAACGCGAAGCGAAATCCGACGCCTTGCACGCGCCCGGTGATAAGCAATCGGCGCACGGCTACGGAGGATCGGGTCATCGCTGCGGAATCGCTGGGGCACGTCGCGCGAGCAGCAACAGTCCGATCATTGTCTTCGAGTCTGTGATCTCGCCGCGATCGAGCCACTCGAGCGCCTGATCGAGCCCGGCAGTGAAGGTCTCGAGGAATTCGCCGTGATCAAGCTGCGCGCCCACATGCTCCAGTCCGTCGGCAACGAAGATGTCGATGCGCTCGGTGCAATAGGCAACGATGGGATGCAGCTGCGCGAGATACGTCCAATCGGTCGCCGTATAACCGGTCTCCTCGGCGAGCTCACGCTTCGCGGTGGCCAGGGGATCTTCTCCCGGATCGATCTTGCCCGCCGGAAATTCAATGAACACCCGGGCGTGCGGATATCGGTACTGGCGCTCGAGCAGAAGCTTGCCGTCGGGCAGCCGCGGAATGATCATTACGGCGCCGGGATGGACGATGTACTCGCGTGTGGTTTCGCCGCCGTCTGGAAGGCGCACGGTGTCGCGCCTGACATCAAGCAGCTCACCCCGAAAGACTTGCTCGGAGGAGACCTTCGTCTCTGCAAGATGCGCATCGTCATTTTTGCTTTTCATGCGAGCCAGTCGCGTGCAACGAGAAAATCGGTGGTGAGCCGCGCTTCCGCGCTTCCGGGCTCGGGACGCCAGTCGTAGCGCCATCTCACCGCAGGCGGCAGCGACATCAGGATCGCCTCGGCGCGGCCGTTGGATTGCAGTCCGAACAGCGTTCCGCGATCGTAGACCAAGTTGAACTCGACGTATCGCCCGCGGCGGTACGCCTGGAAATCGCGTTCTCGCTCGCCGTACGAGAGCGTCTCCCGCCGCTGCAAAATGGGCTCGTAGGCCGGCAGGAAGTGATCGCCCACGCTGCGCGTCAGGGCGAAGCAGTGATCGAAGCCTCCCTGGTTCAAGTCGTCGAAGAAAATCCCGCCGATGCCGCGAGGCTCGCGCCGATGCCTGATATAGAAGTATTCGTCGCACCAGCGTTTGAACCGAGGATGATAGCCGGCGCCGAAGGCGGCCAGGGCATCCCGGCATGTGCCATGGAAATGCCGCGCGTCTTCCTCGAACCCGTAGTAAGGAGTCAGGTCCATGCCGCCGCCGAACCACCACAGTGCGTCGGCATTCTCCTTTTGCGCGACGAAAAAGCGCACGTTCATGTGTACGGTGGGCACATATGGGTTGAACGGATGCAGCACCAGCGATACGCCCGTCACCTCGAACTCGCAACCGGCGAGCTGCGGCCGCGCCGCGGTTGCCGAAGGGGGTAGCCGATCTCCCATAACGTGCGAGAAGTTGACTCCGCCGCGCTCGAAAACGTTGCCGCCCTCGATGACGCGCGTGAGTCCGCCTCCGCCTTCGGGCCGTTGCCATTCATCGGAGAGAAAGCGCTCGCCGTCGAGCGCTTCCAGTCGCTCGACGATGCGCGACTGCAGATCGCTAAAGTAATCGTGGACGCGGCGGAGATTCAAGCGAGTCGTACGCCTTAGACGCGGACGGCAGCGAGGGCCCGGTGTCCGATGTCGCGGCGGTACTGCATGCCCTCGAAACGAATCAATTCCGCTGCTGCGTAGGCCGACCGTTGCGCCTGGCGAACGGTCTCACCGAGCGCGGTCACGCAGAGCACGCGTCCGCCGCTGGTGACAATGGTTTCTCCGGCAACGGCCGTGCCCGCGTGAAAGACCTTGCAGTCGTCGGCAACACCGTCGAGTCCTGATATCACCTCGCCCTTGCGCGGACTGTCAGGGTATCCCGCTGCTGCGAGCACGATTCCCACCGCCGCGCGCCGATCCCACTCGGCGTCGATCTGGTCGAGCGATCCATCGATGGCATGCCGGATAAGCTCGAGCAAGTCCGACTTCATTCGCAGCAGCACAGGTTGTGTCTCAGGATCCCCCAGACGACAGTTGAACTCCAGAGTGCGCACCTTGCCCGCCTCGTCGATCATCACGCCGGCGTACAAAAAACCGACATAAGGCTCTCCCTCCGCTGCCATGCCGTTCACCGCCGGCATGATGATCTCACGCATGATTCGGGCGTGTATCGCCGGGGTGACCACCGGCGCCGGCGAGTATGCGCCCATCCCTCCGGTATTGGGGCCGCGGTCGCCGTCGAGCAACCGCTTGTGATCCTGCGACGAGGCGAGCGGCAGGACGTGCGCTCCGTCCACCATGACGATAAAGCTCGCTTCTTCGCCGGCGAGGCAATCTTCGATCACCACGCGCGCGCCCGCTTCTCCGACGCGATGATCGACCAGCATCGCGTCGATCGCGACGTGTGCCTCTTCGATGCTGGCAGCGACCACGACGCCTTTCCCTGCAGCGAGGCCGTCGGCCTTGACCACGATTGGCGCGCCGTGGGCGTCGACGTAAGCGTGAGCGCTCGGCGCATCGGTGAATGTCTGATAGGCCGCTGTCGGGATTCCATGCCGAACCATGAAAGCCTTGGCAAAGTCCTTGGAGCTTTCGAGCCGCGTCGCGTCTCGTGTCGGACCGAAGATTTTGAGCCCCGCTGCGCGAAACTCGTCAACGATTCCGTCAGCGAGCGGCCCCTCCGGCCCAACCACGGTAAGGGAGACACTTTCTGCCGACGCAAACGCGACGAGCTCCGGAATCGATGTGATGGCGACGTTGGTAAGGCCGAGTTCGCGTGCCGTGCCGGCGTTGCCGGGCGCGACGAACACCTTGCCCACCCGCGGCGACTGGGCGATTTTCCAGGCGAGCGCGTGCTCGCGGCCGCCGCCGCCGATGACCAGGACGTTCATGTGCCGCGGCCCGCAACGGTCGCGTCGGGCGCGGCTGACCGTGGCATGGCGCCGCGATTACTTGAGATCGATCTTGCCAAAAATGTACAAGACGCTGCCATGGTTGATGCCGCCGTTCAATTTCGGGACGTAGGCGGAGAGGACCTCGACGTTCTGATGCCGCAGCGTCAACAGCGGCAGCACAGCCGGGAACGGCCAACCATTCGCTATGTCGGGACGCTGCACGATCAAGGCGGAAAAACCAAGTCCCGCCTGAAGGACGTCACGGTTGCCCCAATAGGTCCTCCAGGCGTAACCGAGATTGAATTGCGCCGCTTTGTGCGAATCCTCGAATACCAGGAAGAACACGTCCTCGGTGTAACCGTTCGGATTCTCACGCGAGCGAGCTATGCCGCCACCCCATGCGTTCTCGTTCTCCGCCGCGCGGGCCTCCGGCGACCAGCTATAAGGAATGTGCCACTGATAGCCCGATAGGAGAAGCGCGTTGCCGCCCTCTTCGTAGGTGTCGACCACATGCCGGCAACCGAACTCAATCCAAGTCCAGAAATCCGCGCATTCCAACGCTAGAGCACGGCCGGGTAGCACAAGCATGATGACGATCGCAAGCGCGCATCGCTTCAAGAATCTCCTCCGTCTGGCTGTTGGTTCAATGCCGGAAGTGGCGCACTCCGGTGAATACCATGGCGATCCCGCGTTCGTCGGCGGCAGCGATCACTTCGGCGTCACGCACACTGCCCCCCGGCTGGATCACCGCGACGGCGCCGTTGTCGGCAACCACATCGAGTCCGTCGCGAAACGGAAAAAAGGCATCGGATGCAGCGACCGACCCCGCGAGCGACAAACCAGCAGCAGCGGCCTTGATCGCAGCGACCCGGGTGGAATCTACCCGGCTCATCTGTCCGGCGCCAATCCCCAGCGTCTGCCCGCCGCTACAATAAACGATGGCGTTGGATTTGACGAATCGCGCTACGCGCCATGCGAAGGCGAGATCGGAGAGCTGCTCTCGCGTCGGCGCTTTGCGCGTGACCACCTTGAGGGTCGAAGCTTCGAGGTCATCCGAATCGGCAGTCTGCACCAGCATGCCGCCGCCTACGCGTTTCATGTCCCATGTCCCGCCGTCATGCGCGCCCGAGTCGGAGACGGCAAGCACGCGAACGTTGGCTTTACGCGCGATCGCAGCCAGAGCGTCGTCGCTGTAGCGAGGCGCGACCAGGACTTCGACGAACTGAGCGGCGACGGCCTCGATCACAGCGGCATCGACCTCGCGGTTGAAGGCGATGATGCCGCCGAACGCCGATGTCGGATCGGTGGCGAATGCCTTGCGATAGGCCGCGAGCGGCGTTTCGGCAATGGCCACGCCGCATGGATTCGCATGCTTGACGATTACGCACGCGGTTTCCGCAAACGTGCCCACGCACTCCCACGCGGCGTCACTGTCGGCGATGTTGTTGTAGGAAAGCTCCTTGCCCTGAAGCTGCGTTGCGGCGGCGATCGTTCCAGGTTGTGGCACCTCGTCGCGATAGAACGCCGCTTCCTGGTGCGGATTTTCACCGTAGCGCAGCTCCTGGAGCTTCTTGCCGGTCCAGCTCAGGGAATCGGGAAAGCGTCGCGGCACTCCGCCCGCATCGCGTGCGGTCAGGTAGTTGCTTATCGCACCGTCGTAGGCTGCAGTATGCGAAAACGCCTTCTGCGCGAGCGTGAAGCGCGTCTCAAGCGAAAGGCGCCCGCCGTTGGCGCGCAACTCCTCGAGTAGCGCCGGATAGTCGGCGGGATCGACGACGACTCCGACGTGGGCGTAGTTCTTCGCCGCCGCACGCACCAGCGTCGGGCCGCCGATGTCGATATTCTCAATGGCGTCGGCGAGCGTGCACCCCGGTTTTGCAATCGTTTGGCGAAAGGGATAGAGATTGACAACGACCAGGTCGATGGTTGCGATGCCGTGAGCCTGCAGCGCGCCGACGTGCTCCGGCAGGTCGCGCCGCGCGAGGATGCCGCCGTGCACTTTCGGGTGCAATGTCTTCACCCGGCCGTCGAGCATCTCCGGAAACCCGGTGTAGGCGCCGATTTCCGTGACCGGCAAGTGAGCGTCGGCAAGCGCTCTTGCCGTGCCGCCCGTAGACAGCAGCCGTATCGACAGCGCTGCAAGGCCGCGCGCGAAATCTGCAAGCCCGGTCTTGTCCGAGACCGACAGCAGCGCCTGAGAAATCGGTGCGGTCATGCCACGAGATCGACCGCCACCAATCAAGGTTCCCTAGCGAATGCCGTACTTGGAGAGCTTCGACCGCAACGTATTGCGGTTCAGTCCGAGCATATCTGCGGCGTGCGTCTGGTTGCCGCCGGTGCGATGCATGATCAGCGAGAGCAGCGAACGCTCGACGTTGCAAATGACCATGTCGTAGATGTGGTGCGGCTGTTCGCCATCGAGTCTCTGGAAATAGTCGTCGAGCGATTTCTCGACGCTGCGGCAGATGTCATTGCCGCCGTTCATGCGGACGGTTCTTTTCACGCTGCGAGGGCCTCCTCTTCCCACGAAGCTTCTGCCGGCGCCTCGGCATAGGCGAGGCGCTCGCCACGATCGGCGAGTCGATCAAAAAACCGGTCGACCGCAGCAAGCTGTGCCGCCGCGGTTTCGAGCCGGTTGACTTCATTGCGAAATGCCTCTCCTCCGGCGAGCCCGCTCGCATACCAGCCGAGATGCTTGCGCGCCGTTTTGACTCCGGTCTCCTCGCCGTAGAGCGCGTAATGGTCGCCAAGATGCTCGACGATGAGCGCTCGAATCTCCTCGACGCGAGGCGGCGGCAAACGTTCGCCTCTCTCGAGATAATGGCGGACCTCTCGGAATATCCAAGGGCGTCCCTGCGCGGCTCGTCCGATCATCACCGCGTCGACACCGGTGCGCTCGAGCACGCTGAGCGCTTTTTCCGGGGAGTCGATGTCTCCGTTCGCGGCAACGGGAAGGCGCACATTGCGCTTCACCTCGCGAATCGTGTCGTATTCCACTTGGCCCGAAAAGCCACATTCGCGAGTCCTGCCGTGAACCGACAAGGCCGCGATCCCCGCTTGCTCGGCGATTCTGGCAATGGTCACCGCATTTCGATGCTCGCGGCTCCAGCCGGTGCGGATCTTGAGGGTGACCGGAACGTCGACCGCGGCGACCACCGCGTTGAGAATCGTGGCTACCAGCGCCTCGTCCTTGAGCAACGCGGAACCCGCGGCCACATTGCACACTTTTTTTGCGGGGCAGCCCATGTTGATGTCGATGATCTGCGCGCCGCGCTCGACGTTGTAGCGCGCGGCTTCGGCGAGTTGCCGCGGCTCGCTACCCGCGATCTGCACGACGATCGGCTCGACCTCGCCCCGATGGTCGATTCGGCGCTGTGACTTGGGCGTCGTGCGCAGCCTCGGGTCCGCTGAAACCATTTCCGACACCGCAAGTCCCGCGCCGAGCCGCTTGCACAACTGCCGGAAAGGGCGATCGGTGACGCCCGCCATCGGCGCGACGACCAAGTTGTTCTCGAGGTGATGCGGGCCGATGCGCACGATTGGAGTTGCAACAGGAAGGGAGCGGATTATACCGACTTTGCGCGACGCATGTCATCGCGTTCGTCGGATTGCGTTGCAGAGTGTTGCGTTTAGTGCACGCCGAACAACATCGCTTGCGTAAAAACGCGTTTGAACGGCGGCAACGCGTCGAGCAGAGTGAGCGCCAACCCCCGCGGCCAGCGCAGCAGCGCGTGATTGTTGCCGAAAATGCGCAGCAGACCATGCGTGAACGCGACGCCCGCCCAACGATCGGTGCGGCGGCGCTTCGCGTAAGCGGAAAGTTGAACCCGCGCGCCGATTTCGTCGCGCTTGGTTGCAAGCAACTCTTGCGCCAACTCCCACGCATCGCGAATGCCGAGATTCAGTCCTTGTCCGGCGACGGGATGCAGTGCCTGTGCTGCGTTGCCGAGCAGGACGATTCGCTCCGCAGCGACTCGATCGGCGAAGTCGAGGAAAAGCGGAAAAGTGCGCCGATTCGAAACTCGCTCGAAGCAACCTGCGTGCCGACCGAAGCGATCGGTGAGCTGCGCAAGGAACTCGCCATCGGACAGCGCAAGCAGGTCGGAACCGTGCTGCGGGTTTGTCGTCCACACCAATCCGAAATGATCACCTTCAGGCAGCAGCGCCATCGGCCCTTCGGGAGTGAATCGCTCGAAAGCGACACCTCTCTGCGCTTCGCGCGTCCAGACCTGGGCGATGAGCGCCACTCGCCCGTAATCATGGTGATGGCGCACGATGCCGCCGACCATGTCGCCGCCGCCGTCGGCCACGGCAGCGAGGCGGCAGGTCCAGCTTGCAGCGGCGCTGTCACTCTTGCCCTCTACGCACGCCTGCGCCGGCGCCGCGTCCACGCGCTCGACGGTGAAGCCGTGCTCCACGCGCACTTTGGCGCGTGCGAGCGCATTGTCGAGCGCGCCTTGCAGCGCGCGGTAGCTCACGACGTACCCCAGCGCGGGCAGTCCGTGCTCGGCCGCGTCGATTCGAGCGGTTCCGAAGCCGCCCCGCTGTGAGATGTCGATGGCGGCGATGGGCGTGACGGCATGCGCCGCCGACGACAGCTCTCCCCACACACCAACGCGTTCGAAAATGAGGCGCGCTGCATGAGAGAGCGCAAGCGAACGATCGGCCCGCACGCTCGTTCGGACGGGACGTGAGTCGAGCGCGACGACGTCCAGCTCTCCCCGCGCAAGCCCCAGTGCAAGCGTTGCGCCGACAGGTCCCGCGCCGACAATCGCGACGTCCAGCATCAGTGAAGCTCCGCGGCGGTCCTATCGTCCTCGCACCGGCAACACCTCAACGGGTGCACGCCGCTTCGACGTCCGCGACGGTCTTGGGCGTGGCGGCCGTGAGATTTTCGTTGCCGCCGGTCGTCACCAGTACATCATCCTCGATGCGCACGCCAATTTCCCAGAATCTTTCCGGTACCTTGTCGCCGGGACGAATGTAGCAACCCGGCTCCACCGTCAGCACCATGCCTGGCTGCAGTACATGCGACTCGCCCTGAATGCGATACAGCCCCGCGTCATGCACGTCGAGCCCGAGCCAGTGGCCTGCGCGGTGCATGTAGAACTGCTTGTAGGCACCCGATTCGAGCACCGCATCGAGCGACCCTTCGCACAGGCCGAGATCGATCATACCTTGCGCCAGGACACGTTCCGCAACCTGATGGTAATCGTGGAAAGGTCGCCCGGGCTTGACCGCGTCGATGCAGGCGAGCTGCGCCGCAAGCACGATCTCGTAGATCGCCTTCTGCGGCCCGCTGAATCTGCCGCCCACCGGAAAGGTACGCGTGATATCCGAAGCGTAGCCCTGGAACTCGGATCCTGCGTCGATGAGCAGCAGGTCGTCCTGCTGCATCTGGCGGTTGTTTTCGCGGTAGTGCAGCACGCAGGCGTTCGGTCCCGACGCCACGATCGAGGGATACGCCACGGCCTGCGCGCCCTGGCTCAGGAATTCATGGACCAGCTCGGCCTCTACCTGGTACTCGTACCATCCGGGCCGGGCGCGTGACATTGCCCTGCGGTGGGCCCCGCTGGAGATCTCAGCTGCGCGCCGGATAAGCTTCAACTCGTGCTCGTCCTTGAGCACCCGCATCGCCGCTAGCGGCGCGCGCGCGTCGACCACCGTTTCGGGAACGGCGACTCCGGTGCGCACGCGGTTGCGAACTTCGTTGAGCGTCCGGGTGATGGTATCGTCCCACGCCGGATACAAGCCCAGCGGCGTATACAACGCGGGCCGATCGCAGGTCCAGTCGGCGAGCTTGGCGCCGACTTCGACGATTGGGTACGCCTCGTCGAAGCCGAAGATTTCGCGCGCAGCGTCGGGACCATAGCGAAACCCGTCCCAGATCTCGCGCTCGGCGTTCTTGTCGCGGCAGAAAAGAATCTGCTTTGAATCGCCTTCATCGTTCCCAGCGAGGAGCACCGCGACCGCTTCAGGCTCGGGAAATCCCGACAAATAGTAGAAATGACTGTCCGGGCGATAGGGATAGTGGGTATCGGCGTTCCGGACCGCTTCCGGCGAGGTCGGAATCGCGGCAATGCCACCGCCGGTCTGGCGGCGCATTTCGGAAATGAGTTGCGTGCGGCGGGCGCGATGGTGCTGGTGGTTGTAGTTCATGGGACGTATGCAGGAGGAAGATCGCCATTATAAGGGACGGTGCTATGAAAGCAGGCTGATGCCCCTGGCCTGCTAGGGCTTGCGGTACCATGCCTTCCCGTGGCTTCGTCCCCGTTCGACCCGGCTCGCGCGACCTCCGGCAACCTGCGCGACGCCAAGCTCGAGTTGCGCTCGCGAATACTCGCCGAGCGTAATCGGCTGTCGGCTGCTGAGCGCGAAGCAGGAAGCCGGGCGATTGCCGCGACACTAGGGACGCGCAGCGATTTCGACCGCGCCGCCAGCGTGCTGCTCACACTCCCCTTCGGCAGCGAATGGGACACCCGGCCGCTGCTCGCGCTAGCGCTCGCACGGGGCAAGGCGGCGGTGCTGCCGCGGGTGAATCTCGAGCGCCGCATGCTTGATTTGTGTCTGGTCGCCGACCTCGCTATCGACGTGGCGCCAGGCTACCGTACCATTCCGGAACCGCTCGCACATTGCGGAGCGGTCGAGCCTGCGACGATCGACTGGGCGCTGGTCCCCGGCGTGGCGTTCGACGCCGCGGGCCGCCGGCTCGGTTACGGCGGCGGCTACTACGATCGTCTGCTGCCGCTGTTGCGTCCGGATGCACACAGAATAGCGGGAGCGTTCGACCTGCAGATCGTCGACCGAGTGCCCGCAGCCCTTCACGACCTGACTGTCGAGGCTGTGGTTACGCCGACGCGTACGGTCTCGCCGATCTGAGGAACCTCTGAAGAAGCCGCGCGTAGCCGCGACGGTCAAATGGAACTGATCACCACGCGCTGGTAAGATGCTGCTATCCCCGACTGGCCGGTGGCTCGCGCTCGAGCGACGCAGGGCCTTGCTGTCGACGCTTACCATCGATGCTCCGGTCAGGCGCGGTGCCGCCACCGTCAGGAGGTCCCATGGACATGCCACGTGATATCGATCCCCAGGAAACCCGCGAATGGCTCGACGCGATCGACGGCGTCATCGAACACGTCGGGGCGGATCGAGCGCACTTTTTGATCGAGCGGATCATCGACCAGGCCCGCCGACGCGGCGCGCATGTCCCGTTTTCGGCCAATACCGCCTATATCAATACCATTCCGGTCGACAAGCAGCCCAAGATGCCGGGGGACGCAACCGTCGAAGAGAAGATCCGCAACTACGCGCGGTGGAATGCAATGGCGATGGTGGTGCGGGCGAACAAGCACACCAATGTCGGCGGACACATCGCGAGCTACGCTTCGGCCGCGACGCTCTACGACGTCGGCTTCAATCATTTCTGGCATCCCCCCTCTGAGGCTCATGGGGGAGACCTGGTGTTCGTGCAGGGACACTCCTCGCCCGGTATTTATGCGCGCGCGTTCATGCTGGGTCGGTTCACCGTGGAACAAATGGACAACTTCCGTCAGGAGGTCGACGGTAAGGGGATCTCTTCCTATCCACATCCGTGGCTGATGCCCGAGTTCTGGCAGTTCCCGACGGTATCCATGGGACTCGGGCCGTTGATGGCGATCTATCAGGCGCGATTCATGAAGTATCTGCAGGACCGGGGGCTCGCGCAGACCGAAGCGCGCAAGGTATGGTGCTTCTGCGGCGACGGCGAGATGGACGAGCCCGAATCGATGGGCGCGATCGGAATGGCTGGACGCGAGAATTTGGACAACCTGATCTTCGTCGTCAACTGCAATCTCCAGCGCCTGGACGGGCCGGTGCGTGGCAACGGCAAGATCATCCAGGAACTGGAGAGCGATTTTCGTGGCGCGGGCTGGAACGTCGTCAAGGTGATTTGGGGTACGCGCTGGGATGCCCTGTTCGCGCGCGACAAAAAGGGAATCCTCATGCAGCGCATGATGGAATGCGTCGACGGCGAATACCAAACGTTCAAGTCGAAGGACGGGGCGTATGTTCGCGAGTATTTCTTCAACACGCCGGAGTTGAAGGAGCTGGTAGCCGACTGGACCGACGACGACATCTGGCATCTCAATCGGGGCGGACTGGACCCGTTCAAGGTCTACGCCGGCTACCAGGCGGCGGCGAACCACAAGGGACAGCCCACGGTGATCCTGGCGAAAACCATCAAGGGATTCGGCATGGGCGAATCCGGCGAGGCGCAGAACATCACCCATCAGCAGAAAAAGATGTCTGCCGATTCGATCCGCACCATGCGCGATCGCTTCCAGATACCCGTCGCCGATGACAAGCTCGACGAGGTTCCGTACGTAACGTTCCCGCCCGGCTCGCCCGAGGCCGAATACATGAAGGCTCGGCGCATGGAGCTAGGCGGATTCCTGCCGTCGCGCCGGCGCAAAGCCGACCCGCTGACGGTTCCGGCGCTTTCGACGTTCGAGCGCTTTTTGAAGAGCACCGAGGATCGTGAAATATCGACGACGATGGCGTTCGTGCAGATCCTGCAGACCCTGTTGCGCGACAAGAACATCGGTCCACGCATTGTGCCGATCGTGCCCGACGAATCGCGCACCTTCGGCATGGAGGGCATGTTCCGTCAGCTCGGCATCTGGAACCAGCTCGGGCAGCTCTACACCCCGCAGGACGCGGACCAGCTGATGTTCTACAAGGAAATGAAGAACGGGCAGATCCTGCAGGAGGGGATCAACGAGGCGGGCGCGATGTGCGACTGGATCGCCGCGGCGACCGCGTATTCGACGCACGGTGTCCAGATGATCCCGTTCTACATCTTCTACTCGATGTTCGGCTTCCAGCGCGTGGGCGACCTCGCCTGGGCCGCCGGCGACATGCGCTCGCGCGGATTCCTCCTCGGCGGCACCGCCGGGCGCACGACGCTCAACGGCGAAGGGCTGCAGCACGAGGACGGACACTCGCATCTGCTGTCGGCGACCGTGCCGAATTGCATCTCTTACGATCCCACCTTCGGTTACGAAGTCGCGGTGATCATCCAGGACGGCTTGCGACGCATGTATGCGGATCAGGAGGATGTCTATTACTACCTCACGGTGATGAACGAGAACTACCCGCATCCGGCGATGCCGGAGGGCGCGGCACCGGACATCATCAAAGGGATGTATCTGCTGCGCTCGGGTGAAAAGAAAGCCAAGGCACACGTGCAGCTCCTCGGCAGCGGCGTCATCCTGCGCGAAGCCATGGCCGCGGCCGAATTGCTGAAGAAGGACTGGGACGTCGGGGCCGACATCTGGAGCTGCCCGTCGTTCACGGAGCTCGCACGCGAGGGCAATGCGGTGGCGCGCGCGAACCTGCTCAACCCGACCGGGAAGGCGAAGCTCTCGCATGTCGAGACCTGCCTCAAGGATACGCAGGGTCCTGTGATCGCCTCGACCGACTACGCGCGTGCCTTCGCGGAGCAGATCCGCGCCTTCGTACCGCGCCGCTATGTCGTGCTCGGCACCGACGGCTTCGGACGCTCGGACACGCGCGAGAAATTGCGACGCTTTTTCGAGATCGACCGGCATTACATCGCAGTCGCCGCGCTGAAGGCGCTCGCCGACGATGGAACGCTTCCCGCGGCGAAGGTCGCCGACGCCATCAAGAAGTACGATGTCGACGCGGCCAAGCCCGCGCCGTGGACGGTGTGATCATGAGCACCATCGAGGTCAAAGTTCCCGACATCGGCGACTTCAAGGACGTGCCGATCATCGAGGTTTTCGTCAAACCGGGCGATAAGGTGAGGGCGGAGGATTCGCTCGTCACGCTGGAATCCGATAAGGCGACCATGGACGTGCCGTCGCCGGCCGCGGGCGTCGTCAAGGACATGAAGGCGAAAGTCGGCGACAAGGTCAGCGAAGGGAGCCTCCTTCTCACCATCGATTCGGATGGCGCAGGGGCGAGCGCCGCGCCCAAGGCTGCGCCCCCACCATCGCGGCCCTCTGCTGCGCCGGCGCCCTCCCCTGCGAGCGGGGGAACAAGTGCCGCTCCGCGCGCGCCCGCGCCGAGCGCAGGCGCCGGAGGAAGCATCGAGGTCAAGGTCCCCGACATCGGCGACTTCAAGGACGTGCCGATCATCGAGGTGTTCGTCAAAGCGGGCGACACCGTCAAGGCCGAGGATCCGCTCGTCACGCTCGAATCGGACAAGGCGACGATGGACGTGCCTTCGCCGTCGCCAGGA
>DATFSE010000153.1:0-156828 GCA_035262745.1 Casimicrobiaceae bacterium | reverse complement strand
CTCTTCGTGAGTCAAGAATCTTCTCCGGATGTGGTCTGCGAAGCCATGAGCACGGGCGCACACGGCTTCGTTGTGAAGGCAAATGCAAACGACCTGCTTACAGGTGTGAACGCCGCCCTCTTGTAAGAATCCGTCCGTATCAGGAATCGGCATATCTTGGCACGACCCTAATTGCTTTGGCGCAACGAACAAACTGGTTCCGTTGTGTGATCCTTTGAGTTAAGTTCAGCAACTTAACTACAACTGCACGGTTCAGTCCAATTAGGTAAGGTGCTTCTTGGCTACATCCCCAACCCGTGTTCTCGTAGTGGATGATCACGATGCTTGGCGTCGTTTCGTCTCCGCGACACTTCAGGAACAACAGGGATTTCTGGTCATCGGTGAAGTGCGGGACGGACTTGAAGCAGTTCGGAAAGGCCAAGAACTGCAACCAGACTTAATCGTGCTGGACATCGGTCTTCCGGCACTGAATGGAATCCAAGCCGCGAGGCGAGTCCGCCAGCACGCTCCGAAAGCGAAAATTCTTTTCGTGAGCGAAAATCGCTCTTGCGACATTGTGGAAGAAGCCCTACGCACGGGTGCAGGCGGCTATGTGGTAAAGTCGGATGCCGGAAGCGAACTCTTGCCTGCGGTGAAAGCCGTTCTTCAGGGCAAGCAGTTCGTCAGTGCCAGCTTGACGGGCCACGATTCGAACGCACGCAAAGATGACCACGCCGCAGCGATGGCGCATTGTCATGAAGTCGCGTTCTATGCAGACGACGATTCTGTTGTTGATGGCTATGCTCGCTTTATCGAATCTTCTCTGAAGACTGAGAATGCGGTGATCGTTGTCGTGACCGAGGCACACCGCGCTGGCCTTCTTTCCGTATTGGAAGCCGATGGTGTGAACGTGCGTACCGCCATCGAAGAGGGGAGCTTTATTTTGTTGGACGCCGCTGATGCGCTATCAAGATTGACGGTCAATGACATGCCTGATCCCCTTCTCTGTGCGAAAGTGATAGGCGATCTCATTGTGGGAGCAGCCAACTGGGTAAAAGGAAAACACGGTCGGGTTGCAGTTTGCGGAGAAATTTCGTCGATCCTGTTGTCAGAAGGAAAGGCCGAAGGGGCGATCAAGCTCGAACACCTGTGGGACGAGATTACGAGAGGCTATGACGTGGACACTTTGTGTGGGTATTTGTCGAGCGCCTTTCCTAATAAAGAAAACAACCCCATCTTCGAAGGAATCTGCGCGGAACATTCAGCCGTTCATGGACTGGAACTGAGTTATTAGGCGACCAAGAAAACGCCTTAGATTGGCAATGGACGACTACACTTCGGTTTCGGCAGATTGCTCCGGCGACCTACCCCGCAGCCCGTTGAGAACCTTGCTCTGAGAACGGCACGCGAACGTGGATTGTCGTTCCACCCATCGGCTTCGAATCAATCACAATCGTTCCGTTCACAAGCCGAACGCGTTCGCGCATGCTCACGAGCCCCAGTCCCCCACCGTTCATCGCGGTTTTAGCGTCAAACCCAATCCCTCGATCCGATACCGTAAGATGAAACTCGGTCGCTGAGCAACCCAATCTCACCTTGTAATCCCGTACGTTGCTGTGCTTTACCGCGTTGTGCAACGCCTCCTGCAAAACACGGAAGAGGCACAATGAAACGTCGTGGGGCACATCCCTTGGGATGTCGTCGTGTGTGAAATCAATAGAGACTTTTTGACGAGCCGCAAACTCCCTACAGAAACTCCTTGTCGCGCCGACGATGCCAAGAATTTCCAATTGTGGAGAGTGCAGTTGATGCGATATGGATTGCACTTCGGTTGCAATCGCCGTAACTTGGTCTCTGATCTCTTTAAGCCGAGTGCAAGTCTCGATAGCGGAATCAGGAGGATGGTTTCTCAATTGTTCGAGTTCGACGGCTACTAACGCCAATTGCTGGTTAATGTGATCATGAAGGTCTCTTCCAATGCGAGCGCGATCTTGCTCCTGTGCATCAATCAGCCTTCGATTCATGCCTGAAAGCGCCTCTTCCATCTGCTTGCGTTCGCTGATGTCACGGGCAATTTTGGAAAAACCCGTTATTCTGCCAGTCGAATCCTTAAGCGGGGAAATGCTCAGGGATACGTTGACTCTTCTCCCTGTTTTCGTAACTCGAACTGTCTCGTAATGATCAATGCATTCTCCATTCCGCAGCTTCTCAAAATTCCGATCTTGCTCGTCCTGTAGCTCAACCGGAACGACAATGGAAATTGGCTGTCCGACGGCTTCCGCCTCTGTGTATGCGAACATATGCTCTGCACCGGCGTTCCAACTCGTGATGACCCCGTCCCAATTCTCGGAGATGATCGCATCTTCGGACGATTCGACAATTGCGGCCATCCTAAATTTGGCCTCTTCTACCCTCTTGCGCTCGGTGATGTCTAAATTGACGCCCAGCATTCGTGAAGGCTTGCCGGACTCATCCTTAAGGACCTGCGCACGCCCAGCTATCCAATGAACGCTCCCGTCTGGCCAGACGACGCGCCATTCTGTTTCTGTGGCCTGTCCGGTTCGCACCATCTCGTGAGTTAACTCGATGATTCTTTGTCGATCATCTGGATGAATCAGATTCTCAAAAGCGGCCAATGTCCCGCCAAAGCCACCCGGCGGCAAACCGTACAATGCTTCCGTTTCCGGCGTCCAAATATCCACCCCGGTTCGCATGTTCAAATCAAAAGTTCCAATGCGAGCAGCCCACTGCGCCAATCGCAGCCGTTCCTCGTGGGCGCGAAGCTCCTCTTCGGCCAGTTTTTGATCGGTGACATCGGCTACCATGCCGATCACCCGCAGCACTCTGCCTTGATCGTCAAAAATGCCACGTCCACTGCTTCGTAGCCACACTAGACTGCCGTCGGGATTTATCACGCGGAACGTAACGATACCAGTCGGGTTATCCGGGGTTAGTGCAGCAATTGTGGCAATAAACCGGGAGCGGTCGTCTAGATGGATTTTGTCAACGAACTGCCGGTGGGTAGAGCGCGACTGCTCCGTCGCACCCAAGACCGTGACATATTCAGGAGAGCGCACCACCGCACCTGTTCTGACATCCCACTCAAACGAGTACATTTTTCCAGCCTGAGCTGCCAGAAGGAACCGTTGTTCGCTCTCGCGCAGTGCTTGTTCGGCTTGCTTGCTCACGGTGATGTCGAGCGATATGCCTAGCATTCGCTCCGGTTCTCCATTTGTGGCGTACTGGTACCGACCTCGTGAGCGCAACCAATGAGTTGTCCCGTCCCCCCAAACAACCCGAAAATCTTCGATGAACTCCTCGTGTTTGTCTTTGGCTACACGCATTGCATGCCGCAAGTGTTCGCGGTCGTCCTCATATACACGATCCCAAAATTCTTGATGCGATCCCAAGGTCTCCTCAGGTTTCATTCCTAGCTGGGCATGCGCCTTACCGAACCACACACTCGTATCAGTCTTGAGATCGAAATCCCAACCTCCGACGGAGCCAGAGTCAATCGCAAGGTGAAGCCGCTCATTTGCTCTGGCAAGTGCCTCCTCCGCGAGTTTGCGGTCGGTTATATCGATATTGACGCCAACCATTCGCGAAGGCTGACCAGACTCATTCATGTAAACCTGCCAGCGTCCAGCTATCCAGTGAACACTTCCGTCAGGCCAGACTACCCGCCATTCTCCTTTCGTCGGTAGTCCCGTTTTCAACGCCCGATCATCTAAAGCAATGACTCCGGCTCGATCATCGGGGTGAACGAGATTCTCGAACGCGGTTTGTGTTCCTCCAAATCCTCCCGGTGGCAAACCGTACAGCGCCTCGAGTTCGGGTGTCCAAGCATTCACCCCTGTTTGAATATTCCATTCAAAAGTCCCTATGCCAGCGGCTTGCTGCGCCAATCGCAGGCGTTCCTCGCTGGCGCGTAGAGACTCTTCCGACAATTTCCGCTCAGTGATGTCTCGAATAACGACGGTGAAGTACTTATGACCGTCAGATTCAACTTTGGAGATGAAAGCCTCTATCGGAAATTCTTCACCCGTGGCTCGCAGCCCCCACAACGTGCCCAGACCACGCAAAGTGCGATTGCTGACCCCACTCTCGCCAAATCGACGGACGCGTGAACTGTGTCCAGCACGAAAGCGTTTCGGGATAAAGCGTTCGACGGAACTTCCGATTGCTTCATTTGCCGGACAGGCGAACATTTTTTCCGCAGCGACATTAAACAGCACGATCCGCTGGGTCTCATCTACGGCGATGATCGCGTCCATAGCCGATCCAACGATGCCCGCAAGCAGGTTCGGGCTCTCACGCATTCTTTGGGATTGCTCACGTTTGTTGGAGTTCATCACGATGCCATGCTCACCACCCACCCTTCGCAATTCGTGACCCTAAGCTGTACGAATTCTTGCTGCCTTCGAGATCACGGGAGTGGATGGATTCGGACTGATCGGAGTTCCACCAATCAGCATTCTCGTAAATGTCGGGTGACATGGGTTTCACCGCAATACCGAGACCTGAGTTCCGAGCCAGACATTATAGACACTCAATGTTTCAAGTCCAGTCGGGAATGCAGTCGGATGTGGGGTGGCAAGAGACAGCAGCCCTGCAGGCTTATCGGCCAAGAAGGGGAGGTACGTATGATGCGGACGATCATCGCATACGCGAGTCCACGTGGAGGCACGGCAAGACGTTTCCACGGCGCGGATCGCTGATCGGCAAGACTGTGAGAACATTTCGTTCAGTCCGACGTGCCTAGGAGAACCGGAAGGACTCGAAATGAAACACCGCATTGTCCACATGCTTCAGAAGTACGTGCTAAACCGGCAGATCAAGCTCGCGCTTGCGATTGGTCTGCCCTTACTCGGATATGCGTTGCTCGAAACGACAGGACGGAACACGGGCAAGCCAAGGCGGACCCCTGTCGGCTAATGGACGAGTCGGAAACCAATTCTGGCTGGTAGCAGAGCACGGGATGAAGAGGGGATACGTCCGCAACATTGAGCGTGATCCGCATGTGCGTCTGAAACTGCGCGAGGGACTAAGGTATCGCTGGCACACGGGCACAGCACATCTGCTCCCCGACGACGATCCGCGAGAGCGCCAACGCTGGTTGGCGAGTCAGTTGCCGAGCAGCGCCGGCAATGCACGGGCAGTTCGGCTGTTCGGAACGCAGCTTCTCACTGTTCGGATTGATCTGGATGACCGAGGACCATTGGGGTAATTCGGATGTGGGGATCAAACTTGGGGCGAATCGTCCGTCATAGAATCGCGATCTGACAGAGAATAGGGGTAGGAACTGGCACTGAGTTGCCAGTTTGGTGGGGCTCCATGAAAATTGAGGACTTTGCATTCGGTCGCATCCGAGTCGATGGGACAGTGTACGACCACGATCTGGTGATTGATCACGGAAAGATCAAGAAACGCGAGAAAAAGCCGTCCAAGAAGTACCGCGTGTCCTTTGGGCAAACGCCGCTGTCACTCGAAGAGAAGATACCGTGGAATTGTGAGCAGTTGGTCATTGGCACAGGGATGGGCACCTTGCCTTTAATGAACGAAGTGAAGCAAGAGGCACGGAGGCGCGGTGTTGCATTGCTGGCTCTGCCGACAGGAAAGGCGATTGGGATATTAAACAAGCGTCCGAAGAGAACCAACGCCATTCTGCACGTTACCTGCTAAGGTCGGCTGAGTTTAGCGGTTGTATCGCAGAGCCAAGAATGTCGAGTATGCGTCTCATATCGTTAGGGAGGGATGCAAAATGACGATTCGGACTATAGTTGAGGTCGTAATCGTTGTGATCGTGATCTACTTTGCGGTTCGATTGTTTAGGAAAAGAGGGTAAGCCACAATCCTTCTTTCGCGCTGTAGGCGCGCCCGAGTGCCATGGACGCAACTTTCGATGAAGGACTGGTCAACCTCTGGTCTCGACCTTCTTCTTGTCTCTTATGCCTCGATTTGATTCTCGCTTCGCCACGGGCTTTTCATCATCAGACGGCCTGTGACCAATGCCACTTCCGCCACATCGACACAGGGCATACCATTCATCAAATGGACAAGCTGCAGGTTCAGCGATTCAAAACAAGACTAGAGACTCGTCAACACGAACTACGAGTGAGCATCGAGGATCAATTGCAGGACGCAAGAGTGATGGAACCGGAACCAGATGCGGTAGATCAAGCGACTCGGCAGTCCGAAAAGGAAAGACTGCTCAGAACAACTAACAAAGAGCAGCAAATCCTTCGGGCCGTCGAATTAGCACTTGTCCGCATTCGAGAAGGCAGTTTCGGGCAGTGCGTATCCTGCAACAACGAAATCAGCGAAGCGCGACTGGAAGCAGTGCCGTGGACGCCATATTGCATCCAGTGCCAAGGAGATTTGGAGCGATGAGCTCGGTTCCTCAATGCTAGCCGCTGCCATTCGACCAAGATTGCATCCTCCGAGCTGTAAACGAGGTGATGGTGACCGTTCATCACGTCGGGTGATATTCGGGCGCCTTGCAACGTGCTGTTCCGCTTTTGCGGTCGCTTCTGCCAGTCTTCGCAATCAAGTCTCGGAAACCCGGTTGTGCTGAGCAAGCTTTGGCATTTTCTCGTAAAAGTGAAGGTCGTAAGCCACACGATCACCGTGGGTCCCCACTTCATCAGATCGTAAATCTCGCGAAGGTCTCGTCCGAAACGGGCTTGTTGAGCCACCCATTGTAGGGTCAATGAAGTGTAATCGTGATTACGGCAGTTGAGGAAAATTGAGTTCACGACCGGAGTAGGTCACTCCCTAACACATCGAACAGAAAATGCTCTCTCCTTCTCCCCACCGCTTTGACGATGGAGAGCCTGCCCGCCTCGACCAAAGTTGTAGAACCATCCACTGACCGAGTCAGTCTCTGAGGCCGTCCAGTAGAATCCGTGGGCTTCCAATCGAGCGTACTGGCCTTCTTCGGAGCGCCCACCGCCGAGCAGAGCGTTGAATCCCGAGTTGCCCCTAACCAAGAGTGCCTTGTACGCTGTCTTACCGCTGTCATCCGAATCCTCGCTGACGCCACCATAGTGCTTCGCCATCTGCCGCCATTCGCCGTCGGTTGGCAATCGCCATCCATCTCCCAAGGATTGACATACTCTTCGGGCCGACTCCCACGTGTACAAACGGCCATACCGATGGCAATTCAGTTCTGCATCTTCGTAGCAATAGGAGGGAACAGTGTTGACGTCCAGATTGTTTGTCATCCACTGTTTGCCGTCCGCCATCCGCTTGAAGGAATACGTTTTGTCGGGCGCTTGCCGGGCTTGCGCCAAGAGTCCCTGCAACGAAGTGCCGAGACAAGTGAACGCCACACTCAGCGTGATTGATATGACACCGACTCGAATCTGCCTAATTTTGCGCTTCACGGTATCCGTGAAAGTGCTCCACTGCATGCGGACGAGAACATCGTAGCTGAGACCCGGTGAGCCAAGCGAACAAACGGCGCAAACTTGTGTAATCGCCTTGATTTCAACTGCTAGCCAAGTCCCGATTGCTTCCACTGAACCTCCGTAACCTTCGCTGACAAGTGTCAGTGCGATATCTTTTCCACTGCGGTATCCCGGATGATGCTCCAGCCCAACATCAAAGACAGGCGCCGCCGACAACGCCAATTGCTGAACGCCTCCGTGCAAGTCTTCACCGGGTCTTCCCGCATGAGTGCTCTTGGCATCAACCTCAGCGAAGTCGGGATGTGTCTGTTTACCATGGCGAATCTGTCCTTGGGCTCGAAAATTGAGATTGAATTTCTTCCGCCTCGGTGCAGCCAACCGGTGCGAATCGATGGGACGGTTCGGCATCGCGCTCTTTATCTGTACGGAATCGAGTTTCTGGTGGACTCGGGTCAACGATCTGAGCCCGTAGACGTAGATGAAATACGAGGGGCTACGCCCTCACGCCCAGCGAACTTTTGAGGCAATTCCCACAGGCGGCAACTCTGTTTCAAATCCTTATCTTGATCATTGATGGGGTCACTGAGCGCAATCGCCTGATCTCGCCACTCATGTTTTCGACTATCATGCTGCTGAAATCGGCACGGAGATGTGGCCTGAAAGGCCAAAGGAAAAGGCGGGCCTCAGAGACCCGCCTTCTAGGCTAGAGCTGTTTCACGAAGCGACGAGGACCAGATCAGGCAGCTATATCGTGCTGGGCGTTACGCAGGAAACATAACGCTTTCTTTATTGCTTGCCATTCAGCAGCATCTATTGGCTGGCGTTGCTGCAGGTGGTCCTCGAGTCGGTCGTAGATTTCCTGCTTTGCTGCTGCGATGCACTCCAAGAAGTCTGGGGCTTGGGTTGCCGCTTCGTACTGAACCTGCCAAGCATATTCGCCCATATTACCCTCCATTCGGTCACTTTGGCGCTCGATCTGTGAACCTGACCCAATAGCAGCGTTCTCCATCATCTCTGTCGTCCACAACCTAAAATGGCCCCCTCACCGCCGAGCGTTCCAATCGGATGATGGAACATGAACTCCGATTCGTTTGCGCTGCGGCCTGCAGTGAGGGCCCGATGTGGGATGAAACACTATAGGCACGTGAAACGAGAAATGTGAATCCGGTAAACCCTGAGCGCCGAAAAGGCGAAAGCCTTGCCCAAGCCCTAACGAGTTAGACCCCTCGACTGGAGGATTCTGTGTAAGCGGCGCCTGTTAACATCAACTGGAGTAAAAACCGGTTTTACTTCTTCGTGAATCTAGTAAGCATGCGAAAGCATGCACAACCACCGCCCATTTTGCTTCACAAAGACATCCGTCGCCCGTTCCTGTGGTGAAGACTTGCCCGCTGAATTTACCCTTGGTTGTAGTCAGCGCGGTGACAATAGCAGCGCTTCCGTAGATGCGAACTCTAGTGTCATCGGACTCCATCATTTCGTGGGTCAGAGCACCTGACTTCATCACGCCAAGGAAGCGTCGCCCTGTCGATTATGCCTCCATCCGGGCCAATGATGATCCAGTCGTCGGCAAGGAATCGTCCGACTGCCCCTGCATCATTTTTCACAATCGATTGCGAAAATTCCTTTTCGAGTCTTAATACTTCTTCTTCTTCCATTATGTTCCTCCTAACCTCACCGAGAGTGACGACAGGCAATGTAAATTATCCCGAACTTATATGCATTCGTATGGCCTCGGTGAGAAATTCGAACAGGGTAAAGCGGGGGTTGTCTGTTCGCGGAAAGGATATTCGAACTTGCGTGGTCTTCCAGCAATGTATTGTATGCACACACTGGCACCTCGCAGAAAGGCCTGCAGCAAGGCTCCGAAACGAGTTCCGGTTGAGTCACAACTGCCGGGGCCGAGCTATACTTCGGGTACTGGAGGCGGGCAGAGTGCAGGGAATCCCGCTGCAGACTGACTACTGGAACCGAGTTGCGTCTGAAAAGTGCTTTTCGCATCCTCTCAGACTGGAATGGCTACTGCAGCATCTAAGACCGCAGGCTCGCATTCTCGACCACGGGTGCGGATACGGTCGGTTACTTAATCAGCTTTCGGAGGCAGGCTATGGCAGCGCGGTGGGCATGGATTTTTCCGACAAAATGCTCATGCAGTGCCGTTCGCAATTCCCTCACCTGACGCTCGTTCGAAACGACGGACTGACGCTGCCCTTTCGTGATCGTGCCTTTGACGCAGTACTTCTGTTTGCCGTGCTGACCTGCATACCCAGTGATGATGATCAACGGACGTTGCTCGCTGAGGTCAGGCGGGTACTTCGCCCCGAAGGCCTTCTGTACATCAGCGACCTGCTCATCAATACCGACGTGCGGAACTTGGCGCGATATGAGCGTGACGCCGATCAATTTGGGGTATACGGCGTGTTTATGCTTCCAGAAGGTGTGATCGTTCGTCATCACCGAGAAGAATGGATCGAACTGCTAACCCGTGCTTTCACCCGTCTCGCCTTTGAGCACTTCACAGCCACGACAATGAATGGAAACCCGTCGGCGGCCTTCCAGTACTTGGGTCGAGTATCCCCGGAATAGCGGACTGAGACGCCGGCCATACGAATCGGCCCGTATGCTCCATACCATACTATTTGCCTCATTTAGAAATCCGGCCTTTGAGGTCCGTCTCACCCCATGAACAAGGCTGTACACCTGTGCACGTGCTTGTTGGCTTTCATTGACTTGCCCTGACTCTAGTCCTAACATTTCAGCCCCAATGATCGGCCAGTCCATCTCGCATTACCGCATCATTGAAAAACTCGGCGGTGGCGGCATGGGTGTCGTCTACAAAGCAGAAGATATAAAGCTGAGTCGCTTTGTTGCCCTCAAATTCCTTCCTGACGACGTAGCCAAGGACCCACAAGCGTTAGCGCGCTTCCAGCGCGAAGCCAAAGCCGCCTCTGCCCTGAATCATCCAAACATTTGCACGATCCATGAGATTGATGAGGAGAACGGACAAGCGTTCATCGTCATGGAATTTCTGGATGGGCTGACCATGAAGCACCGCATCGCTGGCCGTCCGATGGAGGCCGAGTTACTTCTCTCGTTGGCTATTGAGATTGCCGATGCTCTCGACGCCGCTCACGCCGCGGGGATGCTCCACCGAGACATAAAACCTGCAAACATCTTCGTCACAAAGCGTGGTCACGCCAAGATTCTAGATTTCGGCTTGGCGAAAATGACGCCCGTCCTGAGCGACGGAAAGGCAGAGGCGACGACTGTGACTCTGGAAGAACGCCTCACGAGTCCGGGGGCGGCAGTTGGAACTGTGGCCTACATGTCGCCGGAGCAAGTCCGCGCTAAGGAACTGGACGCACGAACAGATTTGTTTTCATTTGGCACGGTATTGTACGAGATGGCGACAGGTACGTTGCCGTTTCGTGGAGAGAGTTCGGGAATCATTTTCAATGCGATCCTGGAACACTCTCCTGTACCTCCGGGGCGTCTGAACCCCGATGTGCCAACTGAACTAGAACGGATCATCGACAAGTGCTTGGACAAAGATCGCAATCTGCGCTACCAGCACGCTGCGGACATACGCACGGACCTGCAACGGCTGAAACGGGATTCGGAATCAGCAAAGCTACAGCGGGCCAGGAAGGGCAAACCTTCAGCAGGCACAGAAAAGCTCTTGTGGGTAATTGTTTCCGCCTCTGTGGTGGTATTAGCAGCGCTGGCGACGTGGGGGTATTTCTATTTTCGCCGCCCATCTAAACTCACCGAGAGCGACACTATTGTCCTTGCCGACTTCACCAACTCTACAGGCGATCCGGTTTTCGACGGAACGCTGCGGCAGGGGCTATCCGTGCAGCTAGAACAATCGCCTTTTCTCAGTCTTGTGTCCGAAGTGCAAATTCAGCAGACGATAAGGATGATGAAACGGCCGCCCGATACGAGACTCACGCCAGAGATTGCCCGGGAAATCTGCCAGCGAACCAGTAGCACCACGGTTCTTGACGGCTCGATTGCCCAGATTGGCAGGCAGTACAACCTGATACTCACGGCTGTGCGCTGTGCCACTGGCAAATCGCTGACAAGCACGGAAGCTCAGGCGAGTGATAAAAGCCATGTATTGGAAGCACTCGGGAACGCGTCTTCAGACATCCGCAAGAAATTGGGAGAATCGCGTTCCAGCCTTCAAAAATTTGACATGCCGCTTGAGCAAGCAACCACATCCTCACTCGAGGCCTTGCAAGCATACAGCCTTGCTGTGAACACCTCGATTAGAAAAGGGGCGTTTGCCGCCGCAGTTCCTCTTTTGCGTCGGGCAATACAAATTGATTCAAATTTTGCGATGGCCTATGCCTTGCTCGGTCGCGTTTATTCGCAAGCCGGGGAAACGAGCGTCGGGGCCGAGAACAGTCGGAAGGCATACAAGCTGCGCGAAAACGTGACCGGGCGGGAAAAACTCCACATCGAGTCTGGCTACTATAACTTCGTCACAGGCGACCTCGAAAAGGCCAGGCAGTCGTATGAGTTTTGGGCACAGACTTATCCGAGAGATTGGATGCCGAGGAATGAACTGGCCACGGTCTATTTTGTGTTTGGGCAAAATGAAAAAGCACTTCAGGAACTGCGCGAAGCCCTGCGCCTTTACCCCGACAGCGGCCTAATATATGCAAACCTCGCCTACGCTTATCTTCTCCTGAACCGCCTCGACGAGGCTCGCGCCACCATCGAGGAAGCACAGATGAAGCAACTCGATTCCACTGGTCTTCATAGCAGCCTCTACCTTCTCGCCTTTCTGAAGCGCGATAAGGCCGGACTGGAGCAGCCGGCGGCCTCAGGTGCGGGGAGACCGGGGGTGGAGGACGTGCTCTTATATTTCCAGGCAGAAGCCGCAGCTTATTCTGGACAACTAAGAAAGGCCCGACAGCTTTTCCGTCGGGCAGTTGCTTCTGCAGAGGGTGGAGGAGAAAGAGAGACGACTGCATTCTATGAGGCAGCGGCGGCATTGGCAGAAGCCCAATCTGGGAATAGAAGTGAAACGCGGCCGTGGGTAGCGGCCGCGCTCAGGGGTTCGACAGGCCGGGATGCGCTATACATAGCCGCCCTCGCGCTCGCCTTGGCAACAGATTCAACCCAGGCACAGACGCTGGCCGATAAGTTGGACAGGCGCTTTTCCGATGACACAATTGTTCGATTCAACTACTTGCCGACTTTGCGCGCGAAGCTTTTTCTCAGCCACCATGAAACTCTGAAGGCCCTCGAGATTCTTGAGGCAGCCGCTCCCTATGAGTTGGGACAACCAACGATTGGCGGCTCGCCGACAAATCTCTATCCCGTCTATCTGCGTGGTGAAGCGTATTCGGCTGCTCATCAGGGCAGCGCGGCTGCTGGTGAATTCCAGAGAATCGTTGAGCGTCCTGAAGTTGTCTTAACCAGTCCCATCGGTGCTCTTGCCCATCTCCAACTCGGCCGCGCTTACGTTTTGCAGGGAGAACCCGCCAAAGCGAAGGCAGCCTACAAAGACTTCCTCACCCTCTGGAAAGACGCCGATCCCGATATCCCCATCCTGAAGCAAGCCAAAGCCGAATACGCGAAGCTTCAGTAGCATGTGTTATTGCCGCAGTTCCGTGGCTCTGCTCTGCGCCTATCTCGCGCTGGCTTTTTTCATCTACTTTCCATCTAGATTTCACACACGTTCTTCACAAAAGCTTTCTGTCCGGCCATACGAATCCGCAAATAGGCTCCATACCATACGATTTGCGTGCCTTCAGAAATCCGGTTTTGCACGCCAGCCTAAATTCGGGAAAACAGGGTGTGCACAGAGCAATCCTTATCACGAGAGATTCTCACTGGGCGGAAAGCACAGCCGCTTCAGTTGTGCTTTTTTGGAGTTCGCGCCTCTTTGCCCACCACCAGTTCATGGTGGCAAGGAGCGCCGTGATTCCCATAGCCAAGGCTTCACGGGTGCTGAGCTGTGTGAGCAGGGTCAGCATGATAACAATGCTGATAATGGCCAACATACGACCTTAGGGGACTCGGAGTGCTTCAGCGTGTGGCTGCAGGCGACGTAGTCGTATGAGAGCGGCACAGACTCCGCTGTAGATAACAATCGTCGCGCCTCCAGACACAGCCACTGCCAAAGGAAGGTTCCACTCACAGCCATCATATACACAATCGCGGCAAACAACACGATGGCTATCGCCGGTGTGTTAAAACGGGGATGTAACTTTTCCGAGAGGTCGCCATCACATGAGCCGGTGGTTGCCCGAAGCATTGCATCGCCAATCAAAAGTCTTAGACCGACACCTGCGCCTTCTGACAGTTATTCGAGTGAACGATACGTATTCAACTAGCGCGCCAATCATGAATGTCCCCCAAGGATTGGTTGCTCCCCGATTTTGAAATGTCGCGGTCGATAAAACGAGGCGAATACCTTGCCGACGAACAAGACCAATGAATCCAACGCGGAACTGACTCGGCTCCAGGAGGACCGCGAAGGACGAGCCGCCTGGAAAAAGTGGGGGCCGTACCTGAGTGAGCGGCAGTGGGGGACCGTACGCGAAGACTACAGCTCCAATGGTGACGCCTGGAACTACTTCACTCATGACAACGCGCAGTACCGTGCGTACCGCTGGGGTGAGGATGGAATCGCCGGTATCTCCGATAATCGCCAGCTGCTCTGCTTCGCACTGGCGCTCTGGAACGGGCGCGATCCTGTCCTCAAGGAACGCTTGTTCGGCCTGACCAACAGTGAGGGGAACCACGGCGAGGACGTCAAAGAATACTACTTCTACCTCGACAGCACACCAGCCCACTCGTACATGAAGTACCTCTATAAGTACCCGCAGGGCGAGTACCCATACGTGTCTCTCATCGAAGGCAACCGGAAGCGTGACAAACAGGCCGCCGAGTATGAGCTACTCGACACCGGCATCTTCGATGAGAACCGGTACTTTGACGTTTTCGTCGAGTACGCCAAGGCGGAGCCAGAGGACATCCTGGTTCAGATCACCGTCTGCAATCGAGGCCCAGAGCCGGCAGAGATCCATGTGCTGCCCACTTTGTGGTTTCGCAACACTTGGTCGTGGCGTCGCAAGGAGGAGAAACCGGAGCTGAAGGTCCTCGCTGCCGGTATGGACGTGCGTGCCATCGCTGCTCGGCATCGTCTCCTCGGGGAGCGATTCCTCTACTGTGAAGGCGTGGTCGATCTGCTGTTCACCGAGAATGAAACCAATACCCAGCGCGCCTTCAATCAGCCCAATCAGCAACCGTACTGCAAGGACGGCATCATCCAGGCTGTCGTCCGTGGGAATAAGAACGCCATCAACCCCGAACTGCGTGGCACCAAAGCGTCCGCGGATTACAGACTGACCGTGGCGGCGAAAGCAAGTCAGACAGTTCGAGTGCGATTGACAGACCAGGCCCCCGACCGGATGCCGACTCCGTTCGGCGATTCATTCGAGGCCTCATTCAGGGCACGGCAGGAAGAAGCGAACGCTTTCTATGAGGCCATCACACCGGCGACACTGAGCAAGGACGAGGCGGGAGTGATGCGTCAGGCACTGGCCGGAATGCTCTGGAGCAAGCAGTACTTCTATTACGACCTGTCCGAGTGGCTGCGGGAGCACGGCGACAAACCCGAGGAAGGACTGCGCGCGCAAGTCCGTAACAAGGACTGGTTCCATATGTACAACGCGGACGTCATCTCCATGCCGGACAAGTGGGAGTACCCGTGGTACGCGGTCTGGGACCTGGCCTTCCATACCATCCCCTTGTCGCTGGTGGATGTTGATTTCGCTAAGGAGCAGCTGCGGCTGTTCCTCGGCCACCATTACCTTCATCCCAACGGCCAGATGCCGGCGTACGAGTGGAACTTTAACGACGTCAATCCCCCAGTGCATCCGTGGGCGGTCTGGGCTGTGTACAGCTACGACAAGCAGTTGCGTGGGAAGGGGGACGTTGGCTTCCTCAAGTTCTGCTTCGATAAGCTGTCGCTGAACTTCACCTGGTGGGTCAACCGCAAAGATGAGGATGAGAACAACGTATTCTCAGGAGGCTTCCTTGGTCTCGACAACATCGGGGTCTTCGACCGCAGCAGCGCGCTGCCGACGGGAGGTTATCTGGAGCAATCGGATGGCACAGCGTGGATGGCGTTCTTTGCGTCGGAGATGCTCCAGATTGCGGTCGAGCTCGCGGTGGAGGACGATCCTCACTACGAGGCGATGGCGCTGAAATACTTCGAGCACTTTCTGTGGATTGCCTCCGCCATGGACAACCTGAGCTTTACCGGGATCAAGCTCTGGGACCATAACGACGGCATTTATTACGATGTGCTGCGTTTTCCCGACGGCAACGGCGTCCGGCTCAAGGTCCGTTCCCTGGTTGGGCTGCTGCCGCTGGCGGCGACCGCCGTGCTGCCGGGCGACCTGCGGGAACGGCTGCCGCGCTTTTTCGAGGAGGCGCAGTGGTTTCTGGAACAGCATCCGTACACGGCGGCGACTATCACGGTTCCGTTGGAGGTGGGGGCCGGCGGCAGCCGGATCCTTTCTCTGGTCAACCCGGACAAGCTTCGCCGTATGCTCGGGTACATGCTCAACGAGAACGAGTTCCTGAGTCCGTACGGGATTCGCTCGCTGTCGCGCTATCACGCCGAGCACCCTTATGTCTTTAACGCTGGCGGACAGGAGTACCGGGTCGCTTACGTCCCCGGCGATTCGGACAGCGGGATGTTTGGCGGGAACTCCAACTGGCGCGGACCCATCTGGATGCCGATGCAGCTTATGCTCATCCGTGCCCTGGTCAACCAGTATGCCCACCTGGGCAACAACTTCAAGGTCGAGTGTCCGGTCGGCTCAGGCCGCCAGCTCAATCTACTGGAGGTCAGCCAGGAGATCGCACGACGGTTGTCGCGCCTGTTCATCCGAAATAAGGAAGAGCGCCGGCCCGCCCACGGCAATCACGACCGGTGGAACGATGAGCACTGGCGCGACCACCTCCTGTTCTACGAGTACTTTCATGGGGACACTGGTGCCGGCATCGGCGCCAGCCATCAGACCGGCTGGACCGGCGTCATCGCTTTCCTCATTCAAGGATTCACCGCGATCGAGGCGGAGAAGGTGCTGGAAAAAGGTATGGCTGCGGTGACAGAAGCAACCGCCGAGGTCGCCAAGGAGCCGGATAAAGCGGAAGCCGCCGAGGTCGCAGCGGAGGTTCACGAACAGGTGGCGGAGAAGGTCGTTGCGCAGGTGCTGGAAACGGTCCAGCAGCAGGTCACGGAAGCTGTGAAGGATCAGGGGGGACAGGCGGCGGAGAAGCTTCAGGAGAAAGTCAAAGAGATCGTCATGGACAAGGTAGCCCAGGCCGTCCAGAAAAAGGCCGAGGAGGTTCAGCAGCAGACCGAACAGCCAACCGAAGAAAAGAAGGACGTTCTTTGATGGACTATGTGAAGGCATGGCAATGCATTGGCTGTGGAATGATCGAGGCTCCGCAGACTTGTATCGGCGTCTGCGAATATCGCAAGGCGGATCTGGTGTATGCCTTCGACTACGAGCAAGCTGTTTCGCAGGCCGCGGCAGCGCTGCGGCGGGTAGATGTCCTCGAGGGGCTCGTTCGCCAGCTCGCCTTTACGACGCCCCGCAAGGGCGAATGGGAGCGCTCCTATCGGGCCTTGCAAGAACAAGCGCTGCGGGCATTGGGACTCGCTGCTTAAGTCCCCGGATTGATCACGCGCCAGGTTTTTCGCGAAATCTCCTGAACGAGTTCAACAACTCCGCGATGAGTCCTTCCTGATAGCGATAGTTCATTTCCTGGCCCATAGGCACCAGCATCGGTTGTGAGATTATCGATGCGGCCATGCCGACGCTGCGCTTCTGCCGCAGCTTTGGCGACGATCGCGTGGTAGTTGCCATCTTCGCTGCCGGAAAGAAACGCGACACTGACCTGCGAAAGGTCTGGGCGTCGGCTGGCTGTCGCGGCGACAATGAAAACAACGGTGAACGCCGCGAACAGCAGGGCGGCCTTCAGAGGGCGCGATGGCCCTTGCACCGGTTTAAGCGCTCTCCGAAGGGTATTCCTGAAGGGAAGGAGGCACGATGGCCGTTCAGTTTACAAGAGGCAGGCGCCCGGTCCGTTAGGATCGGACGACCACCGCGCTACGGCCTTTCCTGCTCCCAGTCGACCCAGTGCACGGGATGGACGTGCAGGTAAGCCCTGACTGCCTCGCCGACGGTCGCGTAAAACGTTTCTGCACCGAAGCGCGCGAATAATCCGAAGCGCTTCAGCTTGTCCTTGACCGGGTCCTTCATTTCTGCGAAGCACAGCTCGATATTTCTGACTTGCAAACTGTCGTCGAGCTCGGCCAGGATGTCCGCGGCGGTGACGTCGACACTCGTGACCGGTTCCGCCGCGACCACGACCCAGCGCACAGCGGTGGGCGAGTTCGCGATGGCGGCGAGCACCCGGTCGCAAAACAGCTCGGCATTGGCGAAAAACAGCGGGGCGTCCCAGCGGAATAGCACCAACCCCGTGATGCGCCTTGCCTCGGGATAGCGAGTGACGTCGTGATAACCCTTGATGTGGTCGACGCGTCCGAGTACCGCTGAATGAGGACGCCAGCCGTCCCAGAGAAATTCGATCACCGCGATGACAATCGCGATCGCGATGCCTTGGACCGCGCCGAAGAACACGACGCCGGCAAAGCAGGTCATGGACAGCCAGAACTCCCACCGCTGAATGCGATAGATGCGCCGCAAATCCGCGACTTCGATCAGGCCGATGGCTGCCGCAATGACAACCGCCGCGAGGGCCGTGTTGGGCAGGTCGCGCAGCAGATTTGGCGCCGCCAGGAGCAGCACGGTGATCGCAAGCGCACCTACGACGCCGGTAAGCTGTGTGCGCGCGCCGGCAGCCTCGGCCACCGGCGTGCGTGAAGAACTACTGCTGATGGGAATGCCCTGGAAGAAACCGGCCGCGAGGTTCGCGATGCCGAGGCCGACCATCTCCTGGTTGGGATCGACGGGCGTGCGCATGCGTGCGGCATACGCACGAGAGAGCACGCTCGTGTCCGCGAACGACACGATCGCCACGGTGAAGCCGCCGATCACAACGGGCACGATGTCGTCGAGCCGGATAACAGGCAGCGTCGGCACCGGCAGTCCCTGCGGCAATGGGCCGAGCACCGACACACCCGCGCGTGCAGCAAGATCGAATGCGTCGACGGCGAGCGTCGCTCCCACCACTGCAATCAGGACGGCGGGAATGCGCGGCCGGCGTTGTAACAGCAGAATCGCTGCGAGCGTGCTCGCGCCCACGGCAAGCGCAACGACATTGGTCTTGCCCTCCAATATGCCGTTCGCTATCGCCCACACCTGACGCAGCGGTCCCTCCGCCTTTGCGGAAAAGCCAAAGAGCTTCGGCAGTTGACTCAGCAGTACCGTGAGCGCTATTCCGTTCATGTAGCCGTAGCGGATCGGTTTGGAAAGGAGCTCGGTCACGAAGCCAAGTCGGGCGAAGCCCGCAGCGACGCAGACCAGGCCCGAGACCAGGGCCATCGCACTAGCGATTACGATCGCGCGCTTCGGATCGCCTGCCGACAGCGGAAGCACAACAGCCAGGATCACGGCGGCAAGGGCGGAGTCCGGACCGAGCACGAGGATGCGGCTCGGGCCGAAGACGGCATAGGCGAGCAACGGGACAATGGTCGCGTAGAGCCCGTAGATCCCGGGCACGCCGGAAGCCTCGGCATAGGCGATGCCGACGGGAACCAGCATGGTCGTGAGCACGAGACCCGCGGCAATATCGTGCCGGAGCCAGCTGCCTTCGTACGATCGCAGCGTGCCCACTCCCGGAAGCCAGCGTTGCCACGATCGAGCAGCAGCGTTCATCGCTGAAGCGCGGGCTTGGGAAGACGATTCAGGCGCGAGCGAAATCCGCGGTCACGCGCAGCGCCATCGCAGACACCGAGCCGGCTTAAGCTCGGTCGCGGTCGGCCAGCCATTCCTGCAGCAAGGTGTAACTGACGGCAAGGACGACCGGTCCCACAAAGAGTCCGACGATCCCGAACGCGAAGAGTCCTCCGATGACGCCTGCAAAGATGAGCAGCAGCGGGAGTTGAGCCCCCCTGCGGATGAGGAGCGGACGAAGAATGTTGTCGATGGAGGCAAGCAAGATGGTCCAGATCAGCAATGCGGTTCCCCATCCGGTCGAATCGCTCCAGAACAGCCAGATCACGGCCGGCGCGAGCACCACGGTCGGTCCAATCTGGGCGATGCAGAACAGCAGCGTTATTCCAGTGAGGAAACCCGCGAACGGAATGCCCGCCGCGAAAAGACCGACCCCAGCCAATATGGTCTGCACCAATGCCGTAACCACGACGCCGAGTGCTACGGCCCTGATTGCCTCGCCGGCAAGCAGCACGACCCTTCGGCCGCGATCACCCGCCAGGCGCCGGCCCAATTGGACCAAAGTGTCTCGCACCGCTTCACCTTTTGTGTACATGATCACCGCGATTACCACGGTCAGGAAGAACTCGATGGCGAAAAAGCCAACGCCCCCCACTGCCACTGCTGTCCATTTTGCGGCATCCGCCGCGTACGGCGTGACGCGCGTGACAAGTTCTTCCTTGCCGAGCGCCGCGAACGCAATCCATCGCTCCGCGATGCTGGAACCGACGATCGGAATACGGGCCAGCCAATCAGGGGGCGAGGAGATCTTTGAGAAGTCGATCGCGCGCGCCCATCGTGCAATCGTGTCAGCGTTGTCGACGATGGTCTGGATGGCCAGAAGCAATGGAACGACGAAGACCAGCACCATGACCGCCGACATCACAGTAACGGCCATAGCGCGCCGCCGCAGCCTCGCCTGCACCTTCAGCATCAAGGGCCAGGTCGCCACGACGATCATCGCTGCCCAGACGATCGACAGCAGAAACGGCCGCAGTACCCACAGCGACGCCGCAATCATCAACACGATCAGCAGTACCGCGAGGACGGTACGCGTCAGATCGCGTCTGGAGTCGGCGACCGCGTTATCTACCGCGGCTGGTGTATTCGACATGGAATTCCTTTCTTGGCCCGGACTCTGCTCGGCGCCGTCGCCAGGCAGCTGATTCTAGATCACGGTTTCGTGCGATGCGCCGGACTCGCTCCTCAGCCTCGGTTCAACATCAGCGGACTATAGGTCTCACGTCGACAAATCGCAACCGAGACCCTTTAAACGTTAACATGTCTTGGCGCGATGGACAGAAGCGGATTCCACATCACCGAGCCGCAGCAGCGACTATCAAGTCAAGATAAGCAAGACTGAACCCTGCGATGGAACTGCCAGCCGTTGAGGTAAGAAAGCTAGTCCGGAAAGCAGACCTCTGGCTTATGGCCCTGGTTGCCGTGAGTGCGGCGCTCTTCGTGTACAGGCGTGGGCAAGATCAGAACTGGGACCTCCTTGGGTACCATTTCTTCACCGGCTACGCGTACCTGAACGGTCGCGGTCTGCAGGACGTTGCACCAGCGGGCTTGGGATCCTATCTTCACCCCGCTCCAAACGTATTTTCTTATCTGTGTTTTTCTCATCTTGCCTTTCCATATTCTGCCTGGGCAATCCTAGGAGTTCAGCTGCTGAGCGTACCGGCGCTCGTTGGCATTTCAAGAGAGCTTGCAACAATCCTAGGAATCCGCGAAACGGCTCCATCCCGGCACATCGCTTGGCTGCTGGGCCTGCTGTCGCCGGTATGGCTTAGCGAACTGGGAACATCTTTTTTTTCCTCCTCGACAGCGGTCCTCATCCTGTGGGGGCTGTTCCTCCTCTTTTGGAACCGCCCTCCACGATCGGCTTGGTGGCTCGCTTCGGGCGCAATGTTCGGGCTTGCCGCTGGGCTCAAGCTGACTAACGGGCCTTTCGCTGTCGCGGCCTTGGTGACGGCAATCTGGCTGACGCTTTCGGCCGAGAGATTGACGCTCGTATCTCTCGGGAGCTTCGTTATCGGCCTGTGCGGCGGGTTCCTCCTCACTGCCGGCTGGTATTGGTACCTGTGGACCAACTGGGAGAGTCCGATATTTCCTCTGTACAACAAATTATTCAAATCGCCCTTTTTCGATCTCGTAAATCTTCGGGACTTGCGTTGGCAATTTGAAGGCTTCGAAGACTTCTCGACCTTTCTTGTTCAAGTCGCATTCGGAACCAAGAAGACTATTGAGCCTATCTTCGCAGACGCGAGGCTGATCGTTCTCGTCTTATTAGTTCCTGGCGCGCTTGTCGGCAAGTCGACAACCAGATTGGCCAATGCAGCTTTGATCGCCTTCCTTCTGTTCTTTTTGACTGGGTTTGCGCTTTGGGCGCAGATGTTCGCGTATCAACGCTACCTGATTCCACTGGAGTTGCTCGTTGGTCTCGTTATTTGGGTGCTTCTGGTACGGTTAATAGAACAGGAAACAATGCGCGTCGCAGCACTGCTCCTGATATCCGCGCTAAGCGTCTGGGCGATCAAGATTCCCGAATGGGGGCATGTTCGGATTGCATCCGGATCTCGGGACGTCTTTGGCATTTCGATACCGCAAAGATTTGCATCTACACCCGCGCGCTACCTGGTCATCGGACAACCCAGCTCGTATATTTTGCCGTCCCTTCATGTCGATAGTCAGTTTTTCGGACTTGGTGTGTCGAGGCAACTGGATGAGGTCATCGGAAGGCGGCTTGGGGAGACGTCCACATTACCCGTTCGTCTGTTGCAACTCGGGGACGCTGAGCCGACGACAGCAGATGCGCTGGAGGCGGTGGGAATACGGCCGAGCTCGTATCGCCTAGACTGTGAAGGTGTTCGCACGCATCGATTCAAGTATGCGATCTGTGAACTGGTACCGAATCGCTAGCATTATTTTGCGCCCTCAGTTCATCGAACGCCGCGCGTCAGACGAGACTGCTGTTGAAGGCGAGAGTTTTGCGATCGGTCACTGGGGAGGCCATATATGCGCTTGCAGAATTGTGTGAACTTTCACGATTTTCGGCGCCTCGCGAGGCAGCGGCTACCGGGACCGATTTTCGACTACATCGACGGGGCGGCGGACGATGAGGTGACGTATCGCCGCAACACCGCGAGCTTCGAGCGCTGCGACCTGGTGCCCAGTGTTCTGCGTGGCGTGGGCACGGTCGACCTTTCGGTCAGCGTGATGGGCCAGAAGCTCGCTGTTCCGTTCTATTGCTCTCCAACGGCGCTCCAGCGACTTTTCCACCATCGCGGCGAACATGCGGTCGCCGCGGCGGCAGCGAAGTACGGGACCATGTTCGGAGCGTCCTCGCTCGGCACCGTCAGTCTGGAGGAGTTACGCCGGCCCCACCGCACGCCGCAGGTCTATCAGTTCTATTTTCACAAGGACCGTGGCCTCAACCGGGCCATGATGCAAAGAGCGAAACAAGCCGACATCAACGTCATGATGTTGACGGTCGACAGCATCACCGGCGGCAACCGCGAGCGCGACTTGCGAACAGGGTTTTCAATTCCTTTCAAGCTGACCCTTGGCGGCATGCTCCAGTTCGCGCTCAAGCCGTTGTGGGGCATCAACTACGTCACGCACGAGAGATTCAAGCTTCCTCAGCTCGACGAGCACGTCGACATGGGCAGGGGAACCATGTCGATCGGGCGCTATTTCACCGAGATGCTCGACCCTTCGATGAACTGGGATGACGTGGCGGAGATGGTCAAGCTGTGGAACGGACAGTTCTGTCTCAAGGGCATCATGTCGGTGGCGGACGCGAAGCGTGCCGTCGACATCGGCTGCACCGGCATCATCCTGTCGAACCATGGCGGCCGCCAACTCGATGGCTCGCGAGCGGCATTCGATCAACTCGCCGAAATCGTGGATTCAGTCGGCGATCGAATCGACGTGATGATGGATGGCGGCGTCCAGCGCGGAACGCACGTGCTCAAGGCACTCTCGCTGGGTGCAAAGGCGGTGGGTATCGGCCGTTTTTACCTTTACGCGCTCGCGGCCGCCGGCCAAGCGGGCGTTGAACGGGCGCTTGGGCTTCTCCGAACGGAAATCGAAAGAGGTATGAGACTGATGGGCTGCAGCTCGATTGGCCAGCTCTCGCGCGACAATCTGCGGTTTCGATAATCGTGAAAACGCGACCACTCGGCGGGATCGCCGTCCTCGTTTCGCGGATCGCGCTGGGCTGCGGCAATTTCGGCGGAATTGGCTCGCCGGCGCGCCTGATCGGACGCGGTTTGGACAGAGGAGCGTCGTTTGCCGCCCTGGACGAGGCAGTCGCGCTCGGCGTGAACCTGATCGATACCGCGCACAGCTACGCGGGTGGGTCGAGCGAACGGTTCATCGGTGAATGGCTGAGCGCGGCCTCCTGCGTTGCGAAGCACGACTCATATCGCGACCAAGGTCGGAACTGTTGTTGACGATCGAGGCATGCGCATCGATCTTTCGGCGCACAACATCGTCCAACAGCTCTTCGCCAGTCTGCAGCGAATGGGCCTCTCCTGCGTTACCTTTTGCCTATCACATGCTCCGGATGTGGAAACGCCGATCGAAGCGACTTTGGAAGGCCTCGCCCAGGTTATGGAGGCAGGGGTCTCCCACATTGGGGCCTGCAATATCGACGCAGCAAAGCTCTCGGCCGCCATGGAAGCAAGCGCACGTTCGGGCTTGCCACGATACGAATGGGTGCAGAACGAGTACAATCTTCTGAATCGTCACGATGAGCGGGAGCTCTTCGGGCGCTGTGCCGACTACGGCATCGGCTACACACCGTACTCGCCGCTGGCCGGCGGTGTATTGTCGGGGAAATACGCGCGCGGCGCCCCGCCACCTCCCGATTCGGGTCTGGCGCTGAGGCCGGAGGGCCATGCACCGTCGGACGCCGCATTCGATGCGATCGCAAGACTCGGGCGCGAAGCCGACCGGCGTCAATGCAGCACTGGCGCGCTGGCGCTGGCTTGGGTCATGAGTCATCCGCAGGTGACCGCCGCGATCTGCGGACCGGCCAAGACGGGAGAACACCTGCAACTGGCTCGAGAAGCGCTGGCCGTTGACCTCGATGATCCAGCCCGCGCCGAGATCGGCGCCTGGTTCGAATTCCCAGGCCAGTAACGCAACCCGGCGGTTACTCGCCGACCACCACCTCGCTGATTTGAATCACGGGCGATACATCGGTGTAGTTCGGAATGTCGGCCAGGATCTCTTTCGCGTGAGGCCCGAAGCCTGCTTGGAAGCTCTCAACTGAATCGCAGAAGATGTGACACATGCCCACGTAGGTCGCAGGTGCGCCCGGCGCGCCACCGGCCAGACCTTTGTCAACCGTGTAGTACTTGCAGCTATCGCCCATGCGAGCCTTCACCAGCGGCATGTGCTTGTCGCGGTAGTAGACATGGTCGAATCGCGCACCGGGCGTGTTCGGATACATCACGCTGACTTTGATCATGGCTTGCCTCCTGGTTGCTGTTAGGTTTCCGCCTTTGTGGGCTCGGCGGGATTGTAAGTCCTGTCGGGTCAGCTGCGCTTCTCGTCCTTTTGTGAAGTGCCTTTCTTGTCATTCTGGGACATTCGCTTGCTTACTACCCTGTCGTTCAGGAAATGGATGGTAATGGTCGTCTTGTCGTCCTTCCACACCGCTTCACCGCTCGATAGACCAAGAAGACTGGCGCCAGAGGCATCGGCGGGCTCCCCTAAAATTTGTCGCACTTCCTGTTGTGACATGCCCTCGCGAACCTTCTCGAAGTTCTCCTGCGTCAGACGCGAACCGCAGGCAGCGAGGCACAGTAGCAGCGTCGCGACGATCGAATGGATCATAGTCGGTTTTGCTGCTGCCATACGGTCCCTCCGTAAAGTCGGTTGCGCGCCCCTCCCACGGCCCTCCGCCTGCGGCAATACTAGCAAGAGTTGGTAAGGTTTGGGCGCAGAACTAGCGCAGATCACCTCAACGAAACCGCGCGGCGCAGCCTCGGGATCTTGTCGCGCGCGACGAGGACTACGCTGCAGGTGAGCAGGCAGTCGATAAAAAGGATTGGCGCGAGGCAGTGCGCTCTTTCCAGCGCGCCGAGTTACGCCATCCCGACGACGCGAACCTGCAGACGATCCTCGGGTCTTCCTATCGCAACCTGAAGCAGTACGACCTAGCGTTCAAGCACCACCGGCGCGCCATCGAGCTCGATCCGCGCAATCGCGGCGCGCACGAGTATATCGGCGAGGCCTATCTCATGACGGGCGATCTCCCCGCGGCGGAGAAGCACCTTGCGGCGCGCTCAAGGAGATCTGCCTGCTCCAATGCGAGGAGTTGAAGGACCTGGAGAGCGCGATTGCAAAGTACCGCGGACAAAAATGACTGCTCGAACGTGGCGCAAATTGCTACGCCACATATGTCGCCTTTTGTCACTTGCCGTCGGGCGTGACGAGATAGTCCTCGGAGTGATTCTGCAGTTCGTTCGGTAGGCCCTCGTGTAGCTCACTTAAGCCGATGGGATCGCTGGGAGGCCCATCATATGCTTTCGCGAACCCAGTGAGCGGCAAAGTGAAGCTCATCAACCTTCCCTTGTCGAAGGCCTGGATCGCGAGAGTCCGCCCTTTTTTCAGCTTCTCGATCAAATCGGCGTCGGCTTTGTAATCCGCCATGCAACCATTTTTGGACAGGCAGACGACATATGGCGCAGTCATCGCCTGTTGCTCGTCAATGACAATGCGGGCACCTGGGACCAGCGCTACGCCCAAGGGCAGCGTGACGCGCAACAACTTCGTATCGTCCCCCTCCGACTCGATCAGCAGGGCAATAACGAGCTTTTGGCCTGATGTGAGATGACCGTCCGAAGCGGTGAAGCAGACTTCCTTGGTCCTCATTTCGGATGATTGTTCCGTCAGGCCCTTAGCGCAGTATCTTCTCCAGGGTGAAAAAATCAGCTGCACCTGCCGCTGGCCGTTCTGCACTGTGTCGGCTGGCGCCGCTTGCGCTGGCGGGACTGGTGGCTTTTTTGACGGCTGCTGGGCAAACGCGTGTGGCCCGACCGCGAGGGCGAGCGCAACCATTGCCGGTGTGGTTAACAAAAGATCCAAACCCGGGCACCGGAAGGTGCGAAACAAGCGTGCGCATCGCTGCGCACGCCTGCTGTCGTTTTTCCCTTTGAGAGATAGCGACCGTACGATAGCCGTCTCTACTCTTTAGATTCTCATCGAGGCTGGGCCGGTCCCGGGCACATGGACGGGACGAGGCCACTGCCCTGATAGTCGAGCGGTCCGTTGACCTCGTGCTTGTATTTGGCGAGGACGTCGTAACACGGCACCGGCTGGCCTGGTGCACCCGAAAGCGGAGTACCGACGGGAACATTCGTCTCCAGGTCGCCGCCGCAATGCCAATTAGCCGCGTCGGTGACGCTTCCCGAGCCGTTATACACCGCGGTTTGGGGATACGGGCACAGCGGACGTGTAAGCGAGGTGGGTGACCCGGGGATGAAGGCAGGCGCCGCTGTGTTCCCCGACCCGATCACTTGGTTCGGTGCAACACCTTTCTCGACCCAGTTGATGACCGCGTTGAAGTCTGCACCCTGTTGCGGCCACGGCCCGAGGCTGCTGTGGTTCAGAATGCCAAGGCCGCAGTGACTCACTCCGGGGGCATGAAACAGACGGAAGAATTTCTGGACACCTCGGAAGCGATCAGACGGATCGGCTTTCGCAGCGTGGTCAGACGCCTCTGCGTAACGCGCAGCCATCACACGATAGTAGTTGATCACGCCGCGTGGCATGATGAGGGCGTCGTTTGCGCCGACGACGGTGATCATTTTTCCGCCGGTGTCCTTGAACGCATCAAGGTTGTCGAATGTATCGGTAAGGTCAGCTACATTATTCGACCCAGCCTCAGCTACAGCCGCATACGTTGTCACGGCACCTGGAACCGTTATCGTCGAGTCAAGCGCCACGTTCCCCCAGTGACCTGGATAAGAATTCGGAAAAGAGCCGGCGTTGTAGTAGGCCGGATCCGCCAGGTCCCATCCAAACTGCACCGGGGCGAGCGCAAACGGCACATTTCCATCCCAGAACTGGAAGTCCGTGCCGCGATCGATCGGGAACCAGATTCTCCTGCCGGAATCGTTGCGCGGGCCGTCCCACATCACATTGACCGCATTGGCTTCCGTTGGCGTCAGACAGTTCGGAGCCGCCGGCGCGCCCGGCTGACCGCAGACATTGGCGTTTGCATTGAACGTGCAGGTCCGCGGGTCGTCGATAATGCCGTCTTGCACACCGTCGTTTTTGTCGCACGCGGCGATCGCCGCGTTTTGGACGGCCGCAAGCTTTCCGGCCGCAATCACTTCCTGGGCAATATCGTACATCGCGATCTGGCCCCACATCTGCGCGGTCTGGAAGCGCGTCCAGTAGATCGCCGGCGCGTTGGCCAGGATGCCGTCCAATTCGCCGGCGAGCGTTTGAGCCAAGGCATAGCCCTGATGACCGCCGGTCGAACAGCCATTCCAGTAGTTGTAGAGCGGCGCATTACCGTAATACAGCTTGGCAACCACCTTCGACCAGAGGATCTCTTGCTGGGGTCCGTTATAAACCCAGTCCTGGATGTACCGGTAGTTCAACTGGCCAAGGCTGAGGACGCCTTGATGGCACGTGTTGCCAGGATCGTTTGTAGGACTACCGTGTCCGCCATCGGTGCCCGAGCCGACAAAACCGTTGACGACGGCCCCTGCCGAATTGACGTTGTTATTGCCGGTGCAACCTCCACCGCCTTGACCCTCGGTACGACCGTTCCAGTTGCCTTCCACTGTAGTGAAGTTGAACGGCGGATCAACCGTGGAGCGGGTTACGCCACCGTCGGTCGAATTGAGTGGGAGACCGACATAAATGGTGATGTTCTGAGGTGTCGGATCGTTTGCGGGCGTACTGCTGTAGCTCAACACTACCAGGCAATAAGCGACAGGGACCTTCGCCGTGCTCGGGGCCCTGCCAGTGAAGTTGGGAGCCTGCGCCGCCGGCAGTGTATTGGCCGGCACGATCTGCGCGTTCGCGTATGTGATATTGCCGCCCAACAGGCTGGCCGGCAGCTGCGTACATGTCGTTGGCGCGGCAACCGCACGATTCGGTAGCGCGGCTACGCCGCTGGCGATAGCGAGTGCGGCCGTCAACGCTAGGCGTGCAACAACTCTTATGTCCTGCATGAGTTCCTCCTTTATCAAATGGGCTCCATTCGTCTTGCGCTCGAAGGCGCCCGCGCTTTCGTTTGTCGTTCCTCCTAGGGCATGTACCTTTTACACCGGAAGCTGCGCACGGCTGCACGCGCGACTCACAGCTTCGCGGCGCGGTGCTTCACGCGTATGATAGGCAAGGACCGCGCGGCCAGAAGGCGGACCCACAAAAATTGGCAACAAGTGAAAAGATCGCAATTTCGGTCAGGGGCCGCGGAGGAGAGATGTCGCCAATGGCAGATCGGCAGCCCACGGAACCTTCGGCTTTCAATCATTTTCTGGCGACAAATTACTCGATAGGGCCCGATTACGTCGTGCACGGCCCGACTGGCGAGGTGATCGCCGCAAAATGGCATCGCCCTGCCACGCGCTGCGCGGTGAACACCAAGTTGGCGCAACACACGTTGATGTATCACGTGGGCGGATCGACGTCCGTCGCCAAATTCGTCGAAGGTCACTGTGTCGGTACAACTGCTCAACATGGGTCGCTGACGTTCAGTCCGCGGGATGAGTGCCAGGAATGGTTCCGCGGCGGCGTCTGCGAAGTCATGCACGTCTACATCGAGCCGTCGCTCATCCGGGGATACGCCGACGAGAATCTAATTTGCTCGGCAACGCCGGAAGTCGATCCCATGTTCGCCGTCCATGACCCTTGGCTGCAGAGCTATTTCACGCTGCTGCACAGCGAATTCGGAACGTTTTGCAGAGACACGAGGCACCCCGACGCGCTGCTGCTGACGCAATCGATGGAGCTGTTGATACGGCATCTGGTGTGTTGGCATTCGAACGTGTCACAGAGTGGCCGAAAACGCTTGGCATCGCCGGCTGCCCCGAGGCCACTGGCGCCACGCCATCTGACTCGCGTCCTCGCCTACATCGACGACAACATCGGGCGCGACATTACTCTGTGCGATCTTGCCCAGCTTGTCAGCGTCTCCAAATATCATTTCATTCGCAGCTTCCGCGCGGCGACTCAGCGAACGCCCTACGCCTATCTGGTCGAGCGGCGCCTCGCCGTCGCGGTTGGCGCGCTTAAGGATGGCAAGAAGTCGATCGAGCAGGTCGCGTGCGAGGCCGGCTTCCAGAGCACAGCCGGATTTTCCAACGTGTTCAGGAAGCACTACGGAATGTCCCCGAGCAAGTTCAGGACCCAGCTGCACTGAGCCACGCAATCGGCGGGGGTCCTTTGGCTGAAGTGACAAGGGATGAGGTCGCTGACCTGACCCCTTTTTTCTTGGTATGCTGGCGCCGTTTCTGCAGAGGCGTCGCGCGGTGGCCAGTAACAAGAGCGCACTTGCAGCGCCGGTCGGTCGCCGGCTGCGACCAGGACGCCGTTAAATGAGGAGGATGTCATGCTCTACCGGACTTGCATTGCCGCCGCCACCCTGCTTGCCGCCGGACTTGCGGTCGCTGCGCCGCCGAAGGTGGTAACGCTCCCCAATTCCGATTCGCAGTGCTTTGCGCCGTGGGCGAGCACCACGAAGCTGTTCCAGTATCCGGCAAAGAAAGGCCCGTACCGCATCGCGCTAGCGAACGGCTATATCGCGAACACTTGGCGCATCCAGATGATCAAGACGGCGAAAGCGTATGCCGCGCAGCCCGATGTCGCCTCGAAGCTCAAGGAATTCAAGGTCGTCTCCACGGGCGAGGACGTCGCCGCACAGATCGCGGCGATCAACAACTTCATCGACTCCGGTTACGACGCGATCGTGGTGAATGCCCAGAATCCGGCCGCATTCAAGCCCGTGATCAAACGAGCCAACGACGCCGGTGTCGTGCTGGTCGCATTCGACAACATCCTCGACACCGAGGAGGCGATCAATGTCAACGTCGACCAGAAGGGCCTCGGCAAGTACTGGGCCGATTGGCTCGTGAAAAACGTGCCGAACGGCGGCAAGGTGCTCGAGGTGCGGGGCGTCTCCGGTACCTCGGTCGATCGCGATCGGCATGAGGGCATCCAGGAAGTGTTCAAGGCCTCGGGAAAGAAATGGGACGTTGTCGAGGTGGTCGGCAAGTGGGACGATCCAACCGCGCAGAAGGTGAGCGCTGACGCTATCGCCGTTCACAAAAAATTCGACGGTATCACCGCTCAGGGCGGCGACACCGGCGTGGTACAGGCGATGATCGATGCCAAGCACCCGTTCGTGCCGTTCGGCGGCGAAACCGAAAACGGCTTTCGCAAGTTCTGCGGCAAGTATGGCGAGCAGGGCCTCAAATGCGCATCGGCCGGCACGGGCCCCGCCCAGGTGGCGGTGGCAATCAAGACCGCGATCGCGGCGCTCGAAGGCAAGGTCGTCCCGCAGTCGATCAAGCTGCCGCTTGCCAAAGCCGAATTCCCGAACATGAAGGAAGGGACCGACTACTACGCCGCGCAAAGCGACAACTTCTTCGTCGGCAACGCGTTTCCGACGTGCGGCATCAATTTCACCGCGCAGGAGATCATGGGGCAGACCGAAGCGAACGTGAAGTGACGACGGACGCGGGGGCGTCTATCGCGCCTCCGTCTTCGGCGAGGGCCCTGTTCGAAATACGGGGCATCTCCAAGCGCTATGGCGGCGTGCACGCTCTGGAGAACGCCGATCTTACGATCGAAGCCGGACGCATTCACGCAGTTCTGGGCGAGAACGGCGCCGGCAAGTCGACGCTGATCAAGATCATGGCCGGGGTCGTCGCGCCCGACGAGGGGCGCATGCTGCTCGACGGTGTGCCGGTGGCCTTCGCCTCGCCGTCCGAGGCGCAGGCGGCGGGCATCGCTTGCATCTTCCAGGAGCTGTCGCTGATCCCGGACCTGTCGGTCGCCGACAACATCTCGATCAGCGATCCACCGCGCCGCTTCGGGCTCATCGATCGCCGGACGCAGCGCCGAATCGCCAAGGACGCGCTGACTCGCGCCGGCGCCGACAACATTCATCCATCGGCGCTGGTGAAGGATCTGTCGCTTTCGCGTCGACAAATGGTCGAGATCGCGAAGGCGCTCGCGCTCAAGCCGCGCATCCTGATCCTCGACGAGGCAACCTCCGCGTTGACCGCCGCCGACGTGACCAAGATCTACCGGGTACTGAAGCGGCTGCGATCCGAGGGTCTGGCGCTCATCTACATCTCGCACCGCATGCACGAGATTGCGGAGCTCGCCGATGAGTGCACCGTTTTCCGCAACGGCCGCAGCGTCGCAAGCTATGCGGCGGGCACCAAAAGTGACGGCGAAATCGTGGAGCTCATGATCGGGCGCGAGCTCTCAGCCGAATTCCCAGCGCGGCCTGTCCGCGCGGCAAGCCACACGCCACCTCGGCTCGAGGTAGCGCATCTGGGATGGGCCGAGTCGCTCCGCGACATCTCGTTCAGCGTGCATCCCGGCGAAGTCGTGGGCCTGGGCGGCCTCGACGGGCAGGGCCAGCGAGAGCTCTTGCTCGCGCTCTTCGGCGTGCTGCGTGGCGCGACAGGCCGCATCTCGATCGACGGGAACCGGGCAACGATCGACAGTCCGAGCGACGCCAAGAGCGGCGCGATCGGCATGGCACTCATCCCCGAGGACCGAAAGTCCGAAGGGCTGATGCTGCCAATGTCGGTGCGCGACAACCTGTCGTTTGCGGCACTGCAATCGCTGTCGCGCTTAGGCATCATTGATCGCGTGGCGGAACATGGGGCGGTTGAGCGCATCGTACGGCTGCTCGCGATCCGTACCGACGGCACGTACGTACCAGCAGGCTCACTCTCCGGCGGCAACCAGCAGAAGCTCGTCATCGGCAAATGGCTGATGGTGTCGCCGCGCATTCTGCTGCTGGATGATCCCACGCGTGGCATCGACGTCGGCACCAAGCAGGAGATCTATCAGCTGTTGCGCGAGCTCGCCCACAATGGCGCCGCGATTTTGTTTTATACGACGGACATCGACGAGCTGGTCGGCTGCTGCGATCGGGTGCTGGTGATGGTCGAGGGGGCGATCCGGCGCGAGCTGATCGGCGCGCAGATCACCGAGCACGCGCTGGTGACCAGTGCGCTCAACCTCGGGACCGAAGTCGCCGCCGCTGGCGCAACGACCGGGCTGCGGCCATGATGGGCGACGCTCGCTACTGGCTGCGCGAGCACAGGGGCACGCTCGCCGCTTTCATGGCGTTCGTCGCGATGTTCGCGCTGTACACTGCCAACCACCCCGCGGGACTCAACGCAAACGTCGCCCAGACGGCGGCGAACAAGGGCGTGATTCTGGCGATCGTCGCGATGGCGCAGACGTTGGTGGTGCTCACTTCGGGCATCGATCTATCGGTCGGCATGGTGATGGTGCTCGCGAACTGCCTCGCCTCGCACATCGTGGCAGGCGAGCTGGGTGGCGCAGCACTCGGTGCGCTTGGCGTGCTTGCGGTCGGTGCGGCGTGCGGCGCCATTAACGGCATGATCGTGATTTTCGGACGCTTGCAGCCGATCGTCACAACCATCGCCACCGGCGCGGTGTACTACGGCGCTGCACTGGCGCTGCGTCCCGTCCCCGGCGGCGACGTCAACGCCACACTCGCTGACGCGGTGACCGGTCAGATCGCCGGCACGGTGCCGTCGAGTCTGCTGTTGCTCGCCGCGCTGGTGGTGCTCGTGTGGTGGCCCTTTCGTCGCTCCGTCGCAGGCCGCGCCGTTTACGCGATCGGATCCTCCGAGATCGCGGCGTATATGTCCGGCGTGCCCATCCGCCGCGCCAAGTTCATCGCGTACACGCTGTCCGGACTGCTCGCATCGGTGGCGGGGCTGTTCATCACCTTCGTAACCTACTCCGGGGAGGCGTCTGCTGCGACCGGTGGCACTTACACGCTCTATTCGATTGCCGCAGTTGTACTGGGCGGTGTTTCGCTGTTCGGGGGTTCGGGAAGCGCAATCGGCGCGATCTTCGGCGCGCTGATGTTCCGCACGATCGGCGATCTCTTATTCGTGTTTAACGTGGAGCCGCTGTGGCAGCCGCTGTTCCAGGGCGGCGTGTTGATGGCCGCGGTTTGCGTGGGGTCGCTGCGGCTGCTGCGCATCCGCAACCGCCTCGAACTGTATGGCTGACGCGCGTTCGTCCGGCCTCGACACGGCGCCGCGCAGCCTGGCTGCTGACTCTCGCCGCCGCATCGACCCCGCGGTCGCATGGGCGTTCGGCTGCGTCGGGCTGGTGCTGGTTCTCGGTAGCCTGTACTCGCGCAGCTTTCTGTCGCCCGAGTATCTGTTGCAGCAGCTGAAAGTAGCTTCCTTCCTCGGCGTTATCTCTACCGGCGCGATGATCGTGATCCTCCTCGGGCAGATCGACCTGTCGGTGCCGTGGGTCGTCGCGGTCGGCGGCATGATGGCAACCGCCGCCACCGGCTGGGGCCCGCTCGGCGAGGCCATGGCGATTCCTGTCGGCGTCGGCTGCGGCATCCTCCTCGGACTCGTCAACGGTCTGGGCGTCGCCATCCTTCGCCTGCCGTCGATGGTCGTGACGCTTGCGGTGAACGCGGTCGCGCAGGGATTGATGGTGGTGCACACTGGCGGCTTCTCTCCGCAGGCGTCGTCGTCGGCGGCGATGCGCTTCCTCGCTACCGGCAACACGCTGCTCGGCATCCCGAACGCGCTCGTCGTCTGGGCGATTATTGGCGCCTGTGCGATCTTCCTGCTCACCCGCACGACGTTCGGGCGCTCCGTCTACGCAATCGGCAACCGCGAGCGGGCCGCTTATCTCTCCGGCGCGCGCACCGACACTGTCGTGATTGCGGCGTTCGCGATCGCCGGCGGACTGTCGGCGTTCGGCGGCGTATTGCTCGCGGGCTACGCAAGCAAGGCAGCGCAGGCGATGGGCGATCCGTACCTGCTGCCCGCGATTGCTGCCGTGGTGCTGGGCGGCACGTCGATCCTTGGCGGCCGCGGCAACTATCTCGGTACAGTGGCGGGCGTCATCCTGATCACGCTGCTGCAGTCGATTCTCTCCGTGATGCAGATCGAGGAATTCGGCAGGCACGTCATCTACGGCGTCGTGATCCTGGCCATGCTGCTGATCTACGGTCGCGGAAGGAAGCATTCCGAGTAAACAGCGATTTATCTGCCAACCCGTTTGAGCCCATGCCTCTCGACCTCACCTCCAGCTTCGAAGTTGTCGATCGGCGGTTCCGCAAGTTCGCGCTTCCCTACATCCACGTCGAAAAGCTCTATACCGGCTGCCGCTGGGCGGAAGGCCCGGCCTGGTTCGCGGCAGGCCGCTACCTCGTCTGGTCGGACATTCCGAACGATCGGATGCTGAGATGGGACGAGACCGACGGCTCGGTGTCCGTGTTCCGCCAGCCATCGATGAACAGCAACGGCAACACGGTCGACGCGATGGGGCGGCTCGTCACCTGCGAGCATCGCACCCGCTGCGTTTCGCGCACCGAGTTCGACGGCACACGAACGGTGCTGGCGGACCGCTATGAAGGCAAGCGATTCAACTCGCCGAACGATGTCGTTGTGAAGAGCGACGGCAGCATCTGGTTCACCGATCCGAGCTACGGCATCGACTCCGATTACGAGGGCGATGCCGCTCCAAGCGAGATCGGCGCTCGCAACGTCTATCGCATCGATGCGGCGACTGGCCGCGTCACGCTCGTGGCTTCGGATTTCGTGCAGCCGAACGGGCTCGCGTTCTCATCCGACGAGTCGTTGCTCTACATCGTCGACAGCGGATTCACGCACAAGGTCGAGGGGCCGCGCCACGTGCGGCGATTCAAGGTATCGGTTGACGGCGCATCGATTTCCGGTGGTGAGGTGTTCGCCGACTGTCCGGTGGGCCTCTATGACGGTCTTCGCATTGACATGCATGGCAATTTGTGGCTCTCCGCCGGCGACGGCGTGCACTGCCATGCGGCGGATGGGTCGCTGCTCGGCAAGGTCGTGATTCCGGAGGCGGTTGCAAACCTGTGCTTCGGCGGCCCGAAACTGAACCGCCTGTTCATCTGCGGCACGACATCGCTGTACTCGGTGTATCTCAACACCCGAGCGGCTGGCTCGACGCGACTTTGAATATGAGGCCTATCAGGACGCCCTGACGACAGAGGAAGCCGGGGCTACGAAGGGCTAGGCGACGACCCCCGGAAACTGGTAAAATAACAGGCTTTTCCTTTTGAGGTACTCGCCTTGAATCAAATTCTCCAATACCTGCAGAAGCATGGTCAGCGACTCGATACCGAGATCGCGAAAGACACGGGAATCTCACTCGCAACGGTGCGCGAGCGCGTTGCCACACTGCGAGCCAGTGGGGATGTTATTACGTGCGACCTGACTCGCTTTGAAAATGGCAAGCCGATTCAAGCGTGGGTTTGCCGCGTGTCCGGGTACACCCCGCCTGCCGCACCCGGTAGAAAAGCGAAGCCCACGGCAGTCGCCTCCTGAGCTCAGGGCGGTCGCGGGTGAGCTTCTCGGCTCGGCAGTGAACCAGTTATCCGCCCACCGCCCGTAAGTCGAGTTCATAGCTTCGCCCGAGCCACAGAGCGCCATCGCGGTGGTCGCGCAGTTCATCGCCCGTATTGGGATGTACGAACACGTCGAGCGATCCATGATTGAGCGCGAGCCAACCTACGCATTCGGCGAACTCCGCAGGCGCGATCGTGATCTGATAGCTCCATTGCGGATGCGGCCCGACAGGCCGCTCGTGGAACCGCCCGATCTGGACCTTATCGCCGAATCTCGCTGCCACTAGTTCGCGAAACTGCCAGGCCAGATCGCGGCTTCCCGCGTCGAAGTAGACATGGGCGTGCCAGTTGGTGATGCAGGAGACATCCAGAGACGTCATTACCGTTCCTCTGATGATGATCGCCTATCGCGTTTCCGTGCAGTAGTCCGCTGCATCGATGGCGCCGGCCGCGGTCTATTTGGAGCCCTTAGTCGCCGGAGCCTCGCCGACGACCTCGAGCTTCACCGGCGCCGTGCTTTTCTTGCCGATGCCAATTTGCGTCGCGGCGGCGCTCGACATGTCGATGACTCGCCCGGCCTGCTTCGGACCTCGATCGTTGATCCTTACCTCGACGGTCTTGTTGTTCTTTGTGTTGGTCACCTTCACCTTCGTGCCGAACGCGAGGGACGGATGAGCCGCTGTGAGCTTGCTCTGGCTGAACACTTCTCCGCTCGCAGTTTTGTGGCCCGCGAGCTTGTCCGAATAAACCGCAGCAAGTCCCTCCATGTTGTCGCCCGATTTTGCAGCGGTTGATGCCGTAGAGGCCGCTGTTGGTGCGGCCGGTGCCGTTGGCGAGGCCGGTGCCGTTGGTGTGGCCGGTGTCGTGGGCGGAGTCTGTGCGAGAGATACAGTGGCAATGGCAATTCCAAGCAGCACGGCGAAGGTATTCGACAGGGCTCTCATACGATTTCCTTTGACAGTAGCGCAGAGTCCGGATGACTCGCAGCCATCATAGTAGCCGCACGTAATTGCGACAACCTGACACTGGCAACCAGGCTGACTCGAGCGGGCACAAAGGAATTTTCCGAGTCTTCATTCGGAATCTGTCCTACAAGGAAATCAGTGCCGCGCCGATTCCGGCCGCGATTCCCGATAGTCTAGATTGGGTCGGCGTCCGGTCACCCGAGCAGGCCTTGGGATGAAAAACGGCGGTGCACATCTCTTGCAGTGGCGGCAATTGATTGTCGACGTTGCGACTGGCTTGGCGACAGTTCTCGTTGTGGCGGCGACGGCCGCGTCGACGGTTCTTCCCTTCTCGGTGTTCATCGCTTGTGCGCTGGTTGGTGTCGCGTGGATGCTCGAGCGCAGCACCGACGCGCGAAGCGCACGCTACGTCACCGTTGGATCGCTGCGACGGCGTTCAGGCTTTGAACCTGCACGGTCTGGTACGCTGGCTCAGCACTTCGACGCCCCGGTCGTCGACGCGACCAGTAGGTAGCCAAGGCGATGACCAGGCCCTTGCAGGTCTACGTCGTCGAGGACGCGCCGATCCTCCAGCGGCTTTTGGCTTCCGCCATCGAAGCGGCGGGGGCGGAATTGAGTGGATGCAGCGGCGACGCGCAGACTGCCATCGCTGATGTGTTCGCGTCCGACCCGGACCTGATTCTGATCGACATCCGCCTGGCATCGGGCAGCGGTTTCGATGTACTGCGTGCCCTGCAGGAACAAAGCCTTGCCCCGAGGGCCATCAAGGCGATGCTCACCAATTATGCCGATTGCGAATACCAGAATCTCTGCGCTCAGCTTGGCGCCGATCGGTTCTTCGACAAGTCCCTTGAGACATCACGAGCCGTGGCCTTTATTCACGCCCTGGCCGCCGAAAGGCGGGCTATGAACAAGGAGGCTGAACGTTCGGGCGATCAGCCTTCGAGTCTGCAGGCGGCCCGTTCGCAAGCATCGCGGATGGATCCGCCGACGCACCCTCGCAGCAATGTTGGGCCCGCCGGCGACAGCGAACGGATCACGGAGCAGGCCGGCGCTATGTCCAGCCAGGAATGGACTGAGCAAAGGAAAGCGAGGGTAAGCGAAATTCTGTTGCCCAGAACGATGCGCTGGATTGCGACCCTGCCGGACGACTTCCAACTCACCGCAACTGCCAAGGCGTTTCCGAGGATTGTCAACGAGCTCGCCGCGCTCTGGCTGGAGCAGGGAGAGTTGACGGACTATCTCGATGAGCTGCTCGTGGACAAGCGAGGGCGGCGGCAAGGGTTCCCGGCGCGTGTCCTGAGCGAGTTGCACGCGCTCAGAGCGTACTGCTCCACGTTCGTCGTCGCGCGCGACACTCCCTCGAGCCGCCGATCGCCAGGCGGTCTCGCTGCGTGAAGCTTTCACGTGCGGTGCATGCTGCCGGGCGCCCCCGGCTCAGGCCAGGGGTGCTTGGATTTCGGGTCGAAGATCGCGTCAGTCTCGGCGGGTGCGAGCGCCCAATCGCCGCGCGCGATCTCCGCCTCAAGCTGGCCTGGCCCCCATCCCGAGTGGCCAACAAAGATCCTTAAGCCTTCCATCGGCTTGTCCCGGTCGAGAAGCTTGCGCAGCAACTCCCGGTTGCCACTGATGTAAACGCCGTCGAGGACCCGAGTCGCGTTCTCAGGCGGGGTATCGGCACGAAAAACGAACGAGACCGACTCAATTTCGACAGGACCGCCGAAATACACCTTGTCGTCCACTTGGGCGAGGCGGTCGAGGTCGGGAAAAAGCCGCGAGACGCTGATCCGAGTAGGCCTGTTGACGATCACGCCGATGGGGGCGGGAGCAATGTTGTTCATCACGAGGACTACCGAGTCCTTGAAATTGGAATCGGGCAACTCCGCCCGAGCGATGAGGAGGATGGTGGTTAACGGCTTCGCCTCGTCGGCGGATATGGGCCCCGACATGGCGAACAGAACGAGGAAAGCGCAGACGGCTCGAGTCACGTCAGGCACTTAAATCTAGCTGGGTCCATGCCCGTAGAGCTTCTCTAGCGGTTTTCGCGCTTATACAGCTTGGCAGCAAGGCAACCAGCTCGGCGGTTGAAGCGCAAATACGCCCCTTGGGAGCGGCGCCGCGCGCCCCAACCTTAGGCTCATGCCTCCGGTAACCACCAGCCTGATTATCGCCAATGTGGCGATGTTTCTGTTGGAATCCGTCGCGCCGGGCTTGTTGTCCTCGCTCGCATTGTGGCCTTTGGGTGCCGGGCACGGTGGAGGGGGCTCCACTTTCGCTCCTTGGCAACTGGTCACCTACGCTTTTTTGCATGGCGGCCTGTTCCACCTCGCGTTCAATATGTTCGCGCTGTACATGTTCGGCGGCGCAATCGAGAGAGTATTCGGCACGCAGCGCTATCTGGCGTACTACGTCGTCTGTGTCATTTCCGCGGCGGTTACGCAACTGATCGTGTCGTGGATGACGGGGGCCTTCTATCCCACGATCGGTGCCTCGGGCGGTGTCTTCGGTCTGTTGCTCGCCTATGCCATCTATTTCCCCAACAATCGGATCATCCTGTTGTTTCCGCCGATTCCGATGCCGGCGCGCGTGTTTGTCGTAATCTACGCGGTCCTGGAGCTTTACCTGGGAGTCACCGGCACGCAGGAAGGCGTCGCCCACTTCGCGCATCTGGGTGGCATGATCGGCGGCTTTGCAATGCTGCGCTTCTGGCGCCGTCCCGGTAGCCGGCGATTCGTGCGCTGAACATTTACGAGTTCAGTCGGCAAGCTAACGATGGGCTGTCCGGCTGAGTGCCTGCGATGGACCGTCAGACGCGGATCGCCCGGTCACTCATGGGATTGGTTTGCCCAGCGCGCAAATATTGAATGCAGAGCATCCAGTCCGTCAGTCAGCGCGGCAGGTCCAGGCTGAAGAATGATGGGTGACTTGATCTCGTGCAGCTCGCCGTTTTGAACGGCGGGAACATCTGCCCACCCCGGGCGTGCCGCTACCCGCTCTGGCCGGAATTTCTTGCCGCACCACGAGCCGATGATGATATCCGGCCGATTGCGCGCTACCTCCTGAGGGTCGGCGACAACACGATTCCGCGCGAGGCTGCTCGCCGCTCGCTCCGGAAAGATGTCGCAGCCGCCGGCGACGTCGATGAGCTCCGACACCCAGCGGATCGCGCTGATCTGCGGCTCGTCCCACTCTTCGAAGTAGATGCGCGGGCGCCTGGGTAGAACGGCCGCTGCCTCGCGCACCAAGGCAATATGAGCTTCGAGCGTCCGGGCATAACGCTCGCTTTGCTCCCATGCGCCGACCATGGCCCCAAGGCGGCGAACATAGGCCAGGATCCCCGCTACCGAGCGATGGTTGCTGATCCACACCTCGATGCCGCGCTTGATCAAGGCTTGCGCGATATCGGCCTGGATGTCTGAAAAACCGATCGCGATATCCGGTTCGAGCCGGACGATCTCGTCTATCTTGGCGCTCGTGAAGGCCGATATCTTGGGCTTTTCCTTGCGAGCTCGTGCCGGACGCACCGTAAAGCCCGAGATGCCGACGATCCGGTGTGACTCGCCGAGTGCATAGAGCACTTCGGTGGGTTCTTCAGTCAGGCAAACGATGCGCTGGGGGAAAGCATTGGACATATCGCCCCGGAAGATACGAACCGGCTAGATCATTCGAGCTCGCTGCTGCTCGAGCAACTGCTCCAGCACTTCGATATTGCTCCTGACCTGCTGCAAGTTGGGATTGATCTTGAGCGCCCGCCGCGAATAATCCAGCGCCCGCTGGTAGTACCCGAGTCGAGCGTAAATCTGTGCGTAGCCAGCCAAGGCGCCGAAATGGTACGGATTACGCTTCATTACCTCATCGCAATCGGCGAGTGACTTGCGCAGCTCGCCAACAATAAAATACAGCGTGGCGCGCTTATTCCAGCCTTCGGCAAAACCGGGCTTCAGCTCAATGATGCGGGTGAACGTGGCGATGCTCTTTTCCAGGTCGCCTGCGGTCATCTGCTCGATGCCGGTCGCGTAGAGCCTGTCTACTTCGGGATCTCCGGAGCGCGCCCAGATATGCCATAGGGCCTGCTCGGCCTGAATGCGGGTTTCCTCGTCGTCATCGCGCAGCGCTTTGACCAGGAGAGGCGCATCCGCCATCGTGCCGACTTCGCCCAAGCGACTGGCGGCATCACGGCGCGTTTGCGCATCAGCGTCGACGAGAGAGCGGGAGGCTTGCTCCCGACTGGGTTCCTCTGCCTGCGCGAACGTGCTCGCAAGCAACAGGATCGACAACAACGCCCATAACATGCGGGTCATCACCGGATTCTATCCTCCCAGGCACATCACAGGTGATTTGGTAATCACGCGCGAGCGAATCGGGTTTCGGATATCATCTTTTCCTGCGTTGACGCCCGTCGGCGAAGCTGCCTTCATGCGGTCTTTCGGCTACGATTCTTGATTTCGCCCTGATGGCACCCCGCACTCATCGACAAATGCCGTTCGGTTCCCGTGCCTCGGGCTCCGTGCTCTGGTGGTTCCCAGTCGGCCTCGCCGTGCTCGCAGCGGGATGGATTTGGCTGATGATGTCGTGGAACTACTCCTCGGGCGAGCGCGCCGGGTGGGTGCAGAAGTTCTCCCGCAAGGGTTGGGTCTGCAAGACGTGGGAAGGCGAGCTCGCACTCGTAACGATGCCGGGCGCTGCGCAGGAGAAATTTCTGTTCACCGTCTGGAACGACGACGTGGCCACGAAGATCAACGACGCAATGGGTAAACGCGTCTCGCTCCACTACGAGGAGAAGGTCGGCCTGCCGGGTACTTGCTTCGGCGATACGCGGTATTGGGTCAGCGGCATCAAAGCGGTCGAGGATATTCCGCTCGCCCCGGGCATAGTCGTGCCGACACAACCGGGTACCGCGCCCGCGGCGCAGCCTTCGCAACCGGCGGCGGCGCCGCCTGCAAAGTGATCGAAGCCTCGTCATCGCACACACGGTGACGCTGGTCCGTGAGAACAGTGAACGCAGCTCTGCTTGTCGCTGGCGCGGTGTGCCTTGCTCTTCTCGTCGAACGGATCGGGGCACGAACGCTGTGGGAAGATTCGCTCCGCCTCGGCTGGGGTGCCGCGATCATCGTGGCGGTCGCAGTACTTGAGCACGCACTGCATACGGCAGGCTGGCGGCGTTGCTTCAGCCGTGGCAACTCTCCAAGTTGGCCCCACCTGTTTAGTGCATTCCTTGCTGGCTATGCAGTGAGCTTCGCGACACCAACGACGGTCGTGGGAGGAGAGGTAGCGCGGGGGGGTGTTTTGCTTCGTGAGATCCCCGCCGTTGAAGTGGTTGCATCGATCACATTAGACCGACTTGCCTTTGCATTAGCCGATCTAATCGTGGGTCTATGTGGCGTCTGCGTGATCATCGCCGCAGCACCACTGTCCGGCGGAATACGGGCAGGAGTCGCGACCGCCGCTGGGCTGGTCGGGATCGGCATCGGCACTTTTTTCTGGCTCCAGCGTCGGGGGCGCCTGGCTGGTTTCCTCGCCAACCACGCAGTGCTGCGCCGGATCGTAGGCGCACAACGTGCTACCCGCCTTGCTGATGGCGGGGCGGCTGTAGATCGCCGCCTCGCGGCCTTTCATGCCAACGAAGCTGGGGCCTTCTACGCTTCAGTCGCGCTTCACGCCGCGGGCACTGCAGTGGGCGCGCTACAGATCGCGATCTTCCTGGACTGGCTGGGCATCGCCTTTCAAGCGCGGACAGTGCTTGAGGTATTTCTCGTAACGACGGCCGTCGACCTCTTCTCCTTCTTCATCCCCCTCCGACTCGGAGCACAGGAAGGCGGCCGGATGCTGGCGATGTCGCTCGCGGGGCTCGATCCTGCGCTCGGACTCCTGTTTGCGCTGGTGATCCGCGTGCAGCAAATCGTCTGGGCCGCGATTGGCTTCATCATCTACCTGGCAGCTATTGTGACAGGCCGAACCTACCCCGTCCGTGACAGTAGACGACGCTCACCGGGCATGAACTAGGCTTTCAGATCGGGAGGACGGAATCATCGTTGCGGCTCCGCTTTTGAAGGAGGCTTTCAATGCGCATTCTTGTCATCGGGGCGACCGGGATGATCGGGACCGCCGTTGTTGCTGCCCTCTCCGCCGGCAACGAGATCGTACCGGCCAGCCGGAGGAGCGCAGCCGTTAACGTCGATATTGCCGATCCGGCAAGCATCCAGAAGATGTACCGCTCGATTGGGAAAGTCGACGCGGTGGTGTGTGCCGCAGGACAGGCAAAGTTCAGTCCACTGACGCAGTTGAGCGATGCCGACTTTCGCTTCTGTCTGGACAACAAACTCATGGGTCAGGTCAACGTAGTGCGCTTCGGCTTCGAGCACCTTGCAGATCGCGGGTCGTTGACCGTCACTACCGGTATTCTTGCCCAGGCGCCGCTGCCGGGCAGTGCGGCGATCAGTCTGGTGAACGCCGGCCTCGAAGGATTTGTCAGAGCGGCCGCGCTCGAAGCGCCACGGGGAATACGCGTAAACGCCGTGAGCCCCCCTTGGGTCACCGAGACGTTGTGGGCGCTCAAAATGGACACCCAGGGTCTGCCCACCGCTGTCGTCGCGCGGACCTACGTAACAAGCGTCACCGGCCGCGATACCGGTGCGATACTCCAGCCGTCTCTTTAGCTGTAGCGCGAGTCAGCTGCCCTAGGTCGTCTACCAGAATCACGACAGCAATCCTGCCGAGTTGAGCCCTCGAAGGAGGACCCATTGAGCCACGTCGATTGGTACGTCGAAGGCCTGCAGTTCAGCAGTTGCAATTGCACCTACGCCTGCCCCTGTCAGTTCGAGCTGCTCCCATCGCATGGCAATTGTGTGGGCTTCGAAGTGTCACGCATCGACCGCGGCCACCATGGCCGCGTGGTTCTCGACGGAGTGAGATTCGCGGTGTTCTACGCTTGGCCGGGCCCGATTTTCGAGGGCAAGGGCGAGCTGCAGGCCGTCATCGACGCGCACGCGACCGCTGCACAGCGCGAAGCGCTGTCGCGTGTGCTCATGGGCGAGGACACCGAGGAGGCGGCGACACACTGGTGGGTGTTTCGCGCGATGTCTGACAGAATTCACCCAACGCTGTTCGAGCCGATCGAGCTTGATGTCGATCTCGACGCTCGCACGGCGCGCGCCTCGATTCCCGGCGTTCTGCTGGCGACTGGGCGGCCCATCATCAGCCCCGCCACCGGGCAGGCGCATCGCGTGCGCATCGATATTCCACAGGGGATCGAATTCGAGCAGGCCGAGATCGGCAGCGCCACGACGACGGCAACGGCCGCCATCAAATTCGACCTCAATGACACCTACGGTCAGTTCAACCGCCTGCGTCACTCGAACAAGGGCGTGGTGCACGCTTAGACGACTGGCATGAGCGTTGCGGCGCTCCTGCGCAGGCAGCAGCAGATCACTCTGGCAGCGTTGGCGCTGGTCGTCGCGCTGGCGCTGGGCTATGTGCTGCTCGGAGCCGAGATGGGAATGACGGCGCTTGATATGACGCTGATGCCGCGCGACATGGACATGGCGTGGCCGGTGTGGTCGCTTCGGTACACGCTCACCATGTTTGCCATGTGGTGGGCGATGATGGTGGCGATGATGCTGCCGAGTGCCGTGCCGGTCATACTGCTTGCTGCAGCGCTCAACGCCAAAGCCCAACCGGGTCGTGCGCCATACGGAGCGACCGCGTGGTTTGTGGCTGGCTATCTTGTGGCGTGGGGCGGATTCAGCATCGTCGCCGTCGCAGCGCAATGGTGGTTAAGCCAGGTGAGGGCATTGGCTCCGATGCTGCACCTGAGCGACACGCACGTGGTCGCGTCGCTGCTGATTGCGGCTGGCCTTTGGCAATTCACACCATGGAAGCGCGCTTGCCTGCAACAGTGTCGCTCGCCGCTGGCATTCCTGACCCAGCGTCGGCGCGCAGGAAACCTTGGCGCGCTTGTCATGGGACTCGAGCACGGCGGCTATTGCCTTAGCTGCTGCTGGCTCCTGATGGCTTTGCTGTTCGTCGGCGGCGTGATGAACCTGTTCTGGATCGGCGGCCTGGCCCTGATCGTCCTTGTCGAGAAGGCGCTGCCGGCAGGAGAGCGGTTCGCGCGCGCGTTGGGCGCCGTCCTTGTGATTTGCGGGTTAGCCGTCGTGATGCTCTCCGAAAGCGACGCCCTGCACAGGCTTCTTGGCTGATGCGCATGCAGTTTCGCTATCACCCGATTTCCACTTTGCCCTCGCTGGCGTGGTACGCCCGTGTGGATCGCGGAAGCGAGACGGTACCGGTATTCCACGGCATGTCCGTGGAGACCCGTCCCGAAGGATTCATCGAAGGGGCGTGGGATGACCGCTTTGCATCGCTCAATTTCATCGCGGCAACCGTTGTTGCGGGCACCGGCGGAATCGCGGAGCATGACCGCATTCGGTTCAGCACCAGCACGGACCATCTCGGGCCGCTGTTCAGCATCGTCAAAGGCAGCTCGGTCCATGTTTCCAACTCGCCGGCCTTCGTGCTGACCATGGCGGAGGAGGAACCCGACGATATCTATCCCTTTTACGACCACGACATCCTTCGAATTTTCCGCCAGGGCTTGTACTGTCCCCACGGTCGTCTGACGCTCAAGTCCTCCATCGCGCTGGGCGTTCATTTCTCGACCATCATCAGCGTCGACCAGCATGGCTCGGTGGGATTCGACAGTCATCGATTGTGCGTGCGACCGCGCGATTATCAATCCTACAAGGGCCTGCTGGTCGATGCGATGAGACGAGTTCTCGAAAACGGATCCGACCCGGCTCGGAAACGACGGTATCGGCCTCTGGCCTCCCTTTCCAAGGGCTACGACTCTACTGCGGCAACGGTGCTGGCCAAGTTGGTCGGCTGTACCGACGCGTTCAGCTATGTCGACGAGCGCCGACCCGATCCGAAATACGATAGCGGCGCCTCGAACGCTCGATTCTTCCTCGACATGAGTTGCAAGGTGTATTCGCGCTGGCAATATCTCGAACTCGACGGTGTCGAAGCCGAGTTCGGTTACAACACTGCAAATTCCATGGCACCGCTGGCCGCGGTGGAAGACGATTTGGCTGGACGCGTCCTGATCGTCGGCGAAACCGGTGATGTGATTTGGAATCCCAAGGCGGCGAGGGTGGCAAACCGGTTGAGCAAGCCGTGGATGCGATTCAGCCTGGGCTTAAGCCCGATCGAGTTCCGTTTGCGAGTCGGGTACCACGCTTTCGCGCCGCCATCCATCGGGGCGCGACATAATCGGCTCATCTACGACATAGCGACCTCGGAGGCGATGCGCCCCTGGTCTGTAGGCGGCGACTACGATCGCGCCATACCGCGTCGCATCGCTGAGGAGGCTGGGCTGCCGAGAGACCGCTTCGGGATTCGCAAAGCCGCGTCAAGCCATAGTCACCTGAGCGAGCCGAGTCGATTCTCGGAAAATGCACTGAATGATTATCGCCGGTTCGTGACCGAGCGCCATGCGGCGGTTCCGCGCTCGCTGTACAACTACTGGCGAGGCCGCGCCCGCTGGCGTGACTATCTCTGGGACATCAAGAAAGACGACCCGCGACGCTATGTGCGCTCAACTTTTCTGCAGCGCCGTTTTCCTTTTGTACTCAACGCCAAACCTATCCGCATTCCCTGGGATTTCATGTTCACATTCCAATGGACCGTGGCCACAATGCGGAGTCGCTATGCGTTTCCCGAACCACAGAGCGGTCAATCTGGCGCAAAATCGTCGCCGCTGCGGGTGCGCGCGGACGCAACGGTCGGATGACCGTGATCTAAACTGAAGTGATGAAAAGGAGGAAGACTATGAACAGGACGTTATTGCTGCTCGGTGTTGGTCTTGCGGGTGTGGTGGTCGGGGCCATCGGAGCCACCTATGTCAGCGCCCAGGGCACGCCGCAAATAACGCGGACAGAGCTACTGCGCAAGCCCATGTCCGGTGTGGAGGGCAAGGAAGTCGTCGTCTTTGTCTCGGATATTCCGCCTGGTGGCGTTGCGGCCCAACACTACCATCCGGGAGACGAAGCGATTTACATGCTGCAAGGGGCGCTTTTGTTTGAACCGGATCAGGGGAAGCCTTTCGAGTTGAAGGCCGGCGAGATCACCTTCAACCCGGCCAAGAACATTCACAAGGCAAAGAACACGAGTTCCTCCGAAGCGGCGAAGGTCCTCAATTGCATGATCGCGGAGAAGGGTCAGCCGCTCGCAGTCCCCGTAAAATGACCGTCAGGCGCTGCGCGGTCGGACGCGGATCACGACGGCGTAGCACTGAAACATGGGCTGCGCGCTCTGGAACCATGCCGCGCCTGACTGATCGAGGCAGTAGACATTGAGCAGGCCGTTGGCCCCGCGGCGCGCGGCCTCGGCGCGCAGGGAAGCGACCGCCTCATCCTGGGTAGCATAGACAGGGGCGCGAAAGGCTGTGCGCCAGGAGTCCACCCACAGACGCCCAACGACTTCATAGGGATTGTCGTTGAGTTCCGCTGTGGTGTAGACCTTCACGTCCGAGCCCTGTCCTGCGACGTCCGCGGGCGGATTGCTGGCGCAGCCGCAGAGGATGCATATCGCAACCGCAAACGGGGTATAGAAGTCTGATCGGCGGATTTTCATCTTTGGTCTCCCGCTGCTGGCTTGAGCGCCATTGCTCGAATTATATGGCGTTTGTCGAAGGGCTTAAGGTAGGGCGTAATCTGCGCTCGTGATGTCGACGGAACCATCACCCACCGACCTCTCGTAGCCGAATGCTGCACGCGCGCGTGGCAATGGCGGTCAATCGAGAGTTTCATCCGACGAGTTTCATCACCACGATTGTAAGATCGTCGTCGCGCTGCCGCGTGCCGGCGAAGCGGCCCAATGCGGAAAGCACCTCGCCTACCACAATCTCCGGATCATCCGCCCGGTGCGCCGACACGGCTTGCGCCAGGCGATCGAGACCGAACATATCGCCGACTTCGTTTCGCGTTTCGGTGACGCCGTCAGTGTAGAACACGACCATGTCGCCGGTTTGCACCCTGACTCTTATCTCCGTGAAGCTCGCATCCTTGTTGATTCCGAGCAGCACTCCGTCGGCATTGAGCGTGGTGCAGGTCGCCTGGTCTGCGCGCAACATCAGAGCCGGCGGATGGCCGGCGTTGGCATACTTGAGTTCGCGACGCTCGGCATCGTAGGTTGCGCAGCAGGCGGTAATGAAGTGTCCCGCGCGGTCGAGGTCGTCATGAAGAAGGTCGTTCAATCGACCTAGAATGTGGGCCGCGCCGGGCTCGACCAGGCGTTCGGCCAAGAAGGTGATGCGCGCCTCGGCCATGAGCAACGCGGCGCCGACGCCGTGACCGGAAACGTCGCCGATGAAGCTGTCGACGCCGTTCGGGCCACGTGGGAAATAGCCGAAATAGTCGCCGCCGACCGCATCGGCCGGAATGCAACGTCCGGCGACGCGCATCCCGGCCGACGCCAATGGAGTTTGCGGCAGCAGCGACCGCTGGATCTGCCTGGCGATATCCATATGTGCACGAGTTACTGCCAGCTCGACTTCGGCTGCTCTGTTTTTTTCCTCCGCGATGCGCAGCTCGCTGTCGCGAGTTTCCAGCATTTCGGACATGGTGTTGAATGACCGCGCGAGCACCTCGAGCTCGCTCTTGTCTCCCAGCACGGTCGCGCGAGCGCCCAGATCGCCCGCACCGAGTCTTCGAGTCGCCGTGACTAGAGCGTCGACCTGGCGGAGGATGAATCGGCCTCCCAGCCACGCCGCGCTTATCGCCGCCACCGTCACAAGGCCGAGCGCGGCGAGATTGCGCATCAGGCGCCGATTGACGTCGGCGAAGGCTACTGCCTTGGAGACTCCGATGGTGGCGTGGAGCTCATAGCCTCGAATCAATGGAGCGTGAGCCCACAAGCGCCGAACTCCTTGAGCGTCATCAGCTTCGAAAACGCCAGGTTGCCTTTGTTCGGACAGGATGGCGAGAACCTCCGTCTCCGGCAGAGTCTTGCCGATCAAGTCTCCCGTATCGGGAAGTCGCGCAAGTACGGTTCCTTTGTGATCGGTGACCACAATCACTGCGCCCGACGGGAGCTCGACCTTCGAAAGCGCCAAGGTCAGCCAATTCAGGCTCTGCGCGGCGACGATTACGGCGCGCACGTCGCCTGTGTCACCTAGCAGGGGAAGGGCGTAATTGATCGACGGAACCATGGTGACACGGCCGATCTGATAGTCGCCGACGGCGAACCTGTGCGTTTCGATTGCCCGCTTGAAGTACATCCGATCGGAGACGTTGACCGCAGACTGCGGCGGGACGGCACTGCATGACAGGTTGCCATTCGGTTCCGCGACAGCAAGGTTGAGGTACATAGGGGAGGCCGCGAGAATCTCGCTCAGGATCTCGCCACATGCCGACCCGGCCGCGCGCAGATGCGGCAGGCGGGCGATCGCGTTTAGCAACTGCCTTGCGCTTTCGACCTCCGCGGCCTGGCTGGTGGCGATGATGCGGATTAGCCGCATCTCATCTCTGTTGACATCGGCTATCGCGGCAGCCCGTTCCTCCGCCTGGGTGTATAGGACCAGGGCCAGCCACGGTAACAGTATGAGGCCGACGAGGACGAGGAGCCGCAGGCGCAGGCTGAACAGGCGACGTCGCGGCGTCGAGCCGGCGCTCTGACGTTCCGGCGCAGCAGGCTCGGTCGCGTACAGAGTATCTCCCTCAGTGGACGGCCGGAACAATGGCGCCCTCATTGATCCACGTTGCGCTCTATTAAAGCCTTGTTCCGTGCATCATCAACGTGACGCCATCTACCTTACTCCTTAGTTCGGCCGATGGCAGCACGGGGATCCTGGATCGCCAATCTCCTGGCAGCCCAAGGCCAGGCCGGAACCAAAGCAACGGCCGGCCTTCAGCAGATCGCCAATGCCAACCCAAGCAACGAAATGGACGCGGCGACTCGCGTGCGTTAGGCTGAAACGCGATGGACAGCCAGCGACCCAATCCATTCGGTTTCACGTCGTCGCGCGATGTGCCGATCCCGTACCTCCAGCGAATCCGCGACTACTACCAGGCGTTGGGCTACGGCGTACCCTACGAATGGGCTCATTACTCCGAAGTGCCCTTCCATGCGCTGCACGTCCAATTGTCCAGATGCCGGATTGCGCTCATCACTACGGCGGCGCCCTATCAGCCGGACAAGGGCGATCAGGGTCCCGGCGCTCCCTACAACGCCAAGGCAAAGTTCTATTCCGTTTACTCGCTGCCTGCCGATCGGGATCACGATCTGCGCGTCTCGCACATCGCCATCGATCGCCAGCACACGACGGCTGAGGATCAGGCGACGTATTTTCCGCTCGTGGCTCTACGACATTGCGTCGCGCAAGGACGTGCCGGAGAAATTGCAGCACATTTTCATGGAATGCCGACGAATCGCAGCCAGCGCGCGACGCTTGAGATCGACGCGTACGAGGTGGTCGCGCGATGCAAAGCGGACCGGGCCGATGCGGCGATTCTCGTAGCCAACTGTCCGGTATGCCACCAGACGGTTGCGCTGGCCGCAAGAATGCTGGAAGAAAACGGAATCTCCACCGTCGTCATGGGTTGCGCCAAGGACATCATCGAATATGTCGGCGTGCCACGCTTCCTGTTCTCAGACTTTCCGCTCGGCAACGCCGCGGGCCGCCCAAAGGACCCTGAGTCGCAGATCTTCACGCTCGATCTCGCCTTGAGCGTGCTCGAGCATGCGCCTTGTGGGCGAACCACCGTGCAATCGCCGTTGCGATGGAGCGCCGAGCCGGATTGGAAGCTTGACTACTGCAACATCGATCGCCTCAGCCCCGCAGCGATTGCAGAGAGACGCGCGTCCTTCGACAAGACAAAGACGGAAGCCGCGCAGGTACGCGAGGCGACCAGGGCGGCGCACTCCGACGCAGGAGACGAAATCGCATGATATGGACCGTGACCACCGATGCGGCGATCATCCCGGGGCACAATTGCGGGTTCAACCGGCCGATGCAACAGGTTCGTGAAATCGTTGAGCGGGTGTTTCGAAGTTTAGTGTCTTCCTCGGACGTTCGTTGGGCCGCAGAGCTGTCGCGTTGAGCCTCGATTGCAAATAGGCTGAAAGGTCGAAGCCCTTCGGCAGGTATTGCACCTTGATGTCGGTGGCTAGCGTAAAGATTGATGATCGGCCATCTCCTTGCCACGGTCCCACGTCAGCGATTTGTAGAGTTCGTGTGGAACCTTATGGGCATGCTTGATGAGCGCACTCACGACGGTCTCGGTATCTTGCCATCGACCTTTGCTAGCAGGAGGTAGCGCGAGTGACGATCCACCAGGGTTGCGATCTCGCTATTCTTACTCCGAAGAGGAGATCACCTTCCCAGTGACCAGGTAGCGCACGGTCTTCGACGGTCGTCGCCCCCGCGGGACCGCGTTGCTATCGTCCGCTCCTGATCGCGGTTCGATCAAACCGCGCACTGACCAGGGCAGGTTACTAAGCAGGAAAAACCCGAAGGAGCGAGCCCACGCGGGTTCAATCAACAACCAATAGTGGAGAGAACCGTGCCCATGACTTAACTTGGTTCGCCATTCGAACGCCATTACCTCTAACCGACACGAAACTCCGCCCGGCACCCATTGCGGACCCAGATCGTGTTGTTGTGGTTGTTGAAACCCCAGCTCTCGCCGTTGATGCAATTGCGGCTGCTCAGTTGGCGAACGAGCCCAACCGGCCTGCCGGGCACGCGGCATACCTGCTCGCGATTGTTCATCGATTCGCAGGTGACGGTCGTCGCACGCGCGCCAACGTGGCTAGCACGAAACTCCGCCCGACACCCATTGCGGACCCAGATCGTGTTGTTGTGGCGGTTGAAACCCCAGCTCTCGCCTTTGATGCAATTGCGGCTGCTCAGTTGGCGGACGAGCCCAACCGGCCCGCCCGGCACGCGGCACACCTGCTCGCGATTGTTTATCGATTCGCAGGTCACTGTCATCCCCTGCGCCGGACGCGGCGGTCGGTGCGCACCAGCGTGACCAGCACGAAACTCCGCCCGGCACCCATTGCGGACCCAGATCGTGTTGTTGTGGCTGTTGAAACCCCAGCTCTGGCCTTTAATGCAATTGCGGTTGCTCAGTTGGCGAACGAGCGCAACCGGCCCACCGGGCACGCGGCAGACCTGCTCGCGATTGTTCATCGATTCGCAGGTGACGGTCGTTGCACGCGCGGCAACGGTGCCCGCGAACAGTGTTACCACCGCGGCGACCGCATACGTTGTCAAGGGTCTCATGGTGCGCGCGATCGTAGCCTTTCTCCAGCGTTGACAACGACCCTAGCGCTTAATCTGTTTCTCAGCCTATCAGCGCAGTCTGATTCCTTTGTAGGCCGCGCACCGATACCACCACTTGTTGACAAGTTCGCACACGCGCTTGAGGTGGCACGCTCGGCTCGGGCGTTTTGGGCTGGTGCGGGGGTCCCGTCGTTAAGCAATCCGCAAGCCGAGACTGCTGCTGGGGCTGGCGGTGGGCGCTGGTGCAGGCGCGGTATCCGGCGCCCTTACCGACGTCGGCATCAACGACAACTTCATGAAGGACCTGGCGCGAGGCCTGACACCCGGAAGCTCTGCCCTATTTGTCCTCGTGAGGAAGGTGACGCCCGATAAGGTGCTCGAGGAAATCAGGGGAACCGGCGGCAAGATTCTGAAGACCTCACTTACCCATGAGGATGAAGCCAAGCTTCAGGCGGCCTTGAGCGCCGCGAAAGAGTAGCCGCCAAAACGAGTGAACAGAGAGTACAGATTCAGTTGGGGCTGACCGTATGTGGGTTCGTATCCCGGTAACACGTCGTCGTGAAAGCTGTACACCAGCGATCTCGATGGTCGGGAGTGCGATCGAATTTAAACACTGAACCGAGTGGCGCCGTCGACGCCTCGCAACCCAGATCGAGATTCCAATCGAGGTAAAAATATTTGTAGCCGCCTACGCATCTTAAAAGGATCCAAATAGGCTTCCGAGAAGAATGACGGCAGCAAGCGCAATCATCGGACCGATCATCCCCGCCATCACCATATCGAAATAGCTCGTCTTGTGAGTCGCGCCGCATACCGCGAGCAGCGTGACCACCGCGCCGTTGTGCGGAAGGCTGTCGAGCGTGCCCGCGCCGATCACAGCGACACGGTGCATGAGCCCCGGATCGATACCGTGCGCGCTCGCGATCTCCATGTAAGTGTCCCCTAACGCTCCGAGCGCGATAGTCAACCCTCCCGACGCCGATCCTGTCAACGCCGCGAGCACGTTCGTGGCCACGGCTAGACCTACCAGCGGCCCACCCTCGATACCCAGCACCCAATCGCGCACTGTCGCGAATGCGGGAAGTGACGCCACGACGCTTCCGAATCCCACGAGGCTCGCTACGCTCATCACAGGCAGCACCGATGCGTTCATGCCTGCATCGGCCGTGTCGCGCAGCGCTTGCAGCCGCCCACGATTCAGCAGCACAACAACGACGATTGCCGAGGCCAGCGCGACGATCACGGACCACACGCCGCCGACGTCGGAAAGCGTAATTCCACCCCACCGCTCTTCGGCCAGGAAGCTGGTATCCATCCGTGGCAGCACGATCAAGGACATCGTGAGGTTGACGGCAACAACGACCATGAGCGGCAAGAAGGCGAGCAGCGGACGTGGACTTTCACCGGAAAGTCCGCCATGCAGGATCTCGGCCGGGTCGAACTCCCGGGCCGTTGTAGCTCGTTCTCGCACGAGCGTGTCGCTCGCCGCAGCGCTAGCGGTCATCGTCGGGGTTCCGAATGTCTCACCAGCCCGATTTGCCGCAACCTCGCGCCGCCGCAGCCACCACAAGCCGAATCCAAGCATGATCGCCGAAGCGATCAGCCCCAATCCTGGTGCCGCGAACGGCGTCGTGCCGAAGTGCGGCATCGGTATGGCGTTTTGAATCGCGGGTGTGCCCGGCAATGCCGACATGGTGAACGTCGACGTGCCCAGCGTCACTGCAGCCGGCAGAAGCCGATTCGGAATGCTTGCCGCGCGAAACAGCGCCTGTCCCATCGGAACGAGGACGAAGATCGCCACGAAAAGGCTCACGCCTCCATAGGTCACGAGCGCGCCCGCAAGCACAACAGCCAAAATGGCGCGGCCGGTGCCGAGCCGGGTCGTCATGAACTGCGCGATCGCGGCGACGGACCCGCTGTCGTCCATGAGCTTGCCGAACAAAGCGCCCAATAGAAAGAGCGGAAAGAATTGCGCAACGAAGCCGCCCGCGGCAAGCATGAATGTCCGAGTCCAGTGCGCGAGGAGCGGTTCGCCCGACGCCGCCGCAGCGACAAGCGCGGCAACCGGCGCGAGGCCCAGCACACTCCAGCCCCGGTAGGCCATGCCGATGAGTAGCGCGAGGCCGAGGACAATGCCAGCGAGGCCCATCGCGTTAGACCCCCTCGAGGAAAGCGTCGAGGTCGAGCGACGAGCGTCGCCCCAAATCGCGACTGTGAGCCGCAATGAAAGCTTCGGCACACCGTCGTCCTTCGTCCCGCAGCTTGCGCAGAAATGCCCATTCGGCATTGAGCTTGGACGAAGAACCCAGCTCGACCATCCAATCGCTTGCGATGCGGTGGATGCGCATCCGCGCCCACAACGCGCTTTCGGCCTTCCTCGGGCAGGAAACCCGCCGCAGCAGCGCGATCATCCGCAACTCTTTGACGAGCGGCGAATTGAAAGAGATTTCGTTCAGGCGATTCAGGATCTCGCGTGCCGACTTCGGTGTGCCAGGGCGCTGGATGGGATTGACCTGTATCAGAATCGTGTCGCTCGCGTTGCACTCGCGGACAAGCGGAGTAATGGTCGGGTTGCCGGCATAGCCGCCGTCCCAATAGGGCTCCCCTTCAATTTCAATCGACTTGTACATCGTCGGGAGGCACGCCGATGCGAGTAACGCGTCGATAGTCAGCTCGGCATTGCGGAATACTCGCCCGCGTCCGGTCTGGACGTTGGTTGCGGTGATGAAGATCTTGATCGGCGATCTCCGCAAACGACCGAAGTCGATGCTTTCAGCCAAGATGTCGCGCAAGGGATTGAACGCAGCCACGCCGAGGTCGTAGGGCGAGAACACGCGTGAGGCCATGTCCATCGCAACGAACATCGGCGAATTGTCGAGCGTCCAGTTACCGAGCAGTATGTCGAGCGGCCCTCGACGCAAGGGACTCAGCTTAGCGGCGTCAGATACGCGCCGCCAGAAACGTTCGAGCGCCGAGCGCGCACCCTCGGGGCCTCCTTCGGCATAGCCATCGGCGAGGATGGCGGCATTCATTGCTCCAGCCGAAGTGCCGGAAATGCCGTCGAGCTGCATGCTCGGCACCTGAAGCGCCCGATCGAGGACACCCCAGGCGAAAGCCCCGTGCGCACCGCCACCTTGAAGGGCGAAGTCGACAGCGATGGCTTTACGGCTGAGTCGGCTGGAAGACTTTCGGGAACGTGCCTGTGCTGACATACGGGCCATCATACGCTCGGGACAAAAGCCAATCGAAAGGCCGGCCGCCTACACTATCTTGAGCAATGTCGTTTCGGCCTCCAAAAGCTTCGCCTGACAGCATGCCTTCTGCCTCTCGCCGCATATTCTGCAGTCCCTCGCTGAACTATGTTCGGCTACCGACGAGATGCGCTGCGGAACGCCAGGCGTGATGGGCAAGCGCGTCGAGGCGTCGGACTGTGTCGACGCGAGTCATCGCATCGTCCGCACTCACTGCTCCACCCGCGACCGAGCCGAGTGTCCCTCTGCGGTGGGCCCATTGCAGCTCGCGAAGCGTGTTCGCGCAGTGTTCAAGTTGGACCAGGGCTTGCGCGGTTGACGCGCCATGGGCAGCGACTTTCTTCTCCCCATCAAGCACCTCGACTGGGGCAACCGGATGAGGGGTGTCCGGCAGAGCTCCCACTTCATCGGCGATCAATACCGCATGTCGCATCGCCGCAGCGCACAAGCTCGCCGCGCGTTCATCTTCAGACCCGCTGGCCAGCGAGCCAAAGTCGCTTGTCTCGCCCGCGACCTCGGCCAGACGAGACGCGTGGTCGAACGCATGCAGTGTGCTCGTGAGTCGTGCTTGCTCCTCCTCCGATTCGGGTGGGCCGCTCGCCTCCGATATGAATTCCCGCGCCTGGCGCAACGCATCGTTGGCCTCTGTTGTTGGGACCGCATCTTTTCTGACACGGACGGATGTTCCCTGGCTCACGGCCGTCAACGCCTCGCCGATTGACCCGCACATCGCGCCAAGCGAGCGCGCAACCGTTCGCCGCAAAGCTTCTTCGGCCGCGAGCGGTGTGACGAGCGCTGCAGGGTCAAGGCAGCGCGTAAGCGGCGACGCGCGCTCGGGCAGAATTCGCTCGACGAATCGCGTGAACCAGTCGATCAGCGGCAGCAAAACCGCAACGCCGACGACGTTGTACGCAGTGTGATAACCAGCTAAGAGCGTCACGCCATCGATGGTTTTCGAAGCGCGAACGAGCAGAGGAACGGTGACAGGAAAGAGTGCAAGCGCGATCAAGGCCGCAATCAGCTTGAACAAGACGTAGGCGAGAGCCAATCGCTTCGCGGTGCTGCTTGCGCCGATTGCCGCCAAAACGGAACTGGTCGCCGTGCCGATGTTCTGCCCGATAATGAGCGCGCAAGCCTGATCGAGCGCTACGGCTCCCGCGAAGTGCGCCGATAGCGTTACCGCAATGGCCGCAGTCGACGACTGCATCACCGCCGTCATCACCAGTCCAAACACGATCAAGGCCAGCGCGCCGAACACGCTTGACCACCAACTGACACCTGGGCCAAAGACAGCGGGAAGATCCGCCGGGTGCAACTGTTCGGCCACCCCGCCCATTCCCTGTTGGAGTGTCGTCAAGCCAAACAGCACCAGTGCAAACCCTGCTAGCGCTCCACCTGCCGCAGAGACGCGTCCACGGCCCAACAGCTTGATCATCGCGCCAACGAAGATCATCGGTAATGCAGCTGCTGTGAGCGAGACACGAACACCGATGAGCGCAATGAGCCAGCCTGTTCCCGTCGTGCCGACGTTCGCTCCAAACACCAGTCCCAGGCCCTGAGAAAAGGTGAGTAATCCCGCGCTCACAAGACCGATGGTTGTCATCGTCGTTGCACTCGACGACTGCACGATAAGCGTAACGAAAGCGCCCCAGAAAGCGCCCGACATCGGAGTCGCTGCCGCCTTACTCAGGGTTGTGCGCAGTCCCGAGCCGGCCAATGCCTTGAGGCCGCTGGTCATGACGCTCATGCCGAGCAGGAACAGGCCCACGCCACCGAGAACCGAGATCGTCGTTGACATACGCGCTCGCTCCGGGCGATTCGGCCTATCGCGGAGGTGAAGCGGCAGTCGGCGTCGCGCGCGTGCAGATTGACTTGCACCCCTCGGCGCCGTAAAGGAGCAGGGACTTCATTAGGCTATCCCGATCGAGGTGCAGCAATGGCCGAAGCTGATGACGCAGTTTCAAGGCCAAGGACGAGCAGCGCGAACGCGCCGGCGCGAACAGGGCAGGCGCGCCGGGGCCTTCATTTTACGAGGAGCACCGGCACCTTCGAGGCGCTCACGACCTCCTGCGCGACGCTTCCCATGAATACGCGTCCGAGTGTGCTGCGGCCGCGGGTGCCCATCACGATCAGCTGCGCCCTTTCCTTCTTCGCGAGCTTCACGATTTCCGTTGCAGGATAGCCGGTCGTCCACACGCTGCGGTTTGCGACCTTGTGTCGCCTCAGCAGGAGTTCGATGGGTTTCAGGACCGCTTCCGCCACGTCCTTATAGTGCACCGCCAGAACGCTCTTCGGCAACGAGCGCGAGGTCATTCGAACCTGAACGTTGATGACGATGATCTCGTTGGCGTCGTCGTACGCCCAGTGTTTGTGCTTCAACAGGAAAGCGACTGCCTTCCTGGTGAACCTGCTGCCGTCGGCGGCCAGGATGATTGTCATTGACGTCTTCCTTTGCTGGGTGGACGCCTATCGAAAACCTGAAGCGGTAACCGCCGTCTCGCGCGTGTAGAGTACCTTGCACACCTCGGCGCCGTAGAAGAGTGCCTGGCTGACTTTGTCGAACCAGAGCATCGTCACGAACAGACCGGTGAACGCTTCCAGCGTCGGTGCGTCGCTCGGGAAGAGGGCACTGTACCACGTCACCAGCTGAGCGCCGATGATCCAGGAAGCCGTGCACAGGACGCTAGCCAACCAGACGTGGCGCCACCCAAGACGAACCGGCGGGAGGAACCGAAACAGTAATGCAAAAGTGAGCCCCACGATCGCAATAGAGCCGGGCAGCGCGACCAGCCACACCGGGACCCGATCGACCAACGGCAGTGCCACCAGCAGTCTGCTGAGCCGTTGCGTCACAGAGAGCAGCACGAGAGCTAGGAAGAGCAACAGGCCGCCCGACAACACCAGGATGAAAGCGAACGCGTACTCGCGGACGGTCGTAGCCACCCGCTCGCTCATCGGACCCGCCAAGAGCGGGGGCTCATACTTCCAAATCGCGCGGAAGCTCATGCGTAGGTGACGGAAGAGCTTGGAGGCCGTATAAAGCAGCCCCAGCAGACCTGCAAGTGCTGTGACTAACGACTGCTGTTGCAACTGCGTGAGCAGCGTCTCGATGATCATTCGGAACTGTTCCCCGAGGTTGGTCTCGACGATGGTGAGCACGTGCCCTTCGATGCCGGCCGCGGCACTCGAGAATCGGAGGCTCCATCCGATGGCGGCCAGGAATAGCAACAGAAGGGGAACGAGCGACATCAGCGCGAAGTAGACCATCGCGCCGGCGAAGTAGCGCGCGCGGTCGCGCTCGTACTCCTCCCAGGCCGCCCGCAGCAGGCTTGTCACGCTGCCTCGTGCTCCCCGGCCGGGAGGTCTGTCCCACCAAGTTCAGACACCAAGGAGATCATTCTCTACTAAAGCGGCAGTGGAACTGCTGCGGCGGAACGGCAGCGATAATTCTTCTTTGAACTCCCACAAGACCTTGCCAGTCTTCCCGGCCTCCGGAATGAGGGCTAGCGATTGGGCAGCGATCAGCCCGGCTGCGGCGGAGATCAAGAAGACAAAATCGAGTCCGCGGATACTCAGCAGGTGTACCGACAATTCGTTAACCGGGTCCGACCATTGGAGGGTCAGTGCAAAATGACGGCTGGCGAAGAAATCCATCATCCATCCCCCCAGCAGAGGAGCAATTGCGCCACTAGGCGCCGCCGCCAAATCCGCCATCATCATGTATGCGTGCGTCAGGCCCGGGGGTGATTGCTTCAACGCCAGGTTCGTAATGGCCAGTGGGATGGCCGAGAGAGAAAGCCCAATTCCGAGTTGGATCGCGATCAACAGCGGGATGGTCAGCGCAAATCGCTCGGGGAGCGTTGTAAAACTCCAGGCCCCGACAGCCGCGATTGCCAGGGGAAGGCTTGTCGATAGCACCGCTTTGTTCGAAAACCGATCGCTCAAGGTTCCCCAAATCCTGACCGAGAGCACCATTACCAATTGTTGAAGGACGATCAAGCCCGTAACGACTCGCATCGGCAACATTAAACGCTCTAACATAAAGACAACAAAAAATGGCGTCGCTAAGTTGATGGCGAAATTCCAAAGAACGATGAACCAGAGCAGGGATCGGAAACCGGCATCGCGGAGGGGAAGCCACACTAAAGAACGAAAGGACTCAGAGTGGTCGGCCTCCATTGGCGGGTCGGACAGACGGGTGATGGCAGCAACGCCGGCGAGCCCGAACAAAATCCCGATTGAGAAAAGTACTGAGTAAGCCTCTAATGTCGACCTCCCCGAAAAGGTTGGCCAAGCGTCGACGAAAAACCCTCCCCCTAAGGTCAGGCAGAGACCGACGATCCGTCCCCAGGCCGTTCGTTTGGAAAAGACTTCCCCCAACGAATCTACGGGAATCAAACTTCGCACGAGCGAATGCCATGCCGGGCCTGGAATAGCTTTAATGAAGCCGATAAAGACCAGGACCGTCAGCAAAGAACGTACAGATGGGCTTTCACGAGCGAAGGGTAGGAACACGATCAGAATCCATAGAAGCCGCCCGCTGAGCGCGCACCAAATGATCAGCGCGCGCCGCTGCTTCCATCGATTGACTGCGTAAAGTCCCACAAGCTGCATAGGCATGCTCAAGAAGGCGATGGCGGAAATGAGCCCGATTTCCCAGTGGGTCGCTCCCATGGCGAGGGCAAAAGCGGCAAGAAACGGACCGACAAAGAACGAGTTCATCGCGGTCGTGCAAATGCCGTCCAAGATAATCGAGCGCGTATTGCTTGGAGAAGTGCCTATGCGCGTCATGTCACGGATTAGGATTAGTTATGCGGCAAGACCTCGGGGCCTGACGGAGAGGCCCAATTCACGGTCACTTGCCAGTAACCTCTCGCAGCGTTCGTTTATCGTCGCGAATCATCCTGGGGAGACGTTTGGCTTTGCCGGATCGTTAGGCAGGGCGTTCCGGATGCGCCTGCAGAATACGGACGCGTCTTCGTCTAGCGCCACCGTTTCGTACCATCCTAGTGCGCCTCGCGACAAAGCGCACAGCCCAGATCAGGGATGCACCGGTGAAGGATTGGGGTCCTTAGAGCGCAACTCCGATCCAATCTGTGGCATTCCGGCCTCGTATGCAGCCCGCCCCCATAGCCCAACCGAACGTCGGTTCCTGGCCGCAAGCGCCTGTCGGGGGCAGGCGCATTGCAATCATAGACACGCCGTATCTACTGTCCCACCGGGACTGCTCTCGCCGTCCTTACTGACGCGCTAGCCGCCCCCCTGGCTGGGCGGCGAACTGGTGTCGCGCGGCCGGCCTCCGGAAGGTGGCCGGTTATCTGAGGGTGGTCGTCCGCCCGATGGCGGTCTACCGGTGGAAGGCGGTCGGGTATCGGATGGCGGGCGTCCGCCTGATGGAGGCCTTCCACCGCTCGGCGGCCTGCTCGACGGCGGACGCACTGCCGGTGGACGCGGCGGCGGCGGGCGCACTGCCGGTGGACGCGGCGGCGGCCGTTGCCACGTGGGAGGCCGGCCGGCCCAGTAAGTTCTGTTGTTCCACCACGGGCGGCTCCGATAGTGAGCGCCCCAGTAATTGTTGACAGAGAAGCTGACCAGAGGCACGCCCAGCATCCCGCCTGAGTTGAAGATCACGGTAGGCTGATTCTGGAACGTCATCGACAGGAAGCGAGCGAATATCCATCCCCGATTGAAACCCCACACGACATCGCACCACCGCCAACCGTCGATGCAACCCACGACGCTGACGGGCGTGCCCGCGGGAAGCCAGGTGACCAAGGGGAAGCTTCGATCGGGTCCCGCGCGCATGTTGGCGGCTTGCGTCGTGAAGGCGGCGAACTGCGCCGATGCGCTCAGCGGCGACAACGTCGCTGCCGCAATCAGCAATCGCCACAACCAGCGCTTCCATCCGGACATGGGATAGTTCAGAAGGGTTTTTGAGTGCTTGTTTTTGAGTGCCTTTCGGCGCGAGCAGAGCCTTTGTCGTCATGCGGGCGACGACGAAATCTCGAGCCCCAAACGCGCGTCAAGGATGTCTTTTAGGCAAGCGCCTTCGCTTTGAGTTTCGCGAATTCCTGCGCGTCGATGGTTCCGGCGTCGAGCAGCGCCTTGGCATCCGCGATCTGCTCGGCGGGCGACTTGCCGGCCACCTGCCGGATATAGGAATCGGTGTCTGATTTCGCGCGCTGCAGCGCGGCGCGCTGCCGGTCGGCCATGCCCCTGCCTCGTGCGACGATGTACACCAATGCGGTCAGCAGGGGCAGTAGGATGAGGAAGATAATCCAGATGGCCTTGGAAAAGCCGCCCAGCTCGGAATCCCGAAAGAGGTCGACAATGATCTGGAACAGCACCATCAAGTACGCGATGAATAGGAAGGTCGACGCGATCAGCCACATAAGATCCCAGAAGTTGCTCATGGACAATCCTTTCTAGCGGACTGAAGAAAGAGTGAAGAAAAAATGGAGCGGGCCGTGCCTCGCGTTTGCACAATCAGCTCAGCCATGGTCCGCAGGCGTAGGCCGCGATTCTTGCTCAGAAGCTTGCGGCGACCTTGTGGCCGTGCGCAACATGCGCACGCCCAGGAATGCAAACGCGACTGTTATCAACGGGCTCGCAATGTTGAAGATCGCGTAAGGGGCGTAGCTTAAGGTCGCCACGCCGAGCGTGGCCGCCATGTAGGCACCGCAGCTGTTCCATGGGATCAACGCGCTGGTGGGCGTCCCTGAATCGCCGATCGAGCGCGACAGCACTACCGGCGCAAAGCCTCGCCGCTCGAACGCGTTCTTGAACATCCGGCCTGGGAGCACGATGGCGATGTATTGGTCCGCCGTGGCGATATTCGTGGCAAGAACAGCGGCAATCAAGCTCGTGACGAGCGCACCGGCAGACTTCGCCGCCGCCAGCACCGGTTCAATCAACCGCTCGAGCGACCCGATCTTCTCGATGATCCCACCGAACGCGAGCGCCGCGATGACAAGCCAGACTGTGTTCAGCATGCTCTCCATGCCGCCGCGGCTCACCAGCACATCGACCGCCGCATGGCCGGAGGACAAGCGGTATCCATCGGCCAGCGCGAGCCACACGCCCTTCACTAACGCGATCGCGCCGGGCACGTCCTCGCGCGCACCAGCGAAGGTCGCGACGCGTTCCGGCGCGACGACGACCGCGAGTACGCCGCCCACGAGCGCTCCGATGAAAATGGTCGTGAACGGAGGGAACCTCAGCAGCGCGAGAGCGATCACGACGACCAGCGGCAGGAACAGCCAAGGCGTGATGTGGAAAACGCTCTCAAGGGCGGCGATCTTGTCGCTCGCGTCGAAGCTGCCGGGCTTGCCAAGCATCCAGAAGAACGCCAACGTGATTATGAGCCCGATCGCAGACGTGATCGCCGTCTCCTTGATGTGCGCATACAGGTCAGCCCCTGCCGTCGCTGCGGCAAGGTTGGCGGTGTCCGAAAGCGGTGAAGACTTGTCACCGACATAGGCGCCGGAGATCACCGCGCCGGCCGTGATCGCCGGGTCGAGCCCCATGTTCGTTGCAATGCCCATGAGGCCGATGCCGATCGTACCCGCCACTGTCCAGGAGCTCCCGATGGAGGATGACACAACGCTGCAGATCAATACGGTAGTTGCGTAGAAGTAGTAGGGATTCAAAATTTTAAGGCCGTAGTAGACCATCGCGACCAGCGTCCCGCTCATCGCCCAAGTGCCAATCAGCGCTCCGACCGCAAACAGGATGAAGATCGCGCTGATCCCGGAACCAACGCTCGCGACGGCAGCGTCTCGCAGCGAGTCGAGCGTGTGCCCTCGGCGCCAGCCGATGAACACCCCGATCATCGTAGCCACGACCAGCGCGACCTGGTTCGGACCCTCCGCTCCGGCGTCCCCGAACAGGTAGAACGACAGCCCCACCAGGATGATGAGGCCGGCGACGGGAATAATCGCCTCGACCAAGCTCAGCCGCTGTGGCTGACCGGTCTTATCGGTGGCGGGAGGCGACATAGGCTAACCGCGACTTAAAGCCGAGTCTCATCGTGCACGATCACAATGCATGACTTCGAGGTGTTGGCAACGAATTCGCGGCCTACTGTGAGGATTGCCAATCACCGTCGCCGCACCGCGACGGCGATTTGCGGTTAAGCCTCCGCGTCAGAAATCGACTGCGTCTCGAACGATGGGGCAGGTCATGCAGTGCCCGCCACCGCGTCCACGGCCCAGCTCGGCACCGACGATGGTGATCACCTCGATGCCTGCCTTGCGCAGCAGCGTGTTGGTGTAAACGTTGCGGTCGTAGGCATAGACGACGCCCGGCGAAGCGCACACCAGGTTGGCGCCACTGTCCCACTGCGTACGTTCCCGTTGATAGTCGGTTCCCCCGGCCTCGACCACGCGCAGTTTCTTCAACCCAAGCGCTTCCTTGACCACATCGACGAAAGGCTTCTTCTCGCTGTGAAACTCCACGCCACTTGGATGGTTGCTCGGCCGGTACGAAAACGTCGTGGTCTTGGCCAGGAAGTCAGGCGCAAGCAGGACGCAGTCCCGATCGGCGAAGGTGAAGACGGTGTCGAGATGCATCGCTGCGCGGATCTTGGGGATTGCCGCCACGATCACCCGCTCGGCCGCGGCGTTCTTGAACAGCGTCGCGGCGAGCTGGCTGATCGCCTGGCGCGATGTGCGCTCGCTCAAGCCGATCAGCACGTTGCCCTTGCCGATTGGCATCACGTCGCCGCCTTCGAGGGTCGCCAAGCCGTGGTCCTCGGTCGGATCGCCCCACCAGACTTTCACCTTCCCGGCGAAATCCGGGTGGAACTTGTAGATCGCGGTGGTCAGGATCGTCTCTTCGTGGCGCGCAGGCCAGTACAGCGCGTTGAGCGTCACGCCGCCGTAGATCCAGCACGTCGTGTCGCGCGTGTACAGCGTGTTGGGCAGGGGCGCCAACAGATATTCGGTAGCGCCGGCCGCTTCCTTGACGACCTTGAGAGCCTTGCCGCCGACCGATTCGGGAAATTCATTCGTCGACAGGCCGCCGATCAGCGTCTCGGCCAAGTTGCGGTTGTCGAGGCCGTCGAGGTAGCTGCGCAGCTCGTCAATGAAGCCGAGGCCGACCTGGTTGGGAACGACCTGATTGTCGAGGATCCACTTCTTGCCCTCAGGGACCGCAACGGTTTCCGCAAGCAGGTTGTGCATCTCCAGCACTTCGATGCCGCGGTCCCGCATTTTCTGCATGAAGTCGAAGTGGTCGCGCTTGGCGTTGTCGACCCACAGCACGTCGTCGAACAGAAGCTGGTCGCAGTTGGAGGGCGTTAGGCGGTGGTGAGCGCGCCCCGGCGCGCAGACCAATACCTTACGCAGTTGACCGACTTCGGAATGCACGCCGAACTTGACTTCCTTCGCTTTGTTCGCTTTGCCACGCGCCATGATGACCCCCGTTGCAACAGTGGTGACGCTAGATCTTGATTGCGCCGGTCGCGAGCGAGTAAACGCCCACGACGAAGCCGATTACGACGACTAGGAAGATCATCCATTCGACAGGCGTAAACAGCTTCTTGTCTTGCTCCCGGCGCGCCCAGTAGTACAGCGCGGTGCCCGGGCCGAAGAGGATGCAGGCGAGCAGGATGTACCGCATTCCGCCCGCCCATAGCATGAAAGCGGTGTAGAGCGTAGCAACGATAGCGATCACGAGATCGCGCGTTCGTTCCTCGGGTCGCACTTCGTACGTCTCGCCGCGCTGCGTGAGCTTGAACGCGTAGGCAGCGACAAGGAAATACGGGATCAGGGACATCGCGCTCGTCAGGTTCAACATCAGCGAGAAGGCATCGCGCGACCAATAGGTGCTGATGACGATGAGCTGCACGATGATGTTGGTGAGCCAGAGCGCGGCTACCGGCACCTTGGCCTGGTTCTCCTTGGCGAAGACCGACGGCATGTCCTTGGTATTGGCCGCGGTGTACAGCACTTCGGCGCAGATCAACGACCATGCGAGGTAGGCTCCCAGAACCGAAACGATGAGGCCGACGCTGATGAAAACGGCGCCCCAATGCCCGACGACGGCTTCGAGCACCCCGGCCATCGAAGGCTGGCGCATGCCCGCGATCTCTGCCCGCGCCAGCACCGCATACGGAAGCATGGTCACCAGCACCATCAGGGACGTCACGCCGATGAAACCAAGGATGGTCGCCGCACCGACGTCGGAGCGCTCCTTGGCGTAGCGCGAGTACACGCTCGCGCCTTCGATCCCGATGAACACGAACACCGTGACCAGCATGGTCGCGCGGACCTGTTCGACGATGCCGCCGAGGCCGCCGCCGTAGAAGTTGCTCGTGAACAGATCAAGCTTGAACGCGAAGATCAGGATGATGATGAAGAGGATGATCGGGATGATCTTCGCTGCCGTTACGATAGTGTTGATGAATGCGGCCTGCTGGACGCCGCGCAGGATCAGGAAGTGAAAAGCCCAGATGCCGATCGATGCGACCACGATCGCGATGACGGTGTTGCCGTCGCCGAAGACGGGGAAGAACGTGCCCAGCGTCGACTTGATCAGCACCCAGTACGAGACGTTGCCGATGCAGCTGCCAATCCAGTAGCCGAAAGCGGAGAGGAAGCCCGGGTAATCACCGAAGCCCGCCCGAGCGTACGCGTAGACGCCAGCGTCGAGGTCAGGCTTGCGTTCCGCCAGTGCTTGGAACACGCGCGCCAGCATATACATGCCGGTGCCCGCGATAAGCCATGCGATGATCGCTCCCAGCGGCCCGGTGGCATTCGAAAACGTCCTAGGAAGAGAGAAGATCCCCGCGCCGACCATTGACCCGACCACCATGGCGGTGAGCTGCATCCGCGACATCTTCTGCTCGGTCGAAGCCATGCCGTTCTCCCCGGTTAGATTGGATGGGTTATCGAATCACTACCCTTTCGCGTCCAGCGCGATGGATAGCAGACCCACGGGGTGCAAGACTTAGCTACTGCGTACGACGATTTGCAGCCGTTCTGTTTCACCTTGTGAGTCGGGCGTCACCGATGTGAGCGTTACCGCTACGGGTGACTTGACATGCTTGTTCATTCTTTTTGTACGCCTTCTACCGCCAGAGCTGGCTGTTGGCTACAACAGCTTATCACCAAAAGCGGGACGATGATAGGACGCTTCCAGGCATGCCGACGATCGCAACCATTGTGATGGCGCATCGGGTCCTGGCGACTGTAGCGGCAGGGTCGGATCATACGTCCCCGCCAGAGGCGCAGCGGAAGCCACAACCTGAAGTAACGACGCGGTTCGCTGTCCCGGAGGCAGCGTCATCGACCCGCCATCGGCTCCGGCATCACCTCGTCGAACTTGCCGCGGGAGGGTTTGCATTCGATCCCGCAAAACCCGTCGCTGCCGCAGGTGCGGCGCTCTTCGCGCCGATGCCAATTCCCTCCTCGATGCGCTCCATCATGTAAGCAAAGAACGGATTGGATGACATCCGGATCAGCGAATCCATGCTGACGATGAGCGTACCGCGCTCCCCTCGGGTCGCGATCGCACCGAGGTTGGCGCCGTACTCGTTGGAGTCGGGTTGCAGACCGTAGAGCGGGTCGTTCATCGGAAACGGCAGCGCCAAGTGCGAAAGCGAAAACACTTCCTTCGGGTACGTCAGTCCCAGCAAGCGGGTCTGCTCCGTCGTCGCACCCGCGGGAGTGACCCGCTCCACCACTGCGGCCTGGCCGGGGCCGGCATTGGCGATGACAGTGGTCTTGAATGCGCGCGGCGGATCTGGGAGGAGACGGGACAACATCGTGTCGACGTTGCTGCGGAGCAGGGGGCCGAAGCTAGCGTTGCGATTAATATCGAATAGCACCAGCTCGCTGCCGTTTGCCGGGAGGTTGACATAGAGCGCGTTGATGATTGCTCGCGTGCTGACCGTGAAGTCCACCACTGATTGGAAGGTGAGGATGGGGGGAAGCTCAGCTAGCGTGCCATCGCGTGCATGCTGATTGATTTGCTGCTGCAGCGTGCGCGCCACCAGCGACGATTGGCGCGCCCCGTTGACGGGAAACGAGTTGTACTTGAACGGGTTGAACTCCGGCACGATACCCAGCCAAGCCGCCTTGGCGAAGGGTGGAAACACAGCCGGCCAGCCGAACACGCCCGCGAAGCGCGCGAGGCTCGTAATGCCGATCATCGGCGAAATCAGCACGATGCGATCCGGCCGTGCGAGATTCTTGTCGCCGATCGCGTCGAGTGCGTATTTCATCGCCAGCGCGCCGCCATTGGAAAAGCCGATCAGGTGCAGCGGTGTCGATGTCCCAGCGAGTCGTCGCGCTTCCCTGACCGCGAGGCGGGTCGCTTCCGACCACTGCTGCCATTCGATATCGGTCAGGCCGCTCGGGACCGTGCCATGACCAGGCAGCCTGATCGCGACCGCGACATATCCGTCTTCGGCATAGCGCCGTGCGATGTGGCGCAGGCTGTACGGAGAGTCCGTCAGCCCGTGCAGGAGCACGACCGCACCGATCGGAGCTCCGGGGGGCTCCATAACGTACGAATGATTCCAGTCTTGCGCGAAATGACCGGGATAGACCGGGCTTTCTGAATAGTAACGGTTGGCGGCATTGCGGGATTCGGCGTCGAGCTTGTCGGTCACGTTGGATCGAACCTCGTCGAACAACCGTTGCTCCGCCGCCATGTAATGCCTCCAGTCGGAGTTGCGGATCTCCTCCGCAGTCATCTCGTGCGGTACGAACGTATGCCAGAGTTCGAGAGGTGGGCCGCGTTGCGAGTCGTAAGCGCGCACCGCGAGCACCGTCAGCAGGCTCGCGGCGAGCAGCGCCGCTATCCATTTCGACAGCTTGACGACAGTCGATCTCATTTGAATCACTGCAACGAAACAGACGATTGTCTGAATTTTAGCGTAGGTGAGCTGCCCTGCGTTGCCGACGGCCTTGCGTTGCGGACGCAGCGAAGCACCGTCGGCCGCAGCATTCGGGGCACGCCATCAGAGGTTGAGTGCAAACAAGTCCGGCTGGAGAGAGCGAACGTTTCCGTTTCCCTAGGACTCAAAGAATGGATACGATCAACAGTCAGCAACCCTTCTCGATGTTTCACGACGCTGAAGATGGCTGTCGTGGTCCTGCGGTGAGTCTTGCATTGAAACTTTTATGGAGACTGCAATGGCTATGAGATGGCAATGGCGCGGCGCTCTCATTCTGATGAGCATCGCTTTGATGGCGCTGGCGGGCGGGGTATGGGCGGACGAAGCTCCCGTGGTTACCGGCGAGCACTGGACCCGATCGTCGGATGATGTGAAAAAGGCCTATCTGATTGGAATCGACAATCTGCTCCAGGTGGAGACGGCCTATTTCGGTGCGAACCCGCCGTCCGATGACCAAAGCTTCGTGCCCCGCTTGGCCAGGGGATTGCGCGGTCAAACGCTCGACAGCGTGCGCGAAGCGCTCGATCGATGGTACGCGGCGAATCCGGGCCGGCTGCAGCGGCCGGTGCTCGAAACGATCTGGTTCGAAATTGTCGTGCCAGGTCTTAAGAAACCCAGCTAGGAGCCAAGACATGAGGCGATATGGATGGTTTGCAGCGATGGTGGCGATGATCGCCGTCATCGGGTGCACGAATATGACCCCGCAGCAGCAGGGAACAATAAGCGGCGCGGCGATCGGCGCTGGCGCCGGAGCGGGCATTGCAGCTATCTCCGGGGGCAGTGGATGGACTGGCGCGGCCATTGGCGCGGTGGCGGGCGGTATCGCCGGTAACATCCACGGCAGCAGGCAGCAGTAACTCGCCCGGGTGGGCCAATAGCCGCGAGCCATAGCTGCGTGATCTCCGGGACGCCGGCGATTGCAAGCTCATGCCGAGTGCTTGCGCACATCGCGGCGCTGGATGGCCAGCAGTACTACGGGCGCTCCGCGCCGATCGGCTGGCGCAGCCTGAGCATGCGCAGGATCCAGAGCACAGCGAGCGCCGCCAACAGGTGCTTGAGGGTGTGACCGCTGACCAATCCGCCGGTCGCAATGAAGATGTCACGATCGAAGTGCTCTGCGACCTTTGCGAGTGCGTACAGGATTGCCGCGCCTAGCAGATCCTGGCTCCGATTGTACCGAGGCGGGAACAGGATGATGATAAGCAGAATAATCAGTGCCGATCCGAACTGGACCGCGCCGTAGGGATTGAGGTTCTCAACACCGCGCGTCGCGCTCCACCGCCAGTACCACACGCTGGCGGCTCCGAGCAGCGCGAGCGGAATGAGCAGACGCAGCCCTGCCTTTGCGCTGATGCGCTCGGCGACGATCGCAGCGACGATGCTCATGAAGCCCACCGCCATGGGCAGCCGATCCCACGCGAGGCTAGAGCTGTCCGGCGCCCAGTGGTAATACGCCGAGCCGCAGGACGTTAGCGCGACGGCAGCGAAAGCGACACCCCATCCCCAGCTTTCGGCTGTATCGGTGAAGGCAGGGCCGCCGTCCGCCCGCTTTCCCCGCAGCACGAAGTAAAGCCCCATCGCACCGACGATGAGGAACGCCAGGTTCGATGCCACGTCGAAGAGATTCGGGACGCCGAGCATCGCTCGGTCGTCCGCGAACCGATGATAATCCTCGGGTTGCTCGAAGCGCGGGGCGAGAAATGCCGCCAATCCGATCGCTGCGGCGGTCGCCCAGATGATGGCTATGCGCGCCTCGCGGCCAAAGCGAGCGGTTGTCCTGGTCTGCGGGATCATTTCATTCGCATAGGCGTTCGCATCCGTATGCGACACTCAAGCAAAAGCTTCCTGACGAGTGCCGCGCCGGTCAAGGCTGCAAGACATGCATCCGGATCCTGTGTCGCAAGCGCGCCATTTTTCTCCTCATGCTATTGTAGGCTCTTAGCGGAAACCGTGCGTTCGGTCTATGGAACAGTGACCATGGAGACGGAATGATGCGAGCTGCGACGATTCTGGCGCTGGTGCTTGCATTTACGATGGCCGGCGCTCTCGCGCAGGAGATCCGGAGCGTCGGAGGCTGTCGCTTGCGCCCCGGCACATTGTGCGCCGGCCTCAACCTCCGCGGGGCGGATCTGAGCGGGATGAATCTCAGGCATTCCCAATTCACCCGGTCAATGCTCGGGGGCGCGAACCTGAGCGGAGCCAATCTGGATGAATCCGATCTGAATGGAGTCGACGCGCGCAACGCGAACCTGCAGTCGACGTCGCTGCGCCGTGCGACCGCGCGCGGAGCACGCTTCGACGATGCGAATCTGAGCGGAGCGATGCTCGAAAAAGCGTCGCTTGAAAGAGCCAGCCTCAGCGGTGCCGATGTCAGCCGGGCCGACTTGAATGGCGCCAATCTCGCTAAGGCCCGCCTCGATCACGCGCGACTCAACGCCGCCGACTTGCGTAACGCCGACCTGCGTGCCGCGCGGCTCAAAGGCGCGTCGCTCGCGGATGCCAAGCTCGACGGCGTCGACTTTTCAGGCGCCGATCTCAGCGATGCCGATCTCAGCGGCGCCAGCATCGATCATGCGGTCTTCAAAAGGGCGCGAACGACCGGCTGCAAAGGCTGCCCGTAGCAGTTACTCGCAACCAACGCCGCGTCGGCCTGACGCGCTGGTAGCGCTCATATCTGGCCGTTCTTGGACAGAAGAACCGCGATCGGACGCGTCCCTTCGAATTCGGCGAAGACGAGCGCCATACAGGCGGTAATAGGGACGGCAAGGAAAGCACCGGCGATGCCCCAGATCGACGACCAGACCGCGAGGCTGACCAGGATGACGAAAGGACTCAGATTCAGCGAGTTGCCCATCAGGTACGGATCAAGGAAAAAACCGATGACGAACTGCACGGCGGACAAAGCCACCAACAGCGCCAGCACCACGTTCAGATCCGCGAATTGCACCATTGCGAACGCTACGGGTAGGACAACACCGAGGACGGAGCCGATGTAAGGGATGTAATTCAACAATCCAATCAGCACAGCCCAGAACATTGCAAACTCAACGCCGAACAGCGCAAGGATCGCCCAGCTGATCAACCCCTGCACAATGCTCACGAGTGTCTTGAGCGCTAGGTAAGTCCCGATCCTCGCATTGATGTGGCTGATGACCTTCTGGATATATGCGACATTCCTCGGGTCGCCGGAAACACGGTTGATTTTGTCCGAGAACGTACGCTGTTCGATCAGGAGGAACGCAACATATAGCAGGACGACGATCAGGTTGGACACGATCGAGGACACGGAAACCACGGTTGACCCGATAACCCTCTGCGCGTTGATCTGCGCGAGTAGTTCCTGGCGCAGCGTAGGCCACGTAGGCGATTCAAACCCAAGCCTCACGGCAATGTCCTGGATGGCGTTGAGAAGTGCTCCTTCATATTGAGGTGCGAGCGCCACGATCCCGCCTAGGCTGGTCGCTACGAGCGAGACAATAGCGGCTACGGCCACGGCGATCACCAGCGCTGCCAGGGTGTACCCAATCTGCCGCGGCATGAAACGCCCGACGAAGGGGAGCCTGAAGAGTAATCGCGTAAGCCCCACGATCACGTAAGCTACGAGAACGCCGAAGACGATCGGGACGAAAATGCTCTTCCCGACGTATAGAACCCAGCCGATGCCCAGAGCGAACAGCATTCCGTGGACCATGAGTTGGAGACGCTCGTTCATGTTGCGGGTCGTGTACTGGTTATCGCACACTGTAGTCCGGCACGCGAAGGATCGGTGTCGTCAGCAGCTTCGGGATCTACTATACCGAGTTGCTCACGCTGAGAAGGCTAGTGTCTGGAATCCTTGCCACCGGGAGATTCGGCTTGTCGAGTACTGTGCTCAGTCGATTCTGTGCCGCACTGTTGCTGTCGCTGTCGCTCCATGCGTCGGCGCAGCTGTTGACCACCCTGCGGCCTGTCAACGTACGGGCTGGCCCTGACAGCGCCTTCCCCCTGGTAACTTGGTTGCCGGCGGCCACTCCGGTGCATATCTTCGGTTGCACGAGCGGCTGGGAGTGGTGCGACATCGCCTCGGGCCGCACCCGCGGATGGGTGCACTCGAGTTACCTGAGAAGTTTCTTCCGCGACCGAACACCCATTGTCACGTTCTCGGTTGAAACGTACTGGGATGCCCACTATCGCAACCGTCCGTGGTACGCGGACCGATCGAGCTGGAAGGACTGGGGGACTTCGTCATTTCGTCCCCCACCCTCACGCCCGCGAGGAACGCGCAGCGACGCCCAGTAAGGGAAGAGTCCTCTCGACGGCAACGCAGCGTAGAATGCGGAAAAGGTCGTCGACGATCGCGGACTTTATCTGCGCTAGCCGCCTCCCTGGCTGTCCGAGGGTGGCGAAATTGCGTCACCTCTTGCTTTCGTTCGACGGTGCAAGTCTAAGAATACATTTGTGTTCGTCGACGACGGAATGCCCCGGCTCCGCAATCGGCGTAGGAATGCGAACGACAGCTTTCGCGCACGGATGCGTTGAGACAACCTGGAGAGATTGGTGAGATACGTATACATCGGGCTCGTCGTCGTTTTCACAGCGTTGGTTCTGGTGTTCGTGGTTCAGAACTTCCAGACTGCAACCGTGTCGCTGTTTTCGGCTAGCATCACGGTACCAATTTATCTCCTCGTGATTGCGGTCTACGTGCTGGGAATGGCCACCGGCGGTTTTGCACTCGCTCTGCTGCGCAGCTTGATTGGCCGTGCGAGACGCAGCTGACTTCACATCAAATTTGTAATCTGACATTGATCCTCCGCAATACATGAATGTGCGCGCGAGGATACCTTGGCGGTATCCGCAGGTGCTTTGATCAGCACGAAGTTGCGGCGACGAAGCAACCGATGGCGATGCACCGCGCCGATCGAAAACCTGTGCAGGAAAGACGACCCTTGTGGCAGCGGATTAGCCTGCCCGTGGTCGGGGCTGGGATGATCGTGTTCGGAGCGTTCGGGCTCGTCGTTCCTATCATTCCGGGAATCCTGCTGTTTGCCGTCGGGTTCCCGCTGCTCTTCTGCTTTCAACAAACGAGTGAGGACCGAGCTCGATACAGGCTTGCCGCGATTGCGGACGGCCAGCAGTAACCCCAGGCAGCATGGGCGCGGTTTGACCCACCCGTACCAAGCCATGGACGATTCCAAACGGCAATCGACGCCGTCGAGGCAACCGACGTCGCTGCACACGCTCATGTATTACTCCGGGGTCGCCATTTTGTTCATCGGCCTGCTCGGAGCCGAGCTGATCTACTACTTTGCGACGGACGACGATGCGGCGGAGCTCGCCGGCCAGCTCACTCGGGGCAAGGCGTACGAGCACAACGTTCAAGTCATAGGTGGGAGCTTCTCGCTCTATGCCGCGAGACTCGGCGAGTGGTTCAGCGGCTTGTGGCAGGGGCGACAACTGGCGTACACGGTGGCAGTGCTCAGCGTCGCGATCGCTGCAGCATGCTTTGTGATCGCGTATCTGGCGTCGAAAGCGTCGCCTGCTGATGCAAGACGAAGCAGGCAGCGTAAGTGAGAAGCTCACGCGCCGAGGGCAATCGGCGCCAGACGGAAGCACCCGTGCAAGTCGCTGCTTCCGACCAAGGATTTCAGTTGATCACTCTATCCGCCTGCAGGAGCACCGACTGCGGAATCGTGATCCCGAGTGCCTTGGCGGTCTTGAGGTTGATGACCAGCTCGAACTTCAGTGGCTGCTCGATCGGGAGGTCGGCTGGTTTGGAACCCTTTAGGATCTTGTCCACATAGATCGCCGAGCGGCGCACCAGCTCATCGGTGTTCGGGCCATACGACATCAGGCCGCCTGAATCGACAAATTGGCTTGTTTCGTAGATGGCGGGAAGTCTCTCTTCCTCGGCGAATTCGACGATTCTCAGTCTTTGGCTCATGGTGAGCGGATCAGCCAACAGTACAAGTGCGTCGGGACGTTCACGATCCAGCCTCAAGCGCGCGTTCCAGCTCGCGTGAGTCTCGTACTTCCACCGATCGAACACCCAAACCAACAGCGGGAGCGGCTCCTTGCGTTTGCCTGAATCGCGCGGCCATGCCCGCATAGTCTGGGTTCCAGAGGACGGCAACCGGGTGGAACAACTTGGGAAACACCTCGCTTAGCAGCTGCAGGCGTTTGGCGCCCGCTTCCGGACTCATCATGGACAAGCCCGTAATGTTGCCACCTGGCCGGGCAAGGCTTGCCACGGGGCCGTCTCCAACTGGGTCGGAGCTCAGCGGCATGACGATCGGTATGGTCTGCGTCGCCTGCTTTGCCGCCAACACGGATGGTGACGATACGGCGACGATGACATCGACTTTCAATCGAACGAGCTCCGTTGCCAGCGCGGGCATGCGATCGAGCTTTCCTTCTCCCGAACGAACTTCGATTTGCAGGTCCTTTCCTTCGGTGTAGCCAAGATCATGCAGACCTTGGCGAAAATCCTCCAAGAAATCCGAGGTATTGTTTTGCGGGACTACCGGTTGCAGGAAGCCGATCCGCGTAGTCTTCGCCGCCTTTTGCTGCGCGAGCGACACGATCGGAACCGCTACCAGAACGGCGCCCGAGATCACAACTTGTCGACGAGAGAGCATAAGCGCCCCGAGGTGCGAGATCGCAAGTATTGCTCTGCGGGCACAGGCGCGCAAACCCTTGCCGCACCATGGTCAAGGAATCCGCGCTCCTGAGGACCCTACGTGAAGTCGATCTCATTGACGTGCACGGGCTCCTCCGAAATACTTGGACCGAGTCCTGTGCCATACGTTAGGGAGTGAGCATATGCAGGGTGTCAAGTCCGCAAAGCTGCGCGGTATCGTGCGGCGCGTTGAGCGTCAAAGCAGGCCCCTGGGCGGCGACGTCAAGTTCTCGCCCGACTACGTGGTAACCAGCACGACGGACGGAGGCGGACACCTTCTTACCAATGTCGAAGTGATCCTTTGCTTCTGGGGAAGCTTCTGGAGCACGAATCCTCCGCCGTCGCCTTCGAGCAATGACTACAAGACTGCGCTCCAAGGCATCATCACCGGCCCGTACATGGCAGACCTGGCGCAATACCGCGGCGTCGGACCTGGAACGCTCATCTACAGCGAAATAAACGACACCAGCAATCCGGTGAATGGATTCAGCGACGCCGACGTGGCCAATATGCTCAAGACTCGGCTGCAAGCCACCGCAATGCCTCCACCGGCCGCGGGCCACAACCGGTTCTACGCGGTCATTCTGCCGGTGGGCATTCTCAACGTCGCGACGCAGCTCGCGGGCGAGCATCGAAGCTTCGTCTACAACGGCCAGACCGCGTACTACGCCTGGGTCGAGAACACCGGAACCTTGACGGGTCCGGCTTGCGTGACCAAGGTGTTTTCGCACGAACTGGTCGAAGCGTGCACCAATCCGAACGTCGATACGACCAATGACGGGATCACGGTGACAGGCGTTGGCGTTGCCGAAGACGAGATTGCCGATGCCTGCAACAACCAAATCGCAACGGTCGAAATCAATGGCATTGGCTGCTCCGTCCAAGCCTACTGGAGTAAAGCTGACAACGTCTGCATATTGCCCCTGTCAACCGGCGACAACTACGGAGGCTTGTGGTGGGCCTACCCTCCCGGATCCGAGTCGGGATGGGGCATCAACCTCGCGCACCAGGGCGACGTCATTTTTGTCACCTGGTTCACCTACGATGTGAATGGCAAAGCGTGGTGGCTGTCCATGACGGCCAATCGAACCGGACAAAACATTTATAGCGGAACGCTCTATCGAACTATCGGCGAACCGTTTTTCAGTGCGTTCGTTCAGCCAGGCGCCGCCACTGCAGTCGGCACCGCGACACTGAGCTTCAGCAGCGCTGCCATGGGATCCTTTTCGTACCAGGTGAACGACGGGGCCAACGTCGCGACGCAGACCAAGACGATCGCCCTGCAAAGCTTTGGTCCGGTGCCGACGTGCATCTGGGGCCGGCAGACCGATCTCACGACGGCAACCAACTATCAAGATCTTTGGTGGGCGGCTCCGGCGGGATCGGAGTCGGGTTGGGGTGTGAATCTCACGCAACAGGGTGCGACGATCTTTGCCACCTGGTTTACCTATGATTCGAATTTCCAGCCGCTGTGGCTGTCGGCAACCGCTGCACAGTCGGCGCCGCAAACCTACACGGGCACGCTGTACCTGACCAATGGTCCGGCTTTCGGCGCAGTGCCATTCGACCCGAGCAAGGTAGGGCGCGCCCAAGTCGGATCGGCGACGTTTACCTTTACTGATGGCAACAACGGTTCGTTTGCCTTCAACGTCGATCTCGGAGACGGTGTGAACAAGGGCAATCGGGTCAAGGCGATTACGCGACAAGTGTTCCGCGCACCGGGAACGGTGTGTCAGTAGCGCTGCCCTGGAGAGTCCCATGCCCTCATCGAACCGCCGCATCGGCATCATCGGCCTGGGATTCGGCATCCAGGTCTACGTTCCCGCGTTCCGCTCGGAAGGCTTTGAGGTTGTCGCGATTTGTAGCCGGACTCGCGACAAGGCCGAGAAGGCAGCCACGGCAATAGGCGTGCGCGACGTGCACACCGATCCGCTGGAGCTCGTCGCGCGGGACGATCTCGACGCAGTCGGCATCGCCACGCCGCCAGGAGCCCATCGTGACCTGACCATCGCAGCGCTTCGAGCTGGCAAGCACGTTCTCTGCGAAAAGCCTTTCGCGATGGACGAGCGGCAGGCGGCCGAGATGCGCGATGCAGCCCAGGGGAGCGGCCGCACGGCGATGGTCGGTCACGAGTTTCGCTTCACGCCGCAGCGTGCCTACATCAAGGAGCTGCTCGACGGCGGCTATATCGGCCGCTCCCGCCTGTGCACCATCGAGCTGTTTCTCGACCGCTACGTGACCGCCGAGCCGCGGCCCTTGTCATGGCTCGCCTACGAGTCGCAAGGAGGCGGACTGCTCGGCGCGCTCGGTTCGCACTACATCGACGGATTGCGCCACTGGTTCGGCGAAGCGGTCGCGGTATCCGGACGGCTCGCGGTGTTGAGGCCCGACCTCGTCGACCCGAAGACCAAGGCGATCGTTCAGGCCGATGCCGACGACACCTTCCAGTTCACGTTAGAGTTCGAAGGAGGCGGCACGGCGACGATGATCGCGTCGTTTGCCGCGACGCCGACGCGAGGCGCGAAGATCGTCGTGATGGGTGATCGCGGCACGCTCATCGCCGAGCAACCGGGCCCCAATCCGCTGGAGGATGGCGTCGTGGTCGCCAGCCGCGACGGCGCGGCGCTCGAGTCTTTGGCGACGCCGGTCAAATACACTCCGTTCACCGACGCGCGCGATCACCGTCTGATGGCTTTCCGGCTGCTGGTGCGCGAGTTCGCTCGCGGCATCGAGCAGGGCATTTCGCCGTCGCCCAATTTCAGCGACGGGTTGCGCGCGCAGGAGATTCTCGACGCGGTGCGCACCTCGTCGAAGTCCGGACGAACCGTGAACGTGGGTTGAACGACTCCATCGCCGCCGGAGGTAGCTCCAATGACGCAGCTTGCCTGGCCCGACCTGCCCTACGATGCCTGGAAGGATACTTACCAGACGCTGCACATGTGGACGCAGATCGTCGGCAAGATCCGGCTCAACTGCATGCCGTGGCTCAACCACTGCTGGCAGGTCACGCTCTATCTGACCGCCGCGGGACTTACGACCGGGCCGATGCCGTACGCAGAGGGCGCGCTGGAGATCGAGTTCGACTTCATCGCTCACGAGCTCAACATTCGCACCAGCCGCGGTGAACGTGGATTGATTCAGTTGGCGCCGATGTCCGTGGCCGAGTTCTACGCCTCGCTGATGAATGCCCTGACGGCGTTGGGCATGCCGGTATCGATCTATCGCAGGCCTTCCGAAGTGGAGAATCCGGTCGCGTTCGACGAGGACGACGACCACCGGTCCTACGACGCCGAGTACGTGACCAGCTGCTGGCGCATTCTGTCTTCGGCTGCCAGTGTGCTCACGCGGTTTCGCGCTCGTTATCATGGAAAGGCAAGTCCGGTTCATTTTTTCTGGGGAGCATTCGATTTGGCTGTCACGCGGTTCTCGGGACGCCTCGCGCCGCTGCATCCTGGCGGAATCCCGAATCTTCCTGATCGCGTGACGCGCGATGCATATTCGCACGAGGTAAGCAGCGCTGGTTTCTGGCCGGGCGGCACGGCCACACGCTATGCACTGTTCTACAGTTACGCCTATCCCGAGCCGAAGGGCTTCAGCGAGGCGACGGTGCAAGCAGCCGACGCGCGCTACGATGCGTCATTGCGCGAATTCGTCCTTCCCTACGACGAAATGAGGCGGTCGAAAGACCCGGTGGGTGAGCTGCTTGCCTTCCTCCAGTCGACCTATGTGGCGGCGGCCGACCTGGGAGAGTGGAATCGCGCTTCGCTGGAAGTGCCGGAGAAGATGTGGCGTACGGTGGATGCCGCGTGAGCTCCGAACTCAGCGTGAAACGAGCCGCCGGCTGATCGACGCGCTCCAGCCGCGCAATCGTTCCCAGGTTTGCAGCGAAGGCTCGACCACATCTTCGTTGGTCTGGAACACGACGCTGAACGGCCGTTGCACGTTCTCCTTGTCCTTGACGATGCGGACCACGATAAAGGAGCTAGGCGCCTTGATCGCCGCGACGATCTGCCGCAACGCCACATCCCTTTCGAGCAGGGGCTTCCAGCGACGCGCTTTGAGCTGGGGGCGTCGACGCAACACCACCCACAGCGTTAGCTCGGGCAGTTGATCGCGACGGCTCATGTAACTGCCTGATACTGTCACCAGCTTGACCAGGAACGGGTTGCGATCCCAATCGGCGTTGATGCGCGCAGCGATGCCGCGCACGGCATCGATCAGAACCTTTGCCCGTGCGCGCGACAGCGGCACGACCACGCTCGCCAGCGCATATTCGCGGAAGCGCGGCGTCGCGACGTAGCCCGCAGCGCCATTGGCGTGCAGCAACTTGCCGGCAACGAACGCGCGCAGCAGAGCCCAGCTTGCAGCAGCATCGAGGCGGAAGTCCTCTCCCAGACTGTGCACGGTAATTCGAGCCTGCCTGGGCGCCTTCGCTGACATGCGCTCGAGCATGCGCTCGGCGCCGGCGTGAAAAGCTCGCGCTTCGATACCGAAGTAGGTTTGATAAGCAACCAGTCTGCGGACTTTCGCTTGGGGCGCTGTCGAGGTCGCCACGCTTGCCTTGGCAGTGGAATTGGAGGCGCCACTGTTGCGAGGCGTGACGGACGATGCGGAGTGCGACTTCGCGGCTGGAATTCGTTGCAAGCCTGAAGGTTGCACGTCACGTCCCCCTAAGAGTGCCGCGAAGCGGTGACGTGACTTCATGCCGCGCATCTTCGCGGCACTCATGCGGACGGCGGAAATCCGCCGGCAACCCCGCTACCCGCAACTAACGGGCCGGAAGCTTTGCGTCACTGCCTTGCGACAGGTTTGCCAATAGAAACACCTGAGGCGCCGTGCGCAGATTTCGCGCAGCGTCACCTACAGGCTGTCCCTTCGCTTATGTTTCGCCGGATGAGTTGCGCTGTCAAGATGCTGGCGACAAAAGCGCGATCGGTGCGTTAGGACTGTGCCGTACATATTGTGCGTCGAGCGCGGGTCTATAATTGCCGTCGCTGTCGGTTGCCAGGGAGATTAATGCGCGTATTCGCTGCTTCTTGCCTTAACGGCAGGCTTCGAGGGAAATTGCGTGAATAGAGTTCGCGATGCCCTGGGTTTTCATCACTGTCTTGTTTATCCGCTTATGGTTCTAGCCTTTTCAGCGTTTGCTCAGTCAACGCAGACTGCCGCACCGCCGGCGCGAGTCGAGCCGGTGATCGACAGCTATTTCGGCGAAGAGGTAACGGATCGCTACAGGTGGATGGAAGGCGACAAGGACCCCAAGTGGCTGCCGTTCCTCAAAAGCCAGAACGAGCGCACCCGTGCCGTGATCGATGCTCTTCCAGGGCGAGCAGCGCTGTTGAGTCGCATCGAGCAGCTTTCGGGCGACATCGCGTCGCCCGCTGCGATTCAGCGCGCCGGAGACAAGGTGTTCTTCCAGCAGCGCCCCGCCGGCGCCAACAACTTCAAGCTATTTGTGCAGGAGAATGGGAAAGTGCGCCTGCTCGTCGATCCCAGTGCGCTCGACGAGAAGGAGAGCCACGTCTCGCTCGACTGGTGGGACGCTTCTCCAGACGGCACCAAAGTGGCCTATGGACTCTCAACCGACGGGAGCGAGAACTCTATCCTGCAGATTATCGATGTCCAGAGCGGCGTGGTTCTTCCAGAGCGTATCTCCGACACTCAGGAAGCCGATCCGCAGTGGCTGCGCGACAGCTCAGGCTTCTTTTACAACCAGCTCACCGGGAAGGTTGGTACGCCGGAACGCTTCCTCGATTCGCGAGCCAGGTTTCATCGCGTAGGTAGCGATCCGGCAAGCGATCCAATCCTCATGGCGCGAGGCATGGATGCGCAAGTCGCCTTTGAAAATATTCAGATGCCGTTCATCCATAGCGCTCGCAACTCCGACCAGGCGGTGCTTGTGCTGGCCGATGTACGGCGCGAGCAAAGATTGTTCGTGGCTGCGGTTGCCGACGTGCTTGCCGGCAGCGCCAAGTGGCAAGCAGTGGCTGAGTTCGCCGATGAGGTCACCGACTTCGCTCTCGATGGCGGCGATCTCTACCTGCTCGCCAATCGCGGGCATCCGCGTGGCCGCCTGCTCAAGACTTCGGCCAGGAAGCCAAACCTCGCAACGGCAGCCGAAGTCGTTCCCGAGTCGGCACTTGTGCTCCAGAACGTCGCGAGCGGCAAGGACGCACTCTATTTGCGCGCAATGGACGGAGGCATCGGACGACTGCAACGGCTGCGCCGCGACGGAAAGGTCTCCGACATCAACCTGCCGTTCGATGGAACACTGGCGGCAATCGCTACCGATGTCGACGCCCCGGGCGCGCTGCTGCTGCTTTCCGGCTGGCTCAACCCAACGGGCATCTGGTCGGTCGACGCGGCTGGACGAGTCGCAAACACGGGCCTGACACCACGACCGCCGATCGATACCAAGAGCTATGTCACCGAACGGCGATTCGCTGTTGCAAGGGACGGGACCAGGATTCCGTACAGTTTGATCTACAAAAAAGGGCTCGAGCGTGACGGCGCTAATCCGGCGTTCATTTCCGCCTATGGAAGCTACGGCATTGCGGCGTACACGCCATCATTCGCAGGACGCACCCTCGCGCTTATCGACCAGGGCGTGATCGTCGGCTACGCCAGCGTTCGCGGTGGAGGCGAATACGGCCGGGATTGGCATCGTGCCGGCAAGCTTGAAAGCAAACCGAACACATGGCGCGATCTGATTGCGGTGTGCGAGGACCTGATCGCCGCCGGCTACACGACGCCGGCGCATCTTGCGATAGGTGGACGGTCGGCCGGTGGAATAACCGTGGGTCGCGCCATGACCGAGCGCCCCGATCTTTTCGCCGCGGTGGTATCAGGCGTAGGCTGGCACAATCCGCTGCGTTATGTCGCCGAGCAGAACGGCTACGGCGAGGAGCCTGAGTGGGGAGCAATCAGCGATCCTGCCGGGTACCGCGCGCTCAAGAGCATCGACAGCTATCAGGCGGTAGTTGATGGCACCTCATACCCGGCGACGCTGCTGACCACTGGTGTCACAGACCCGCGAGTTGCGCCTTTTCACGCGGCCAAGATGGCTGCTCGATTGCAGGCCGCCAGCAGCAGCGGCAAGCCGATCCTGTTGCGCGTCGACTTCGACGCCGGTCACGGCAAAGGCTCAACCCGTGCGCAGCAGGACCGTGAAGCGGCGGACACCTACGCGTTTATCCTGTGGCAGACGGGAAAGCAAACATCGAAGTAGTGTCGAGGACGTTTGTGAGTTGGTGCGCTGAATGCCATCTGTCGAATCAGTTTTTTTCCGGCGCGACCGAGGCAGAAGGCTTTGCAGGCTCGCTTCCCGAGAACACAGGCCCGCCGGCATAGGTGAAGTACATCTTGTGCTGACCGTGCGCTATCAGGACCCGATGCGCGCGCAGGAAGTCGGCACCTAACAGCATCGCTGCGCTTCCTTCGACCTTTCTGCTCAAAAGGCTGCCGGCAGGGATGTAGCTGGTGCTCCTTGACAGGTCGGCCAGCTCGATCGTGGTATCCCTGATGGTCTCATCGCCAATGACGAAAGTCTCGAGCGGAACAACGGAAAAATCGACTGCCTTCGGGCCAAGCCCGCGGCCGCTGCCTGCGACGGGACCAGACACGATACCCAGCCGAGCCGCTTCCGGCCGATCGAGCACAGAAACGCCTGCACCCGAATCGAGTTGCGCCCGTACCGGCCTGCCGTTGATCTGGACCGGCACGATGATTCTCGGGCTGGTGGCATTGACAGGTTCGATCTCGGTTTCACCGGCACCACTGGTTGCCCAATAGGCCAGCGACGTGCCGTCGCAGTCCTTTGACTGGAACAACCTTACCGCGTTGTGCGCCAGATCGAACTCGAGATCAAGATCGTGGAAAAAATCCTCACCGAGGATCACGCCGACACCATCGCCTGGCTCGTGCTCACCTGCGACTAAAAACCGGCGGCCGTTGGCGCTGGCTTGACCGATCTTGAATTCGTCCACCACCGCAGATTCGGCGTCGGTTTCACCGCCGATACCGAATATTCGATAGCCGCGAGCGCTCTGTTTGCTCAATCCCAGCCGTTCGGCTGTCGGTCGGGGAATCATCGTGATACCCGCGCCGGTGTCAAGCAGAATGCCGACGTACTTCCCATTGATTGCACCGTCGACGATCAGCTTGTTGTGAAGGACTCGAACCGGCAACTCTGCGATGCGCGCCATCTTGCAGGTGGAGGCCGCTTCGGCGCCTGCTGCCGCAGGAGCGAACACCCCTGCGGCAAGCGACGCGACGAGAACGGAGCGAAGCACGCCTTGCATAGTCAATCGCCGATACCCGTAAGATGTGACCTCTGCTTCTGGCGGCGCGAGCGCACGTTGCCGAACGCGCTCTGCACCAGCTGAGCTCACGGTATGACTGATCGCACCGCGAAATTCTGCTGCGACTGCTGCCATATGAGCGTAGTCGTTCGCCCGGTCGACGGAAAGTCGCTCACCGTCGTCTGCTTGGTTACCCCGGTGATGAACTCGCCGGCCGGTGCGGTCACCGTGAATGCAGCCGAGGGTCCGATCGCCTGGCCGTTGACGTAGAGCTGTGCTGTGTGTGTGCCGTTGCCCAGCAGATTGAAGTTGGTGAGCAGGCCGAAACCAGTGTTGATATCGGTGGGTCCGCAAACCGGCGCCGTGTCGGCGCGGCCGGAGCCGTAGGGTGCGTTGACGGGCGTTCCCCCATCCAAGGAAACGCCGATATAGGGGCCGTTGCAGGACCATCCCGACAGCAAGCCGATGCCGCTCTGATAGCTGGAAGGCTGCGGGTTCTCGAGCGTGGGCGGCGGCGCTCCCAAGACGTAGGAGAATCCACCGGCGCCGTCGGCGACGCAACTAATCGACGCCGACGAAACTCCGACGACGCTGCCGCCGACGGTCGTAGTGAACTGGAAGGTGTAGACGAACGGATAGGCGCCCAGACCGCTGTTCACAAAGTTGCCGAACGATACGGTGCCGCTACCGTCAGGCGATGCGTACGATGCCGGTGAGAAAACCGCACGCCCATTCACCGAGTCCACTCGCGTCTCGATCGCGCCGCTGGGCGGCGTGTTCCACATCGCGGTGCGAGTTCCGGTGCTGATCATTCCACCGGAGGCCGACGAACAAGTCGGCGCGGCGAAAGCGGTAAAGCCGTCGTAATAAGGCGCAATGGCGAGGGCATCGATCGACACGGCGGCGAGCACCGCGGCCGACGTGCGGCCGACCACCAGGAAGCATGTACGTTCAGCCATGATTTCCCTCCGTCGAATGAGACAAGCAGCAAGCGTCGCAAGCTTGCTGCAAGCATTATAGGTCCGGTGGACCGCTCGGTATGACCGCTGGACAGTGCCGTCGCCGTCGGCTGTCCGAAAGCGTTACGCCAGCTGCATCTTGTGCAGGAACGCCTGCCAGCGAGGATCACCGTGCAGCGCACGGAAAAACGGGTCCGACGCACAGTAGACGGCACCCGGATCGCGCTGCTCGTAGGCGCGTTCGAGCCATTCGAAGGCCTTGTCGATCTCGTTCCGGTGTCCATAGGCCTCGGCGACCTGGAACGCAGCGGTCCACGCAAACTCATCGATCAGTGCCTTGAGCGCGGCATCCGACTCGGCCGGATGTCCGAGCTCGTGATGGATCATCGACCGAGCGAGGTTGTGGAAGACGGGGTGCGATTCGTGCTCGGCAACGGCCAAGGCCTCTTTTGCGCGCTTCTGCAGCAGGATCCCGATAGCGAGGAACGCATGATGCAACCCCGCGGTCGGGGCGAGATCGACCGCAAGCTGGAACGACGCCACGGCATCATCCAGCCGGCCGCCATTGACAGCGATGATCCCGGCCTGGCGATGCGTGCGAGCTGAGAGGGGATCGAGCGCGATTGCTTTGCGGATGAACCCGAGACCTTCGTCAACGCGTGAGAGAATCCTCATGAGGTTCGCCGCGTGGCGTAGCGCATTGGCGTCGCCCGGCGCGAGCTCCACGGCACGGCGGAACGAGACTTCCGCCGCAGCGAAGTTCCAGTCGTGGCCCTGGTAGATCAGACCGAGCGCGGTGTGGCCCTCGGGCAAATCTGGAGCGATGCGCAGTGCACGCTCCGCGGACGTGCGAGCGCGCGCGTAGCCTTCGTTGATCGGGGCGAAGCCGTAGCCCGCCTGGAGCTGGTGGACTTGCGACAGCTCCGCCCAAGCCAGCGCGAAATTCGGATCGATCGTGAGGGCCCGATTGAACAGCTCGATCGCTTTGTCGGTGTCGATCTGCGTGACCCGCTCGCCGTGGAACTTCCCCTGCAGGTAGAGCTGAAACGCTTCCGCATTGTCGCTGCGCCCCGTGGCCGCGCGGCGGACGTCGGCCGCCACTGATGTGGTCGCCGCGGTCTCGGCGCGTTCCCCGAGCAAGGCGTCGCGAAGCTCCTTCACTACCGACTGCGCAATGTCGTCCTGCACCGCAAAGATGTCATCGAGTTCGCGGTCATAGGTCTCCGACCACAGATGCGAGTCGGACGCGACTTCGATCAGCTGCGCGGTGATGCGCACACGCTTGCCCGATTTGCGCACGCTGCCTTCGAGCACCGTCGCAACGTTGAGCTTCTGCGCGACCGCGGGAATGTCGACGCCTTTGCCCTTGAAGGAGAAGGCCGACGTCCTCGACGCGACGCGCAGCCCCCGGATCTTCGCCAGTACGTTGAGCAGCTCCTCGGACAGGCCGTCGGCGAAGTACTCGTTCTCCTCGTCGCGGCTCATGTTGACGAACGGCAGCACGGCGATCGATGGCGTTTCCTTGCCGATGGGAGCAACCTGTGACTTGAGCGGCGGAAAGCTCTGCGGCAGATCGGGGTGGCAGACCTGGAACACCGATTCGGGCCGCTCGAGATCCTTGAGTCCGTGCGCGCCCAGCGCCTTGACGCTCGCAAGCGGCGGGAGCTGGTCGCGGCAAAGATCGTGCGTCGATTCGGATAGAAGCAACTGCCCGCCATGGCCGGCCGCGAGCAAACGCGCCACGCGGTTGAGCGGCGCTCCGAAATAGTCGCCGTCGCGGAGTTCGACCGCGCCCGAATGAAGCGCCATCCGTACTTTGAGCTTCGTCGCTTCGGGCCACGGTTCGCGATCGAGCGCGCGCTGCGCTTCGAGCGCCGCCGCGAGCGCGTCCGGCGCGGTGTGAAATGCGGCGCAAAAGGCGTCGCCGCCCGTCTTGAAAACGTGCCCGTCGTAGTCGTCAATGCAGTGACGCAGCAGCGCATCATGGCGGGCGAGCGCCGTGCGCATTGCCGCGGCCTGCGTTTCCCACAGACGAGTGCTACCCTCGATATCTGTGAACAGCAGCGTTACGGTGCCTGTCGGAGGATTTGCCATCGCACAAGGCTTGGGTCGCAATCGGCTGGACCCGCAAATGATACCGATCCGCTCAGCGCTGCGCGACAAGGAAAAAACGACGGAATGGAAACAGCGTCACGCCATCCGCCTGCTTGGGGTACGCGGCTGCAATCGCCGTTCGGTATTCCACTTCGAACTCGTGTGCTTCCGATTCGGACAGTGCCGACAGCCAGACGCCCACAAACGATCCTTTGGTGAACTCGGCGACCGGATTCTCTCCGGAAAGGACGTGGACGTACTCGGTGAACCAGATGTCCACCGACGAAGCGTGCGGCCGAACGATCGCGTAGTAATCGTCGTACTCGAGTATGGGACGACGCCGAACCAGACCGTTCAGCCGATCGCGCCAGCGTTCGCTTCCGGCCAGCTCATAACCGACGCGATGCGAGGGCGCGTTGTGCTGTGCCGGCATCTGCACGGCCAGCACTCCGCCCGACTTGAGCATCGACAAGAGGCGAGGGAACAGCGTCGCGTGATCGTCGACCCAATGTAGCGCAGCATTGGAAGCCAGCAGATCCAGTAGCGCCTCTGACTTCCATTTTGCGATGTCGGAGAGTTGCCAGGCAATGCCGGAAACGGCGGCACGCGCACGGTCGAGCATCGCCTGCGAATTGTCGATAGCGACGATGCTCGCCTCGGGCCAGCGCGCTTTGAGAATCGCGGTCATTGCCCCAGTGCCGCAACCGAGGTCGGCGATTCCGCGCGGCGCTTCGAGCGGAACCCGCGCGACCAGGTCGTATACCGGCCTTAAACGCTCACCACCGAACTTGAGGTATTGCTTCGGATCCCAGGCCATGCTGCGGCTTTCTCCTCGGCTGGTCTCGTGCTATCCGGCTTTGTCGGCTGGCTCGGAGCGCGCCAGCCTGGCTTCCGCAGCGGCGATCATCGCCTTGTAACGCGGATGGTCACGGATGAGGTCCAGATCGGGATCGGTCTTCGTCCAGTTCACCGCTTCGATGCGCAACTTCTCGAACGCGGGCTCGAGCATGTCCAGCGCTGCGTCGAAGGCACGTAGATCGACCACGAGGGCGCAGGCGAAGTTGTAGCGCAAGTTGAGATTGTCTGGATCGAGCAGCAGAGCGCGTGCGGCCCATTCCTGGGCGCGTTCGGATTCGCCAAGGGCGGCGAGGGCGCCGACGGCGTAGCTCATTGCCGAGCCATTGTCCGGCTCGATGGCGACGATCTTCTCCGTGCGCGCCAGAGAGCGTTTGGCGGCCCGGCGTCTACCCTCATCATCGCCAGTGGCTTTGTAGCAGCTCACCAGCAGGCCGGACGCCATGTACTCCGTCTCATCAAGGGCGGCCGCCTTCTCGTAATAGCGAATGGCGTCGTCAAAGCGGCGCGTCAAGTAGTGCCATCGCCCCGCAGCGCTGTTGGCTTCGTAAGAGCCCGGATCCAGCCGCAGCGCGGTCTCGACCTCGGCAAGCGCTTCGTCCATGCGACCCTTCTGCATCAAGGCGCGTGCCTTCGCCCCATGCGCCTCGGGAAGACTCGGATCGAGCGAAAGCGCGCGCTCTGCCGCGGCGAATCCATCGTCGCCTTCCCTTCCCAGATGAAAGCGCAAAGCCATTTGCGCGACTGCCATGAGAGCCCAGGGCCGCGCGTAGTGTGGGTCGATCTCGGTGGCGCGCCGGCACAAGCGGATGATCGCTTCGTTGCGCCGCGCGGCGCCAAGGTTGCCGGTCAAGCTATATTGCCGCGCCATAAGGTAAAGGTTGTAGGCTTCGAGATTGGTGGTGCCGCGCTGCTCGATGGCCTTTTTCTCCTCAGGTAGCAGTTTGAGCTTGAGCGCACCGACAATCGCCTGGGAAATCTCGTCCTGCAGTGCGAAGATGTCGCTCAAGTCGCGGTCGTAACGCTCCGCCCAGACATGTCCGCCGGTCGCACCATCGATGAGCTGAGCGGTGATGCGGACGCGGCCGCCGGCCTTGCGCACGCTTCCCTCGAGGAGATGGCTCACCTTGAGTTCACGGGCGAGATGCGGCGCGTCAACATGCCTGCCCTTGAAAGTGAACGCGGTGTTGCGTGCGGCGACCCAGAGCGCCGAGACCTTGGACAGATCGGTGATGATGTCCTCGGTGATGCCGTCGCTGAAATATTCCTGCTCCGGATCGCCGCTCATGTTGGCGAAAGGCAGCACGCAGATTGACACACGCTGCCTGGGCTCCGCGGCCTCTCGCGCCGTCTTCCGCGGCGTCGTGCGCATGGCGAACACCTGCACCGGGCGCTCGATGTTCTTGACCGTATGCTCGCCGAGATCTTCGAAATCCACGGCAACCTTGCCGACGAGCTGATCGCGCACGCTGCGCGACACCGCCACTCCGCCCGGGGGAGCCAACATCTGCAGCCGCGCTGCCATATTCACCCCGTCGCCGTAGATGTCCTCTCCCTCGACGATGACTTCGCCCAGGGTAATGCCGATGCGGTAGCAGATACGGTCGGCGTCGGATGCGGCGCCGTCCGCTTCCGTCGCCTCCTGGATTTCGCTGGCGCAGTCGACCGCAGAGACGACGCTTCCGAACTCGACCAGCGCGCCATCGCCCATGAGCTTGACCGTCCTTCCGCCGTGTGCGACGACCCGTGGATCGAAAATCGCCTTGCGATTGGCCTTGAGGCGCTCGAGCGTGCCAGCTTCGTCGCGCTCCATGAGCGCGCTGTAGCCGACGACGTCGGCGGAGAAGATGACGGTCAGTTTTCGCTGCACAACGGGTTCAATCATACGGTGTCCGAAAACTATAGGCTCAGCCTGGGTTGCAGGCAACGAGTCCACCGGATTCACGCGCATCGACACCTGCTGCAACACTAACCCATGCGTGCCGAGCTGCAACCGCTCCGATCGCTGCGCCGAATAGCCGAGTCAGACCAATTCATTCTTCGCATTCAGGACGAAGGTCGCCGCAGCGAGCCCGATCGCGCACAAGGCCAACGGCACGAACGCGAGTGCAGGGACTCCGGTTATGTCCCACGCAGCGCCACTGATGATGGCGATGATGACGGCGCCGCCGTAGCTGATCGTGAACATTCCCGCAGATGTTCGCGCTACGTCTGCGGGCTTGCAGAGAAGAGGCGGCAGAGTGAGGCCGACGATCAGTGCGGCGGCATCGGAAAATCCCAGCAACGCCGCCCACACCAGGGTCCAGGGGCCAACCATCAGAACCAGCCCGGCGATCGACAGCAGCGAGACGAGTGCAGAAACGACATACGGCCACGCGCGGCGCTCGAGTTTTCCGGCGACCACCAGGAGCAGCAGCGAAGCGGGAAGCTGGCCGAAATTGAGCGCGGTGAGCGCTCCGCTGATCAGGTCCGCGCGCCCCTTGCTCGTGAGATAGATCGGAATGAAGGCGTTCGCACTGAAGTAGATCGCGTTGATGCAGCAGAAAAGTGCCCCGAGCCGCCACACGAGACCGATGTGCCAGTCGGGAAGCCACTTGCGCGGCATGGCCGCATGCTCTTCCGCCACGCTGGGCGCGAACAGATAAATCACCACCGCGATGACGGCGATCGGCAGCGACCAGAATACCAGCGAGAGCCGCCAACTGAAGCCAAGCAGCGGTAACACCATGGGGATGGTCAGCAACGTCGGAAAGATCTCTCCCACCAGCAGTCCGTTGGTGTAGATGGCCGTTCCCAGGCCGATGCGATGCGGCAGCCATTGCCGCACCGTTGTCGGCATGATGGGCTGCATGACCGCAATTCCTGCCGACATGAGGACCGTCGTCATGAGAAGAGTCGCGTAGTTCATGCTCAGGCCGCGCAACGCCGAACCCGCCGCGATCAGCAGCAGTCCGCCGATGAGAGCGCTTCTCACGCCGAGGCGGGCGACCAGCAACGATCCCCCAAGCGCGGCTACTGCGAACAGCGCTGGCGGGATGCTGCTCAGAAGTCCGACTTGCGTGGCACTCAGTGAAAAGTCGTCGCGGATCATCGCGATGACCGGCGGAACGGCAAGGATGGTGAGCCGCAGAGCGTTACCCGCCAGCCATAGCTGCAGCACCGCAGCCCACGTCGCCCCCGCCGATGCGGAGTTACGGCGGGCTCGTGAAGCAACTGTTTGATTGGGCGATGGCATCGGTCGCTTGACGCTACCGCATGGCCGGGAGCCGTGCGGCAGCGTCAGTTGCCGCGTTAGGCAACGACGGCGGTCGCCGATTAAGGCGTGCGCGACTGCTGGCGCAATGCGCTTGCTACGCTGCGCGCTCCATCGCCTGAGTCCACTTCCCAGCGCGGGCGAGGCTGTTCATCTTGACGCGCTGGTAGAACGCTGCTTGGGCGGCGGCAACATTCTCCTTCCGCCCGCCCCAGGCTTTCATCGCGGGATCCTGCAAGGCGCGCGCGTAGGAGAACGAAACCACCCAGGGCGCCTTGGGATACATGACATTCATTGCGTTCAGATTCGCGGTGGCTTCCTCAGGCGACTGTCCGCCGGAGAGGAAGTTGATCGAAGGTACCGCTGCGGGGACGCACCGGCGCAACACGCGCAGGGTCGCTTCTGCAACCGTCTCTGGGCTCGCTTTGGGCGGATGCTCTTTACCTGGGAGCACCATGCTCGGCTTGAGCACCATGCCCTCGAGCATGACCCGGTTGCGGCGCAGCGCCTGGAACACTGCATGCAGCACTGCTTCGCTGACCTCATAGCAACGCTCAATGGTGTGATCACCGTCGATCAGCACCTCCGGCTCAACAATCGGCACAATGCCGGCTTCCTGGCAGATCGCCGCATATCGCGCCAGCACTTCGGCGTTGGCGTCGATCCCGAGCGGTGTCGGGTTAGCGTCGGTGATTCCGTAGACCTCGCGCCACTTGGCGAAGCGCGCCCCCTTGGCCTTGTACGTCTTGAGCCGCTCACTTAAACCGTCGAGTCCCTGCGTGATCAGATCGCCTGGCGCGCCTGTGAGAGGCACTGTGCCCTTGTCCACTTTGATCCCCGGCATCACCCCGTGCTGTACGAGGACCTCTGGAAGGGGCGTCCCGTCGTCCGCCTTTTGATCGAGGGTTTCCTCGAACAGGATGACGCCGCTTAAGAATTCTTCGGCGCCGCGGGTTGTGAACAGGAGAGTCCGGTAGGCGCGCCGCGTTTCCTCGGTCGATTCGATGTTCAGCGCCTTGAACCGCTTGGTGATGGTCGCAGTGCTCTCGTCGGCGGCAAGTACACCTTTGCCCGGTTCGATCATCTTGGCGATGGTTGTCCGCAGATCGTTTTCGTTGCTCATCTGGACACTCCTTGGGAATTGGGCGGAAAAGACGAGGAATTCGGTAGCTTACCGCCTATCGTCGCTGACGGAAATGCCCACGGGTGAACTTTCACCTGTCGGCCCCGATCGAAATTTGAGACGGGAAGCATTTACAGAACAACCCTACTTGACGCATATCAAAGCAAGATTGTGTCACCTGCTTAGAATGAATTTGGGTCGCGGCGAGCGATGGTTTGCCGGTTCCGCGGTGGACACCATCTCTTGTCGCGATGTGGGAACCGGCGCCCGCGCCTGCGGACGCAGGCTTGTGTGGACGTAGCCTAGGAGTCGCATCATGGCAAACATCACTCGTTTCGATCCATTTGGCAATCTCATGAACTTCGATCCGTTCCGGAGCTGGGATGATTTATTCCGTACGCCCCGGTTGCGCTCGTTGACGCGCGATTTTCCAGGAGAGCCGGAAATCAAAATGGACGTCTCCGAAGATGAAAAGGCATATCACGTCAAGGCGGAACTGCCTGGAGTGAAGAAAGAGGACATTCATGTGGCGGTCGATGGAAATGTTGTGTCGATTAGCGCCGAAGTGAAAAAGGAGAAGGAGGAAAAGAAAGGCGAGAGCGTCCTGAGGACCGAGCGCTATTACGGGATGCAATCGCGCACCTTCACGCTTATGCATGAGGTGGACGAGAGCAAGGCCGAAGCGAAGTGTAACAACGGCATCCTCGAGCTCACGCTGCCGAAGAAGAACGGCTCGGTCGCGAAGGAGCTGAGGGTCCAGTAGCAGTCGCACGTTTTACCAAGAGCGCCGCCGCACCGCCCAGCGAGGCTGCGGCTTGCGATGTTGGCATTGCGGGCCGCTCGGTAAAGCGTCCGCGGTCGGCGATTTGTTGTGCGCGAGTGACCAGACTGAACAAGATGACCCGCAGAAATCCACCTAGGACCCCCGACGCACCGATCGGTGCCTTGCCGCGCCATCTTGATCGGGCCTATGACGAAAAGCGGCACGATCCCTACCAGATGAAGCAAAAGTACGCTGAGCCGACAGTGTGCGAAGGCTGCGGAGCCGTTTTCCATCGCGGACGCTGGCAGTGGGCCACGACACCGGAGGGTGCAAACCGCGAGCGCTGCCCCGCATGCCGGCGGATCCGCGACAAGCTGCCGGCGGGCATGGTGACACTCTCCGGGCCGTTCCTGGTTTCGCACCGCGATGAGATCCTGCAGCTGGTACGCCACGAGGCGAGGGCGGAGCGCGAGGAGCATCCGCTAAACCGGGTCATGGATGTGAACGAGGGACCCGACGAGATCGTCGTCACGACGACCGACATCCACACGCCCAGACGCATAGGAGGAGCGCTGGAACGCGCCTATCACGGTGAGCTGCGGACACGCTACGGGGAGGATGAGTACACGCTGCATGTTCATTGGCAGCGCTGAACCAAAGCCTGCGAGAGGAGACCGAGTGCAAGTTCCGCTTAGAATCACCGTCCGGCATGTGGGCCATTCGCCGGCGCTGGAAGAACGTATCCGCGCACAGGCTGCGAGGCTCGAGGAGTTCCATCAGCGCATCGTGAGCTGTCACGTCACCGTTGCCGAGTTCGCCAAGCACAAGCAGCAGGGCCGGCACTTCGAGGTTCGTATCGATCTGCGCATTCCAGGCCTTGAGCTGGTTGTCAACCACAAGGACGCTGAAGACGTATACGTCGCGATGCGCGAGGCTTTTGCGAGCATGCTGCGACGTCTCGAGGACACTGCACGTCGCCGGCGAGGCTATGTGAGAGCGCACGCCCGCGTCGGATAATCTGGGCTCGCGCTTCGACGCAGTCATACGTCGCCAGCCTGTTTGTGCTGTTGCGGTTTAACTCGCCTCAGGAAGACTTGATTTCGATCAAGCCGCTCGCTCACCAGAGATCGACAATCGGCTCATGCTCCCGACAGTAAGCGATGCCGGCCGCTCTGCCGCCCAGCGATCGACTGTAAGCGAATCAGGCTTGGACGCGACCGCGCAGAAGCGGCTCGTCGCGGCGCTGCTCGCCAGCGACGCGTTCGGTGTCGACCGTGCCAGCCTTAGGCTCCTCGAGACTCACATCTCTTACGTTTTTCTGACCGGAACGTTTGCCTACAAGGTGAAAAAGGCGATCGAGCTGGGATTTCTGGACTTTAGCAGCCTTTCCTCACGCCACTTTTTCTGCCAGGAAGAGCTTCGACTCAATCGCCGCTCGGCGCCCCAGCTCTATCTCGACGTCGTGCCCATCAGCGGAGAGGTCGACGCGCCAGCGATCGACGGCAAGGGGCCGATCCTGGATTACGCGGTGAAAATGCGCGAGTTCCCGCAGCAGGCGTTGGCGAGCCAGGCCCTTGCTCGTGGCGATCTCTCGCCCGCGCAGATCGACGAGCTGGCTGCTGATGTCGCGGCGTTTCACAGTGCAATCGGAGTAGCAACAATTGGAGGCGGATTCGGCATGCCCGAGGCGATTCTACGCATCGCGTTGCAGAATTTCGCACAGTTCCGGCCACTGGCGGGGTCGACCGAGGGCGCTGCGGTGCTCGATGCGCTCGAGCAATGGACTCTGCGCGAGCACACGGCGCGCGCCCCGACCATGCTGCGCCGGCGCGAGGAAGGCTTCGTCCGCGACTGTCATGGCGATCTGCACCTGGGGAATATCGCCCTCATCGACGGCAGGCTGACGATTTTCGACTGCGTCGAGTTCAACGAGCAGATGCGCTGGATCGACGTGATGAGCGAGATTGCGTTTACCGTGATGGATCTCGAGGACCGTGGCCGTCCAGACCTCGCGCGCCGGTTTCTGAATGCCTATCTCGAAATCACCGGAGACTACGAAGGCTTGAGCGTGCTGCGCTTCTATCTTGTCTATCGGGCCATGGTCCGCGCCAAGATCGCCGTCCTCCGCTCGGTGCAGCTCGGCGCAACCGACCTGCAGGCGGAGGCGCGTGCCGAATCCACGGGATATGTCGCGCTCGCGCGGCGCTATGCGCAGCCGCCGGGGCCGGGGATCGTGATCACTCACGGGCTCTCGGGCTGTGGCAAGACGACGCTGTCGCAGGCGCTGTTGGAAATCAGCGGCGCGGTGCGGATCCGCACCGACGTCGAGCGCAAGCGCGCGCTGCGCTTCGAATCGGCCAAAGGCGTCAAGCAGGACGTCGACGAAGGGCTATATTCGCCTCAGGCGACCGAAAAAACCTATGACGTGGTGCTCGGCTTGACACGCGCCGCAGCCACGGCTGGTTATCTTACGATCGTCGACGGCGCCTTCCTCAAACGCTGGCAGCGAGACATGTTTCGCAGGCTGGCGGCCGAATTGCACATGCCCTTCGCCATAGTCACGTTCGCTGCGTCCGAAGCGACCTTGCGCACGCGCGTCGAGCAGCGCCAGCGCGTTGGAGTCGATGCGTCCGATGCCAATCTGACAGTGCTTCAACACCAGTTGCGCTCGCGCGAGCCGCTGGCAACGGAGGAGGCCGCGGACGTGTGCGTCTATGATGCGGAGGTACCGCTCGCAGAAGCGCGCTCGCCGGCTCACTGGTGGCCGCTTGTGCAGAAGCTCGGGATTCGCGACTTGCCGCTCGCGGAATCGGTTGGGTTCCTTAGCCCTCGTTGAGCTCCCCGATCGAGCCGCCGCTGTGAAGACGGCGGATCGCTTCGGCGAAAAGCCCGGCGCTGCTCAAGACATGGAGCTTGGACTTCAGCCGGGCATCAGAGACGCGCCATGGCGGGATCGTGTCCGTCACGACGATACGCTCGACGTCGCTTTCGCCCAGCACCGTGTTCGCGGCGTCGGCGAACACGCCATGCGACGCGACCGCCAGCACCCGTGCCGCTCCATGCTCGCGACAGTGACGCGTCGCCCGGGCCACCGTCGTGCCGGCGCAGATGAGATCGTCGACGATAACCGCTACCTTGCCTGCAACGTCGCCTGCCAGCGCTTCGCCGCTGACGACACCGCCGCTGCGGTACTTTTCCGCAAACGCTGCGCCGACCTCGCGACCCAGACTCACGACAAGGCGCTGGCGAAATGCATCGGCGCGCTTGATTCCACCGGCATCGGGGGACACTACGACGGCGTCGTCATCGCCCAGCAGCGGCTTCAAGTGCTCTACAAACAGCGAAGCCGCCTCCAGATGCTCGCTGCGGCAGCGAAAGGCGTTCTGATAAGCTGCCAAGTTGTGCACGTCCAGAGTCAACACGCAGTCAGTCCCCATCGCTTCGAGCAGAGTGGCGATGTAGCGCGTCGTGACGGGATCGCGCGGCTTCGACCGTCGATCCTTGCGAGAGTAGGCCAGGTATGGAACGACGGCGGTGAGCCGCGCGGCCGCGGCATCCTTGAGGGCGCCCAGAAAAAAGAGGAGCCGGGTGAGCTTGTCATCGGCGCTCGCTTTCGCATCGCCGTACAGCGATTGAATGACATAGACGTCGCGATCGCGCACGCTCACCAGCGGCCGGCCTTTGTGCTCCCCGTCTTCGAACGCGCGCTCTTCGTGCGCGGCGAGCCCGACGCCCAGCTGACGGCTCACCGCTTCGCCGAAGTCACGGCTCGCGTTCAGTGCAAACAGCAGCGGATCGCCATTCATTGCGCGCTCACCGACGCGCGAGGACACGACAGGCGTTTCACATCTTCGCCAGGTTGGAGCGCAATGTGACCCACTTCGACGTGTTCAACGGCGACGCCGACGGCATCTGCTCGCTGCTGCAGCTGCGCCTTGCCGCACCTGGCGAATCGGTGCTGGTGACCGGCGCCAAGCGCGACATCACATTGCTGCAAAGAGTCCCGGCGCAGCGGGGCGACACCGTAACAGCGCTGGACATCTCGGCCGCGAACAACCGCGAGGCGTTGCTCGCACTGCTCGAGCGCGGCGTGGCGATCCAGTATTTCGATCACCACTTCGCCGGCGAATTGCCGGCGCATCCCGGACTCGAGGCGCATATCGACACTTCGCCCAGTGTGTGCACCGGCATTTTGGTCGATCGCCACCTCGCCGGAAGCCAGCGCATCTGGGCCGTAGTCGCCGCGTTCGGCGACAACCTCATCGCGGCCGCGCGCGATCTGGCCGCGTCGATCAAGCTCGCTCCGACGCAGATCGCGGCATTGCGCGAGCTTGGCGACAACATCGCGTACAACGCTTACGGAGACAGCGAAACTGATCTGATTGTGCCCCCTGCAGAGCTGTATCTGAGTCTTAAGAACCACGCCGATCCCTTCCGCTTCATCGCAACCGAGGCTCTGTTCGGAAAATTGAGCGAGGCCCGGCGCGACGATCTCGATCGTGCGCGACAGATCAAGCCCGAGGCCAACGCGGCCAACGCAAGGATCTACGTCCTTCCCGATGCTCCCTGGGCGCGGCGCGTGCGCGGCGTCTTCGGTAACGAATTGGCCAATGCTTCGCCGGACGCCGCTCATGCCATCCTGACCGGAAGTGCGCAAGACGGATACACCGTCAGCGTGCGCGCCCCGCGCACCAACCCGAGGGGAGCCGACGCGTTGTGCAGGCGATTCGCGACCGGTGGCGGACGCGAAGCGGCGGCGGGCATCAATCGCTTGCCGACGAGCGAGTTGCCTGCGTTCGTGCGCAGCTTCGTTCAAGCGTTCCCCTAGTACCAGCGCCGACCGGTTCCGGCCTAGCGCAGGTGCGGCATCTCGGCGTGCAAACGGCGGACTTCGTTCTCCAACGCGCGGATCCGCTCGAGCAGCGTCAGCGCTACGGCCAGGCCGTTGGGCTCCAGCTCGAAGTCGTTGAGGAGCCGGCATGCTGTTCGGGCGGTGACCACGCATTCCGCGCTGAAAGTCCACGAAGCGGCGGTCGGATCGACCGGCGACAGCGCGCCGTAGTCGACGAGATCGCGCAGGTTGGCTTCATCCAGGCCCGATTGCTCGGCAAGCTCGGCGATGGAGATTTCGCTCGAGTCCTCGATCCATATCGCCTCTGTCAGTTCGACTTTCATCTGTCCTCCTCGAAGCTTCGGCGCGGATTGAACGACGACGCCGCGGCGAGTTGCTGGTAGAGCTCGCGCTCGCGTTCGCCTGCGCTGTCCGGGACGGCGATCTGCACGATGGCGAAAAGGTCACCGGCACCGCCGTGCGGCTTGGGCAAGCCGCGTCCGCCCAGGCGCAGTTGCCGCCCGGCGGCGGTATTCGGCTTGACCTTGATGTCGACCGCACCGCCCGGCGTCGGCATCCGAACGGTGGTACCCAGCACCGCCTCCCACGGCGCGAGCGGCAGGTCGAGATACACGTCGTGTCCAGTGACGCGGAACAACGGGTGCGGCGCGAGCACGATATTGAGATAGACGTCGCCGTCCCGGCCGCCGTTCATTCCCTTGCCACCCTTGCCAGTCAGCTTGAGCTTCTGACCGTCGACGGCGCCTCGGGGGATGCGCACCTTGAGCTTGTTCGGCACGCGCTTGGGTAATCCCATCTCGTCGTACTCGGGCAGGGAGAGATCGAGCTCGAACTCGGCGCCGTGATAGGCCTGATCGAGCGTGATCTGCACCGCGACTTCGTAGTCCTGCCCCGGAAAGGGAATCGGGCCGCCGCGCTGGCGACGCCCGGCGCGTCCGCTCAGCCCGGCGAACAGATCTGCGAGATCGATATCCTCGAACTCTGGCTGAGTGTCCGAGAATTGCTTCCACCAATCTGGCGGTGGCCGGAAATCCTGTCCGGTCTGGAAGCTCCCGAGCTGGTCGAAAGCGGCGCGCTTTTCGGGATCCTTCAGCGTCTCGTACGCCTCCGCGACTTCCTTGAATTTTTCTTCTGCGTTGGGCTCCTTGGAGACGTCGGGGTGATACTTGCGCGCGAGCTTGCGGTAAGCACGCTTGATGTCATCGGCGCTCGCTTTGCGATCGACGCCGAGGACGCTGTAGTAGTCCTTGTACTTCATTGGCAGCGAGGGAAGGCTCCATTTTACCGGTTCCTCGCTTCCCGGTCCCTCGGCCGCGCGCCTTTCGGAGGGTGCGCCGGCTCAATGCACCATGAACACCGGCGCCGCAGAAACCTCCGATGCTTGACCATGGTCAAAACTCTCGTCGCTTCGAGCGGACGATGAACTTGTGCGTGGCTCACAGGCGAGTTGGCGGCGGCCATGGCCCTCAGAAGTCTTGCCGAACTGCCGCGTGTCCTCGACTCGTGAGCGAAAGGAGGACGAGCATGGCACCCAGATCAACCCGGACCGGTCGGCCGCCGCCGCATTCGGTCCTGAATCATCCACGCAGCGTGCCGATCATCGATGAGGAGAAGGAATCTGAGCAGACGCCGGACCAACCTTTTGCCGAAGGCGCGCAGGACACCATCGACGCTGATCTTCGCCATCGCATGATCAGCGAGGCCGCATACCACCGTTTCAGCGAGCGCGGGTACGCTGACGGATACGATGTCGACGATTGGCTGCAGGCCGAAGCCGAAATCGACCACCTCTTGCTCAATCGGCAGGCTACGGCGTCGCGTCGCGGCGCCTGAAACCGCCGAGGATGCCAAGCAGGGACGTCGCGCGCTCATCGCCAAACATGGCCGTCGATGCGGACAACGGATTCTTACAGGCTCTCGCGATGGTGAAGCCTATCGCCACGATTCTGGCCGCGAGCCTGTTCGCGAGCTTTCCAGCTCAGGCTGAGGATGCGCCCGTGCTCCTGCAGAAATACAAATGCAATAGTTGCCACGCCGAAGACGAGACCCGGACCGGACCGGCATTTGTCGACATCGCCACCAGGTACCGGGGCGACAGCAAGGCAACGGCGACGGTCGCGGCCGTCATAAAGGATGGAGCTCGCGGCGCCGGTCCATGGCACATGCCGCCGCATCCCGAAATTTCAGCAGCCGATGCTGCAGCCATGGCACGCTACATTCTCGCGCTCAAGAAGTGAGTCCGATATGGCGCATGTACGGGAGATTGCCATCGAATCGCGGGAACGCAACGAGCTCATCAAGCTCGATAAAGACGTGGCAAAAGCCATTACCGATAGCGGGATAGCCGACGGCGTATGCCACATCTACATTCCCCACACGACGGCGGGCGTGATCATCAACGAGGGCGCCGATCCGGATGTGGCCAGGGACTTTCTAGCGAAGCTCGCCGACTTGGTCCCCCACGAAGGACGCTACGCTCATGCCTCGGGAAACGCCGACAGCCATATCAAGGCCGCGCTGGTTGGTGCCTCGGCCGTCGTGCTCATCAAGGACGGAGTACCGGCGCTCGGCCGGTGGCAGTCCATCTTCTTCTGCGAATTCGACGGCCCGCGCCGCAGGAAGGTCTTGCTGCGAGTGGCCGAGAGTTAGGCGGTGAGCACCTGCGCGTCGTAGGCTCGGTCTATCCCTTGATGCACACCAGCGGCTCGAGGCGCGCCACCTTGCGCGCGAGCTGCGCCCGATCGGCCGCGTCAACGACCGCCGACACATCCTTGTAGGCGCCCGGCGCCTCCTCCGCGACGCCACGCTGTGATGGACTGCGGATCAGGATGCCGCGGCCGGCAAGATCATCCACCACCTTGCGGCCGCTCCAGCGCCTGGAAGCGGCATTGCGGCTCATGCTGCGGCCAGCGCCGTGGCACGCCGAGCCGAAAGCTTCGCCCATGCCGAGCGTGGTACCCGCAAGCACGTACGAAGCGGTTCCCATGCTGCCGCCGATCAGCACCGGCTGTCCTGCCGAGTGAAACGCGGCAGGCAGCTCGGGATGGCCGGGCGGAAACGCTCGGGTCGCACCTTTGCGATGAATATAGAGCTCGCGCGGCTCGCCATCGACCAGGTGCTCTTCCACCTTGCAGGTGTTATGGGAAACGTCGTAGAGCAGCTTGAGCTCAGCGCCGGGGATCACTTCGCGCAACGCTTGCCGGGTGATGTGGGTAAGGATCTGACGATTGGCGAGCGCACAGTTGATCGCGGACCGCATGGCACCCAAGTAGCGGCGACCGAGCTTCGAGCGAATCGGCGCGCATGCGAGCTCGCGATCGGGAAGCACAATGCCGGCACCTTTGGCAGCCACGACCATTTCGCGCAGAAAGTCGGTCCCGATCTGGTGACCCAATCCACGCGACCCGCAGTGGATGCTGATCACTACTTCTCCGACGGCCAAGCCGAAGGCATCGGCGGTGGCACTGTCGTAGACCGCCGTTATCTGCTGCACCTCGAGATAGTGGTTGCCGGAGCCCAGCGTTCCCATCTCGTCGCGCTGACGAAGTTTGGCGGCCTCGGAGACTGCGCCCGGATCGGCGGCCGACATGGCGCCATGCTCTTCGATGCGCTCGAGGTCGTCGCCGCGACCGTAACCACGCTCCACTGCCCAGCGCGCGCCTCCGACGAGCATGGCGTCCATTTCCGACGTGTCGAGACGGAGCGCCCCAGTGCTGCCCAATCCGGCGGGGATGCGCGCGTACAGAGTGTCGGCGAGACGGCGCTTCACCGCTTCGAGCCGCGCAACTTCGAGCCTGGTGAGCAGCGTCCTGACGCCGCAGGAGATGTCGAACCCGACGCCCCCCGCCGAGACGACCCCACCTTGGTCAGGATCGAAGGCTGCGACGCCGCCGATGGGAAACCCGTAACCCCAATGCGCGTCGGGCATGGCGAACGATGCCTTGACGATCCCTGGAAGCGCGGCGACGTGAGCGACCTGCTCGGCGACCTTGTCGTCCATGTCGCGCAGCAACGGCTCGTCGGCATAGATGACGCCGGGCACACGCATGGCGCCGCTTTGAGGCAGCTCCCATTCGCAATCCGCCTTGCGGATCAATCGGGTGGCGTCCATGGTCGCGTCCAATGGCTGCAGTAGCGCCTAGCGGGCCCCAGTTAGACATCCACCACGCATTGGGCGGTCCAGCGCCCGTCATCGCACAGTGCGACCGAAAGCTCCGTATACGTCGCGCCTTTGACTTCGACTGCCGGATGGTGGCGTTGACGATCGACGGCCTCGCCCCAGGCGATCGCGTCGAGGCGGTGATCGGAGATGTCGACATCGAAGCGGCCGAACAACATGCCTCGTGTGCTCATCTCAAAGATCAATGCGTTGAGCCAATCGGTCAACAACATTTCCTCGTCGGGTGCTTCGCAGCGGATGGTGACGCTGGCTTTCGCATCGACCATGCCAGGATCGGTGATCACGGCGATGAGCGCGATTGCCGCTTGTTCGAAAGCCTCGTTCAGCGAAGCGCCGATGCCGCGTATGCCGATATCGGCACCGTGCGGAAAGTGCTCCCATGGCATTTCGGCACTCTCGAGATCGAGTCTAGCCTGCAAGCCTTGCATTGCTTTGATGTTGATCCCTGTCAACGACAGCTGCCAACGGGTGGCTATACTTCAATAGGGCAGCGGCATCGATGCTCGCTGCCTCTCTTTGCAGGAGGTCGATATGACAAGACACGTGGATTTCCTTGTTTTCCCGCCGGATGTCCGGTCGCTGTGGGGCATGAAAGGTGACTACGCCGGGAAAGCATATCAAGCCTGGCTCGAGACTGCCGGAAGGATCCAGGGCGACGCGATGGAGTTTGTGCAGTCCAGACTGGAAAAGGACGTAGCTGCAATTGCCGATCTGGGAAAGTGCACGACGGCAGTGGAGGCCTTCAACATTCAGTTTGCGTACGCGCGCGACGCGTTCGCTGATTATGTTGGCGAGGGGCAAAAGATCGCCGCTATGCTCAATGATGCGGCGAGGGAAAGCATGCTTGGCGGCGTCTCCGAAGGGTCGGACGAGCCCAAGCGTACGCTGCGCAAAGGCGCGGTGCACGCCGCTCACTGAAGCGAGTACCGGGACGTACGCGCTGCGAGTTCTTGCCGGGTCGCGCGACGATCGCGACTCGGGGAAGCGTTGTGCGTCTTTAGCTCGCGTTGCCTGGTAGCGCCGCGCCGTTCCCTCCCGGCGCCGCCGCTCCGAGCAGCGAGATAACTTCCCTGTCGTCGACCTGAGGGAAGCGACCGTAAAACTGCCCGACCGCAACAAAAAAAGCGGGGGTGTGCAGGCAAACGACCTCGTCGGCATACGCGCGGACCTTGGCCAAGGCATCGTAAGAGGCAACGGGCACCGCGCACACCAGCCATTGCGGGCCTCGGGCGCGCATGGTGTGAAGCGCGGCGATCATGGTCGCGCCGGTGGCCAGTCCATCGTCCACGACGATCACGATTCTTCCCGCAGGATCGCGCGGCGGCCGAGCCGGCGTGTATTCCGATCGACGCCGCCGCATGGTGTCAAGCTCGGTCGCCACTGCCTGATCGATGTAATCGCTAGTCGCTCCGGCCTGGCTCGCGTGGCGCGCCACGTAGATCCATCCCGTTTCATCAACAGCGCCGATGGCGAACTCGGGATTACCCGGCGCGGGTAACTTTCGCGTGAGCACGACGTCGAGTTCCCCACCTAAGCGATCGGCGATCACTTTGCCCATCGGTACCGCGCCGCGTGGGATCGCTACGACAAGAGGGCGTTTGCCACGCCACCCGGCGAGGGCTTGCGCGAGCTTCTCACCCGCTTCCGCGCGATCTCGAAAGAGCATCTCTGATACGGCAACACAAAAACAGCTGCGCAGCCGACCCGGGCTCGGCGTCCATGCGAACTACTGCGGCGTCGAGCCGACGAGACGCTGCAAGCCGTTGCGATCGAGCAGCTTCACCACCCGGCCCTGAACCTGAATCAGGCCGTCGTGGTGGAACCGCGAAAACAACCGGCTCACCGTCTCCAGCTTCAACCCCAGGAAGCTGCCGATCTCCTCGCGAGTCATCCGGAGGATGAACTCACACGACGAGTAACCGAGAGCCTGGTAGCGCCGCGCAAGATCGAGCAGGAAGGCCGCGAGCCGCTGTTCCGCGCGCAACCCGCCGAGCAGCAGCATGATCCTGCGGTCACGCGCGACTTCGCGCGAAAGCAGCCGGTACATGTTGTGCTGGAACGCGAGGCTCTGGTGGGCGAGTCGCTCGATCTCCTTGAAGCGAAGCGCACACAGCTCGCTGTCCTCGAGTGCGATGACTTGGGTACCGTGGAATCCGCTGTCGATACCGTCAAAGCCGACAATCTCCCCGGGCATTTGATACCCGGTCACCTGCTCATGCCCCTCTTCGCTGAGAATGATGGTCTTACACGAGCCCGAGCGAACCGCGTAGATCGCGTCAAAGCGGTCACCCGCGCGGTACAGCGTGTCGCCTTTGTGGATTCGCACCGGCGTCGACTGGAGACGATCGAACTCTCCCAGCATCTCCTCGACGCCGGCCGGCAGGCAATGCGTTTGAAGACTGCAGGCGGAGCATGCCGGTGCGCGCCGCGCGACTTCTGCCAGCATCGGCTCGAATGATCTGACAACAACGTTTCCATTGCGTGCGGTAGATTGCAATGCAACTACAGATGCCATGATTCTCCTCGCTTCCTGTACGGTGCTTACTTGCTATTCACGGCTTTACGGGTTGCAAGTCGGCAATGAGGCTCGCAATCTTCCCGAACTCGGTGGTCTTGTCCAAAAAAAAGCTCGCGCCAGCTGCTTCGCAACTTCGCCGGTACGGCACATCCGAATGATTGCTGAGGACGATGAAAGTCGTTTCCGGAAATTCCGGGCGCATTGACCGCAGGACCTCGATGCCCGATCCCCCGATGAGCTTGAGGTCGAGCACGACGCAGTCAGGACGCGTGCGCCGAATGCCGGCAATCGCATCGGCGGGCGTCTCCGCTTCTCCAACAATGGCCACGCCGTCGCACGTGAGCAACTCGATCAACCGCTCGCGGATCGGAGGCGAGTCGTCCACGATGAATACCCGCATATGCGCTGCTGTTTGCATGCATGCGAGTATCTCGGGGCGATGCATTCGCCGCCATCGGCCGCCCCTGAATCGAGGGGTGGGGCCCGTCTGAATCTATGGGTAGGCGGCGGGCTAGGAACGGGTAGGAAATTCCCTACCCGGCACTCATGGAGCGACGTCGGGTTCGTCGATCAGGCGATGCCTGATGGCATAGCGGATCAAGTCGGCCTGATTAGCCAGTCCCATCTTTTCCATTAGCCGCGCCTTGTGCGTGCTCACCGTCTTGACCGAGAGCTTGAGCTGCTCGGCGATCTCCGAGACGCCCCTTCCGGAGACAAGCAGATGGAACACCTGATACTCGCGGTCCGATAGCGCCGCATGCGGGGGACCTCCGACCTGCGGCATCGCGCCCAACGCAAGTTGCTCGGCCACTTCCGCCGTGATGAATGCGCCTCCGCCCGCGACCTTGCGAATCGCCGATACGAGCTGAGTTGTCGCGCTCTCCTTGGTCAGGTATCCCGAAGCGCCGGCCTTGATCGCGCGCACAGCATACTGGTGTTCCTGGTGCATGCTGAGCACCAGCACCCGCAGCTTCGGCTTTTCGGTCTTGACCTGCCTGATGAGCTCCATCCCGCTCTTACCTGGCATCGACATGTCGAGCAGCAGGACGTCGAACTCCGTCTCGCGAACGCGCTGTAACACCTCATTGCCGTCGCGCGCTTCGCCGACGATGTCGAGGTCGGGGGATGCCTGGAGAAGCTGCTTGAGTCCCTCGCGGACGATGGTGTGATCGTCGGCGATCACGACCCTGATCACGACATCTCCTCCAATCCTCGACAGCGCGCCAAGTCAGCTTCTGTCAGCGGCGACTTCAAGCGCACTCATGCTTATCGACCACGGCGGGAGCGGTAGTGCGGCACCAGCGTTATGGAGCATTATAGGGTAGGAGCTTGCCTCGGCTGGAGTTTTTGTCTCGAAGCTACTTCACCGCGCCGGCCGTTAGCCCGCGCACGATGAAGCGCTGCCCGAGCGCCATCAGCAGCAGCGCCGGAAGCGTCGCGATGACCGAGGCCGCAGCCATCTGGCCATGCTGGGTTTCGTACTGCTGCGCAAAGCGTGCGATGGCCACCGGAACGGTCGCCGTGTCGCGCGAGGTGAGATTGAGCGCGATCGAGAATTCGTTCCAGCTGAGGATGAAGTCGAGGATCCCCGCGGCGATCAGGCCGGGAGCGGCGAGCGGCAACGCGATCGTCACGAAAGCGGTGACCGGCGGACATCCATCCACTTGCGCGGCCTCCTGCAGCTCGGGCGGAATCTCCCGGAAGAACGCCATCATCAACCAAACCGTGATCGGCAGATTGAGCGTCACATGGGTGACTACCAGCGCTCCCAGCGTGTCGTACCACCCGAGCTCCCGGAACGCGATGTACCACGGTCCAACGAGTGTCAGCACGGGAATCATGTGGAAGATCAGCATCCATCCCAGCAATGCGGTCACCATCCAGTGCGCCCAGCGAAAACGGTAGAGCGAATAGGCGGCCAGCGTGCCGATCATGAGTACGAGCAACGTGCTGATGGACGCAACGATCGTGCTGTTGATGACATTGGCTGCAAAGTCGGAGCGCCGGCCGAACAGGACGTCGGAATAGTTCGACCAGGTCGGCACGAACGACCACGCCCCGGTATAGATCGCGATCTGCTGCTTGAGCGAGGTCAGGAAGATCCAGGCAAAAGGTCCGACGATGCACACGACCGCCGCGGCAAGAAGCACGTAGCTCAGCGCGCGCTCGCGACGGGTGAATTGAAGCAAGCTCGAACTCTGGACGTTCACCTGCGTTTCCTGCCCGCGAGAGCCCGGCGGCTCATGAGTAGCGCCGACGCGATCGCGGCGATGAGCGCGAGCGACAGCAGCGCCCCGTAACCCAGCAGGTTCTGCTCGAAAAACACCTTGTACAGATGGAGGCTTACCAGCTCGGTCGATGTGCCGGGGCCTCCGGAGGTTAGCAGGTAGACCTCGTCGAAGGTCTTGAACGCGAGGATGCCGCGGAAGACGAATGCGATGGCCAGTGCGGGCTTGAGCAGCGGGACCATGATCCGGCGCGCAATCTGACCGGTGGTCGCGCCGTCGATCCGCGCCGCTTCGATCACATCGGAAGGAATGCCTTCGACTGCGGCGAAGAGAATCAGGAACACGAACGGGATCCAATGCCAGATGTCGACCAGGATCACCGCTGCGAGCGCGACGCTGGTCGAGCCGAGCCAATTCACCGGCTCCAAACCGATCGCTGTGAACGCCTGATTGAACAGGCCGAAGTCGTAGTTGTACATGAGCTTCCACATGCTGCCGATCGCGACCGGAGGCACGAGCATCGGCAGAATCATCACCGTGCGGGCGAGCCCCTTGCCGCGTTCGAGCCTGGCGATGAACAGCGCAAGCAACAGCCCGAGAAAGACTTCGGCGGCGACGGCGACGACGACAAAGATGGCGGTGTTGACGATCGCGGGTCGCAGCACCACATCGCTCGCGAGCAGCGCGACGTTGTGCGCCGGGGTGAAGCTCCAATGCGCTCGTCCTTCGGCGAACTCGATCGTCGACACGCTCATCCGCAGAAGATTGGCCGTCGGATAAAGGGTAAGCGCGACGAACAGCAGCACTGCCGGCAACAGCGCCCAGTAGCGGAAACCGCGATTCAGCGCGGCGGCGGTTGCAGCGAGCATGGCGCGTCCCCTGGCAAACGCGCGTGGCGGCGACCGGCTCGAAAAGTCGGTCACGACCTGAAGTGTGCGATCAGTCCGAACTCATTCGGGCAGCGGCGGCAGCGTGCCCGTGCGGCGCCCGTTTTTCTTGAATACTTCTTCGATTTCCCGGGCCGCCGCGTTGAGCGCCTTGGCCGAGCTCATCTCCCCGATGAGCGCCTGGTTGAGCCTAAGCCCAAGGATCTGCTCGACCTGCGCGCCTTCGGCGAAGCCAAGCTCCTGCGAGGCGTATTTCTGCATCTCAAGGTAGGCCGGCATCCAGCGGAACTTGGGGGTACGCGCCAGATCGGATTGGAACGTATCACTGCGAACCGGGATTGAGCCTGCTTCGGCATACGCGCGCTGCGCGCCTGCGGTCAGGAACCAGCGCGAGAAAGCAAGTGCGGCTTTTTTTTGCGTGTCCGGAACGTTCTTCGGTATGGCCATGTTCCAGTTGCCGAGCACCGCCGGACGCCTGCCACCTACCGGTGCAGGCACCGGCACAGCCATGACCTTGCCCACGACCGCCGATTTGGCTGGATCGTCGAAATTGCTCCACGCCGCGGACACCACCATCGCCTCGGCAGCCTTGCCGGTCGCCAGGAGCTGGATCACGTCGCCTTGGCCGAGCGCGCCCGCGTTCGGCGGGCCGCAACGCTTGGCGACCTCGATAAAGAGATCGAGCGCCGCCTTGGCCTGCGGGCTGTTGATAGTCACCGTGTAGTCGCCGTTCGCGGCATCCTTGACCACCGTCGCGCCCTTGCCCTGCATGAAGTACATCCATTCAAAGCGGATGCCGTTGCCGCGCTCGCCACGAATCACCACCGCATAGCGCTTGGGCGGGTCCTGCAGCTTGGCGCAGGCGGCGAGCACGTCCTCCCAGGTCTGCGGCGGGGCGAGACCAGCTTCTTTCAGCACGTCTTCGCGATAAAGGAAAAGATCGACGTTGCCGTTGGGAGACCAGGCCATGAGCTTGCCCCCCGACGGCGTGCGCCAGCGCTTCTCCGCGTTCCAGTATCCGGAGTCGCCGTAGGTGAGGACCTCCTTGGGCAGATCGAAGCTCGAGTCGACGTCCTTGAGCGGCGTCAGGAAGCCGCCTTCGTAGAATTCGATGGTCCATTGCGTATCGAGATTGATCAGGTCGTACGGGCTCTTCTCGCCGCGCACTGCATTGCGGGCTTTCTCCAGCATGCCGCCGTAGGGCGTGGTGTCGAGCTTTACCTTGTTGCCCGTCTGCTGCTCATAGAGCTCCACCGTCTTCTCGAAACCGGCATACCACGGCGACGAATTGATGAGGATGGTGATCGGCGGCTGCTTTCCCACCTCCGCAAACGCCTGTTGTGCATGCAGATCGGGCGGAGCCGAGAACGTCAAAGCGGCAGCCGCCGCGAGCATGATCAAGGCGAACCGGGTATCGGTCATTCCTCCTCCTTCGATGTCTCTTGTTGGTGCTTGCAGCGTCAGGCGGCGTCGGCAAGGCGCTTGACGCCATATCGAAGATAGAACTCTGCGGGCGCATCGTGCGCCGCGAGCACCTCGGCGATCCCGCGCAAGAAGCGCCGCTCGATCGTGGCGTCTCGGAACGGACGCTGCTGTCGAGGATCTGTCGCGAGGTCGTACAAGGTGGTCCCGACTTCGGGATCGAATTTCTTGCCGTCGTGAATTGGAATGCGACGCGCATCCTTGAGCGCATCGATGCGCAAGAGCGGCATGTTCTTGGTGAAGTCGAACGGGCTCGCCAGCCTGGCGGTCCGGATTTCTGCGGCGCTGAACAGCGTGTGCAGATGCATCGGCATGAGGGTGTACTCATACAGACCGGGCGCGTACAGATCCTCCGGATAGAGATAGTAGGTGTAGCGCCCGTCGGTGGCGCCGATCGGGCCGCCGAACATTCCAAACAGAGCGATGTCGCGCAAGGCGCGGTCCTCCGCCAGCAGCGGCAGCAGCGAGCGGGCGCGCGCCTCGTGCGGCACGGGGAGGCCGAAAGTTTCCAGGAAGGTGGGCATCAAATCCATGGTTTGCGTCAGCGACCGGCGCCGCTCGCCACCGCGCCCGGCATGCGCAGGGTGATAGCCGATGCAGGGGATGTGCGAGATCTCGGTGTAGTACGGCTGCAGATTCTTTCCCCACCAATCGTGCTCGGCGAGCAGGAAACCATGGTCCGTCGACAGGAACAGCGCCGTGTCGCGCCACAGGTCGTGTCGATCGAAGTAGTCGAGCAGCTTGCCGAAGTAGTGATCGCACGCGGCGACCAGCGCCGCGTAATTGGCGCGAATCTCGGCAATCTCCTCCGGAGAATCGGTTACCTTTTCATACATCGGCCAGTCGAGTACGCCACCAGTCCAGCCGGTCTGGTACGCCTGCTTGAAGCGGGCGGGCGCATGGAACGGCTCGTGCGGATCAAAACACTCGAGCATCAGAAACCAATTGTCTGCCGTGCGATTGATGTCCAGGAACTCGAAGCCGCTGGCAAAGCAGCGCGGCAGGCAAAAATCCTGTTCGTCTTCCATGAATTCGCAGTTGACCGCGTGCTGCAGCCGCTTCCAGCCATCCTCGAAGTTGTAGTGCTTGACAGCGAATTTTTCGCGCAAACGCCTGAGGGGAGGATCGACCATCGCCTTCCACGGGTCGTACTCCTGGCCGCGGATGAAATCCCAGGTGCGAAAACGGCCGTGGTATGTCGCGCCACCATCCTCGAAGTAGTGCATGTGGTCGGTGACGAGGTGGGTATGGATGCCGGCGTCCCGCATGATCTCGGGAAACGAATTGTCGAACGGCTCGAGCGGCCCCCAGCTGCGGTGCATGAAGTTGAGCCGTCCAGTGTGCAGGTCGCGCCGCGCCGGCATGCAGGGGAGGCTGCCGACGAAGTGCGTGTCGAAGGTGACGCCGCGGCGCGCGAAGCGGTCGAAGTTGGGCGTCTGCACAGTGGTCGATCCATAGCAGCCGACCGCGCTTCGCATCAATGAATCAAAAAGGACAAAAATGGCTTTCATGAGGATTCGTGCGGCTTCGAAGCATGCAGCATGCCATGGGCAGGGCAGACTGCAAGGGGCCCCTGCTCACTGCTCACAGCGCCGCCTCCTTTTGTGGTCGGAGATAAGCGGAGGGTGGCGTGTCGGCGGCAGGCGCCGATTCGCGGGCGCTCGCATCCCCGCACTACGCGCGGGGCCCCTGCTCACTGCTCACAGCGCCACACTCATTCCGCCGTCGATGACCAGGAGCTGACCGGTGATGTAGTCAGACGCACTGGAGGCCAGGAATACCGCGAGTCCCGCGATCTCGTCGGGGTCTCCCCAACGTCCAGCCGGAGTGCGCTTGCAGACCCATGCATTGAATTCAGCGTTGTCGATGAGTGCACGGTTCATCTCGGTCGCGAAGTATCCCGGCGCAATGGCATTGACCTGGATATTGTGGGGCGCGAGCTCGACCGCCATGCCACGCGTCAACTGCCTCACCCCGCCCTTTGCGGCGGTATAGGGGACGACGGTGGGACGCGCCAGCTCGCTCAGCAGGGAAGCCACGTGCACGATCTTGCCCCGCTTGTTCGCCATCATCCGCGGCAGCACCGCTTGCGACACGATGAACGGCGCCGTCAGGTTGGTTGCGATGATCTCGTCCCACTGCTCCTGCGGGAAGTCTGCGAGGGAGCTCCGGCGCTGGATACCCGCATTGTTGAATAGGATGTCGACGCCACCCAAGTCCGCCTCGATCTTCGCGACGCCACGACGAACCGCGTCGCGATCGGTGACATCGAACACCGCCGTCGCGCAGGACAGCCCTTGCGCGCGAAGCTTCTCTGCTGCTGCCTCGAGCGCGTCGCTCTTGCGGCCGTTGAGAACTGCGGAGGCGCCGGCGCGCGCGAGGCCCTGCGCGATCGAGAAGCCGAGCCCGCGATAGGCCCCCGTGATGAGCGCAACCTTCCCGGATAGGTCGAAAAGGGAATTCATGAGGTCATTATGGGACATCGAGTACTTTATGTTCTTTGAAACCACGATGCCTAGCCTAAAACGGCGCCTCCCGGCGCCGTTTTCACTTCGACCACTCCAACGTCAGGCCGCGACCGGCATCGCCGGCGCCGCCTCGGTCGGTCTCGCCGCCCGGAACGACGCCACCAGTTCCGCCTCCTTGGCTTTGGCCGCCTTCAGATGCCGCTCCTTCACGTGCCCGAAGCCGCGGATATGCTCGGGGATGCTCGCCAGCTCCACCGCGATCGCGTGATTGTGTGCCGCGACTCGCGGCAGCATCTCATCGATCAGCGCTTCGTAATCGGTAATGAGCTGTCGTTCCATGCGGCGTTCCGGTGTGCGACCGAAAATGTCGAGCGCTGTACCACGCAGCCCCTTCATTGTGGCCAGCAGCTTGAACGCGGTCATCATCCATGGTCCATAAACGCTCTTGGTCGCCTCTCCGGTAGCCGGATCCGGTTTGTTGCTCAGTGGGGGAGCGAGGTGGAAAGTTAGCCTGTAATCGCCCTCGAACTGCGCCGCGACACGCTTGGCAAAGTCGCCGTCGCTGTAGAGGCGCGCGACCTCGTACTCGTCCTTGACGGCGAGCAGCTTGAAGTAATACCGAGCCACCGCTTGGGTGAGCTCGGTCTTCCCGGACAGCTTCGAAGTCTCCGCGGTGAGCACCTTGGTGACGAAGTCGACATAGCGCTTGGCGTAGCGGGCATCCTGGTAAGCAGTGAGAAACTCGGAGCGGCGCGAGATCATCTCGTCTAGTGAAGCCGAGACGCGTTGCGACTCCGGCTTTTCGCTCGGGATCGCCGCTGCGAGCACGCGCTGCGGATCGACCGCCGCCAGGCGGCCCCAGCGAAAACTCTGCTTGTTCGATTCCACTGCCGCTGCGTTGAGCTCGATCGCCCGAATGATCGCGGCTTCCGAGAGCGGCAGCAGGCCGCGCTGGTATGCGTATCCGACCATGAACAGGTTGGTGGCGATCGAATCGCCCATCAGTCCCGTGGCGAGCTTGGTCGCGTCGAGAAATTCGGCATCCCCGGGCGCGACCGCATCCTTGATCTCCTGCTCCATAGAGCCCACGGGAAATTTCAGGTCCGCGTTGCGCGTGAAATCTGCGGGCATCACCAGCGCGGTGTTGACCACTGCTTTGGTGATGCCTTTTTGCATCTTGGCGATCGCCTCGTAGCCCACCCCGGTCAGAATGTCGCAGGCCAGCACCAGCTTGGCCTCGCCGGCGGCGATTCGAGTGGCGTAGAGCTGCTCTGGCGCATCGGCGATGCGCACGTGCGACACTACGGCGCCGTTCTTCTGCGCAAGGCCCGTCATGTCGAGCACCGATACGCCTTTGCCTTCCAGGTGCGCCGCCATGCCGAGCAGCGCACCGATGGTCACCACGCCTGTGCCTCCGATGCCGGTCACGAGGATGCCGTACGGCTCCGACGCCGTTGCAGGCGCCGGCTCCGGCAGCGCTTGATCGCTGGTGGCAGCGGCTTTCTTCGGTTTGCGCAAACTTCCGCCTTCGACTGTGACGAAGCTCGGGCAGAACCCCTTGACGCAGGAAAAATCCTTGTTGCACGAAGACTGATCGATGCCGCGCTTGCGGCCGAACTCGGTCTCGACCGGTGCGACCGATACGCAATTGGACTTCACTCCACAATCGCCGCAGCCTTCACAGACCAGCTCGTTAATGACCACGCGCTTGGCGGGATCGGGATACTTGCCACGCTTTCTGCGCCGGCGCTTTTCCGCGGCACAAGTCTGATCGTAGAGCAGGACGGTCACTCCGGGCGTATCTCGCAGCGCACGCTGAACGCGGTCGAGCTGGTCGCGGTGATGAATTTCCACATCCGACTCGAAATAAGCCGATGGGTACTTGTCTGGCTCGTCGGTCACGACCACCAGCTTGGCGATGCCTTCGGCGGCGACTTGCTGAGCGATCAGTGCCGGAGAGATCGGACCATCGACCGGTTGGCCGCCGGTCATGGCGACTGCGTCGTTATAGAGGATCTTGTAGGTGATGTTGACCTTGGCAGCGACTGCGGCGCGGATCGCCAGAATGCCCGAGTGGTAGTAAGTGCCGTCGCCGAGGTTCGCGAAAATATGCTTCTCGGTCGTGAATGGCGCCTGGCCGATCCATGGCACGCCTTCGGCGCCCATGTGGGTATAGGTCGAGGTCGAGCGGTCCATCCAGATCGCCATGACGTGACAGCCGATGCCGGCGGTGGAGCGGCTGCCCTCGGGCACGTTCGTCGACGTATTGTGCGGACAGCCGGAGCAGAAATAGGGAATGCGCGCGAGCGTGATCTTGGGCTTTGCCAGGGCGGCTTCCTTGGCGTTGATGAAATCCACACGCCGCTTGAGCTTCTCCATGGTTCGCGGGTGCAGTTGCAGGCGCTCGATGCGTTGTGCGATTACACGCGCAACCATTGCCGGAGTGAGCTCGCTGGTCGCCGGCAGCAGCCAGTCGCCGTGCGGACGCACCCATTCACCTTTTTCATCGAATTTGCCGACGACGCGGGGCCGCACGTCGGTGCGCCAGTTGTAGAGCTGTTCCTTCATCTGGTATTCGACGATCTGGCGCTTTTCTTCGACGACCAGGATCTCCTCCAGACCTTCAGCAAAGTGCCGTACGCCTTCGGGCTCGAGCGGCCACGGCATCGCTACCTTGAACACGCGAATGCCGATTTCGGCGGCGTCTGCTTCGGTGATGCCCAGGTCGTCCAGCGCCTGCCGTACATCAAGGTAGCTCTTGCCGCTGGTGATAATGCCCAGCCGCGGCTTCGGTGAATCGATCACGATCCGGTTGAGGTGGTTGATGCGACAGTAGTGCAGGGCGGCGTAAACCTTGTAGTCCTGCATCCGCGCTTCGCTGGCGAGGAATCCGTCCGGCCAGCGGATGGAGATGCCGTCGGGCGGGAATGGGAAATCATCCGGAACGATGATCTTCACTCGTTCCGGATCGATGTAGACCGAAGCCGAGCTTTCCACGGTGTCGGAGACGCACTTGAATCCGACCCACAGACCCGAGTAGCGGCTCATCGCCCAGCCGTGGAGTCCCAGGTCGAGGATTTCCTGCACCGAAGACGGATAGAGCACCGGCATCATCGCCGCGGAGAACTGGTGATCGGACTGATGTGGGATCGTCGACGACTTGGCCGCATGATCGTCGCCGGCGAGCACCAGCACGCCTCCGTGCTTTGACGAACCAGCGAAATTGGCATGCTTGAAAACATCGCCGCAGCGATCCACGCCCGGACCCTTGCCGTACCACATGGCGAACACGCCGTCGTACTTGGCGCCTGGGTACATGTTGACCTGCTGCGAGCCCCAGATTGAAGTCGCAGCGAGGTCCTCGTTTAATCCGGGCTGGAACTTGATCTGCGCACGGGCGAGGAACTTCTCTGCATTCCACAACGCCTGGTCCAGGCCGCCCAAGGGAGAGCCGCGATAGCCCGACACGAACCCCGCGGTATTGAGCTTTGCAAGGGCGTCGCGTTGTCGCTGCAGAATGAGCAGCCGCACCAGCGCCTGCACACCTGTCAGATAGACGCGCCCTGATTCGAGCTCGTATTTGTCGTCGAGGGTGACGTTGCGCAGCGCGGTCGCGCCGCCTGTCGAAGGGGCCATCGGATGAGACTCCAAAAATTGTGTTTCTGGATCAGGCGGACGCCGGGTAGGAGCCGCAACTAACGGTTCAAGCCGATTGTGTCGGTCTTCCGTTACGAGGCGCGGATTCTACGCCGGTTGGCCCCGTTTAGACAGAGGCGCCGCCGGTTTGTATGGTCCACGCCGCGGTCTGTCAGTGCTTTGTAATTTTGGAGCGCCCGGATCATAACGTGAGGCTCTTGAGCACAAAGGCGTGGGTAGGCTGGGCAAAGCCCTTGAGGCTCAATGGGCCGAGCGGCTCGACTTCGGCGGCATCCCCGAGTGCGGCCCGGGTTCGCCGATCGATGAGTATCTGGCCGCTCTGGGCTTCGTCGGAAAGGCGTGATGCAAGATTGACCACGCTGCCGATGGCGGAATAGTCCCAGCGTCCTTCGAAGCCGAACGCGCCCAGGGTCGCGAACCCGTGGGCGATGCCGATTCCGAGAGCGAGATCGTAGCCAAGCTTCGACCACTTATCGCGCAGAAGTCCGAATCTCTGTTGCATGGCCAAGGCCATCGCTGCCGCGCGCTTGCCGGAATCCGGAACCGGCAGCGGATCGTTGAAAAAAACCAGGATGCCGTCGCCGGCGAACCGGTCCAGGGTCCCTTCGTGCTCGGCAACGACCGGCCCCATTGCCGCCTGGTATTCGCGCAACACGTTTTCGACTTCTTCAGGTTCGGCCGAATCTGTGAATGCTGTGAACCCGCGGAGGTCGACGAAGACGTAGGTGATTTCCCGGCGATGGGGCGAAAGAATCGACTTCTCGCCGGCCGACACGATTGCGTCGGCGACCGCCGGAGAGAAAAAACGCTTAAGCTGCGCGAGCCGATCCAATTGCGCGAGCTGTTCGTCGACGCGTTGCTCGAGCTTCAGGTTCGACACCTTAAGTGCCTCGGCCTTGAGCGCAACTTCGTCCTGCAGCGCTTTCACTCGCAGCAGCGAGCGCACGCGCGCGAATAGCTCTGGTTGATTGATCGGCTTGGACAGAAAATCGTCCGCTCCTGCCTCGATGCCGTGGACGCGTTCCTGCGCCGGATCGAGCGATGTCACGAGGACGACGGGCAGTAGCGCCGTGGCCGCTTCGGCGCGGATGCGCTTGCATACGTCGTAACCCGACATCCCCGGCATCATGACGTCGAGCAGAATGAGGTCGGGCTTCTCCACCGGCAGCTTAGCGAGCGCCTCCTCGCCGGTGGCGGCGGTGGCTACTGAATAGCCTTTCACGCTGAGCAGGTCGCCAAGCAGCTTGACGTTGTGCGGCGTGTCGTCGACGACCAGCACCTTGGCTTGGTTGGCTGTCATGCGTCTTTCTCGCCTAATGCGCCGCGTACGGCGCTTAAGAATTCCTTGATGTTGATCGGCTTGCCCACGTAGCCGTTGAATCCCGCTTCGGTGATTTGTTTGCGGTCCTGCTGCATGACCGATGCGGTCACTGCGACCACGGGAATATTAGCGGTTGACGGATCGGAACGCAGCGCGCGCAGCGCATCGATGCCGTTCATGCCAGGCAGCTGGATGTCCATGAGGATCAAATCAGGCTTTCGTTCTGCGGCCAGCTTGATGCCGTCTTCGGCCGTGCCGGCCTCGAGCGTCTTGTAGCCCTTGACTTGAAGCACGTCGCGGACGAGCTTCAGATTTCGTTCGTTGTCTTCGACGATCAGTACGAGGCTCATCGGTGTAATGGTATCGTGAAGGTAAAAATCGATCCCTTGCCGGGTTCGCTTTGCAGCCAGATTTTCCCACCGTGCAGCTCAACAAACTTCTTGGTAAGGGCAAGCCCCAGGCCGGTGCCCTCGTGCTTCTTGGTGTAGTCGCGCCCCACCTGTCTGAACTCTTCGAACACCTCGGCTTGGTCCTCGAGAGCGATGCCAATCCCGGTGTCCTGCACCGCAATGACCGCATTGCTGTCCTCGCGCCTCGCGAGCACGTCGATGCGCCCGCCATCGGGAGTGAACTTGACCGCGTTTGACAGGAGATTGAGAAGGATCTGCTTGAACTTGCGCTCGTCAGCGACGATATCGCCGAGTCTTGCATCGACCTGCTGTCCAAGCACGATGCCGTGCCGCTGCGCGCGCTCTCGCACCAGCGTCATTGCGTTGGACACCGCGGAAGAAATCTCGAAGGTCGAAGGCTCGAGCTCCATTCGCCCGGCTTCGACCTTGGAAAGATCTAGGATGTCATTGATCAACGTCAGGAGATGGATACCGGAGCTGTGGATGTCCTGAAGGTAATCCGCCTGCTTTTCGTTGACTTCGCCGAACAGCCGCTCCATTAAGACCTCGGAGAAGCCGATGATGGCATTGAGCGGTGTGCGCAGCTCGTGCGACATGTTGGCGAGGAACTCGGACTTGTGCTTGTTGGCGACCTCGAGCTGCTGGCTCTTTTCCTGGATCTCGCGGAACAGCCGCGCATTCTGGATAGCGATGACCGCCTGGTCGGCAAAGGTCTTGAGAAGCGCGACCTCCTTTTCGGAGAATGGTCCAACATAGTCACGCCCGACCAGAATCGATCCGATTCCACGGCCTTCCCAAAGCATCGGCGCAACGATGGCGGACTTCACCCCCATGACATTCCAACCTTGCTTAGCGCGCGATGGTACGTCGGCGGCTCCATCGACATCCGGGAAATGTCGCGCAGCACGATTGAGGATCGCCTGACCCGTGGCGCTGTCCTGATCGAGCGGAAACGGGAAGATCGGTTCGATCTTGCCCTTGAAGGGACCATGGTAAGCGGCCAGATGCACCTGCCCGTCGTCGCCAACCAGATTGATCTGCACCAGCCGGCCGACGAAGAGTCGCTCGCAACGGTCGAGAATCCTGTCGAACACCGGCGTCGTGTCGGCAATTGAGCTGCTGATGGCGGCCAGCACCTCACCCGATGCACGTTGCTGCTCGAGTGCCTCCTTGGTCTCGTTGAACAGGCGCACGTTTTCGAGTGCGATCGCCGCCTGATCTCCGAACGTCTGCAGCAGCGCGATTTCCCTGTCACTGAACGGTCGCACGTCCCGCCGTCTCAGCAAGATGGTGCCAAATGGCTTGCCTTCGCGGAACAGCGGAACCACGACCACCGTTCGGTGCCCGTACTGCTGGGCAATCTCGCGGCTCTTGGAATATTGCGACGACTCGGCAAGCAAATCCGGAATATGCATCGTCTTGCGCTCGAGAAGAGCATGGCCGGATATGGACTCGCTGGTGATCGGAAACGGCTCGATGTGCTTTACGGGTTCCGCATCGGGCCCCTGCGAGGCGAGGTGACGCAACATGTTGCCGTCGGTCAAAAACATGGAAGCAGAAGCCGCGTCGCAAAGCCGGGCCGCGCGTTCGGCGATGGCATCGAGCGTTGGCTGTACATCGGTGGGTGAGCTAGAGATGACGCGCAGGATTTCCGCAATCGCCGTTTGCTGCTCGAGACCTTCCTTGGTCTCGTTGAACAGACGGACGTTTTCGATCGCGATCGCCGCTTGGTCGGCGAAGGTCTTGACGAGAGCGATTTGCTTATCGGTGAAGCGCCGCACCTCCATGCGCCACAGCGCGAACGCCCCGATCGCTCGGTCCTCGCGCATCAGCGGCACCGAAAGTGCTGCGTGATGTCCGATCCGTCTCTGCAACTCACGTCCGACCGGGAACTCCTCTTCCGACGCGGTTTCGAGATCCGCCATATGAACCACTGCGCGGTCGATGACGGCGCGTCCAGTGATCGAGCCGCGCGTCAGGGGCAACGTCTCGTCCTCCTTCAGGGTCTCGGTACTTCCGGCAGCAGCCGCAAAACGAAGGGCATCGCCCTCGACCAGGACAATGGTCGATTCCGCAGCATCGCAAAGCCGCAATGCACGCTCGGCGACCGCGTTGAGCATCGGCTTCACATCCCCCGGCGAGCTGGAAATCACGCGCAGGACCTCGCTGATCGCCGTCTGTTGTTCGAGACCTTCCCTGGTCTCGTTGAACAGGCGCACGTTGTCGATCGCGATCGCCGCCTGACGGGCGAAAGTCTCCACGAGTGCCACCTGGTCGAAGGTGAAAAGCCGTGGCTCTCTACGAAATAGGAAGATTCCTCCGTATGCCCCGCCTTCGCGAATCAACGGCACGGCGAGTGCGGCTCGGGCTCCGAGCGACACGATGGCGTCCCGCGAATCGGGATATTCGGTGTCGATGAGGGGGACTACATCGGCATGATGGATCGTTTCCCTGTCCAGCGCGGCACGGCCAGTAATCACCGATCGCTTGAACGGAATCGGGCCGGGAGGCTGCGAGAGGGGTGTACCGTCTACGGAGTAGTCGGTCACGGGACGAAGAAAGTCTCCGTCAATAAGCAGAACGCGGGCATATGGAGCATTGCAAAGATGCGCCGCTCGCTCGGCGACGGCATCGAGCACGGGTTGCACATCGGTCGGCGAGCTTGAGATGACGCGCAGGATCTCGCTTATCGCGGTCTGTTGCTCCAGTGAGTTCTTGAGCTCGCTGGTACGTTCCTCGACTTTGCGCTCCAGCCCCGCATACGATTCGCGCAACTGCGAAGTCATATTGTTGAAGCGATCGGCGAGCGTTTCCAGTTCGTCGCCGGTGTGAATATCGATCTTCTGGTCGAGTTCGCCGGCACCGATGCGCTGCGCCCCGTCGGACAGCGTTCGTATCGGCCGCACCATGCCTCGTGCCAGCACCAGTGCCGCGAGCGCCGAGATCGCCATCCCCGCCAGCAGCAGCAGCCCCGTTCGCAGGATCGACGCGTTAAGTTTTTCGTAGACCTCGGACACCGGCTGCTCGACGAACACGTTCCAGTGCAGCGAATCGATCGGCGCGACCGAAGTCAGGACATCGGTGCCCGCGAGATCGGCCGAGACCATAGTCGGGTCGCTCGGCCGTTGCGCACCGACGGCGGCCGCGACGTGCAGAAGGTGCGACAGATCGGTCTTGCGCAGCACCAGCCCGATGTCCGGGTCGGCCACAAGGAGACCGTGGTTATCGACGACGTACGCCTTGCCCTTTTCGCCGATCTTGATACGCGACACCACGTCCCAGACAAACTTGAGGTTGACCTCGGCGACCGTCACGGGTCCCTTGTCGCCACCCGATCGCAGCGACATGGTCATGTAGGGCTCGGTCTCCTTGCGGAAGTACACTGGCCCGAACCATGTCTGGCCCCGCCTTGCATTGAGAAAGGCAGGCTCCTGCGAGCGATCCTTGCCCATGCCCGGCGGCGGAACGTTGTCCATGCCCAGACGCGACACCGCGATCTGCTCGCGACCCGTTGCGTCCAGTTGCGATATGTCGGTGACCTCGGGCGCCTGGCGCAGCAGCTTCAGGAATTCAATACGCCGTAGCTCGACGTCGCTGGCGTCGAGCTGGGGCAGCGCAGCGTACGCGAGCTGTTGCTCGATCTGGCGGATGTACTGCTCGATTCTGGACGCTGCCGCCAGCGCTTTTTCGTGCTGCAGGCTCGCCACCGCCGCCTTGTTTTCCTGGTACGCGAAATAGATGCTGATCGCGCCGGAAGCGAGCAGGGTGCCGGTCACCAGCGTCAGGATCAGCAACAGGTACTTGCGGAACAGTCGCCCGCGATGCGTGCGCCGCGCTCCGGCGGGCGCCGCGTCATCAAGGGGTAGGGTAGCCATCGCGCTATTGTGCCCGCGCCTCGCGGGCTGCGTCACTCGATGATCTGATCGGTCCGGACAAGAAGCGATTGCGGAATAGCCACGCCAAGTGTCTTCGCGGTCCTGAGGTTGACGATGAGATCATATTTGGTGTGAAGCTCGACGGGAAGGTCGGCAGGCTTGGCGCCCCTTAGGATACGGTCGACAAACGCCACGCCACGCCGGTAGAGCCCACCAGCTCGACCCCCGGTTCGGGTAGGCGTTCGCGGCGGCCGTCCGCGTATCTGTCTTCGATGATCAGGTTGCGCCCCGCGACGTAGCCGAGTGCAGCGAGGCCGGATGCCAGAGCACCCCTCCCGAAAGGATCGGACTTTCCCTTCGCAGGCGCGGCGCCCGGTGCGAGAACGCCGATACGCCAGATTTTTTCCGGCGTCTGGCCGTGAATTGCCGTCGACGCTGCAACTAGGCTGGCGACGATGGAACCAACGAAGCTTCGCCGGTCCACTAGCGGATCACCTCGTCTGCGCGCACAAGGAGCGATTGCGGAATCGTCAGGCCTAGCGCCTTGGCGGTCTTGAGATTGATCACAAGATCGAACTTGGTCGGCTGCATCACCGGGAGCTCGGCGGGCTTCGCTCCCTTAAGGATGCGTCCCGCGTAGACACCCGCCTCGTGATACATCCAAGTGATGCTGGTTCCATAGCTCAGCAGAAGACCGGCGGCGGCAAACTCTCGTGTCCAGGCGACGACGGGCAAGGCGTGCCTCGCCGCCAAAGTCGACAGCTTGTCGCGTTGACCTAGAAACATCGGATCACTTGCAATGAGAACTGCAGCGGCGCGTTTCTGCACTATGGAGTCGAAAGCCGCATCGATTTCGGTCGGGTTCTTTGCGTGGGCCAGAAAGGTCTGCCGGTCCAAACCTTGTGCCGCGTCGCGCGCCGCTTTGACATCGACCTCGTAGTTAAGGTTGTCCGGATTCATCAGCAACGCGACAATGCGAGCATTGGGAGCAAGTTCGTGCAGAAACTCCAGGCGTTTCGCCATCAGGGTGCTGGAGAACAAAGTGACGCCTGTCGCGTTCCCGGTGGGTCGACTCAAGCTCGTCACCAGACCGAATGGAACCGGATCCGAGCCGACGGTGAAAACGATGGGGATCGAACTCGTTGCCGCCATCGCAGCGCGAGCCGATGCGATATCACCCGTGGCGGCGATGACCGAGACGCTGCGTTCCGCCAATTCGGTCGCAAGTGAAGGCAGACGGCCGTAGTCGTTATTCGCCCAGCGATACTCGATGACGACGTTCTGGCCGTCGACGAACCCGGTTTCCCGCAAGCCCTCCCGAAATGCGTTGGCATTGAACGAATAGGTTGCGACCGATGCACTATTCAGGAAGCCCACCACAGGAACCGAGCGAGTCTGGCCGATTGCAAGCGACGTCTGCCACAGCGGCGATGCGCCAAGCGCGGCCAGGAACGTTCGACGCCTCACTTCGTTCGCTCCACCGACGAGACTCTCTTCACTGAATCACCTCATCAGCCCGCAGTAGAAGCGATGGCGGTACGGTGAGGCCGAGCGCTCTAGCGGTCTTCAAGTTGATCACCAGCTCGAACTTGGTCGGCTGCTGAATTGGCAGGTCGGCCGGCTTGACCCCTTTGAGCACCTTGTCGACGTAGTCGGCGATCTGCCTGGCGTCTTCTGCGGCAGTCGGTCCGTAGAACATAACCTGGCCCCGCTCGACCATGCGCCTCATCCCGGCGATTGTCACGACGTGATTCTTGAGTGCGAGCTCCGCGATTCGAGTGTCATAAGCGACGGTTATCGGCTGGAGCAGAACGATCATCGCTTGGATGCGAGCCCGCTCAATTTCGCCCAAGCTGGGGTCGAGATCTTCGGAGTTCGCCACGGCGACCGGACGGATCTTGAATCGGTACTGTGCGGCAACGGCCTCGGCGTCGTGAAGAAAGAGCGCAGTGCTGACGTTCGTCGGGCTCCAGATTACTGCTACTTCCGACGCGTCCGGCAGAAGATCCCTCAGCAGCTGCAGAAGTTTCGAAGCGAGATCCGAAGGCTGGTTGCTGACTCCCGTCAAGTTGCCGCCCGGCCGGGCCAGGCTTTGAACGAAACCAGCGCTGACCGGATCTCCGGCAGAGAAAACGATCGGAATCTTGGTCGTCGCCTGTTTGGCAGCTTGGGTAGCTTCCGATCCCAGTGCGACAATGACATCAACATCGGCTTTGACAAGTGCGGCTGCGAGTTCCGGCAGTTGCTGGCCCTTGCCTGCCGCCCAATGCCATTCGATGACTGCGGTAAGGCCGTCGATATATCCCAGTTGCTGCAAGGCGCGCGTCAAATCCTCCTCGCCCTCGCGGTACCAGGACAAAACACCGACATGTACGACACGACCGACTCGCTGGCCTAAGCTCGCCAGCGGCCACGCGGCCAGCGCCGATGCCAGCGCAGCCAGCGCACCTCGTCTTGTGATCATCACGCCTCCCTTGGATCGAGTTTGCCCTCTGGCGCGTGAATGCGTCAATGAATCCCCCCTTCCGCCTCGAGCAAAAGCGCTTGGCCATCGCAATGGCGCGACGCGTTCAGCTATGATGTATCGGTCGAAGCGTGCGCCGGCGAGAACAATGCCCGCCAATCTGAGTCCCGAGTACAAGGCCGCCGAGGCTGCGTACCGCAAGGCGCGCGAGCCACGCGAGCGTCTCGACTTGCTGCGCGAGATGCTGCGCACGATTCCCAAGCACAAAGGCACCGAGCGACTTCAGGCCGATATCAAGGCGCGCATCAAGGAGCTTTCGGACGAAATCGATGTCGGCCGGCGGGGAGGAGGTCACGGCGGCCCGTCGTTGGTCATACGGCCCGAAGGCGCGGCGCAGGTCGCACTGATCGGGCCGGCCAATGCGGGAAAGTCGCTCCTGCATGCGCGGTTGACGGGATCGGGCGCGCACGACGCTCCGTATCCTTTTACGACCCAGTTTCCACAGCCAGGAATGATGCCCTACGAGGACATCCACCTCCAGTTGGTCGACCTGCCGGCGGTCGCATCAGAGCATCCAGCCCCGTGGCTGCAGGCTACGCTGCAAAGCGCGGATGCGGCGCTGCTCATTGTCGATCTGGGAGAACCTTCGTGCGTGGAGCAACTGGAGGATGTTCACGCCACTCTGCGTACCAGACGCGTCGCGTTGAGTGAGCGGTGGGACACGGGGTCGACAGCCCCCGACGAGACTGCGGAAAACGGCGATCCGTTCGCGCTGCGTCTGCCGACACTACTCGTCGCCAACAAGGCCGATCGCAGCGTCGACATCGAGGCCGAGCTGCAGACCCTGGGAGAGCTCTCCGGCCTTCGCTACCCGATGCTCGCCGTCTCGGCGACGAGTGGATACGGACTGGAGAAACTCGGCACAACACTGTTTCGCCATCTGCGGATCGTTCGCGTGTACACCAAGACGCCGGGACACGCGCCGGAGAAGACGCGCCCCTTTACGCTGCGAGGTGGCGAAACGGTGCGCGACGTGGCGCGGCTGGTGCACAAGGATCTGTCGCACTCGATCCGCTACGCGCGGGTGTGGGGTCACTCGGGTTTTGACGGCCAGCACGTTGGCCCGGAGCATGTCCTCGCCGATCGCGACATCATCGAGCTGCACGCGTGAACGTAGCTTCGGTCCAGCACTAGGAACAAACCCCCGGCACACTAGATTTCGGCGGCAGTTACCTCGCTTGCATCCTTGAAGGCGAGCTCGCGCGTGCGGTTCAGAAACTCCGCCAGAACCTTCGCCGTATGCGATTCCTCCGATCGGGCAACTAGATCTTCCGGAGGGCCTTGCGCAACGATGCGGCCTCCCGCAGCACCGCCGTCGGGTCCAAGGTCGATGATCCAGTCAGCATCGGCGATCACGTCGAGGTTGTGTTCGATGACAACCACGGTGTTGCCGGCGTCGACCAATCGATGCAAGACACGAATGAGCTTCTCGACGTCCGCCATGTGCAGTCCGACGGTGGGCTCGTCGAGCACGTAAAGCGTGTGCCCGTTTCCGGTCCTGCTCCTGCGTGGAACGGGGCCAAGGAGATCGGTGCGGACCTTGGCGAGTTCAGTGACAAGTTTTATGCGCTGCGCCTCACCGCCCGAAAGAGTAGGGCTCTGCTGCCCGAGTGTGAGGTAGCCCAAGCCCACGTCCTGGAGGAGACGCAGCGCGTGATGGATTGAGCGGTGTGCTGAAAAGAATTCCGCCGCTTCGTCGACGCTCAAGCGCAGTACATCGCCAATCGACTTGCCGCGCCATTGCACAGCGAGCGTCTCGGCGTTGAAGCGCGCGCCGGCGCAGGCCTCGCAGGCGATTTTCACATCAGGCAAGAAGCTCATTTCGATAGTTTTGAGGCCCTGACCTTCGCATTCGGGACAGCGACCGCCGGCGGTGTTGAACGAGAACCTGCTCGCGCTGTAACCACGCATGCGCGCTTCGTTGGTCTCAGCGAAGAGACGGCGAATCGTGTCCCAGAAGCCGACGTAGGTCGCAGGACACGAGCGCGGCGTCTTGCCGATGGGCGTCTGGTCGACTTCGAGTACGCGATCCACGGCTTCCCATCCTGCGATGCTTCTGCATCCGAAGAGCTGTGCCGACTTACGTTTGCGCCGCGTGCGCACCAGCTCTATAAGGTTGGCATAAAGCACATCGCGGGCCAGCGTGCTCTTTCCGCTCCCTGAGACGCCCGAGATGACGCTCAATCGTTCGAGTGGAATGCGCACCCGGAGCTTTTTCAGGTTGTGCATGTCCGCGCCGGTGATGACCAGGGCAGGCGCGCGAGCGTCGGTTGTACGACGCGCGACCAGGGGATGTCGAAGTGGTTTGGCCAGAAATCGGCCGGTCACCGACTCGCGCGAGCGCATGAGTTCCTCGGCGGAGCCCTCCGCCACCACATGGCCTCCCTGACTCCCGGCGCCGGGACCGAGATCGACCACGTGATCGGCGCGACGGATGGTTTCCTCGTCGTGCTCCACCACCACCAGCGTGTTTCCCTTGGCTTCGAGCTTGGCCAGCGTGTCGAGCAGCACGCGATTGTCGCGCGGATGCAATCCGATCGTCGGCTCATCCAAGATGTAGCACACGCCGCGAAGATTCGAGCCGAGCTGGGCGGCAAGGCGGATGCGTTGCGCCTCGCCGCCGGAAAGTGTGGGCGCCGCACGATCGAGCGCGAGATAGCTCAAGCCCACATCGTTCAGGAAGCCAAGCCGCGACGAAAGCTCCGCAATCAGATCGCGCGCGATCGCGGCGTCACGGCCCTCCAGCTTCAGCCCCGCGAAGAATCGCCCAGCTTCGGAAACCGAAAGCCGAGTGAGCTCAGTGATACTGCGCCCATGGAAGCGCACCGCGAGTGCGTCGCGGTTGAGCCGCTCGCCTTGACACGAAGGACAGACCCGCTCCTCGTCCTCATACCAAGCGTTCCACCATATTTCGTCGCCCGTCTGATTTTCATCGAAGCCGCGAAGTTTGAGCCCCGTGCCGAAACAGCCCGGGCACCAGCCGTGTTTGGAGTTGAACGAGAACAGCCGCGGGTCCAGCTCGGGAAAGCTGCGCTTGCAGACAGGACAGGCACGTTCCGTCGAGAACACCTGAACCGGGCTTCGAGCTGAGTCGGCCCGTTGATTGGTGCCCTTGGCACGTGTGGCGTCGTCCAGAGGCAACACGTTGACCAGCCCCTTGCCGTATTCGAGAGCCGCTTGGAGTGCTTCGCGGAGCGAGGTCTCTGCGTCGGCGCTCACCTTGAGCTCCGCCACGGGCAGTTCGATGGTGTGCTCGCGAAACCGCTCCAGCCGCGGCCACGGTCGAGTCGGCAGCATTTCGCCGTCTACCCGCAACTGCGCGAAGCCTTTGCCGGCGGCCCACTTGGCGAGGTCGGTGTAATAGCCCTTGCGGGCCACGACCAGCGAAGCGAGGAGGGCGATACGGCGCCCGCGATACCCGCGCAGCAGAGTCGCGGCGATGCTCTGCTCGCTCTGCGGCTCGATCGGCACCCCGTGGTCGGGACACAGTTGCGTTCCCAGCTTGACGTAGAGCAGGCGCAGGAAATGGTAGATCTCGGTCAGCGTCGCTACCGTGCTCTTGCGCCCGCCGCGGCTTAAGCGCTGCTCAATAGCGACGGTGGGAGGAATGCCGAATATCGCGTCGACATCGGGGCGCGCAGCCGGCTGAACGAACTGGCGCGCGTAGGCATTGAGCGACTCGAGGTAGCGACGCTGTCCTTCGGCGAACAAGATGTCGAACGCGAGCGTGCTCTTGCCGCTACCCGAAATGCCGGTGACTACGGTGAACCGGTTGCGCGGAATGTCGACATCGATGCTCTTCAGATTGTGCTCGCGGGCATTGTGAACGCGGATCGCGGCGTGGTTGGCGCGAGTTGCGGATCGGTACGGCGCTACGGAGCCCGATCCGATCGCGGAGTCCAGTGCTGTCCGGTATTGCCTGAGCGCGACGCCCGTGTGCGATGCTGCGCATGCCATGACGTCGGCGACGGTTCCAGCGACGACGACCTCGCCGCCGGCGTCGCCACCTTCGGGCCCCAGGTCGATGATCCAGTCGGCGGCGCCGATGACGTCGAGGTTGTGCTCGATCACTACCAGCGAGTTGCCTGATGCAGTGAGTTGACGAAAGGCGCGCAGCAGCTTGGCGATGTCGTCCAGGTGCAATCCGGTGGTGGGCTCGTCGAAGAGAAAGAGCTTGCCGCACGCCGCGCCGCGATCGGCAGCTTTCCCGCGGTCGCGCGAAGATCCGCCCAACGCCTGGGCGAGATGACCTGCGAGCTTGAGCCGTTGCGCTTCGCCGCCGGAGAGCGTCGGTACCGGCTGGCCGAGCTTCATGTACTCGAGCCCTACATCGGCCAGCGGCTTCAAGCCTGCATCGATCTCGGGAGCATCGGCAAAGAACACGCGCGCCTGGGCGACGGTCATATCCAGCACGTCGGCGATCGATCGACCGTCGAGCTTGATTTCGAGCACCTCGCCGCGAAAGCGCCTGCCGTCGCAATCGGGGCAACGCAGATAGACATCCGACAGGAATTGCATCTCGACGTGCTCGAATCCGTTGCCGCCGCAGGTAGGGCAGCGGCCGTTGCCGGCGTTGAAACTGAATGTCGCGTGCGTGTAACCGCGTTCGCGCGCGGCGTCGGTGGCCGCAAAGCGTCTGCGGATCGCGTCGAAGGCGCCGACGTAACTCGCCGGATTCGAGCGCGTGGTACGGCCCACAGGGGTTTGATCGACCATCACCACGTCAGCCACGTGTTCGTAGCCGGTGAGCGCGCGATGCGCGCCCGGGGCCTCGGTCGGTTTGCCCTTGGCGCGAAGCAGCGCGGCGTGGAGCACGTCCTGCACTAGCGTGGACTTGCCTGATCCGGATACCCCCGTAATGCACACCAGTCGCTTCAGCGGAATCGAAATGTCGATCGACTTGAGGTTGTGTTCCGCCGCGCCGAGCAGCTCGATGCTGGCGCCATCGGCCGGCGCTGGCGGAGCCGATGTTTCCGCTCGCTTACGCCCTGCGAGATAGTCGGCGGTCAGCGAAGCGCGGTTCAGCTTGAGCTCTTCGGGCGAGCCGAAAAAGACCACTTCGCCGCCGCACTCGCCAGGACCCGGCCCGATATCGAGAATCCTGTCGGCGGCCAGCATCACCTGCGGGTCGTGCTCGACGACCACCAGCGAGTTGCCCGCGTCGCGCAGGCGCTGCATCACCTCGATCACGCGGCGCATGTCGCGTGCGTGCAGGCCAATCGACGGCTCGTCGAGGACGAAGAGCGTGTTCACAAGGGATGTGCCGAGTGCGGTGGTGAGGTTGATGCGCTGGACTTCGCCACCGGAGAGCGTGCGCGACTGGCGGTCGAGGGTGAGGTACCCGAGGCCTACGTCGGCGAGATAACCCAGTCTCGTCCGGATTTCGGCGAGCAAGAGTTCGGTCGCCTCGTCGAGCGGCGTCGGCAGGTGCAGGCGGGAGAAGAACTTGCGGGTCGCATCGATCGGCAACAGCATGAGATCGTGCAGCGTGAGACCCGGAAGGCCGGCGAGCACCTCGTTATCGAATCCCGTTCCTTGTGCGCGAAATCGACGCGACGCATCGAGTACACCGTCGGCATCGTCCGTGCTGCCGAGCCGCCAATGCAACGCCTCCGGCTTGAGCCGTGCGCCGTCGCAGGCCGAGCACGCCGTGTATGCGCGGTACTTCGAGAGCAGCACCCGGATGTGCATCTTGTAGGCCTTGCTCTCGAGCCATGCAAAGAATCGGCGTACGCCATACCAGGTACCCGGCCAGGACTTGGACCAGCTCACCCAATCGGGCTCGCCTTCGAGAACCCAGCGACGCACTTCGTCGTTCAAGTCTCGAAATGGCGTGTCGAGCGGGATGCCTCGCTTCTTGGCGTACTTGACCAGGTCATCCTGGCATTCGCGGAAGCTCGGCGTCTGCCACGGCTTGATCGCGCCCTCGCGCAGGCTCTTGGCATGATCCGGCACAACCAGACCGAAATCGATGCCGATGACGCGACCGAAGCCGCGGCAGGTCTCGCATGCACCGAGCGGCGAGTTGAACGAAAACAGACTCGGGCTCGGGTCCTGATAATGAACATCGCAGTCGGGGCAGTGAAGATCTGTTGAGAACCGCCACGGCGTCGGGACCCCTGGTCGCGAAGGTCGCGCAATGGAAGGCTCCGGCTCATCAGGCTGAGGGTGCACGTCGACTCGACCCTGGCCCACGCGCAAAGCCGCTTCGATCGCCTCGATCACTCGCGACCGATCGGCGCCGGCGATCCGCAGGCGGTCCTGCACCATGTCCAGCACGTTGCCTCGGCGTGCATGGATTCGCGTATAGCCCTGCCGTCCGAGCAGTTCGAGCACCTCGGCTTCGGAGAAGTTGTGGGGAACCGCTACCGGAAAGCTGATCACCACGCGCGGGTTGGCGGCCGATTCGGCGCGCTGGCGCACCGCGGCGTAGATCGAATCCGGGGTGTCGCGCGCCACGAGTCGACCGCACTGCCGGCAATACAGACGCGAGGCGCGCGCATAGAGCAGCTTCAAGTGATCCGCAAGCTCGGTCATGGTGCCTACGGTCGAGCGCGACGTACGCACCGGATTGGTCTGATCGATCGCGATCGCCGGAGGAACACCGTCGATGCGATCGACCCGGGGCTTGTCCATGCGGTCGAGGAACTGGCGGGCATACGGCGAGAACGTCTCGACGTAGCGCCGTTGTCCCTCCGCATAGAGCGTGTCGAACACGAGCGAAGACTTGCCCGAGCCAGAGACGCCGGTTACGACGATCAGCTCGTTCAGCGGCAGCTCGAGCGAAAGATTCTTGAGGTTGTTCTGGCAGGCGCCGTGGATGGCGATGCTCTCGGGCATGGCTCGTAGCGAGATAAGAAGCCGCCGATCAGCGAGCTACAGGGCGGCAGGCTGGATCAGGAACCGCGCGTAGGCTGCGTGTCTGCGCCTTCGAGCTGGGAGAAGCGCACCGGCAAAACCTGCCGAGTCGTTACCTTGCCGCTCGTGTCCTTTTCGACCAGCACGAGCTGCTGATCCTCGGGGAGGCCGGTAGGTATCGCCATCCTGCCGCCGGGCTTCAACTGCTGCAGCAACGCGCCGGGAATGAGATCGGGCGCCGCCGTGACGATGATCTTGTCGAACGGCGCATGCTCGGGCCAGCCGTAGCAGCCGTTGCCGATCTTGAACTCGATGTTCTTGTAGCGCTGGCGCGCAAGGCGAACTCGCGCCTGTTCCGCAAGCTCCTCGATGATCTCGATGGAATAGACCTTGTGTGCAAGCTCGGCCAAAATCGCCGCCTGGTAGCCAAGTCCCGTGCCGACCTCCAGAACAGTGTCCTTGGGGCCGAGTTCCAGCATGTCGGTCATCAGAGCAACGATGAAGGGCTGTGAAATCGTCTTGTCGCAACCGATCGGCAGGGGCACGTTGGCGTATGCGTAGGGTTGCAGCTCGGCAGGTACGAACTCATGGCGCGGAACCTTGCCGACGGCGTCCATCGCCCGCTGCCCGAGCGCCGCCTTCCCTATGCGCCCGCTCACGAAAATCGTCTCCGCAGTGATCTCGGCGACCATGTGCTGGCGCAGTTTCTCGAAGTGCTCGGCGTTAGGCGACATTTCGATTGCTTGGCTTTAAGACGCGGACTCTATTCTAGGCCAGGTGAGGATCGCGTGGAGCGTCGTCGCAGCGAGCGTTGGACGCATCGTCCCGCGCAATGGTTCTCCGACGCGCACAGTCAGTTAGAATGCGTGCCCATGGTGGACGAGCTTCTGCCTAGCATAGAGATCGAGACGGCGGCGAGCCCTCGCGCCAGCATCATCTGGCTGCACGGTCTCGGCGCCGACGGTAACGATTTCGTTCCCATCGTGCCCGAGCTCAGGCTGCCGCCCGCGCTGTCGGTTCGCTTCGTTTTTCCGCATGCACCCGTGCGTCCCGTGACAATCAACAACGGTTTCCGGATGCGCGCCTGGTACGACATCGCGGCGGCTGATCTGAATAACCGGGCTGATATCGCGGGTGTTAAGCAGTCCCGGCGTCAGGTCGAGGCATTGATCGAGCGCGAGAAACAGCGCGGCACGGAGCCGTCGCGGATCGTGCTCGCCGGCTTCTCCCAGGGCGGCGCTATCGCGCTCTACACCGGACTGAGACATCCGGACCGTCTCGCCGGCACCATCGCGCTGTCGACCTACCTGATCGCCGGAACGCACTTGGCGGCGGAAGCCTCCGATGCCAATCGAGGCGCCTCCATTTTCATGGGTCACGGCACCGCAGACCCGATCGTTCGCTTCGAGTGGGGCGATGCGTCGCACCGGACGCTGGTCCAAGCCGGCTATCAGGTCGAATGGCACACCTACCGAATGGAGCACTCGGTGTGCATGGAGGAGATCAATGCGGTGTCGGCGTGGCTGCAGCGGCTCCTGCGCGAAGACGGCGGCTCGCGCGCCTGATCAGTACTTTTTGGGAATCGCAGGGGATTCAGCGGAAGCGCCGGGAATGAAAACGTCCCGGCTGGCGGCGCTGGCATAGCGGATCGCCAGCTTCCAATCGTTGCCGGAGCGCTTCCACACGTCGACCACAAAGATATTCGGCGCGACCTTGGCCTCTTTTCTCGCGCTCTTTTCGACAAAGCTCACCACGGCATGGTTACCGAGGTCGTGCACCGCCATTTGCTCGATCGAATAGGCAACATCGCGACGGAGCAGCAATGAGCGGATCCATTCCGCCCGAGGCGTCGGGTTGCCGGGCATCGAGCCGGTTCGAAGCTCGAAATCGTCGGCCAGCAGTTTCTGCAGCCCGGCCTCGTCTCCGGCCTTGATGCTGGCTGCGAGGCTGCTCTCAAGCTCGGTGAACTGCTTGACCATGCGCGTGACAGTCGGAATTCGCGACTCCGGCGTGGCTTCGTCTGCCGCCCAACCGGAAGGGCTGGCTATATACAGAGCAGAAACTAGAAGGACGATGCCACGGTTTTGCATTGCTCTGCGAAAACCAGAAGGCGATTCGACGCCATGGGAATTCTTAAAGCGTTGAGACACCAACGAGTTTCGGCTGCAGGTCCGACAGCCGAAGGCAGCCGGCTGCAAACATCCGCAGCGGCCGCCAACAGCGGTGCTAGCGGCCTTAGTAACTCTTGGCGCAGTAACCACCCGAGGCGTTGACCCAATTCTGCTGGATCATGTAGTTCATGCTGCCCAACGTCATGTTCGCGAGCGATCCATTGGGCGTCGTGTGAGTGCTCCCGAATGTCCACGCGCATTTGTCCGCGTTTTCCTCGCCGCGACGGTCGTACCAGGCGTTGAGATCCGGATCGGTGACACTTTCCTCCAGTTCATGCGCGATGATGCTGGCCATGCCGTCGGCGCCGGCGTTGCCGTTAGGACTGGTGTCCTGGATCGCACACGCGTTCAAGCACCGGTCCGGATTGCCTATGAAAGCGTATTTGATATCCGAGCCTGAGATCGTGCCGTGGGTGTGCCAACCGCAGTACTGCGTGCAAAAGCCCGAGGTTTCATTGACGTCTGCGGAGGTGAGCACGAAGTACACGCCATTGGGGTCGTTGGGTACACGCTTGCTGCTGATCGCGCTGGAAACAATCGCGTGAATGCCTGCATCGCTCACCGCGGTTCCCTGCGAATAGTTATCCGTCGTGGAACCCGCATAGTGAACCGAGTTGCTCACATGCTTACTACTGCCATTGTAATAGGTCGTGTTGATATTGAAATAGGGAGAGCCACCGACACTACCGGCGAAGTTGGTGAGGATCGAGTCGGCAGTATTGCCTGACCAGTTTCCGTACCAGATGAAGTAAACATTCGTCGTGCCGAGGATCACCGGCCCGCCGTGGTAGAAGATCCCGTTGTTGCCGCTGGGCGCCGGATGGGGATTGGCGTGGCCTGGCGCTGCACGCTCGCCCCATCCTTTGCCGGTCGGCACGAGCTCTTCGTTATCTTCCGGTGCGAGCACGCTCGCAGCGTATGCACTCGAAGCAAACAATGTGGCGACGGCTAGTGCGCAGCACTTGCGGGCACAATGCTGGATCATTGCAAATCTCCTGTGTCGGATGGCGACCCAAAGTTTGCTGGCTCACTGCGGCATCTGGGTGCTGCTGGGGTGGCCGAGCATCTATGCCGCGGCATAGTCGATCAAGGAATATGGAAAGTCAACGAAAGTGCGCGCGAATTTTTTCCGCGCATCGTTTAAAGCGCCACGCTTATCGGTTTGGTTTTGCTGCGTGCGAGATGATGCGCACTGCTTGTCGATCGCAGCAGCCGATGAAAACGCGGTGAAAGTTCAAAATCGCCGAATCGGCGGGGTCGTGTCGCCTACAGCGCACGCATGCGCAACCGGGCTCCATCGTCGCCGATCACTCGAAAGCCCAGGCGATCATAAAGACGTCGCGCGGGGTTGCACTTGAGCACGAGCAGCTCGACGTGCCGCCCGCTGTCACGAGCAAGCGAAAGCACCGCGCCGATGACGGCGCTGCCGATGCCGCGATTGCGTTCGGCGGCGAACAACTCGATGTCGCGCAGAAAGATCTTGCGCCAGTGGCGGGTGAGGCTAACGCGGCCGATGTCGCACGGCGATGTTCCGGAGCGCACGATGACCGCGTTGGTACGCGCTTGATACTGGCCGGCAAAATGGGCCCGCTGCCAGTCCTCCTCCCATCCCCATGTGGCGTCGACGTACTCGCGCAGTCCATCTCGGTGCAGCGCGTACAGCAGCGCTTCGTCGCGCAGCGTGGCGGGACGCAGCGTGCATCCTCTAAACGCCGCATCAGTGTGCAGCGCCGTCGCGAGCGGATCAATCCATCGTGCCATCTTTGCTAGGAGCAATCAGCGGCGCGCGGCCGGAATCATCTCAAGCCAGTGCAGCATCGGCCAGCGCGAAAAGAACTCGATCGCCTCAGAAATGTGTCGAATTGCATCGATGACGTAGCTAGCGTGGGCGACACCGCCTGCCGCATAGTATCCCGCGACTGCACCGCCGACGGCGATCAAGCCTGTCGCTACGTCGCCCAGTGCAAATCTCCCATGCTTTGGTCGAGAAATACAGTGGTTGAGTTTCAATTCGATAGTGCGCTCCGGCGCATCGTGGCTCGAAAGTTACGCCGGCGCATCGTTCTGCGTCCGTTTGCCCGGATTGCGCTCACCGGTGATGCCGCGCCGCAAGAGCGCATCGCGCAGGAGAAATTCGATTTCCGCGTTGACGCTGCGCAGATCCCGCTGCGCGAGACGCTCGAGCTCGGACCACACCGCAGGATCGAGGCGCAACAGGAAAGCTTTTTTCTCAGCCATGACCTGTCAGGCGGACTCGGAGGGGGGCTCACCGACTCGATCTGCGCCCTAGCCGGACTTCGAGGCGTTGAGTCACGAAGCCTGAGGCGCGCGGAAGCGCCGCCAGCGCAGGAATTGCCACGCCAGGGCGCTCGCGACCAGGGCACCAATGAGTATCCACATGCTGGCGCTATCCAGACGCGGAGGCCTGCGCGCGTTCGCCTCGACCACCAGCAGGTGCACGGCGATCATGAACGATGTGACCATCGATGCGACGACAAAGCCCGAGGCGTTGATGCTCGCGTACGTTTCGTCCCTGCGCTCCGGAGCGAGCCAGTAGTCGCGCGCCGGAATGCGCACTAGGCGCGGCGCGACCCGCGGCAGCACCACGTTCAGCGCGACGATTACCGCGGGCACGACCATGGTGAGAAGCAGCATGAGCAAAAGGTAATCGTCGCGCGGCATACTTCCGTTGGCGAAGCCTTCGAAGTTGAAATGCGAAGCGACGCGTGGCGGCAGACGCTCCGCGGTGACATAGATGGTCGAGCATCCCGCGGCGAGAAGCGCCAGCCAAACGATTGCGGCGGCGGCAAGCATGCCTCGACTCCGGGCGCGCCGCACGGGCGTGCCAGGTCGCAAGACTTCAGCAGCCGCGTTTGCTCGGGCGCGCAGTGAGCACGGCGCACAAGATTCCTAGCGCGGCTCCCAAGGCCAGGCCAATGGGGCTGTTGCCGAGCGCGGTGCCGACGGCGGTGCCGGCGCCTGCACCCAGCGCTGTCCAAAGACCGGGGTGTCTCGCTCTCACGAAGATCATGGGTCGCTCCTCCTTCAACCTCAACCGTTGTACAAGGTCCCGGTGTTGATCACCGGCTGCACTTCGCTCTCCGCACACAACACAGTCATCAGATTGCTCACCATTGCTGCCTTGCGCTCATCGTCGAGCGCGACTACCTGCTTATCAGAGAGCTCGGTGAGCGCCATGTCGACCATTGACACTGCACCGTGGACGATCTTCTGCCGCGCCGCGATGATCGCTTCGGCCTGCTGACGCCTGAGCATCACCTGCGCGATCTCCGGCGCGTAGGCGAGGTGCATCAGCCGCGCTTCTTCGACAACGACACCGGCTTTGCCAAGCCGCTGCTGCAACTCGATGACCAGCGCCCGGGCCACGACATCGGTGCTGGCAAGAAGGGTGGGCTCCTGCTGTCCTCCGGCAAGCGTGTCGCCGTGGTCATACGCGAACGACGTCGCAAGATGACGCACTGCCGCCTCGCTCTGGAGCTTCACGTAGTTCTCGTAGTTGTCGACGTCGAAGCTCGCCTTGGCGGTGTCGTCGACTCGCCAAACGACGACTGCCGCGATCTCCACGGGGTTGCCGCGCTTGTCGTTGACCTTGAGCCGGTCGCCGTTCAAGTTGCGCGCGCGCAGAGAGATCTTGCGTCGGGTGTAGAAGGGATTGGTCGCACGCAACCCTGCGACGCGAGATGTTCCGCGGTAGCTGCCGAACAATTGCAGGATCGCCGCTTCGTTGGGCTGCAGGGTGTACAGCCCTGCAAGGAACAGCACGCCGAGCAGCAGAAGCAGTACAAAAACGCCGATCCCGGCGATCAAACCTCCCGCCGTGAATGGACGCATCCCTGTGACGGTCTGGACGAGCTGCCACATGGCAAGCGCGACCAGCGCCAGGCCGATGGCCAGCACGACGAAGCCGTTCCACGTGGCGATGGGGCGCTCCTCATGCGCGCTATTCAAGTTGCCGGTGCGATCCATGTTCCCCTCCAGCGAATGCGCCGAGTCCAAGCGAACGATATTGAAATGATATCACTATAATATCGAACGTTGTCAATAGCTAGAACGCCTTCACTGCTCGAGGACACCTCGGAAGTCCGCGCTGACAGGGAACGCCGCAAGTACTAGGCCGCGTCCCTACGAAGAAAAGGGTTATGCTAGAACCTGTCTGCTAGCTTGCGATTTGGCGCGGCTCGCGGGCAAAGGGCTTTTCTGACCTTGAGAGAAGGAAGCCTCAGGTACGACTTAAATCCCAGGGGAGAATTGATATGGATATGTCGCTGAGAAATTCCGCATCACGCTGTTCAGTGGTTCTTGCATTGGGGATCGTTACCGCACTCATGCCGGTTACAGGCTTGTCCGCGGCAACCCAACAACGGCCCATCAGTGATTTCCTCGACACTCAGGGCACCTACTGCACTGACGATGGGCAAGGCGGCTGTTATCTGTTCGTGCCCCCGGATCCAAACTTTCTTGGATGGTCGACAATGATTCCGCTGCCGCCGAAACTTCCTGTCGTGAGGTCGAGGCCAGCGGTACCGCTGTTCGCCGGGATTGATTACGCCGGATTGGCCGACGCCTATAAGTCAGGCGAGGAGCCCTTGCTGTCAGGAACGGTCACCGAGAGGCCCTTCAGTGACGGCCGGGCAGAAGTGACAGTCATCCTTCACACCAAGAACGCCAATGCATGGGTTATCGACTTGGATTTGAACGGCGACGTATTGGATCAAATCGCCAATAAACCCACGTTGTTCGGGCATCGTCCGCGCGATGTAGCAGCAGGCGCCCGCCAAGCCTTGGGCGATTTGCTATTGCATATTGTCTTTATCAATACCGCACCAGGCGCACCGCTGCCAGACCTGGTGCAACTCAACAACAATCCGGGCACGTTGCCGGGCACCGAGCTCAAGTTCCTGGGCCTTAGCATGAGCGCGACAGGGCCTTTGACGGCGCAGTACGGGGTTCCCGAAGGCACCCCTGGGAAATGCACTATCGTGCAGACCGGCTTAATTCAGAAAGCGGGACAAAGCCGAGCCCTCACGGACGGGTTCCCGGTCGAAGATATCAACCTTCAGCAGGTCGGCCGCTAGCGGTCTGATTTTCCTGCCCGTCAAGGGCGCACTCTCGGGTTAATGCGGGGGCGCGAGAAAAAAAGCGCGGACGGGGTTGCCGTCCGCGCCGAAAGAGACGCGCCGTCAGGGGAAAACCGGCGTCGTCCCAGGAGAGACGCTGATCCGCCGACCTTCCTTAGCCGAGTGTTACCGGAATGAAGATCCGCGCATCCTCACGCTGAACAAGCAGCGCAACGGTCTTGCCGGCCTTGGCGATAAGCTCCTTCAATTGCTCGGGATTTTTCACCGGCGTGTTATTGACTGCGACGATGACGTCGCCCGGGCGCACACCGGCCCTGGCAGCGGGTCCGCCGACGTCCTGAACCACAACGCCGCCTTCGATGTCGGTCCCGCGCTTCTCGTCGGCTGACAGCGGCCGGACAGCGACGCCCAGACGGCCCTTGCCGACTTCCGAGCGATCGACGTTGGAGGCCACCTGCTCGTTGTCGAGCGTGCCCACTGTGGCTGTCAGTTCCTTCGATTTGCCCTCACGCCAAACCTCGAGCGTGGCGGTTGAGCCGGGCTTCATCGTCGCAACCAGCGGCGGCAGGTCGGCGGAACGACTGATAGGCTGCCCATTGAACTTGAGGATCACGTCGCCGGGCTGGAGTCCCGCCTTGGATCCAGGGCCGTCCTTCTGAACGGAGCTGACAAGCGCGCCTGTCGGGCTGTTGAGTCCGAAGTTGTCCGCGAGTCCCTGGCCGACTTCCTGAATCGTGATGCCCAGCTTGCCGTGCGAGACCTTACCGTGCTGCTGAATCTCGTCCTTGACCTGCATGGCCACGTCGATAGGAACCGCGAATGCGAGTCCCTGGAAGCCGCCGGAACGGCTGAAGATCTGCGAGTTGACGCCGATCACTTCACCGCGCAAGTTGAACAGCGGGCCACCGGAATTGCCAGGATTGACCGCGGCGTCGGTCTGGATGAAACGCACGTAGGAGTCCTGCGGCAGAGCGCGCGCTTTTGCGCTGACTATGCCCGAAGTGACCGTGTTCTCGAAGCCGAAGGGTTGGCCGATCGCTACTACCCATTCGCCGACCTTGGTCGTCTCGGGGTTACCGATCTTAACCGTGGGAAGATCCTTGGCGTTGATCTTGAGCACCGCGATGTCGGTAGTCTTGTCGGCACCGAGCACCTTGGCCTTGAACTCGCGCCGGTCGGTCAGCTTGACGCTCACTTCGTCGGCGTCGTCGACCACGTGCGCGTTGGTGAGAATCACTCCGTCGCTGCTGACGATAAATCCTGAGCCCACGCCGCGCATTGGTCCGTGCGGCATCTGCGGCATCGGGATATTGCGGAAAAACGGAGAGTTCCGCAGGAACGGCGGCAGCTCGTCCGTGCCGGGCGAGTCCTCATCCTGGTCGCGTGACGCGACCTTGTGGCCGTCGGACGTCACGGTGATATTGACCACGGCAGGTCCGTATTGCTGGACCAGGCCACTGAAATCGGGCAGTGCAGCGGCAGGCGCGGTGGATGCGCTGGCCGCCGGCGTCGGCGCGGTAGCGACCGAGGCTGCACTTGCCTGATGGAAGCCGATGCGATCGGCGCTTACCACGCCGATCGCGAATGCGCCCGCGACGGCAAGCGCCACCGCCGTGCGGCGAAAGGTTCTGGTTTGCATCACTTTCTCCTCGAAGGATAGGCAGGCTAAACAACCCGCGTACCGTCAAGATAGATGCGAAGACTTAAGCCAGACTTAAGGGAAAAGTGGAGGGTCCGGAGTCAAGGCGCGAGGTGCGCGAACTCCTTGAAGATACGGCCGATGCCGCCCGAGGCGAGCCTCCGCCTCGGAGAAACGGCCTACGCCGGGAACCGCACCGTGACGCCGAGACCCTTGCCGTCGACCCCGGGTCCGAGTGTCACGGTAGCGCCGTGGCGCTCGGCAATCCGCCTCACGATGGCCAGCCCCAAGCCACTACCGCGAGCGGCTCCGGCTGCATGAGCCGCGGCGCCGCGATAGAAGCGGTCGAAAACCCTTTCCCGGTCCTCCATGCTGATCCCCGGGCCGTTGTCCCGCACTTCCAACAACGATGCGCCAGCGTCGGAACGCACCAGGACGTCGACCCGTCCTCCGGGATTGGTATAGCGCACGGCGTTGTCGACCAGGTTGGAAACCAGCGTCGCAAGCGCATCGGCGTCGCCATGCATGTGTACGCCGGGTGTCTCGTTGAGTCCGAGATCGATACCCTTGGCCGCCGCCAAAGGCGCCAGATCAGCGATAACCGTGCGGGCGGTTGCGCCGATGTCGATATCGACCGGTGCGCGATTCGACACGCCGGGCTCCTCTCGCGCCAGCGCGAGCAACTGCTCAGAAAGCCGCGTGGCGCGCTCGAGCCCGCCCTTAAGCTCGTAGAGCGCCGCCGAGCGCTCGGCATCTGTGCTCGCGCGCTCCGCAAGCTGGGCTTGCAGGTGCACCGCGGTGAGCGGGGTGCGCAACTCGTGCGCTGCGTCAGCAATAAAAGAACGCTGAGCGACTAGCGCTTGATCGAGTTGTTCGAGCAAGCCGTTCAATGCATGCACGAGCGGCCGCACTTCACTGGGCAATCCAGTTTCCGACAGCGGTTCGAGCACCGTCGGCGAGCGACTTGCGACCGCATCGGCAACGCGATCAAGGGGCGAAAGACCGCGCGCAATGGTCAGCCAGGCAAAAAGCGCGAGAAACGGCAATGCAGCAAGCAGAGGCACGATCGTACGCAGCGCCATGCTTGCGGCAAGCTCGCGCCTTGCGCTCATCGGTTGCGCGACCTGCACAACCTGCCCCTCCGCGAGCGTGCTGAATACCCGCCATTCGCCGTGCTCGGTGGCCACCGTCGTGAACCCGAGCTGGGCATGCTGCGGCAGCGTTCGGCGGGGTTGCGACAAGAACAACTGCACGCCATTGCGATCCCAGATCTGCACCACCAACGCGTCCGCGCCCGAGCCGAGCGCCGGGGAATTCGGAGCCACTGCGGCGAAAGGCGCGTCGGTGAGCGACGCGGCCATCTGCTTCAGTTGATAGTCGAACAGCGCGTTGGCCTCGTCGCGCGCGCGTAGGTAAGTCCCGATCGCCGCTCCGGCAATCGCGACCACGGCGCCGATCAACAGCCACACCAGCAGCCGATATCGGATCGATGTCATGCGGCAGCGGAATCGCGCCTGGCGAGCATCCAGCCGACGCCGCGAATGTTGCGGATCAGATCGGCGCCGAGCTTGCGTCGCAGCGCATGGATGTGCACTTCGACCGCATTGCTCTCCACGGGGTCGCTCCATCCATAAAGCTTGTCTTCCAGTTGCGCGCGAGAAAGGATCGCGCCAGGGCGCGCGAGCAGCGCTTCGAGCAGCGCCAGTTCGCGCGCAGAGAGTTGCACCGGCTCGCCGTTAACGCGGACCTCGCGGGTCGATGCGTTGAACGCGAGGCTGCCATAGATGACCACCGGCTCGGCGCGTCCGGCACCGCGGCGAAGCAGGGCGCGCAAGCGCGCGGACAGCTCGCCGAGATCGAAGGGCTTTACCACGTAATCGTCGGCACCCGCATCGAGTCCTGCCACGCGGTCGGCGACGGCGTCGCGGGCGGTGAGGATCAACACCGGGCGTGCATCGCCGCGCCGGCGCATCGCGCCCAGAACGTCCAGGCCCGACTTGCGCGGCAATCCGAGGTCGAGCACGAGCGCGTCGTGGATGCGGTCCGAAAGTGCCGCTTCAGCAGCACGCCCATCCTCGACCCAATCGACCGTGAATCCATCCTGCGTGAGGCCGCGCCGCACGCTGGCGCCGATCATCGGATCGTCTTCGGCGAGAAGGATGCGCACGGGCAGCCCCGTCACTCGAGGTGCGGCGCAGTCAAACCTCGTTATTGGGGTCGAACTTGAGCGCCGCCGAATTCATGCAGTAGCGCAGCCCCGTCGGTTGCGGACCATCGTCGAACACGTGGCCAAGGTGCGCGTCGCAGGCAGCGCACAACACTTCGGTACGCCTCATGAACAGGCTATTGTCCTCGGCGGTGCGCACGTTCTCCGCCGCCGCCGGCGCATAGAAGCTCGGCCATCCACAACCAGCATCGAACTTGGTGTCGGAATCGAAGAGCAGGGTGCCGCAGCATACGCAGCGGTATTGTCCCGGCTTGTCGTTGTCCCAGTATTCGCCGGAGAAGGGCCGCTCGGTCCCTTTTTTTCGCGTCACACGATATTGCTCCGGTGCGAGAACTGCCTTCCAATCGGCATCCGATTTTGTAACTTTGTCGACCATGGATTTACTCCTTCGCAATGCACACCATGTGGAGTCGCCGGAAGCCATACTCAAGCTCGAGCGCGCCGCTTCCAGTATAGTGGAGGTTTGCTGCAGCCACTTTTTTGGGTCTTACCGCCTTGGATTCCACCGCCGCGGGCTCGTTCCGCAATGATGCGAGAGTGATCGGCGTCATCGGCATGGCGCACGGCCTGTCGCATTTCTTCCAGCTTCTTCTGCCGCCGCTGTTTCCATTGCTGCGTGAAGACTTCGGAACCAGCTACGCCACCCTGGGCGGGCTGGTCAGCGTCTTTTACTTGGCCAGCGGGGTTTGCCAATTCGGTGCTGGCTTCGCGGTGGATCGCTACGGCGCGCGTCCGGTGCTGCTCGGCGGCATCGCGTTGCTCGCCGGCGGCGCCATGCTCGCGGGGTTGGTTCCCGATGTCTATTGGCTGTTTCCTCTGGTTCTGCTCATGGGCATAGGCAACGGCGTGTTTCATCCGGCGGACTTCGCGGTGATCAACGCCAATGTAAGCCCGCGACGACTTGGTCATGCCTACAGCACCCACGGCATCGGCGGAAGCCTGGGCTATGCGCTTGCTCCGGTGGTGAGCTTCGGATTGGGCAGCTTAGCGGGTTGGCGCACGGCGCTGGTCACGGTGGGTCTCGCCGGACTGCTTGGATTGGCGGCGCTCGCCACTCAGCGCGATGTATTGCGTAGTCGTGCTCACGGCACAGCGCCACCGCACCACACGCTTGCCAACAGCATCGCATTGTTCCGGCAGCTGCCGATCCTGCTGTGCTTCGCCTACTTCTGCGTCCTGACCATCGCCACGATCGGCATTCAGACCTTTGCGGGGACGGGGCTCAATGCCGCCTACGGCGTTCCCCTGTCGGTGGCGACGTCGGCGATCACCGCCTATCTGCTAGGCGGCACCGCCGGCATTCTCACCGGCGGTTTCCTCGCCGCGCGTACGACGCGTCACGATCGGGTTGCTGCGTCCGGCATTGCCGCCGGAGCGTCGCTGATGCTGCTGATCGCTGTCGTGCCGGCGGTCGCTCCGTTTGCAATCGTGTTGTTCGCGGCCACCGGATTCTCGCTCGGCGCGACCGGGCCATCGCGGGACATGATCGTGCGCAACGCGACGCCGCCCGGCGCATCGGGTCGCGTCTACGGTTTTGTGTATTCGGGTCTCGATCTCGGTGCCACCTTAAGCCCGGTTGCGATGGGTCTGCTGCTCGATCACGGCTCGGCGCGAATCGCCTTCGCGGCAATCGCGTGCTTTCTGTTCCTCGCCATCGCCACCGTCGTGCAGGTACGTCGCAGCTCGACCGCGGGCGCTGCGCGCTTGGGCGCCGCCGACTAAGCAGGGCGTGCCTAGATCGCTGCCATGCGGCGCGCGTATCGGACCGGACTCGGCGGATTGTGCCTTGCGTTGCTCACGCTGAACAATCCGCATGCGTTCGCCGAGACGAGCGACGTGCGCGCCGCGCAGCAGTTCGGGCTGTCGTACCTCGCGTTGATGATCATGGAGGATTCCAGGCTCGTCGAAAAGCAGGCGAAGACTCAAGGTCTGGGCGACATCAAGGTTACCTGGGCCAAACTGGGCGGCCCGGGCGCGATGAACGATGCGCTTCTTTCGGGAGGACTCGACTTTGCAACTGGCGGTGTCCCGTCGCTGATCACCCTATGGTCGAAGACGCGTGGCAGCGGTAACGAAGTGCGGGGTGTCGGCGCGCTCAATTCGATGCCGGTCAATCTTGTGACGTCGAACCCCAACGTCAAGTCGATCCGCGATTTCACCGACAAGGACAAGATCGCGGTGACAACGGTGAAAGTGTCGACGCAGGCGCTGCTCCTGCAAATGGCGGCTGCCAAGGAGTTCGGTGATCAGAACTTCGCCAAGCTCGATCCGTTGACGGTATCGCTGCCGCATCCCGATGCCATGACTGCGCTGTTATCGGGCAGCGGCACCATCACCGCGCATTTTTCATCGCCGCCGTTTCAATACCAGGAGGTGGCCAAGCCGGGCATCCGCACCGTCCTGAGCAACTACGAAATCCTCGGTGGACCGGCGACCTTCAATCTGGTGTGGTCGACGTCGAAATTTCGTGACGCGAATCCGAAGACCTATGCCGCGTTTGTAGCAGCGTTCGAAGAAGCCACCGCGACCATCAACCGCGACAAGCGCGCGGCGGCCGAGGTTTACAAGCGTATGTCTGGCACCAAGGAAAGCGTCGACGAACTAGTCAAGATGATGGAGGACCCGCTGGTGGAATACACCCTGGCGCCGAAAGGCATCATGAAGACGGCCGAATTCATGGCTCGCATCGGCACCATCAAGGAAGCGCCGGCGTCGTGGAAGGACTTGTTCTTTCCCAACGCGCAGAGTCTTCCGGGAAGCTAGGGCCTGAGGCAATGGATCTCGGCATCGCCGGTAGGAGGGCGCTGGTGTGCGCCGCATCCAAAGGACTAGGCCGCGGTTGCGCCGAAGCGCTGGCGCGCGAAGGCGTGGATGTCACCATCGTGGCTCGCACGGAAAGCACGCTTAAGCAGACGGCCGAGGAGATCGGCGCGCTTGCCGGCCGAGCCGTGCACTGGGTCGCGTGCGACATTACCACCGCGGAGGGCCGTGCAGCAGCGCTAGCCGCATGCCCCGAGCCGGACATTCTAATCAACAACGCCGGCGGCCCGCCGCCCGGCGATTTTCGCGACTGGGATCGCACCGCGTGGCTGCGCGCCATCGACGCCAACATGCTCACCCCGATCGAATTGATCAAGGCGACCATCGATCCGATGATCGCGCAGCGTTTCGGTCGCATCGTCAACATCACTTCATCCGCGGTGAAGGCACCGATCGACGTGCTCGGGCTATCTAACGGAGCACGCAGCGGGCTCACCGGCTTCGTCGCTGGCCTCGCGCGCAAAGTCGTCCGGCACAATGTAACCATCAACAACGTGCTGCCGGGGCAGTTCGACACCGACCGGCAGCGCGGAGTGATCGCAGGTCGCGCTAAGGCTGCTGGCAAGCCCCTGGAAGAGGTTCTTCGCGCGGCCATGGAAGCCATTCCTGCGGGGCGCTTCGGCTCGGCGGCGGAGTTCGGCGCGCTATGCGCCTTCATATGCAGCGCGCAAGCATCATATCTCGCGGGACAGAATCTATTGCTCGACGGCGGCAACTATCCGGGCACCTTCTGATGCAAAGCTACTGAGCGACCCCGTAAAGCTTTGCGCGCTTAAAATTCACTAGCCAACGATGATCGATCTCTATTACTGGACCACGCCCAACGGTCACAAGCTGACCATGTTCCTCGAAGAAACGGGGCTGCCCTACAGCATTCACGCCATCAACATCAACAAGGGCGAACAGTTCCGGCCGGAGTTTCTCAAGATATCTCCGAACAATCGCATCCCGGCGATTGTCGATCGCTCACCGGCCGACGGCGGTGCCCCGATCGCCATGTTCGAGTCCGGTGCCATCCTGCTGTACCTGGCGGAGAAGACAGGCAGCTTCGTACCGCGCTCGAGCCGCGACAGACTCGACTGCATTCAATGGCTGTTCTGGCAGATGGCAAATCTCGGCCCCATGGCGGGACAGAACCATCATTTCGCGCTGTACGCACCGGAAAGGCTTCCCTACGCGATCGACCGCTATGTTCGCGAGACGGGCCGGCTGTATACCGTGCTCGACAAGCAACTCGCCGAACGCGAGTTCATCGTCGGCGACTATTCGATTGCTGACATGGCGAGCTATCCCTGGGTGCAGCCAGAGCGCCAAAGCCAGAACATTGACGAGTTCCCGAACTTGAAACGCTGGAAGGCGGCGATTCGCGAGCGCCCGGCCACAGTGCGCGCCTACGCCCTCGCCAAACAGATCAACCCGTCGGCGGGCGTAGCGCACACCGAGGCGGAATTCAAGGTGCTATTCGGTCAGAGCAAGGACACGTTGCGCTCGTCACAAGCAACGAGGCCGCCGGGCACGTCTGCGTGAGCGAATCTGCGAATACCTGGCGTTGCGGCCTCTGAGGTCGTCGCCTACGGTCCGAGAGCCGCCCACTCGTCCTTTTTGATGCGCGCAATGATGACGAAGCCTTGCGCCCCGAGCGGCCGCACGACCGCGGCTTCGCCTTCCGCGAGGTAGGGCGTTCCCGCAACTGCGGCGAAGGGATTACCGTGGCTCACGATGACCAAGTCGGTTCCGGGCCGCACAGAAGTCGCGAGTAACTTGCGCAACGCGGCGTAGCGCTGGGGATCCTCCGGGCGCGCGGGCCCGCCGCGTACATCGGAGGTTGACTCCGCGCGGCCGAAGATCAATCGCGCGGTTTCCATGGTTCGACAAAACGGGCTCGCCAGCACGTCGCCCACCGGGATATCGAGGCGCTTGATCTCTGTGCCGATGCGACGAGCCTCATCCCGTCCGGCATCGGTCAGATTGCGCTGTCGCGCGCAATCCTCGAATCCTGTCATCTGGTCGTCGTTCTGGCCAAAGTCCGTGGATGTGTGTCGAAAATAAATAATGAGACCACCCTGGCGCAAAGCGGTCAGCAGTTGCGCTCCCTGGAGCGGCGCAGGCGCATTCTCCGCGGCCCATGCCGGTGCTCCGATCAGCAGCGCGAGACAGACGAGGGCAGCTCGCGACCACCTTCCGGCTTCGGCCGCCGTTCGAGGCACGTTCATCGCGAGTGGGATCGCCTGGCGGCAACCCGGTTCCCGGGGCCCGTTCAGCTTTCCTCGATTACGGCAATCCTGGGAGCGCTGCTTGAGCACGGATCGTCGTCGAACGCGACATCGCCGTCTTGCGTCGGCAAGCCGGACGCGCGGATCGCCGCGAAGTCATTGAGCGTTTGGTCGAGCAGATGTGTCGGCACCACGTTTCCCAGCGCATTGAAGATCGTTTCCAAACGTCCGGGGTGGCGCTTGTCCCATTCGCGAAGCAATTGGCTGACCTGGCGGCGCTGAAGGTTCTCCTGCGAGCCGCACAGATTGCACGGAATGATGGGAAACGCCATCGCCTCGGCGTAGCGCGCGAGATCACGTTCGCGCACGTAGGCGAGCGGCCGGATCACTACGTGCTTGCCGTCGTCGGAAACGAGCTTGGGCGGCATGGTCTTCAACTTGGCGCCGAAGAACAGATTGAGAAAAAACGTGGCGAGGATGTCGTCGCGATGGTGACCAAGCGCGATCTTGGTCGCGCCAAGCTCGCTCGCGATGCGGTACAGGACCCCGCGGCGCAGCCGCGAACAGAGCGAGCACATGGTCCCGCCGTCGGGAATCACGCGCTTTACCACGCTGTAGGTATCCTGTTCCGCGATCCGAAACGGCACCTCGCGTCCGGCGAGATAACGCGGCAGCACGTCGGCCGGAAATCCCGGCTGCTTCTGATCGAGATTGACCGCGATCACCTCGAACGCGAGCGGCGCACGGTCCTTGAGCGACAACAAGATGTCGAGAAGCCCGTAGCTGTCCTTGCCGCCGGAGACGCAAACCATCACGCGGTCGCCCGCTTCGATCATGGCGAAATCGGCGATCGCCTGGCCGACCAGGCGCCGCAGACGCTTGCGGAGTTTGTTCGCTTCGAACGCGTCCCTCTGCGCAGCGCGCCTGGTCGGCGCAGGGTGGGTCGCGCTAGGCGGGACGAGATTCATGGCCTGGAAAGCCAACCGGAGTCACGAGGACGACGTCTTGCGTGCGGCCATTCCAAGCCCGAGCCGCGCGACGCCGCAGGCGATGATCTGAAAGCCGACGAGATAGCCAATAAGCACCAGGGAGCCCAGAGGCCATCCGATCGCGATGAGTATGGCCAGCACGATCGATAGGATGCCGTTGGCGAGGAGCCAGCCCCACCCGGCGTGCGGCTTGCGACGGAACGCAAGCATGATTTCGACGATGCCGGAGGCGGCCATCAATACTCCGACGAGCAGCGCGAGCGATGCTGCGCCCTTCACTGGGTTGGCGACCAGCAGGATACCGAGCACGACGAAGAGAACGCCCTCGGCCAGGCGCCAGCCGAAATGCGCCTCGCTGCGGGTGCGTATTGCCACCACGATCTCGATGACGCCAGCAACGATCGCGAACCATCCGATGTACAGCACTGCCGTCACAGCAGCGAGCACTGGGAAGATCAGCGCGACTACCCCGGCGATGATGAGCAGAATGCCCAGTGCCACAGACCAGCCAGACGAGAGCGTAGGAGCTTGCACGGCGGTTGTCATTTGGTAGACCTCGCTCAAGAGGCGCTGCCGCGCCGGAACCGACGATGGTAGCATACGGCCGCCGCCGAAGGCGCGCCTTCCAATCGCTCTCATGACTCTCAAGATCAGCAGTGCATTCGATTCCGGCGCGATCGAGGTGCTCAGCATCGATCGCGCCGAGGACATCAAGGTCCATATCCGCGCCGACTCGCACGCCGATTTCCGCCAATGGTTCCACTTTCGACTGCAGGGTGCCGCGCGGCAACCGTGTCGCATCCGCTTTTTGAATGCCGCGAAGTGCACCTATGTCGACGGCTGGAAGGAGTACCGAGCTGTGGCTTCGTATGATCGACGGCGCTGGTTCCGTGTGCCGACGAGTTTCGACGGCGAACAGATGCTCATCGAGCACACACCCGAGCGCAACTCGGTCTACTACGCGTATTTTGAGCCGTATTCGTGGGAGCGCCATCTCGATCTTGTGGCAAGGGTCGCCGAATCGCCTCGAGTGCGCGTGCGCGACCTGGGAAGCAGCATCCAGGGGCGCGATCTGTCGATCGTGACGGTGAGTTCTGCAGGCAAGCGCCCATTGTGGATCATCGCGCGACAACATCCCGGCGAGACCATGGCCGAATGGTTCGTCGAAGGCATGCTCGAGCGGCTGATCGATCCGAGCGATCCCGTGTCACGCACGCTCCTTGCCGAAGCTGCTTTCCATGTCGTGCCTAACATGAATCCCGACGGAAGCGTGCTGGGGAACTTGCGCACCAACGCCGCCGGTGCCAACTTGAACCGCGAGTGGATGTCCCCGAGCCTGGAGCGCAGCCCGGAGGTGCTGCACGTCCGCGCCGCCATGCGCGAAACCGGCGTCGCCGCGTTTCTCGACGTGCACGGCGACGAGGCGCTGCCCTATGTGTTCGTTGACGGTTGCGAGCGTCTGCCGGGGTTCACGCCGCAGCAAGGCGAGCTGCAACGGGCGTTTGCGGCGGCGTTCAAGCGAGCGAGCCCGGATTTTCAGGATGCGCACGGCTACCCCGACGACAAGGAAACCAAGGTCAACCTGACGCTGGCGTCCAAGCATGTGGGTGATGCTTTCGGCTGCCTTTCGCTGACCCTGGAAATGCCATTCAAGGACAATGCGGATCTGCCTGACGTCGAGGTTGGCTGGAACGGTGAGCGCAGCAAGCGACTCGGCGCAGCCGCCGTCGAAGCGCTGCTCGCGGTGCTGCCACATTTGTAGCGCGCCCCAGAGCCCCGCGCCCAGCCGCTCGCGCGCAGGATTGGGAGCAAGGGCGTCCGCTGACGCGTTGGATGGCCCGGCACAACGCCGTAACCAGCGCTTGGCTGCAAGGCCGAGTATTTACGTCGACACTGCGCGACGCCAGACCTTGGCTTCGCTCGTATACTTGCCAGGCCGTGTCCGAGACGGTCGTCACACAGAGAGGAAACATGGTCAGATCATTTCGCCTATCACTGTATGCGGCGTTGGTAGCGCTGCTGCTGGCCTTTGCCGCATCAGCCGGCGCGCAGGCGACCTTCGACAAGCCCATCCGCATCATCGTCGGTTTTGCGCCAGGCGGCACCGCCGATCTCATCGCCCGTGTCGTTGCCGACAAGATGAAGGACAGCCTCGGGCAACCGGTGATCGTCGACAACCGACCGGGCGCGATCGGCCGCATTGCAGCGGAGGCCGTCAAGAACGCCGCCCCAGATGGGACGACCATCATGGTGATGCCGATCGGACCGATGGCCGTGGTTCCCCACAGCACCAGGAACCTAAACTACGATCCGCTGCGGGATTTCGCTCCCGTGGCGCTCGGCGCCACTTTCGATTTTGCGATCGCGGCTGGCCCGGAGAGCGGCGCTAAGTCCTGGTCGGAATTCGCAGCGTGGGTCAAGGCCAATCCGGACAAGGCCGCCTACGCGACCTCGGGCGCAGGCAGCCTTCCGCATTTCTTCGGCGCGCTGCTGTCGAACGAACTCGGGGTGCCGATGCTGCACGTCGCGTACAAAGGCTCCGGGGCTTACATCAACGACCTGATCGGCGGAGCGATACCGGCGGCGATCGACGCCATGGCGGACCTCACGGAGTTTCACCGCGCCGGCAAGGTCCGCATTCTCGCGACATCGGGTGCGACTCGATCGAAGGCGCTGCCTGATGTGCCGACATTCAAGGAGCTGGGACTCTCCAGCGTGGTTGCGACCGGATGGTTCGGGTTTTTCGCTCCGGCAAAGACTCCCGGGCCCATCGTCGATGCGCTCAACCGCGCCATCAACAAGGCGCTGCAATCACCCGACGTCGTCGCCAAGCTCTCCGGAATCGGCATGGACCCGGCGACAAGCACTCCGGACCAGTTCGCGGTGATCCTGGTCTCGGATTACCAGAAATGGGGTCCGATCGTGAAGGCAACAGGATTCACTTCGGACTAGCGTCCGTTGCGTTTTTGCAACGACATCCGGTCGTCGGCCGCAGATTTGACTCCGGACAATTCAAAAGGCCTGGACTCAGGTTCATACTGCCGCCCAACAGGGCATCGGCCCGCTTCCGAGCGGGCGCATTTCGTCAGGGGAGGGCGTCATGCGTCACCATCGTTCCGGCTTGCTCCGGAGTTTCTTGTTTGTCTTTTGCTGTGCGTCTGTAGGTGCGAGCGCCGCCGAGCTGGTCGTCAATGGAAGCTTCGAGGCCAACGGGGGGGTCAACACCAACACGTTCACCGGGTGGACGGAGGCCGATCAATCGGGGGGTAGCGGCAGCATTTTTGTGCAAACGGGGACTACGGCACCGTCCCTCAATCCCATCACCGTTCCAGCGCCTCCGCTGGGAAGCTTCGCAGCCATGTCGTCCCAAACCGGCCCGGGCTCGCATCTTCTCTATCAGAACATTACGATTCCCGCCGGATTCTCGGCCAAGTTCTTTGCCAAGGTATATGTGAACAACCAGGCAGGAGCATTCTCTACCCCGGCATCGCTCGATTACACCGTGAGCCCAAATCAGCAGGCTCGAATCGACATTATGAGCACCAGCTCGTCGACGACCGATGTCGGAGCGGGCGTGCTGCTCAATGTCTACCGCACACAGGTCGGTGATCCCACTGTATCGGGCTATAACACCATCACTGCTGATCTGACACCATACGCGGGGCAAACGGTACGTCTGCGCATCGCCGAGGTTGACAATCAGAGCTTTTTTCAGTTCGGCGTCGACGGGGTCAGCGTGATCTCGGGCTCGCCGATTCCGACGCTGTCAGACTGGGCGCTCATCGGCCTGGGGATCGCGGTACTCGCCATCGGCTTTGTTGCCGTGCGCCGCCAGATGCGCCCCGTATAGACGATCTTAGCAGCAGCGACAAAAGGGCCGCGCCTCGGGGCCCTTTGTTTTTTCCCTCCAATCTTAGTACTGCTGTTAGCGCTGGGCAGCGGACGCGCGGAGCGAAAACGCTCGCCGACGCTCGTTGAGCGCGAGCAGCGCGCCGCTCGAGACGACCACCGCCATCCCCAGTGCCGACCAGCGATCAGGGAGCTGCCCGAAAATGGCCCACCCGTAGAGCGTCGCCCACATGATCTGTAGATAGGTAAACGGCGTCAGCAGCGAGGCGGCCGCCAAGCGGTAGGCGCTGATCACAAGCCAGTGGCCGGCGCCAGCAAATACGCCGAGCAAAACGAACAGCGCAACATCGTGCCATGCAAGCGTGGTCACATTCGCCCACGGCAGCGACAGCGACAATGCGACCGTGCCGACCAGCGCGCTATAAAAAAGCGTGGCGTGCGCGTTTTCATCGGCGAGGCGCCGTGTAAGCACGAAAAAGAGCGCGTTGAACAGCGCCGCCAGGGCGAGCAGCAGCGCTGCCGGATGGAAGATCGATGAGCCAGGGCGCGCCAGAATGAGAATCCCCACGAAACCAGTGGTGGTGGCGATCCATCGTGCGCGCGTAGGTTGCTCGCCCAGGAGAGGGCGGGAGAGGATGACCACCAGCATCGGCGCCAGGTACATGATCGACGAGCCTTCGGCAAGCGGCAGATAGCGCAGGCCGGCGAAGAAGCATAGCGTCGCGCACAACAGGCAGCTCGAGCGTAGCAGTTGGAGACCCAAGTGGCGCGTGCGCCAGAAGCCGGTCCGATTGCGATGCCAGGCGAAGGGCGTTACCACCAGCATCTGGCCTGCATAGCGCGCCCAGACCACGAGCAGCAGAGCGTGCTCGCGTACCAGATACTTCCCCGTGGCGTCGAGTGAGGAGAGGCAAAGCCCGGCGAGCACGAACAGCGGCAGCGCGCGGGCGAGAGGATTGGCGACCGCGGCGTCGCCGGTCACGATGCGATCGCGCCGTGGATCAGCACGCGCAGATCGTCGCTTGGTAGGGCGGCATTCGCCAACGGCGAGTCTTCCGCCCTAACGCTGCCATGAGCGACCGATCGAGTCTTACGCCGCCAGCAGCTCCCTCAGCACGAACGGCAGGATGCCTCCGTGCAGGTAGTAGTCAACCTCGATCGGCGTATCGATGCGCAGCAGGAGCGGGACTTTCTGCGTCGAGCCGTCGCGACGCCGAATAGTCATAGTCACTTCCATCTGCGGCTTGATGCCGCCTTCGAGTCCGCCGATGTCGAACTCCTCGTCGCCCTTGATGCCGAGAGAGGTGACGCTGTCGCTGCCTTTGAACTGGCAGGGAAGCACACCCATGCCGACGAGGTTGGATCGATGAATGCGCTCAAAACTGCGGGCGACGACCGTTTTCACGCCGAGCAGCTGGGTGCCTTTGGCCGCCCAGTCGCGCGAGCTTCCGGTGCCGTATTCCTCTCCGGCAAATACCACGGTCGGCGTGCCGCGCGCGATGTAGGCCATCGCCGCATCGTAGATCGGCATCTGCTTGCCCTCGGGCTGAAGGATCGTCACGCCACCTTCGACTCGGCTGCCGTCAGTCTTCGCTGGCAGCATCAAGTTCTTGATGCGGACGTTGGCGAAAGTGCCACGCATCATGACCTCGTGGTTGCCGCGACGGCTGCCATAGCTGTTGAAGTCGGGGACACCGACGTCGTGCTCGAGCAAAAAGATTCCGGCGGGCGAAGTCGGCTTGATCGACCCCGCCGGGCTGATGTGATCGGTGGTGACCGAGTCGCCAAAGATGCCCAGGATGCGCGCGCCGCGAACTGCGGGCGTAGCGCCCGGTTTCATGGTGAAGTCTTTGAAGAAAGGCGGCTCGGCAATATAGGTGGATTTGTCCCAGGCGTAGACCTGTCCGGTCGACGACGGGATTGAATTCCACAGCGGGTTGTCCTTGGTGAAGTCCCCGTACAGGCGGCGATAGGTCGCCGGATCGGTGGCGAGCTGCATCACCGCGCCGATCTCCTCCGACGTCGGCCATACGTCGCGCAGATACACGGGCTTGCCGTCGCTTCCCGTTCCCAGGGGCTCGGCTGCGAGGTCGATATTGACTCGCCCGGCGATGGCGTAGGCGACCACCAGCGGCGGTGAAGCAAGGAAATTCGCCTTGATCGACGGGTGGATACGGGCTTCGAAGTTGCGGTTGCCCGAGAGAACGGCCGCGCACACCAGATCGTTCTGGGTGATGACCTCCTCGATCATCGCGTCGAGCGGACCAGCGTTGCCGATGCAGGTGGTGCAGCCGTAGCCCGCCAGATAGAAGCCCAGCTTTTCCAGCTCGGGCAGCAACCCCGCCTTGGTTAAATACTCGGTGACGACACGAGAGCCGGGCGCGAGCGACGTCTTGATGTGACGCGCGACCTTGAGCCCCTTGGCGGCCGCTTTCTTGGCGAGCAAGCCGGCAGCCAGCAGCACGCTCGGGTTGGAGGTATTGGTGCACGAGGTGATCGCGGCGATGAGCACGTCGCCGTTGCCGATATCGAGCGGCTTGGGCGTCGTGACCGCCACGCGATCCTGTGTCGGACGGTTGTCGACCATCTCGACCACGTCGAGCGGGTGTCCATTGTTGGGAAGCTGCTGCGCGGCGTCGTTGACCGAAGGTGCGGCTGCGACGGCGAGCTTGGTGGGATATCGCCTAGCAAGCTTGTCGGTGGGCTGTGCGAAACCGTTTTCCGCGACCGGCTTGGAGTAAAGCGTATTGAACGCCTGCTTCATTTTGGGCAGATCGATGCGATCCTGCGGTCGCTTGGGGCCTGCCAGGCTCGGCACGACGCTCGCAAGATCGAGCACCAGGGTCTGCGAATAGTCGATCGCGCCGGCGGAGGGCATGCCGAACAGCCCCTGGGCACGGAAGTAAGCCTCGAAAGCCTCGATCTCCTGCGACGTGCGTCCCGTCTTCTTGAGGTAGTCGACGGTCTTGTCGTCGACCGCAAAAAAGCCCATGGTCGCGCCGTACTCGGGCGCCATATTGCCCAACGTCGCGCGATCGGGAACGGAGAGCGTCGCCGCGCCCTCGCCGAAGAACTCGACAAATTTGCCGACCACCTTCGCTTTGCGCAGCATCTCGGTAACGGTAAGAACGAGATCGGTCGCGGTGACGCCTTCCGCGAGACGCCCTTTCATGTGCACGCCGACGACGTCCGGAGTCAGGAAGTAGACCGGCTGACCGAGCATTCCGGCTTCGGCTTCGATGCCGCCCACACCCCAGCCGACGACTCCGATGCCGTTGATCATAGTAGTGTGCGAATCGGTGCCTACCAGCGTGTCCGGATAGTAGACGCCGTCCTTCTGGTGCACGCCACGAGCCAGGTACTCGAGATTGACCTGGTGCACGATGCCGATGCCGGGCGGCACGACCTTGAAGGTGTCGAACGCCTGCATGCCCCATTTCATGAACTTGTAGCGCTCGGCGTTGCGCTGGAACTCGACTTTCATGTTGAGATCGAGCGCGTTCTTCGCGCCGTAGTGATCCACCTGCACGGAATGGTCCACCACCAGGTCAACCGGCACCAGCGGCTCGACGACCTTGGGATCCTTGCCCATGCGCTGCGCGACATTGCGCATGGCGGCGAGATCGCACAGCAGCGGCACGCCGGTGAAGTCCTGGAGCACGACCCGGGCGACGACGAAGGGGATCTCCTCGGTGCGCGGCGTGTTCGGCCCCCAGCCTGCGAGCTGGCGCACGTGCTCCTCGGTGATCTTCTTGCCGTCGCAGTTGCGCAGCACCGATTCCAGCACGATGCGAATCGACACCGGCAGGCGCGAGACACGGCCCAGGCCGGCCTTTTCCAGCGCAGCAACCGAATAGAAACGCCCCGGTGTGCCGCTCGCCGTGCGAAGTTCCTGCAAACTACCGTGGAGATTGTGCGCCATCGGACTTCCTTATTTCGTGGCGGGAGGAGTACTCGGCGCCGTGGCGGGAGGAGTATTCGGGGTCGTGGCCGAAGCACTCGGCGGGGTGTAGCGGCCTTTCTGCCGCCCCGCGGGTTTTTGCTGCCCCGTGTTCCCCGCATCCTTGGGCTTGCCCGCGTCGTTGACATTGAATTTCTCGCCCCTCGGACCGATGACGTCGCCTGCGCGCTGGCCCGGCTTGCACTCACCCGTCAGCCTCGCTTCGAGTACGGCGGTGGCGTCGGAATACCCGCGCAACGGGGGCTCGAACGTGGACTTGCTCTCGGTCTTGTAAGCGGAGTCGAAGTTGCCCGTGATCACCGCGTGTGTCGTGGCGACAGTGCGCGAAAGATTGCATTGGGCATCCACGGCCAGCCGATCCCCTTGACGCTGCGCGCTCGTAACCTTGCAGCGTTCGCCGGGCACGCCGTCTGCGAGCGGACTGAGCGCGTCATCGGATGCTCGATCGACGCACAGCTGATACACGCGTGTCTGCCCGTGGCTTACCGTGGACGTTCGCTTGAGCTCCCACAGTCCCGATTTGCGCTGGTATTTCTCCTGCGCCTGCGCCGCCGTCGCCACGATGCTCAGGCAAAGTAGGAGAAGGGTGGTTCGCTGCATGACTGGCCTCCGCAAGTTCCTGGGATCGGATCAGATCACCATGAGATCGACGAACTCGTCCACCGGCGTCGCCTCGAAGCGCGCCGCGTCCAGCACGAGATCGAGAAGGGCGCGCTGCTGCTTCGCCGGAAACCGGCGCGCGAGATTGGTCTTGAACTTCTCCACGAGCAGCGGGATGCCTTCGCCACGGCGGCGGCGATGGCCGATCGGGTATTCGATCGCGACCTCCGGAAGCTTCGAGCCGTCGGCGAACTCGATCGTCAGGGCGTTGGCGATCGAGCGCTTGTCGGGATCGAGGTAGTCGCGCGAAAAGCCCTTGTCTTCGACGCAGGTCATCTTGGCGCGCAGCGCGTCGATGCGCGGATCGCCTGCGACGGCATCCTCGTAGTCGGCGGCGGTGAGATCTCCGAAGATCAGCGGGACGGCGACCATGTACTGAATGCAATGATCCCGGTCGGCCGGATTCGCGAGCGGGCCGGACTTGTCGATGATGCGGATCGCCGATTCGTGCGTTCGAATCGTGATGCGGCGGATGGCGTCGATGCGGTCCTTGACTTGGCGGTGCAGGGCCATCGCACATTCGACCGCCGTCTGGCCATGGAATTCCGCCGGGTACGAGATCTTGAACAGGATGTGCTCCATGACATAGCTCGCGTAAGGGCGGTGAAAGACAAAGGGCTTCCCCTTGAACAGCACATCGTAGAAGCCCCAGGTCTTCGCGCTGAGCACTGAGGGATAACCCATCTCGCCTTTCGCGGCCATGAGCGCGAGACGCACGGCGCGCGCGGTCGCGTCGCCCGCGGCCCAGCTCTTGCGCGAGCCGGTATTCGGCGTGTGGCGATACGTGCGCAGCGACTGGCCGTCGACCCAGGCGAGCGACACGGCGTCGATGATCTCGTCGTTGCTGAGGCCGAGCATCTGCGCCACGACGGCGGTCGAGGCGACTTTCACCAGCACGACGTGGTCCAGCCCGACGCGGTTGAAGCTGTTCTCGAGCGCGATCACGCCTTGGATCTCGTGCGCCTTGATCATCGCGGTCAGCACGTCGCGCATGACGGGCGCTTTTCGTCCCGCGGCGCGGGCGTTGCGCGCAAGCCAGTCCGCGGTCGCCAGGATGCCGCCCAGGTTGTCGGACGGATGACCCCATTCGGCGGCGAGCCAGGTGTCGTTGAAATCGAGCCAGCGGATCATGGCGCCGATGTTGAACGCCGCCTGCACTGGATCGAGCTGGAACGGCGTGCCCGGCACCTTGGCGCCGTTGGGCACGACGGTCCCCGGCACGATCGGGCCGAGGAGCTTGGTGCACGCGGGGTAGGACAGCGCTTCGAAACCGCAACCGAGCGTGTCCATCAGGCAATAGCGCGCGGTCTCGAAGGCTTCCTTGCTCTCGATGCGATAGCCGGCGACGTAGTCGGCGATGTCGACCAGGACCTTGTCCGGTTCCGGACGCACGTTGGAAATGGGAGCGGACAAGAGCTTATTCCTTGGGTTTGGGTTGAGGGGTCGAACCGGTATCCGGGGGATCCGCGTCCTCGATGCTGTAGCCGCCGACGCGCCATTCACCGTCTTCCAGGTCGAGCAAGACGACCTCGTTCGCCGGCGGGATATTAGTGAACTTCGTCAGGTAAACCGCCGTCACGTAGGAGCCTTCGGGCGCGC
>DATFSE010000152.1:0-4531 GCA_035262745.1 Casimicrobiaceae bacterium | reverse complement strand
GACGCGATTCGCGCTTTGCATGAGTTCGGCATCCGCATGATCATGCTCACCGGCGACAATGCAACAACGGCGGAAACGGTGGCCAAGCAGCTCGGGCTGGACAACTTCAAGGCAGGCGTTCTGCCGCAGGACAAGTACCGCGAGGTGCAATCGCTGCAGAAGCTGGGACATGTCGTTGCCATGGCGGGCGATGGAGTCAACGACGCGCCGGCGCTGGCGCAGGCAAATGTTGGCATCGCCATGGGAACGGGCACCGATATCGCGATGAGCAGCGCGCGCATCGTGCTGGTTAAAGGCGACCTGCATGGTATTGCCAGAGCGCGCGCGCTGAGCAACAAAACCATGCGCAACATCCGCCAGAATCTGTTTTTCGCGTTCATCTACAACTTTCTGGGTGTGCCGATCGCCGCAGGCGTGCTCTATCCGTGGATCGGCATTCTCTTAAGTCCGATGATCGCCAGCGCCGCGATGTCGCTTTCCTCGGTGTCGGTGATCGGCAATGCGCTGAGACTGCGCCGGATCAGCGTGTAGCGGATGCGCCTGAGATCGTTGGTGGATTTCAACCTGTCGTCCCCGCGCACGCGGGGATCCAGTGACGTTCAAATCAAGACACTGGATTCCCGCCGAAGCCTGCCCCCGAGTGCTTTCATCGCGGGCGGGAATGACGTATGTGGAACTCGTCCATGAAACAGCTCGTACTACTCCGCCACGGCGAAAGCGTATGGAACCGCGAGAATCGCTTCACCGGCTGGACCGACGTCGATCTATCGCCGCAGGGCATCGACGAAGCAAAAAACGCCGGCAGCGTCCTGCGCGAGCGCGGATTCGCATTCGACGTCGCGTACACGTCGGTACTCAAGCGTGCCATCCGCACTCTCTGGATTGCACTCGACGAGCTCGACCTGATGTGGATACCGGTGCATCGGAGCTGGCGGCTCAACGAGCGCCACTACGGAGCATTGCAAGGGCTCAACAAAGCGGAGACGGCGGCGCAATTCGGCGACGAGCAGGTGCTGATCTGGAGGCGTAGCTACGATATTCGTCCGCCGGCGCTGGAACCCTCGGACGAGCGCTATCCGGGTCGCGATCCGCGCTACACGAGCCTCAAATCGGACCAGCTCCCGCTCACCGAGTGCCTCAAGGACACCGTGGCGCGCTTCCTTCCCTACTGGCACGAAACGATCGCGCCGCGAGTCAGTGCCGGCGATCGCGTGCTCATCGCGGCGCATGGCAACTCGCTGCGAGCGCTGGTCAAGTATCTGGACAACATCGGCGACGGCGAGATCGTCGGCCTCAACATCCCGACCGGAGTTCCTCTCATTTACGAGCTGACCGACGATTTGAAGCCGGTGCGCCATTACTATCTGGGTGATCCCGAGGAAATCGCCAAAGCGACACAGGCGGTTGCCAATCAGGGAAAGGCCCGGGCCTGAAACCGCACGGCTCGAAGCCAAACGGGCAGGCCGTATCAGAATCCACAGGCAGCACTCGCTGCCCATAAAAAGTACTGCTTCGGTTTAACGCTTTCCGGCCGAGGTTCGGGAACCCCGTCGCGCTGCCGCGTTCTACCTAGTTGAGGACGGCAGTTGCGATGGCGTTGGAAGAAGTTCTCGAGCGGGGCTATGGGCTAACGACGGTCGACACCATGGTCGACTGGGCGCGAACGGGATCGATGTGGCCCATGGCCATGGGCTTGGCGTGTTGTGCCGTGGAAATGATGCACGCCGCGGCATCGCGCTACGACCTCGATCGTTTCGGCATGGTCTTTCGGCCGAGCCCGAGGCAATCGGACCTGATGATCGTGTCGGGAACGCTGTGCAACAAGATGGGACTGGCGCTGCGTAAAGTTTACGATCAGATGGCCGAGCCGCGCTGGGTCATTTCCATGGGATCGTGCGCCAACGGCGGCGGCTATTACCACTATTCCTACTCGGTCGTGCGCGGATGCGACCGCATCATTCCAGTGGACGTCTATGTCCCGGGCTGTCCGCCGACGGCCGAACAGCTCATTTACGGCATCATCCAGCTGCAGAACAAGATCTGGCGATCGGGGTCGCGCGACAATACCATCGTCCGCTGATTGTTCCGCGCTTAATTCATTCGGATTTGAACGCCGCGACGTCTCCAGGTTTGCGCAGCATCTTGTCGACCTCGCCGGCGTGTAGCTCTTCCGCGTAGATCATCTGGCGCGCGAATTCCTCGAGCATTACCGAGCGACCTTCGACCAGCCGGAGAAGTTCACGATACTGCTCGAGGGCACTACGCTCCGCCTCCAGTGACTCGCGCAAGATGGCCCCGATGTCATGCTGCGGAGCATCGAGCAGGGGTCCGATGCCGAGGGAAGGATAGGCACCCAGCTGAGTGATGAGCTCGCCCGCCTGCTGGGCGTGACTAAGCCCTTCAGTCGCCTGCGCGCGCAGCCAGGAGACAATGGGAATGCGCCCATATCCATACACGAGAAAAGAATAGTGGGTGTAGCGAACTACACCGGCGAGCTCTTGTTCGAGAATCTTGTTGAGCGTTGCGACCACCTTTGCCTTGTCGATGTCGGGCATGAGAAGCTCCTCGCGAGTGGCTTAGCTTGATGGATCGACTCCGCCAAGCTTACTACGGTCGGCGCTGGGCGGATGCCCCGACCGAGCGCGCTGGGTTTGCGGCAAAAGGTGCTGGTGGAAAACCCGACGCGGCTATGCTGGGGTTGAACGAGCAAGCCGGAACGCAAGATCGGTCCTGAAACAACGCTCGACGGCTGAGCGCCGGGGGAGCTTGGGGTTTAGGCGCGAGCGATATGGCCAGGTCGCGCCACAGTTTTTAATTGAACTCCTAGTCTTCGCAGGCTTTTTCGCAGGAGATGAGGGAACAGCAGCCAGACTGGCATGCGTAACCAATGATAGCGCGCTGTTGCAAGTAGGCAGGCTAGGCGAATCCCTACTCCGACACCTTCCTCTGGCAGGCGGGGTGGGCAACACCGTGAAAAGATCCAGTCCATACCAGCAATCCGCGCCGACGCTGGTTTTGGAAGGGGGCGACTCAGTCGCGTTGATGTCCCGAGCCACTTGGTGCAATGCGCCAGCGCATACCAAACAGGTCGTTCCATTCCGTGAGCCGCTGCTCGCTCGCAGAACACATTCCAGTCCTCGGCGGTGATCAGATGCTGGCGAATCAGTGCATCGATGTCGACCAGATCACGAAGCCTGCCCGCAAGATTGGAATCCTGGAACAAATGCACCGCAGCATGAATGATTTGATCGGCCGGGTGCAGCACCATATACCGCTGGCCTCGCGGCTGCGCAGCGCCGCTCCACAACAATTCCTGTGACGCCTGGAACCTTGCCGTAACCGGAGTGATTGCGTGGTGCAGGTCCACTTCCAGCGCGTGTCCCGGGATGCGCATCGGTGGAAGCTCGTGGCTCCAACGGCGGTAGTACCGCTGATCGTAGGCATCGGTAATGTCGGTTTTCCAGCCTCCTTCAATCAAAGCGCTTTCAGCGCGCTCCAAATGCTCGCGCGCAACGAGCAGATCTACGTCGCCGGGAAGCCGCCCTCGGGCGACCCGCAGATCTTGCGCAACGTAGGCAGCCCCCTTCAGCAGGACGATGGGTAGGTCACGGGGCAGCGCCCTGTCCAAGTCCCGCAACTCCATTTTCAAAAGTTCGACTCGATGTGTTACGTAATTGCGAGCCGCGCGCAGATGTCCTGTAACCCTTTCGGGTATCGCTGCTTCCAAGCCCGGAACGTCGGCGATACGTTGGTCGATCACGGCCAGCAGACGCGAGTGCCGTGCCAGCCGCAACACGACGTCCCATTGCGAAAACGAGAGCGAACGGGCGCAATCCGCGATCCTCAGCAACCGAAGAAGGTCCCGAAGCCCATCGCTCGTACGGTAGGCGTTCATGATTCGCCAGTCTCGCCGCCGAACAACTCACCGATGCATTCAACGGCGTCGGCCAAGTCGCCATATTCGAGCTCAAACGCGGGGCAGCGCTCCAGCAGGTCTGCGAGCGCATTGAACGCGATCGGTCCAAGCACTGCGTAATTGAAGCTGTTGAACGCAAGACGGGCGAAACCTTGCTCGGGTGTGAGCTGGGCAACTCGGGTGGGAACTCCCTCGGTGTATCGAGGGAAGATTACGATCCGGGGCTGCGCTGCCGTATGCCGCGACGCCACGCTCTCCAGATCAGGCGCAAGGTGCGCGACATCTCCCTTGCGCGTATTCCTGAACGTCGGGCCAAAGGTGGCAGCCGCAGAGAATTCCCGGATGACATCGATTGCCGCATTCTTGATCGACATCGGTTTCAGCATGGGAAGAAACTGGCCAGTCTCCGGATTCAGCACGCCAAACTCATCCGACAACAAGCGCCAACCGCGCAACATAAGCGCCGCGGATAATGTGCTCTTGCCTGAACCGGGAATCGCCGCGAGGACTGCCGCGTTACCTCTCCGTGCCATCACTCCTGCATGCAACAACACATACTGGTTGAAGCGCTGTGCGAAGCACCAGTTGACCCCCCATTCGAAATGGGGCAACGCG
>DATFSE010000151.1:0-2917 GCA_035262745.1 Casimicrobiaceae bacterium | reverse complement strand
CCGCCAGGCGGTGCTCGTTGAGGGCTACACCGACGTGATGGCCTGTCATCTGGCCGGCATCACGACGGCGGTGGCGACGAGCGGCACTTCCTTCGGCGACGGCCACATCGCCATCTTGCGACGGCTGCTGATGGACGACAGCCAGTTCCGGGGCGAGGTCATCTTCACGTTCGACGGCGACGCGGCTGGCCAGCGCGCGGCACTGCGCGCATTCAGCATGGAGGAACGGTTCGTCACCCAGACGTTCGTCGCCGTGCAGGCCGACGGCCTCGACCCGTGCGACCTGCGAGTTGCGCGGGGCGATGCAGCAGTGCGGGATCTCATCGCGCAGCGCGTCCCGCTCTTCGAGTTCGCGATCCGCAGCGCGCTGCACGATCACAATCTCGACACGACGGAAGGCAGGCTCGCGGCGCTCGATGCGGCCGCCCCCATCGTTGCGCGCATCAAGGACAAGGGGCTGCGCCACCGGTACGCCGTCAATCTCGATCGCTGGCTGGGCATGATGGATGAAGCCTTCGTGCTCGACCGGGTCCAGACCCATAGCGGACAACCGGACCGGTACGGAGCGCGCAACGGGAACGGCGCGCAGGCGGGCGCTGGCAACGGATGGACAAGGGATAGGAACGGGGCTGGCGGACGCAATCTCGCTCCATCGCGCGCGGCCGGAGTCGGCCAGGCGGGCGTCGGCGAGACTAGCACAGCGGGCTTCGGCGATCCCGGCTCATCGCGGAGCGGGCAGGTGCAACAGCCGCGTAGCGCTTTCGACCGTGCCGACCCGGTCGTCAACGTGGAGCGGCAGGCACTGAAGCTGGCAATCCAGCGGCCAGCGCTCTGCGGGCCGGCCTTCGATGAGTTGCCGTCTACTGTGTTCACCGTCCCGGCGCACGCGGCGGTGTGCGAGCTGATCGCGGCGAGCGGCGGCGTCGCCAGTGCGAGCTCAGCCCGCGAATGGTCGGAGCGATTGCGCGCTGCGGCTCCGAATGACAATGCCCGCGGTTTCGTCACCGGTCTCGCTGTCGAGCCAATGGAAGTGCCGGGCGAGACCGGCGAACCGGACGCGAGGTTTGCCGAGGCCGTGCTCGCAAGGGTTGAAGAGCTATCGGTGAGCCGGCAGATCGCAAGCATCAAGTCACGGCTACAGCGGCTGAACCCGGTTGCCGAGCAGACCGACTACAACCGCATGTTCGGTGACCTCGTGGCCTTTGAGCAGCGTCGCAAGGTCCTGTCGGAGCGCGCGTCCGGCGCGCTCTAGGCACAAGATTGCTGTCCGCGCTACTAACGCTTTGGTGACAATATTGAGTCCGCTCCACGGCTGAATCGTGGCGCAGACTGATCTGCATGAGTCTTACGGCTGCACCCCCAGTCGATCAGGTAGCCGACCTCATCGCCGCGGCGAGAGAACGCGGATCGGTCTCGATGACCGAGCTAACCGCAGCGTTCGAGCGCTCCGACATGTCCGTCGAAGCTGTTGATGGAGTGCTGAAACTCCTGGCCGAGGAAGGCGTCGACGTGATCGAGGCGCCGCATGAGAGCGACGACTTCGCCTTGCGGCAGCCGCATAGCGAAACGCGGCGCGCCGCCACCGGCGACCTCGTGCGGATCTACCTGAGGGAGATCGGCCGGGTACCACTGCTGACTGCGCACGACGAAGTCGAGCTCGCCAAAGCCATCGAGGCTGGCTTGTTTGCGGAGGAGACCCTGCAGGGGGGTGGCCAGACTGGCTGCGCTGGCGCGCAGATAGCGGAACTCATGCTCATCGCCGCGGACGGGGTGGCAGCAAAGCAGCGGTTGATCGAGGCCAACCTGCGCCTTGTTGTCTCGATTGCGAAGCGTTACATCGGCCGAGGCCTTGTCTTCCTGGACCTGATCCAGGAGGGCAATCTCGGTTTGATCCGCGCGGTCGAGAAGTTCGACTACACCAAGGGCTATAAGTTCTCGACGTACGCGACGTGGTGGATCCGGCAGGCGATCACCCGGGCTATCGCGGATCAGGCCAGGACCATCCGCATCCCTGTGCACATGGTCGAGACCATCAACAAGATGGCGCGGATTCAGCGTCAGCTTCATCAGGACCTAGGCCGCGAAGCCACGCCGGAAGAAATCGCCGCCGAGATGGGAATGCACCCGGACCGCGTCGCCGAGATCCAGCGGATCGCCCAAGAGCCGGTATCACTTCAGTCGCCGATAGGCGAGGAGGACTCCGACCTAGGCGACTTCATCGAGGACGCTGACGCCGTAGTCCCGATGGAGGCGGCAGCTTTCATCATGCTCCAGGATCAGCTAGATCGCGTGCTCGACAACCTCAGCATCCGCGAGCAGCGGATCATCCAGTTGCGCTTCGGCCTGCTGGACGGGCACCCGCGCACGCTCGAAGAGGTCGGCCACGAATTCGGGGTGACCAGAGAGCGGATCCGGCAGATCGAATCCAAGACACTAGCCAAGCTCCGGCATCCGAGCCGCGCCCAGATGCTGCGCGAGTACCTGGCCTGACGATTCCTGCTGCAACCTCACCTACCGCCGCTGGGCGTTACAGCGCCCGCGACGACAAGGCCTGACTCATCCGCCGGCGGACCACATTTTCGGCAATCCGCTCCGCTCTCACGAGCCAGAGTGTCCCGGTCGTGGCGGCGACGGCTCCGATTCCCAACACGAGCAGGAACTCACCGACGGACATGTAGTTGCTTTGCTTGTCAGGGTCGGCCGGGTCGACGCTGTCGTAGCGAAGCTGGATAGTTGTCAGCCGTCCTGGCCGATGACTGAACTCGTAGGGAAACGCGTCGGTGACCGTCGTTCTGATGACCTGACCGGACCGGGTGGTAAATCGAACGGATGCGTCGCAGCGCGTCTCTTCGGCGCCATATGCGGGGTCGTACTGCTGGTGACAGTGCTCGGACAGCACCGCGGCCGTCACTCGTAC
>DATFSE010000150.1:0-2029 GCA_035262745.1 Casimicrobiaceae bacterium | reverse complement strand
AGCTTCTGCATGATGTGCGCGCGATGAATCTCGACCGTGCGTCGGCTGATGCCGAGCTTCAAGGCGGCCTCCTTGTTGGAGGCGCAGCCGACGATCTGGGCGAGGACCTCATGCTCACGCGGCGTCAGCGATGAAGACCCGGGAAATGCCGGCCGGGTAGGGTTCCATCCGGCGTAGCGCGAGACCTGCTGACCCACCGTCTCGATCGCCTCCCGCACGCGGGCGACGAAATTCTCGGTCACGCGGTGCTTTTCGATGTAGTCGAAGGCGCCGCGCTTGATCGCTTCCACGACGCAGGGAATGTCGCTGCGTCCGGATACCACCAGGATCGGCGCCCCGTAGTGTTTGGCGTCGAGCCGGGACAGAATGTCGAGCCCCGAGCCGCCCGGCATGTGCAGGTCGAGGATGATGCAGGCTGGTGTTCTGGCGCGCGCTTCGCCGACGACGGACGTGCCGTCGGCGAAGAGCGTGACCTCGAAGCCCGCGTCGGAGAGCAACGTCGCCAACGATTCGCGCGCCGTCGGATCGTCGTCAACGATGAAGACTTCGCGATTGGATCCAGTCGCGATCGACATGTGGCGTGCTCCGCAGAATCAGAGCGAGCGCTGTTCGTGTCGACCGAACGCAGGACTGATGACGTTGCCCCCCACGCCATCTTCCGCATTGGCGGGCGTCTGCGTGCACAGATTTCCGAACACGAAGACGCGGATTGCCGAAGAGAGATTGCCGCGACGCTTTTGATCGATTTCGCCCACGACCGCAGAGAGCGTGCGACGATGATGATGTGCAATCGCCTTGAGGCCGTTCCAGAACTCGTCCTCGAGGCTGATGCTGGTCTTGCGACCCGCGATGACGACTGACCGCTTTGTGACCGTGGAGTTCATGTATGCCCCTATCATTGGCAGAGCCGGTGGATCATCCGGCCAACCCGCTAAATGCGCGCCGGGGGCGAATTTCGCGCATAGCGACCGGAGGATGGGTTCACGCAATGCCACGCCGGTGGTTTTACGCTCCGGTCTCCGTCTCTTTCAGAGGAGGAAACCGTATTGCTGATAGGAATATAACGAAATTAGTATTGCTGCTAGTGGGAGCAATACCTAGTCATTTTTCACAACCGTCATTTCTCCGGTAATCAACCGAACACTTCTCCGGTGATCACGCATCAATGATGCGATCACGCAACGCGATCGCGACCGCCTGGGTCCGGTTCGCGGCGCCGAGTTTGCGCGCTGCCGTCTGAGTGTGCTCGTCGACCGTGCGCTTGGAGATCCGCAACGCCTGGCTGATTTGCGAGGCCGATTTTCCCTTGGCAGCCCACGCCAGCACCTCGCGTTCGCGCGTCGTCAGGGGAGATTTCTTGTCGGAACGTTGTCCGCGCATTTGGCGCATGCGGTCGAAAGCGTACAGTGCAATCAGGTGAATGGCCGCCTTGGCGCGCGCGGAAATCCTGAGCTCGGACCCCGCCATCGACACGCAGCCCTCGTAGCCGTTCGGTCCGTGGATCGGGACCACGTATCCGTGCTTGAGGCCGAAATCCGCAGATCGTTCCATGATCTCGGCGACGCGCGGGTCCGCGTTCGAGCGATAGGAATCGGCGCTCCACTCGAACGGCATGTGCGAGTGAATCGATCGCTCGGCCAGCGGATCGAAGCGGGCGTAGTCGTTCTCCACATAGAGCATGAAGAATTCGGGCGGCCACCGCGATGCGATGACGTGATCGTCGAAGGCTTGATCCCTCGTCGGCAGGCCGGTGACGATGAAGCTTTCCACTCCGAATCGCGCCAGCGCCTCTTCAAGCGCGGAAGTTACGCCATCCAGCGTCGACAGCCGTTCCAGGCTGTCGAGGAATGCAAAAGCCTCGCGTGAAAATTCAGACCTTGTCTGGGATGACCGCATCCGCCCCTGACCAGTTGGTCATTTTCACCTACGCGAAAATACACCGGTATTCCTCGTCAAAGTAGTATTGTTATTTGTACCTGCAACAAAAGTCACAGATCCGTGAGTTGTTTACGCAAAATTTATGCGGCAC
>DATFSE010000149.1:0-3356 GCA_035262745.1 Casimicrobiaceae bacterium | reverse complement strand
CCTCGGCCGCCGCGATGGCGTCTGATGCTCCCTCTCGAAGCAGAATCTCGCCTTTCAACCGCAGCAACTCAGGCAGGTACCAGAGTTCTTCGTTCCGGCGGCACTGCTCGAGAGCCTGGTCGATCGCAGCGCGACCGATTGCTATCTCCCCCACTCGGCTGGAGGCCTCTGCCAACTGGGCGAGGAACACAAGGTAGCGAGTTTCGAATCTTGTCTTCGAAAGTTCGTCGAGCCCAATGCGCAGAACATTCAACCCATCGGCGACATTGCCCTGCTTAATGCGTAGGATGCCATCGAAACAGCGCCCCGAGGCATGCCACGCAGGCAGCGCATACCTTGCGGAGTGATCAAGTAGCATCGCCACATAACGCTCTGCCGCCGCCAGATCGCCTACCAACAACGCTATCCGGCACGCGCATTGGCCGAGCGCATTGCACAGCGAGAGCTCGTGATCGACGGATCGAGCATTATCAATATTGCGCTCGGCAACACGCAGTGCCTGATCAGAGAAACCCTGCAACCAAAGAATCGATGCAAGGGTGTTACGCGCAATGACCTGCTGATCGTACCCAAAGCGGATGATATGGAATCGCTGAGCCGACGGGACGTAGTGGCGGAGCATCATCTCGATATGCCGCCGCGCATCGCCCTGCCGTCCGAGCAAATGCAGGGCAAAGCCGATCATGCGATCGCCGGCGAGAACATCCCTGGGATCGGTTGCCTTCGCAGCCACCTCCTTGAACCGCTGTGCAAGGGCTAAAACTTCGCGCAAGTTTCCATCGGTGAGGCGAATGGTCCGCAGCCCCGAGATGGCGCGCAGCTGATAGTCGGCATCGTCAAGCTGTTCGGCAATTGCCAAGGCTGTGGTCCATACCGCCTCGATTTCAGCGGCCGAACCTGTGTCGTAGCGCAGCGCCCCACCCAGCGCCGTCAACAGCTTCAGGGCCTGGCGCGAGCCGGCGCGCGCGTGAGGTTCGAGGCTGTCGAGCGCGCGCTGGGCGCGGCTGCAACATTCCTCCATCAGCGACAGCAGTCTCCAGAGCGGTACTGCGGCGATCGTCAATCCGACGCCGAGCTCCGTATCGCCGCCGGGCGAAAATGCCCAGTCCAGCGCCGTGCGGACATTGTCGATCTGGCGGCCGTAGGCGGTCAGCCACTCCGCCGCGGGTCGTGTCTCCCATTCGGTCTCTGCGCGCTCGAACAAGTCCCGAAAATATTCGGCATGACGCCGCGCGAACAACTCGGACTCACCTGATTCCTTGAGCTTGCCGAGACCGTAGACGCGCGTGGTTTCGAGAAGCCGGTAATGCACGACCGCGTTGCCCACGTCCGCGGTGATAAGCGATTTTGCCACGAGGTTCGCGACATGATCGGCGATGTCTCTGGCGTCGATATCGGTACTCGCCGTGATCGCTTGGGCCGCATCCAGCGTAAAGCCGCCCGCGAAAACGGCCAAACGCCGCAGCACCACGCGCTCGGATTCGGGAAGGTGCTCGTAGCTCCAGTCGAGCGTGGCGCTCAGCGTTTGGTGCCGCGGCAGTGCTGTGCGCCGACCGTGCGTCAAGAGCCGGAAGCGATCGTCCAGGCGCGCCGCTAGTCCCCTCACGCCGAACGCGTCGACACGCCCGGCGGCCAGCTCGATCGCAAGTGCGATCCCGTCCAGCCGGCGGCAGACATCCGCGATGACCCGTGCATCCGCGCCGGTCAGTTCGAACGTATCCAAACTCTCGGTCGCGCGTTCGACAAAGAGCTGAACCGCTGGATAGGTGATTGCCTCCTCTGCCGTGAGGCCGGCGGAGACGGCTGGAACGCCCAATGGGCCCAGTCGCTGTACGCGCTCGCCCTGGGCGCGCAACGCTTCGCGACTGGTCGTCAGGATGTGGACGCCCGGCGCGCCCCTGAGCACTTGTTCTGCCAAGGAGGCGGCCGCATCGATGACATGCTCGCAGCTATCGAGTACGAGCAGCATCTTCTTGTCGCGAAGCAATGCAACCAATCCAGGAATCGGAGTGTCGGAGCGGATTGCCAATCCGAGCACGAAAGCGAGCGCGCTCGGTACGAGCAGCGGGTCGGTCAGGGGCGCGAGATCGACGAAACGAACACCGTCGGGATAGGACGCAGTTGATCTGTCCGCTACTGCAAGCGCGACCGTCGTTTTGCCGATGCCGCCGGGTCCGACCAACGTGATGAAGCGCCGCTGCGGCAACTGGGAAATGAGCGAGTTGACTATGTCGTCGCGCCCAAGCATCCGCGCGGGCGGCGCCGGCAGATCATAGGTGCGCGTGACGGCGGAGGGCGGCGGCGCTAGGGGCTCTTGGTCGGCAGAGAGCGAGACCGGAGCTACGAAACGATAGCCCCGACCGGGAATATTGGCGACATAACGCTTTCCTGCTTGTCCGTCGCCGAGAGCCCTGCGAAGCGTCGCGATGTGAACCCGGAGGTTTCCCTCCTCGACGAAAGTGTCCGGCCACACGCGGGCGATCAGCTCCTCCTTGCTGACAAGTTCGTTTGGACGCTCGGCCAAAGCGATCAATATGTCCAGCGCACGGCTTCCGAGGCGGACCAGCTTACCATCCTCCAGGAGTAGCTGCTGCGATGGAACAAGCCGAAACGGCCCGAACGAAATTGCCTGGTCGGCCGAAACAGTTGCGCGATTCGGCACTCTTAATCCCCTGAGAGCCAGAAGCGAATGGGACAAACTTAGGCCGACTTCATGGCACAGTCCAGGCAAGTCCTTGCCGACGTTCATCGATTCGGGAACCTGCAGAGATTTGCGACCCTTTGCAAGAATTAACGCCGGACTGCGCCGCAATGTGTCTTAGCGCGCAAGTGGCTCGATATGACATGGCATCGGGTGAGTCCCTAGCCGCAAATACTCGCGGGGAGGGTGGAACCTTATTCGTTCGTCGTAGATGCCGGGCACCGCCTGGTGCCGCTTTATACTTTCGTTGCAAAGCAACGCGGGACATCCCGTCGTCGCGTTAAGATCGGCTAAGCACGCCTTCATAACCATTAACTTCGCTTTTGAGCACCGCTGCCGCATGCTTCGTGGCGCCACTGGCGATTGTGCGCCGGTCTGGCACGCGCACAGCCGGGAATGTTCGTATTTCATCGTTGAGAGGAAAGACGGCCATGCTCCTAAATTCGACTCATATCGCCCACGCGGGGCACCCGACGTTGCCCGAGAAGCTATTTTCGTCGATGGGTGAAACCGCCGTTCCGTCGGTCGCGAAATTGCGCTCGCGTAGTCGCGGTGGCTTGCCGCCCCGAGCGCTGCGCAGCGTGCGCGAATTTATCGAGGCCCATTTGGAAGAGAACATCAGCATCCAAGCGCTGGCGGCCACCGCGGGGCTGTC
>DATFSE010000148.1:0-3473 GCA_035262745.1 Casimicrobiaceae bacterium | reverse complement strand
TGGGACCTTCGTACGCGTTGACAGAAAACCGCTAGCGCCTTAAAATCCAAAGTCTTTTCGCCTTGCGCCGGACCACGGGCTGCCCAACAAAAGCGTCCGCCGGCCAGAAGGCGCCGCGTACCCGGCCGCGATTCCCGACTTTTTCGCGGAATTCGTCGGGCGAGGCGCGAGAAGAGTGGCCTGAGCAGCCGATGCTTGGGCCACTTTGATTTACCGGAAGCGGTTTCGATGCAGGACTGCATTCGCCCGGATAACGAGCGGCGCAGACGAAACGGACAATCAGGATGCCAACGATCAATCAGCTTGTACGCAAGGGCCGCGTGGCCCCTGTGTCAAAGAGCAAAGTGCCTGCGCTCAAGCAGAGCCCGCAAAAGCGCGGAGTGTGCACGCGCGTCTACACGACGACGCCCAAGAAACCGAACTCCGCTTTGCGCAAGGTCGCCAAGGTGCGCCTCACCAACGGCTTCGAGGTCATCAGCTACATCGGTGGCGAGGGCCACAACCTGCAGGAGCACTCGGTGGTACTGATTCGCGGCGGCCGCGTGAAAGACCTTCCCGGCGTGCGCTACCACATGGTGCGCGGCTCGCTCGACACCGCCGGAGTCAAGGACCGCAAGCAGGGCCGCTCCAAATACGGCGCCAAGAAACCCAAGGCCGCATAAGGCATCCAGGAAGCTCATCATGCCCCGACGCAGAGAAATTCCCAAGCGCGAGATCCTGCCCGATCCCAAGTACTCCAACGGCGACGTGGCGAAATTCGTCAACGTGCTCATGAGCCAAGGCAAGAAGTCCGTTGCCGAGCGCATCGTTTACGGTGCGCTGGAGTCGATCGCCAAAAAGGGCGGCAAGGACCCGCTCGAGGTGTTCAACCAGGCCCTTTCCAACGCCAAGCCGATGGTCGAGGTGAAAAGCCGGCGTGTTGGCGGCGCCAATTTCCAGGTGCCCGTCGAAGTACGCCCGGTGCGCCGTGTCGCGCTGGCGATGCGCTGGCTGCGCGAAGCGGCGCGCAAGCGCGGTGAAAAATCCATGGGCCAGCGGCTCGCGGCCGAGTTGCTCGAGGCGTCCGAGGGACGCGGCGGAGCGGTGAAAAAGCGCGAGGAAGTGCACCGCATGGCCGAAGCAAACCGCGCCTTCTCCCATTTCCGCTTCTAGACCAATGAGACCAAGCGTCGACGGACGGCAATGGCAGACCTCCGCAACGCGCATGCAAAAGACAAAGCAAAGTGGCACGCACAACTCCCATCGAGCGCTATCGGAACATCGGCATCAGTGCCCACATTGATGCCGGAAAGACCACGACCACCGAGCGCATCCTTTTCTACACCGGCGTCTCGCACAAGATGGGCGAGGTACACGACGGCGCCGCGGTCATGGACTGGATGGAGCAGGAGCGCGAGCGCGGCATCACCATCACTTCGGCTGCGACCACCTGCTTCTGGACCGGGATGGACAACAACCACCCCGAGCATCGCATCAACATCATCGACACACCCGGCCACGTCGACTTCACCATCGAGGTCGAGCGCTCGATGCGCGTGCTGGACGGCGCGTGCATGGTCTACGACGCCGTCGCCGGCGTGCAGCCGCAGTCGGAGACGGTGTGGCGTCAGGCGAACAAATACAAGGTTCCCCGCCTTGCGTTCATCAACAAGATGGACCGGCAGGGCGCGGATTTCTTCAAGTCCTACGACCACATCCGCACGCGGCTGAAGGGCAATCCGGTGCCGATTCAGATTCCGATCGGTGCCGAGGACAAATTCGAGGGCGTTGTCGATCTGGTGCGCATGAAGGCGATCGTCTGGGACGACGCTTCGCAGGGCACCAAGTACGAGGCCCGCGACATCCCTGCCGATCTGCTCGACGAGGCTACGAAGTGGCGCGAGAAAATGGTCGAGGCCGCAGCCGAAGCGAACGACGATCTCACCCACAAGTATCTCGAGGGTCACGATCTTTCGCAGGACGAGATCAAGCAGGGCCTGCGCATGCGCACGATCCGAAACGAGATCGTGCCGATGCTCTGCGGCAGCGCGTTCAAGAACAAGGGCGTGCAGGCGATGCTCGACGCAGTCATCGACTACATGCCGTCGCCGATCGACATCAAGCCGGTGCAGGGCGAGGACGAGAACGGCAAGCCCACAGAGCGCAAGGCAAGCGACGACGAGCCCTTCGCCGCGCTCGCCTTCAAGATCATGACCGACCCCTATGTCGGGCAGCTCACCTTCATCCGCGTCTATTCGGGCGTGCTCAATTCCGGCGACACGATCTACAACTCGGTGCGCAATCGCAAGGAGCGCATCGGAAGACTCCTGCAGATGCACGCCAACCAGCGCGAGGAGATCAAGGAAGTACGCGCTGGGGACATCGCCGCGGCGGTGGGGCTGAAGGAAGCGGCGACAGGCGAGACGCTGTGTGATCTGGACCATGTGATCACGCTCGAGCGCATGGAATTCCCAGAGCCTGTGATTTCGCAGGCGGTGGAGCCCAGGACCAAGGCTGACCAGGAAAAGATGGGCATCGCGCTCAATCGTCTCGCGCAGGAGGACCCGTCGTTCCGCGTGCGTACCGATGACGAATCAGGGCAGACCATCATCTCCGGCATGGGTGAGCTTCATCTCGAGATCATCGTCGACCGGATGAAGCGCGAGTTCGGCGTCGAAGCCAACGTCGGCAAGCCCCAGGTGGCGTACCGCGAGGCGATCAAGCGTCCCACCGAGATCGAGGGCAAATTCATCAAGCAGTCAGGCGGCCGCGGCCAGTATGGCCACGTGTGGCTCAAGATGGAGCCGCAGCCGCCGGGCAAGGGCTTCGAATTCGTCGATGCGATCAAGGGCGGGACGGTTCCTCGCGAGTACATTCCTGCGGTTGAGAAGGGACTGGTCGAGACCCTGCCCAACGGAGTGCTGGCCGGCTTTCCCGTGGTCGACGTGAAGGTCACCCTTTTCGACGGCAGCTATCACGACGTCGACTCCAATGAGAACGCGTTCAAGATGGCGGCTTCGATGGCGTTCAAGGACGGCATGCGCCAGGCCAGCCCGGTGCTCCTCGAGCCCATGATGGCGGTCGAGGTCGAAACGCCGGAAGAGTTCATGGGCAACGTCATGGGCGATCTCTCCAGCCGGCGCGGCATCGTGCACGGCATGGACGACGTCGCCGGCGTCAAGGTCATCAAAGCCGAAGTGCCGCTCTCCGAAATGTTCGGCTATTCGACCACGCTGCGCTCGCTTACGCAGGGTCGCGCCACGTACACCATGGAATTCAAGCATTACACCGAGGCGCCAAAGACCGTCGCCGAAGCCGTCATCAACAAGAAGTCCTGATCATCGAGGTAACGCAATGGCCAAGAGCAAATTTCAGCGGACGAAGCCGCACGTGAATGTGGGGACGATCGGTCACGTGGACCATGGGAAGACGACGCTGACGGCGGCGCTGACACTGGTGTTATCGAAGAAGTACGGTGGGGAGGTGAGGGCGTA
>DATFSE010000147.1:0-3228 GCA_035262745.1 Casimicrobiaceae bacterium | reverse complement strand
TGAGGCAGCTTGTTACAGCGAGGCGATGCGACATAAGAACGCCACATGACATGTGCAGCGATCCAAACGCTATCGTTTGCGTCGTTCCTCGGTCCATGAACTCTGAAGAACGCGATCCAATGAAGTGGACCCCGAAAATGGGACCAGGGGCTTCGTTGGAAGCGGAAGCCGTTCTGTCGTGGTAGACGGAGCGGACTATGAAGAAGACGAGACGGAAGATCGACGCGGCGCTGAAGGCGAAGATCGCGCTGGAAGCGCTGCGTGAGGAGTCGACGGTGACTGACCTGGCGCAGCGCTACCAGGTGCATCCGAACCAGGTTTACGCCTGGAAGAAGCAGCTGCAGGCGCATGCCGCCCGGGCGTTTGACCCGAAAGTCGGGCAGGAGGCCGAGGCGCGCGCGGAACGCGAAATCGAACGGCTGCATGCGAAGATCGGCGAGTTGACGATCGAGAACGATTTTTTCGGCAAGAGGTTCGGACGATGAGCGCGCCGGACCGCAGAGCGAAGCTCGATCGCAATCACCCGCATCTGTCCATACGGCGGCAGTGCGCGATGTTCGGCATTGCCCGCTCCGGCGTTTATCGACCGGCGCGTGCGGCGAACGATAACGAGCTCGCGCTGCTGCGGCGGATCGACGAGCTGTTCACGCGCTGGCCGTTCCTCGGCTCACGTCGGATGACGGCGATGCTGCAGGCCGAGGGGCAGGCGATCAATCGCAAGCGTGTGCAGCGGCTGATGCGGCGTATGGGGATCGCCGCCCTGGGTCCGAAGCCGCGCACCACCAAGCCCGCGCCCGGGCATGCGATCTATCCGTATCTGCTGCGCGACGTGACGGTCGAGCGGCCGAACCAAGTTTGGGCGGCCGACATAACTTACATCCCGATCGGACGCGGCTTTCTCTATCTCGTCGCGGTCATGGACTGGGTGAGCCGAGCGGTGCTGGCGTGGCGGCTATCGAACACGATGGACGTCTGGTTTTGTGTCTCGGCGCTGGAGGAGGCGTTGGCCCGGTTCGGCCGGCCCGAGATCTTCAATACCGATCAGGGAAGTCAGTTCACCAGCGCCGCGTTCACCGGGACGCTGACGGCTGCTGGCATCCGCATCTCGATGGACGGTCGCGGCCGTTGGATGGACAACGTGTTCATCGAGCGCCTGTGGCGATCGCTCAAGCACGAGGACGTCTATCTGCAAGGCTATGCCGACAGCCAGGAGGCCAAGGCGGGGATCGCTAGATGGATCGGCTTTTACAACAATTCGCGGCCACATCAGGCGTTGAGCAACCGGACGCCGATGGCGGTCTGGCGCGACGGCGTCACCGGCGCGCTCGGCGAGAAGGCTGTGGACATGACGCTGCGCTTGGACAACGCTCACGCGTTGCCCACATGCCCACAGCCGTCGCAGCAACAGCAGGCAGCGTGATATTCGTGATGGTCAGAACGGCGTCTGTTCCACCTTAAGTCCCCGGTCGAGTGGTCCTCACGATGGGGTCCACTCACATGGGGTGGTTCTCGGTCAAGTGCGATCGACTACGCTATTGCGCTTTTTTCCTGGCGGCGGATCCGAGGCTCGAGCCCATTTCAACATGCGGCAACGATGACCGCATCTACTCACATTCGGTCAGGCGTCATGCCGCCCGTACCATGATCCCTCATTCTCGAGGACATCGGGCTCAGGAAGGGTGGGATCCTTCTTCATGGACCGGCGTTTTGCAGCCACGTGGACCCGCGATCGCCACCCGCCTGGATCCGGCGGATCTGTCCGATGATTGATCCGCGGATAGGTTGATCCGTTTGCTGGCTTACGCCTTCAGTTCGGCTCCCGCTGGCACCACGCCTTGCGCCACATACCGCCAGAGCGCCACCAGTAACTTGCGCGCTACAGCGACAAGAGCGATGCGCTTGATCTTGCCGCGCTTGTCGCCGACCCTTTCGTGGAACCATCGGCTCAGAGCACTGCTTGGCTGATGACGTACCCACAACCAGGCAAGCTGGATCATGGTGGTTCGCAAGCGCGCATTGCCCGCCTTCGAGATGCCTTGCTCGACATCGATGCCACCGCTTTTCCAGGGGCTTGGCGCGAGGCCTGAATAGGCAGCCACCTCCCGCCGGTTGCTGAAGTTGCGATAGAATGCTTCCAGCGTCAGCACCGAGGCGATCTCCGGCCCGATCGACCGCAACCGCAACAGCTGGCTGCCAACCTCACCAGCAGAGGCCGTACCTGATGATGGTGTCTTCGTCGTGTTCCCGACTACCGTCCGTCTTGCCTGCAGCGCCCGATCTCGCTCGGCCTCCAGCGCCCCGAGCTGCGACATCACCAATTCAAGACGATCAAGTTCCCGAACGAGCTCCGTCTTCAGTCGCGCGGGCAACGGCTGACCGTTCCATTGCTGGAGTTCCTCCAAACGCTTGCGCCGATTTTTGTGTAACGGTTCAAACCCGAACACTCCTTGCGTCGCCAGTAGCCCCTTGATCCGGTTCACGTGCCGGGTCCGCTCGGTTACCAGTGTCCCTCGCTCGCGGGTCAATCGCCGTTCGTCTTCGTCTGCCGGGCTTGGTGGCCGCACCATTGAGCAGATGCGACGCTCTCCGCGAGCCCAGCCCATCAGCGTGCGCAGCAGCCCCTCCACGTCGATCCGGTCGGTCTTCGCTCGCCGGCTGCGCCGGTTAACGGCGATTGACGCGGCGTCCACCACATGGCTCTCGACACCATTTGCCTCCAGCATGCGGTGCACCCAGAAGCCATCAAGACCGGCCTCGTGAATCGACACGACCTGCACGGACCCGCTGCGATATCGCTCCGCCTGCGATTTCAACCGAGCCAGCAGGGCCACAAGAGCAGCGACATCGGCTGCTGCAACACGATACTTGCTGACCTTCTCGCTTCCCGGTGCACTAGCCGCGATTAGCCAAGCCGACTTGCTCAGTTCCAGCGCCACGAATAGCGAGCTATCCTCCTCGCGGACGGCGGCTCTCAGGTGAACGGGGTGGTCGGCGCATCGCATCGATCGTCTCCATAAACTGAAGTGGGTAGCAACCTTCAGCTTATTGCCTGTCGGGTCACCGTCCACCCGCATAGGATCTTCAGGCGCTGTCAGCGGATGGCCGGAAACGTGTGCGACCGCGCGACGCGGAGGCCGGGATAGAGTGGGTTCTGAACGGGCAGTTCTGCCCGCGGAAAACCGCCACTTCTTCGAAAGGATCTCGTCGCCAGCGGGTTTTGGCGTCCTC
>DATFSE010000146.1:0-4058 GCA_035262745.1 Casimicrobiaceae bacterium | reverse complement strand
GGAGCCAACCAGCCAATCCCATCAGGGACAGCGGCACGATGCCGCATGCAAAGTCCGGATGTACGGGTGCAATCTGTTCCTCCATGTCATCAAGAAATGAGCGCTTGGCAAAACCGGGGGCGTCCATGTACGGCTATTCGTTGGCTCCTCTCAACTCACCCTGACGGCCCGTTCCTGACCCTCACAGGACTTGTAAGCAGAGGTTCAAACCGCGAGGTTGTTAGCATCTGCCGCTCGAAGCGGCGCGGTAGCTCGCTCTCTCACCCGTTCGAGCCGCGAAGCGGGCGCTTGCTTGCACCTGCGCGTTCGCGCGACCAGAATGATTGCGCAGACACCGGGAGCTGGCCATGGTAGGCACATCTGATCTGCACCGGGCGACGATGAACCTGCGGGTTTTCGCGGTCGGCGCTTTCTCTGCCTGCCTTGCTCTCGCGGCGACGCTGATGACGGCGGCACCACGTGCCGAGGACGTGCTCACGCAGCGCAGTAACAATCTGCGAACCGGTGCGTCGATCTCGGTCGGACTGACTCAGGCCAGCGTCAGGGATTTCCAGCGGCTCAAGATACTGGACGTCAAGGATCCGGTGCTCGCGCAGCCATTGTTCACGGCGGGCGTGAGCATCAGCGACAGGATGAGACCGCTGTGCTCGACAGGCGGCGTGCATGACGTCGTCTGGATCGCGACCGCGACGAACCACATCTACGCGTTCGACGCCGATACGTACGAAGCGATCTTCTGCGAGCCGATCAACCTTGGCGAGCCCTATACACCTACTGGGCCTGATCTTGATCCGAACACGGAAGCGATCATGGTCCGCGTCAACAACGTTCCGATCATCGGCATCGAATCCACGCCGGTGATCGATCGCGAGCTGCACACGATGTTCGTTGGTTATCGCATCAATGCCCGCGAGGCCGGCGAGCAGCGTATCGCCGCGATCGACATCAACACCGGCGAGGTCAGGAGCCGCGCCGTGCCCGGCCTCGATCTGTGGCACCGGCTCCATCGCAATCGCGCGAGCCTTCTGCTCGAAAACGGCACGGTCTTCGTCGGTTTCTCGGCAGTTAACGAAGAACCGCGCAAGGGGGAATATGCGAAGTCTTTCCAGGGCTGGATTCATGCGTTCGACGCGCGCACGCTGATCTACCGGGGCGCGTGGCGCTCGATGTACGATGCGACCAATAGCAGCGGCGATCCCACGCTCGACGTCGTCGACGGCGGCGGGATCTGGCAGGCCTCGACCGGGCTCGCCGCAGATGGCGAGGGCAACCTGTTCTTCGCCACCGGGAACGCGATGAAGCCGTGGAATCCATCCGGCTTCGTGGGTGTTCCGCCCGGCAAAATACTGCCGCCGCTTCCCGACGCGACCCATCTCTCGAACAGCGTCGTGCGCTTGAAGACGACGCGCGTTCCCGTCAAGGCGCCACCTGCCGGCGGCGACCCGGTGACGATGGTGACGGCGTTGCCCAAACAGCAGCACGTGTTCTACCGAGGGCTCGACGGCTCGATCCAGCACATCTTCTGGGATGCGTACGAGCCGCCGGGTGATCTGCACCACGACGTCTGGACCCGGCCGGACAGTCCGCATGCGACCGGCAACCCCGCGACGATGGCGACGCTCGCGCCCAATCAACAGCACGTTTTCTATCGCGCAATCGACGGCTCGATCCAGCACATCTTCTGGGACGCGAGCGAACCGCCGGGCACGAAGAACCTCCATCGCGACGACTGGACTGCGCTGGCCCATGCACGTTTGGCGGGTGGAAATCCGGTCACGATGGTGACGTCGATTCCCAATCAGCAGCACGTCTTCTACCGAGCGCTCGACGGCTCGGTCGAGCACCTGTTCTGGGATGCACGCGAGAGGCCGGGCAACATTCGACACGATACGTGGACGCGACGCGACAGCCCGCGCGCCACGGGCGACCCGGCGACCATGGTGACGTCCGCTCCGAATCAGCAGCACGTGTTTTATCGCGCGATCGACGGCTCGATCCAACACATCTTCTGGGACGCGAGCGAGCCACCGGGCGTAAGCCACCTTCATCGCGACAGTTGGACCGCGCGCTTGCAGGCACCGCTCGCCGCCGGCGATCCGGTCACGATGGTGACGTCCACGCCCAACCAGCAGCACGTGTTCTATCGCGCGATCGACGGCTCGATCCAACACATCTTCTGGGACGCGAGCGAGCCGCCGAACGTGCTGCACATCGATACCTGGGCGATGCCTAAGCCTCCTCGTGTCCTCGGCGGCCCGGCGACGATGGTGACGACGACGCCGAACCAGCAGCACATCTTCCACCGCGCGACCGATGGCTCGATTCGCCACATCTTCTGGGATGCGAGCGGACCGGCCGGTACGCCTTATCTTCATCGCGACAACTGGACCGGCCTCGCCGGTGCGCCACCCGCAGCAGGAACTCCGGCCACGATGGTGACATCGGCACCCGATCAGCAGCATGTCTTCTACAGAGCCAACGATCGCTCGATCCAGCACATCTTCTGGGATACCCGCGACGCGCCGGGCGCGCTTCGCGGAGACAACTGGTCACATCTTCCCGCCCAGGTCGTGATGAATCCTGCCGACTGGTTCACGCCGTACCGCAAGATCTGGCAAGACATCGACGATTTCGATCTTGGCGGCGGCGGCGTCGTGCTTTTGCCGAATACGCATTTCCTCGTTGCGTCGGGCAAGGAATCAGTCTTGTATCTACTCGACCGGAACAACCTCGGCAAGTTCGATGCAAATCCGCTGTTCGGGCGCTGCCCCGTGGGCTATGCCGACGACAGCGCACGCGATCACGTCGTCGACAAGCTCACGGTCGGCACCAATCGATATGTACCCGCCGGCTTCCTGCAGCCGTGCGGACCCGGCAATTCCGGAAAATGGATACTCTGGCCGCATGTTCACGGAACGCCGGTCTTCGGTAGCTTCGCGGGCGTGGGTGATTTTCTCTACGTCTGGCCGGAGAAGGATGTCCTCAAGTCCATCCGCCTGACGGGCACCGGATTCGATCATGCGATGAGGAGCGCCGTCAGCAGACTCGGCGCGGAAGTATTCGCGCCGCCGTGGAAAGAGGATCGCATAAAGCCGCCTCCTCCAATCGTCGAAATTGTCGGACAAGTTGGCATGCCCGGCGGCATGCTGACGCTCAGTCTCGATCCAACGCGGCCGCGCACGGGCGTCCTGTTCGCTTCCGTGCAGAGTTGCGGCGACGATGCATCCTGGCACGAGTGCGCGCCGAGCTATTGTGGTCACGAAACGGACTACTTCAACTGCGTGAATCAGAATCTCGGAATGCTGTACGCGTTCGACCCGGTCACGCTGAAAGAGCTCTGGAACAATCAACAGCTGCCGATCAACCAGGATCCGCCATTGCGCGACAAGTACGACTTCGCCAAGTTCGTGCCGCCGACGGTGGCCAAGGGCAAGGTGTTCCTCGCGACCAAATCGGGCACCGTGCTGGTTTATGGCAGGCCGTAGCGTATCCGGCACGCGCGGAGGATTCACCGCGACGTCGGTTTTGCCCGACGTCACGCCTTCGGCGGTGGGACGGCGTATCTGGTCACGGTGCCGTTCACGCAGACCGCGCCCTTCTGATTAACCGACAGCGCGGGCGCGCAGGTCGCCTTGTCGGGTCACACCGAGACGATTGTTTCGCCAGCGCGAACGCCTGCTTTGGGCGGGTCGAGCATTCGTCCGCTTCTGGCCGTTCTGAAGGTACCCACGTTTGATGGACACCTCAATTGGAGCAATACTGCCCTTGAGGAGGTGTTTTATGGAATACGCACCGCGCAGGAAATTGACGCGGGAATTCAAGCTCGAAGCGGTTCGTCAGGCGGCGATGAGCGAGAAGCCCAAGGCTCAGGTGGCGCGCGAGCTGGGCGTACGCGTCGGCCAGCTGAGAACGTGGCGACTCGAGTTTGAGAAGGAGGCGGTGACCGGGATCGCCAAGGCTGATCGAACTGCGGCTGAAGATCTTGAGCAGCTGCGTCGCGAGAACGCAAAGCTCAAGGTGGAGATCGAGATCTTAAAAAACCGCCCTCGCGGGCGGCC
>DATFSE010000145.1:0-4988 GCA_035262745.1 Casimicrobiaceae bacterium | reverse complement strand
GCCAGATAGTCGTAGGAGAGCAGACGCTCGAAGACCACCTGCATCACCATGCTGGAATAGTTGTCGGTTACTCGGACGGGATCGAACCCCGTTTCGGCGACCTCGAAGGCGACGTGGAGCACCTTTTGCGGATCCGCCGCGAGCGATTCTGGCGCGAGCGATGCCATTCCCAGTACGACCGCCATCGTGCCGAGCAGCAATTTGAAGGCTCGGAGCAACATTCGACCCCCTTCGATAAACGGCGCGTAATGTACCATTACCCGCCAACGCACGCATGTGTATGAAAGCAAAGGCTTTGGATCGCGCAGAATTGTAGAAGTTCTACAATCTGCGGGCGCGGGAGCTGCGCGCGAATCGTCCGCTTCGTCTTAATGTATCGACCGGACATCTTCCGGTCATGCCTCGGCCCACATGCGATCGATCGCGGCTTCAAAGGCTCGCACGTAACCCTCCATGTCGAAGAGCGGGATAGCGTGGCCATCGCGTGCGAGATGCGCTTTCAGTGTGCGTAAGTGCTGGCGGTCGCGGGCGAGCGCGAGCGCGATCGTCTCGTACTCCGCCGCTGAAGCCGCGATTAGTTCGGGCAGTCCCGCAGCGCGCAACTGCGCCCCGGACGCGCGCGCCGCCATGCTGCGTCCCGCGATGGTAAGAACCGGGATTCCCGAGAAGAGCGCATCGTTCACCGTCGTATGCGACCCGAACGGATAGGTGTCGAGATAGAGGTCCGCGAGCGCATAGCGTGCGAGATATCGCGGCAGTGGCTCGCTCGGCGCGAACACGAGTCGCCGTGGGTCGACGCCCCGGCGATCAGCTTCGGCGCGAAGGTTCTTCTGCGTCGTCTCTTCCGCAGGACGTAGCCACAGGATCGCGTCGGGGAGACTGCGTAACAAGCGCATCCACACATTGAACAGATCGGGCAGGATCTTGTAGGAAGCGGCCTGACTGGCGAACACGAACGCATCGCCGGCCAGACCGTATTCAGCGCGATCAAGGTTTCGCGGCGCGATCTCTCGCCGCGTATCGCTGGGAAGATAACATTCGCCGACGGCGCACAATCGCTCGCTGAAGTGCGCCTGTGCGCCTGGCGGCGTCGTGTAGTCGTCTGTGATGATGAAATCGTAATAGCTGCCTCCGAGCGTGCCGGCGTAGCCGAGAAAGTTGACTTGCACCGGCGCCGGCCTCGCGGCGAAGAGATCCGGGCGCGCCTGTCCGGTGTGGCCGGTGAGGTCGAACAGGATGTCGATACCGTCCGCGCGCACGCGGTCGACAGCCGCAGCGGTGGGCAGGTGGCCGAGCTCGACGATGGCGGTGACGGCGCGCTCGATGCGGGCGCGCAACGCATCAGTCTTGCCACGACCGTTCGCGTAGCCTCGGACGTCGAAGCGTCCGCGGTCGAGTCGCTCGAGGAGCTCGACGATGAGCCTGGGGACCGGATGCTCGTGAAGCGCCGAGGATACGAAGCCTATGCGCAATGGCGTGCCTGCGGCTCGAAACCGGCGCGGGCTGCTGGCGCCAGGTGCAGCAGATGCCACCGGCCAGGCCCAGTGCTTCGCCGCCGCAGACTGAAGCACCGGATCATCACAGATCGCAAGCAACAGATAGGGCGGAACGGATTGCCGTGGCTCACTCGCGAGCGACGAGACGGCTGCGACCATTGCGTCGCGTCTGCGTTCGAAGTCGTGCCAGTCGCAGAACTGCAGATCGGCGACGAGCGCCTGGGCCGCGACGAGAAGCCTGCGTGGATCCAGCGCGTGCGCCCTGTGCAGCAATTCGCGCGCGGCCCCATAGCGTCGAGAGTCGTACAACAAAAGCGCAAGATTGGCGTTAATCTCGGCCGCATTGGGCGCGAGCGCCAGCGCGCGGCGGAAGCTTTGCTCGGCGGCCACGCGATCGCCTAGTCGCTGCTGGCAGATGCCACACTTGTTCCACACGTCGGCGCCGGCCTGCGGCATCACCGAAAGGAGACGATCGTAGAGTTCGCGCGCGCCCTGGAAGTCCTCGCGCTGAAAAAGCGACTGCGCGAAATTGCCGAGCGCACGCGCGTGCGACGGATGGCGGCGCAGGACTTCGCGATAACGCGCTTCCGCCTTGGCCGTATCGCCCACGTGTCCATGCGCGACGCCCAGATTGACCACCAGCTCGGGATGCGCTGGCGCGAACTGCAGTGCTCGCTCGTACATCATGATGGCGCTTGCAAATTCGCGACGCAGTGCAAGAAGGTTGCCGAGATGGAACAAGGCTTCGGGGTTGCGCGGGTCCTGCACTGAAGCGCGTCGCAGTAGATCGAGCGCTTCGCCGTCGCGCCCCGCAGCCAGAGCCGACTGCGCCTGCTGCAGAAGGAGGCTGGTGGTCATGGAAAATTCGAGCGCTTACCCAGGGTAATGTACCATTTCCGGCCTCGAGACCGCTGGCCGTCGCGATTGCGACTGGGTTCTGCTTGTGTCGGAAGAACCGCAGGGCGCCGTTGCGCGATTCCATCCAACCTTGAAGCCCGTCTACTGGGACGAAGCCGCACGAGAGCTGTCGCGACGAGACCGCGTGCTGCGGCGCGTGATCCGCGCGCACCAAGGCGTGCACATGAAGCGTCGCGCGGATCCCTTCACGACGCTCGCGCGGGCGATCGTGGGCCAGCAGATTTCGGTGAAAGCCGCCGACAGCATCTGGCGCAGATTCGTCGCAGCGGTTGGCCATTCGCCCCGCGGGAAGTTCCCCCGGCTGGTCGCCGCAAGTGTCGCCGCCGCCGATTCGGCCGCTTTGCGCGCCTGCGGGCTGTCGCAGCGCAAGGCCGAATATCTCACCGATCTGGCGGCGCACTTCGTTTCAGGAAAGCTTGACCCGAAGCGCTGGAAGAAAATGGATGACGAAGCGCTCATCGCCGCGCTGGTCGATGTCAAGGGCATCGGCCGCTGGACTGCGGAGATGTTTCTGATGTTTCATGAGCTGCGGCCGGATGTGCTGCCGGTGGACGACATCGGCTTGCAGCGTGCACTGGCGATCCATTACAACCGGGGTGAACCTCTACCGCGCGAGGCGATGTTCGCGGTTGCCGACCTCTGGCGACCGTGGCGGTCGGTTGCCACCTGGTACCTGTGGCGCAGCCTCGACCCGATACCGGTGGAGTATTAATGCACGGCACGACCGGCGCCCCATACGCCGGCCTGACGCCCGATCGCGTGCTCGACGCGCTGGAGAGCGTCGGATGCTTCGGCGACGGACGTCTTCTGGCGCTGAACAGTTACGAGAACCGCGTCTATCAGGTATGGCTTGCGGAGACGGCTCGTACAACGGAGCGATCCCGAAGCGTCGTTGCCAAGTTCTACCGGCCCAGCCGCTGGACCGATGCACAAATCCTGGAGGAGCACCGTTTCGTCTGCGAGCTCGAGCAACACGAGATTCCGGTGGTCGCGCCGTTGAAGCTCGGCGAAAACACGCTCGCAAGCCACTCCGGCTTTCGCTTCGCTATCTATCCTCAGCGCGGCGGGCGCGCGCCGGAGCTCGAAGACCGCGCCACGCTCGAATGGATCGGACGCTTCCTCGGACGCATCCATGCCGTCGGCGCCATTGCCCCGTTTTCCGAGCGGCCCGCCATTGACATCGCGAGCTTCGGCGAAGAGCCACGCGATTATCTTGTGGAGCATTCGTTCATTCCGGCGGATCTCCTCCCGGCGTGGACGAGCACGGTGGCCCAGGCGCTCGACGGCATCCGCCGATGCTACGAGCGCGCGGGGGACGTGCGGTCGCTGCGCCTTCACGGCGATTGTCACGCGGGCAACATCCTGTGGGACGCCGAGGGTCCGCATTTCGTCGATTTCGACGACTGCCGCAGCGGGCCTGCAGTGCAAGACCTGTGGATGCTGCTGTCGGGAAGCCGTTCCGACATGGAGCTTGCGCTCAAGGCCGTCCTCGACGGTTACGACTCATTTTGCGCCTTCGATGCTCGCGAGCTTTATCTGGTCGAAGCCTTGCGCACCTTGCGCTTGGTCCACTACAGCGCATGGCTGGCGCGGCGCTGGGACGATCCAGCGTTTCCGGCGGCGTTTCCGTGGTTCAACACTCAGCGCTACTGGCAGGACCGGATCCTCGAACTGCGCGAGCAGACGGCGGCGATGGACGAGCCTCCGCTCAGCATCGTTTGATCGGAGCGAAGTGTGCGCGACGATGGGAGGCTTTAAGCGCGCTTTGCACCGCCCCGCGAACAATCACCTGATGTAGCCGTCGACCAAATGCAGCGTGCGGTCGGTGCGCGCCGCCAGATCGGGATCATGAGTGACGATGACCAGACTCGTGCCGCTGTCGCGGTTCAACTCAAGCATCAGATCGAAGACCTGGCCTGCGGTCCGCCGATCCAGGTTGCCAGTTGGCTCATCGGCAAGCACGCACGCAGGGGTGGTCACCAGCGCTCGCGCCAAAGCAACTCGTTGTCGTTCGCCGCCCGAAAGCTCACCGGGGCGGTGCATCGCCCGCGCCGCCAATCCAACGCGTTCGAGCATTGCTTGCGCGCGTGCTCGCGAAAGCTCCGCGGGTTCGCGCCGTATGCACAGCGGCATGGCTACGTTCTCCAGCGCTGAAAACTCCGGTAAGAGATGGTGGAACTGGTAGATGAAGCCAAGCGCCCGGTTGCGCACGCGTCCCCGATCGGCTTCCGCCAGACTCTCGAAAGGGGATCCCTGGATCAGCACTTCGCCGCCGCTCGGCGCGTCCAGGCCGCCCAGCAGATGCAGCAACGTGCTCTTCCCCGAGCCCGAAGCGCCAACGATCGCTACGCGCTCTTTCGCTTGCACGGCAAGGTCGATGCCGAGCAAGACCGGTACATCGAGTGGACCCGTGTGATAGGTCTTGGCGAGACCGCGGCACTCGACGACGGGGACGGCGCTATTCATAACGCAGAGCCTCGGCTGGATTGACCTTGGCCGCACGCCAACTCGGATACAGCGTTGCTAGCAGTGCGAGCGCGAGCGCGATTACGGCGATCAGCGTGATGTCGCCGC
>DATFSE010000144.1:0-3415 GCA_035262745.1 Casimicrobiaceae bacterium | reverse complement strand
CCTGACCTCGCTCGGCGTGAGCTTCGGCCGGATCGGGATCGAGGCTGGCCCGCTGTCGCAGTGGCTAGTCAATGCGTTGGTGGCGGCCGACCTGCCAGTGATCTGCGTGGAGACACGGCACACGAAGGCTTTGCTGACGGCGCAGCAAATCGGCAAGACGGACCGTAACGATGCGCGCGGGATCGCACAGATGATGCGGGTCGGCCTGTTCAAGCCGGTGCATGTGAAGACTCTGGTTGCCCAGGAACAGCGGATGCTGCTGACCAGCCGCAAGCTGCTTCAGCGCAAGCTGCTGGACGTCGAGTCTGATTTGCGCGGCACGCTGCGTAATTTCGGTTTGAGAGTGGGCGTCGTCAGCAGCTTTCGATACGACGCGCGGGTCCGCGAGCTCGTCGCAGGATTTCCGAGGCTGGCCGCGATCGTCGAGCCGCTGCTCAGTGTCCGCCGGGTCATGCGCCAGCAGTTGGCCGTCCTGCACAAGATGCTGCTCGACATTGTCCGCGGCGACCCGGTGTGCCGGCGGCTGATGACCGCCCCAGGGGTCGGCGAAGCAGCGACATAATGCCCACTATCAGTGTGGTGAGGCGACTATCCGTTACGGCTTTCATCCCCGTTGCGGGGAAACCGTCATCGTTACCGGGCGCAATCGCCATGGCGGCGAAGTCGCTTTGACCGTCCGCCAGCCGGACGGCACGCTGGCGCAACTGCCGATCTGGATGACGGAGGATCAGGCGGCGGCGATGATGGTGACGCAGATCCCACGTCTCTCATTGGCATGTCTACACGAACTCCGCCTCGAGCTCGATGCCTGGCAAAGCTTGCTGCGCGACGACCCCCGTCGCAAAGGAGACGAGCATGCCGCGTCCGCAGCCGAGACATCGCCAACCCGACCTCTTCGCGCCCAAAGACCCACCGGTGCCGATAGCAGCGTCCGAGCGGACGAAGCTGTTGTCGCTAGTGAGCGCGCTCCTGGCGGAGACGCTTGCGATCATCGCTGAGGCGGAGACCAGCGATGAAGATCACACCTAGTCATTTGGCGCGCGGCGCCTTCGTCTACATCCGGCAGTCCACCACCGACCAGCTTGCCAACAATCATGAGAGCCGGCGGCGTCAATATGACCTCGCCGAACGGGCTCGCGCTCTCGGCTGGGCGGATGTGACAATAATCGATGACGATCTTGGCCGCTCGGGTTCGGGGGTCAGCCGTCCGGGCTTTGAGCGGCTGCTCGCGGCGATCTGCGAGGGTCGCGTCGGTGCCGTGCTCGCGATTGAGGCGTCGCGTTTGGCGCGCAACGGACGCGACTGGCACACGCTGATCGAGTTCTGCGGTCTGGTTGGTACGGTTATCGTCGACGAGGACGGTGTATACGAGCCGCGGCATCCCAATGATCGCCTATTGCTGGGTATGAAGGGGACGATGAGCGAGCTCGAGCTGTCTCTCCTGCGCGCCCGCTCGATGGAAGCCCTGAAGCAGAAAGCCCGGCGGGGTGAGCTCTTCTTCACAGTCGCCGTTGGTTACGTGAAGGTGGGTCGCGACAAAATCGAAATGGATCCCGATCTGCGCGTCCGCGAGGCGATTCGGCTAGTCTTTGCCCGTTTTGCTGAAATGCAGAGCATCCGTCAGGTGTTTTTGTCGCTTCGCGCCGACCAGATCGAGCTGCCCTACATTGACATCAAGAGCTCAAGGCAACCACAACTGCTGTGGAAGCCTCCGGTCTACGCGACGGTAAATAATCTCCTGACCAATCCGGTTTATGCCGGCGCTTATGCCTTTGGTCGAACCGGTAGTCGGATGACGATCGAAAATGGCCGCAAACGTATCTTGCGCGGCCATCGCAAGCCTCGCCCAGAGTGGGCGGTCTTGCTCGTCGACCATCACGAGGGTTACTTGTCTTGGGCAGATTATGAAAGGAACCAGCGGCTGATCGCCGACAATGCCAACGGCAAGGGCATGATGGTGCGCGGCGCGGTGCGCAAGGGGGAAGCTTTGCTGGCCGGCCTGCTGCGCTGCGGTCATTGCGGACGCCGACTGCTGGTGAGCTACAACGGCACGAAGGGCGACATCGGCCGCTATCACTGCGACGCGACGCGGAGCAACCCGGCAGCTGCCCCCTGTATCTCGTTTGGCGCTTTACGCGTCGACCAGGCAGTGGGGGGCGAGATCGTGAGATTGCTGCAGCCGCTGGGCGTTGAAGCGGCGGTCCGTGCGATCACGGACTGCGAGCACCAGGCTGGCGAGAAACAGCGCCAACTTGAGCTGGCGCTCGAACAGGCACGGTTCGAGGCCGCCAGGGCGCGACGGCAATATGATGCGGTCGATCGTCTTGTCGCGAGCGAACTCGAGCGGCGGTGGAATGCCGCTCTCGCCGCCGTAGAGACGCTGGAGAAAGACCTGGACGCAATGGTCCGACAACGGCCGGCGGCGCTGAGTGCGGAGGAGCGTCAGTGTCTGCTGCAATTGGGTGCTGACCTGGAGGCAGCTTGGCATCATCCGGCGGCGACCGCCGCCACGCGCAAACGCATCATCCGCGCAGTGTTGCGTGAAGTCGTGGCGCGCGTCGAAGATAATCAAATCCAGCTATTGTTGCATTGGCAGGGCGGCGATCACACCCGCCTGGCAGTGAGGAAAAACCGGAGAGGTCAGACGCGTTGGACAGTCGAGCCCGAAACGGTCGACTTGATCCGAGCATGCGCGCGATTGATGCCTGATAAGGCCATCGCCGGTATGCTTAACCGAACCGGAAAGCGAACCGGCCGGCTGAACGGATGGACGCAGTCGCGGGTCCGTGGCTTCCGTAACACGCACGGTATTGCGGTTTACGTGGACGGCGAGTGGGCTGAGCGTGGCGAAGTCACCTTGACCGAAGCGGCCACCATGCTCGATCTGAGCCCCATGACGGTGCTTCGCGGGATCCGTGCTGGGATTATTCCTGCCGAGCAATACTGCAAAGGCGCGCCTTGGGTGATTAAACGACGGGACATCGAAAATCGGCAGCTGGTCGAACACGTCAAGGTGGGCCGCAAAGGTCCATTACCAGCAGATCCAGATCAGCAGACCTTTATCTTTCAATGACGTAGCGGGATGGGCATCATGACGTGGGACCGGGCGCAGTGGTAGCGCTGACTTACCGTGCGACGGTCGATCAGCCGCAACGGTTCGTCCATTCCCGGGCGGTCGGCGCGCATGTCGGCCTGACGCCAAAGCGCTATCAGTCCGGCGAGATCGACTACGACAGCGGGGTGTCCAAATGTGGCGACGCCTTGCTACGCACAATGCTCTACGAAGCCGCACACTCACTGCTTATCTGCAATAGGAAATGGTCGTGGCTGAAGGCGTGGGGCGTGCGAGTCGCTCAGCGACGCGGGATGCGTCGAGCGATCGTCGCCGTCGCCAGGCGTCTGGCCGTGGTTCTTC
>DATFSE010000143.1:0-2420 GCA_035262745.1 Casimicrobiaceae bacterium | reverse complement strand
CCGCTCGCGATCGATGCGCGCCTTGGCCGCCTGATCCTCGGGCCGCGTAGGCAGCTGCGCGACTTATCGGCCCAACTTTTCCGCGAGGGCGAGAATTGGCAGAACGCACTGATCGACGCGCGCTTTGTCAACGGCCATGAGCTGTCCTTGGGTTCGGCAGCAACGCGGGAAACCAGGGCCTCAGCTTTCTGTCCGAGGACCTCGGCGCGACCTTGAGCCTTCTCGACGTCACGGACAACATCGTCGGCGGGCGGATAGCCATCAGCGGTCAGGTGGCGGACGCCTCAGGAAAGCGCGTGCTGCGCGGGCATGTCGACGGCGACAACTATAACCTGATCCGCGCACCGGGGCTTGCCAAGGTTCTGTCGCTCACCTCACTGAGCGCGATCAGCAGCATGCTTGCCGGATCCGGCATCCCCTTCAGCACGCTGAGCGGCGATTTCGCCTACAGCGAGAATCGTCTCGTTCTGCAAAATCTTCTCGCCTACGGCGGCGCGCTTGGCGTGACTGCGAACGGCGTGCTCGAATTGGGCCCCGACCTACTCGATATCCAGGGGACGATCGTCCCCGCCTATACGCTGAACTCGATCATCGGAAACATCCCGCTGTTCGGCTCGTTGCTGCTTGGCGGCGAGGGACAAGGCCTATTTGCGGCGAACTACCGGGCCACCGGATCGGCCGCCGATCCCCAGGTCTCGGTCAATCCGCTGAGCGCGCTTACCCCTGGCTTTTTGCGACGACTCTTCCAACCCAACTTCGGCGTTCCGCCACCAGAGGATGAATCGTTAGGAGGAAAGTGATCTGCGCGCCGCAGCAATCGGTAATCACGTGTGTCGAACGAGAATGTGTCGTTTTCGGCCGGCGCTCAACTTAAGCTCGCCTTGCGAGCTGACATCGGCGAGTGAGACCAGCCACTTCTCGTCCTCTATCACCTGATCGTTGATACGCGCGCCGCCGCCACGGATCAACCGCCGCGCTTCGCCGTTGGAGGCGGCGAGGCCGACCCGGGTGAACAGTTCGAAGGCAGGAATGCCGCTAGCAAGCAGGTCCTGCGGCAATTCGATCCGAGGCAGTTCGCTGCCGCTACCGCCACCTTCGAAGACAGCATGAGCGGTTGCGGCTGCCGCTTGCGCCGCATCCTGCCCGTGACAGAGCGCGGTCGCTTCGGTCGCCAGGATCTTTTTGGCCTCGTTCAGTTCACTGCCGTCAAGCTGACCGAGCTTGGTGATTTCTCCAACCGGAAGTTCAGTGAAGAGGCGCAGAAAGCGACCGACATCGGCATCCTCGGTATTGCGCCAAAATTGCCAGTACTCGTAGGGCGACAGCTTTTCCGCGTTGAGCCACACGGCACCACCGACGCTCTTCCCCATTTTTACGCCCGACGCGGTCGCGATCAGAGGCGTCGTCAGACCAAAAAGAGTACTGCGGTCACTCCGTCGCCCGAGCTCGACGCCACCGACAATATTGCCCCACTGGTCGGAACCGCCGATTTGCAGCTCGCAGCCAAAGCGCCGCGCCAGCGAGACAAAATCATAGGCCTGGAGAATCGGATAATTGAATTCCAGAAAGCTGAGCGGCTGGTCGCGCTCGAGCCGCAGTCGGATGCTATCCTGGGTCAGCATCCGATTGACCGAAAAATGGCGTCCGACATCGCGCAGCAGCGGGATGTAGCGAAGCTCGTCGAGCCAGTCGGCATTGTTGACCATTATTGCATCGCCTGGGCTGTCACCGAACTCGATGAACTTGGCGAAGACCATGCGGATTCCCGCCATGTTGCGGGCGATCTCGGAATCGTCGAGTAGCCGCCGGGCTTCGTCCTTGCCGGAGGGATCGCCAATCCGCGTGGTGCCCCCGCCCATTAGCACAATCGGCTTGTGCCCGCATTTCTGGAACAGCCTCAACAGCATGATGCCGACCAGGCTGCCGACGTGCAGACTGTCCGCTGTGCAATCGTAGCCGATATAACCGGTGACGCGCCCGTCACGGAGGCGCTGATCGAGCGCCTCGAAATCGGTGCATTGATGGATGAAGCCGCGTTCGACCGCAGTCGAAAGAAACATGGAGCTAGGTGTCGGCATGATTGCGTCATCTAACATAAGCGCCGAGATCGGGCCACAACACTCACCACGGCTATGGCGCGCGCTCGGGCTAATGAGCGGTACTTCGCTGGATGGGATCGATGCGGCGATAATCGAGACCGATGGTCAACAGCGCGTGGTTCCCGGCCCAGCGATGACGATCCCTTACCCAGAGGTGTTTCGCGAAAGACTGCGATCGGTTCTAGGCGGCGTCGGTCGCGTTGCGGAGGTCGAAGACGAGCTGACCCGCCTTCATGCCCACGCCGTCGAGCAATTTGTCGCGCGCTATCCCGAAACGCGTATCGACATCGTCGGCTTGCACGGTCACACCATCCTGCATCG
>DATFSE010000142.1:0-2318 GCA_035262745.1 Casimicrobiaceae bacterium | reverse complement strand
CCAGTGCTTCCACGCGCCTTCGACCAGGCCGTAGTAAAGCGGCAGCGTCACGATATCGAGGCCGAGGTCGGTCGCACCCTGCACGTTGCAATGGCCGCGGAAGATGTTGGCGCCGGTACCGAAGTTGCCGACATTGCCGGTTGCCAGCAGCAGGATGCAGCTGGCGCGGACGTTGGCGGTACCGACGGAGAATTGTGTCTGTCCCATCGCCCAGATCAGGGTCGAAGGCTTCTGCTTGGCGAACATCTCGGCGACGCGCTTGACTTGCGCCTCCGGCAGGCCGGTGACACGCTCGACCTCATCGGGCGTCCACTTCTCGACCTCCTTGCGGACGTCGTCCATCCCGTAGACGCGCTGCTTGATGAATTCCTTGTCCTCCCAGCCGTTTTGGAAGATGTGCCATAGCATCCCGTAGATCGTCGGGATGTGCGTGCCCGGTCGCACGCGCACATATTCCGTCGCGTGCGCTGCCGTGCGCGTCATGCGCGGGTCGACTGAGATCCAGTTCGCGCGATTGAGCTCCTTGCCTTCGAGCAGATGCTGCAACGACACCGGGTGCGCCTCCGCCGGATTGCCACCCATGACCATGATGGTCTTGGAGTTCCGGATGTCGTTGTAGCTGTTGGTCATCGCGCCGTAGCCCCAAGTATTGGCCACGCCCGCGACCGTCGTCGAATGGCAAATGCGTGCCTGATGGTCGACGTTGTTGGTGCCCCAGAACGCCGCAAACTTGCGACAGAGATACGAGCCTTCGTTGGAGAACTTGGCGGAGCCGAGCCAATAGACCGAGTCCGGTCCCGACTTCTCGCGGATCGCAAGGAGCTTAGCGCCGATCTCGTCGATCGCTTGGTCCCAGCTCAGGCGCGTCCATTGGCCATTGACGAGCTTCATCGGATACTTCAGGCGCCGGTCGCCGTGCACGAGCTCGCGCACCGAGGCACCCTTGGCGCAATGCGAGCCGCGGTTGAGCGGCGAATCCCAGCCGGGCTCCTGGCCGATCCACACGCCGTTCGCGACTTCCGCCACCACCGTGCAGCCGACCGAGCAATGCGTGCAGATGTTCTTACGGATGGTGACCTGCGCGCCCGCGAGCGGCGGAGGGCCGGCCTCGGCCCTGCGCACGCTCGTGAGCGGCAGTGCGCCAAGCGTGGCGAGACCGCCTGCGGCGAGGCCAGAGCGGCGCAGGAAAGCACGGCGATCGAGACCGCCATCGGATTGGCTTTGCAGCGCGCTGGCGAGCTCGCCGCGACGAGCCTGACGTTCCGTTCTCTTGATCAGCACGGGTGCCTCCCTCAGCTCGGATACCGGTTGACCCGGTAGAAGGTTTGAACCTCCGGCGAGTTCGCCTGGTACCGAGACTTGCGCTTCTCATCGTTGCTCTCGGTGTCGGCGTAAGCCTCACCCGCCAGCGGCGTGGCGGCTGCGGCCGCGACACCCGCGCCCGCGCCAAGCGTGCGCAGGAACTCACGACGGCCGAGCGTCGCCTTGCGTTCTCGTTTCATTGCCGTCTCCTCCTATATCCCTCTCTGCGCTCCGAGCTGCTCACGAGGGCAGCGCGAAAGCATCGGTCTCGATGTCTATAAACACCCGGCCGAGCCTTCCTACTCCCTGGTAGAAATCCGCGGCCTCGGCCTGTTCCAGATCGGCGAAGAAGCGCCCGATCCACGGAGCGAGATGCTGCTCGAACAGCTCGCGATCGGAACCGGCGGGAGCGGGGAAGTGGCGGTTCGCAAGCCCCGCCATGATCTCGCACAGGATCGCCGCGTGATCCTCGGGCTCCGCTTGGCCGGGCGTCCGTTCGAGCCCGAGCTTGTCCAGATGCGCGCGCAGGCGCGCGAGCGGGCGCTCGTGCAGGAAGCCGGTCAGGTAATAAGATCCGTAAGGCAAAAGTTCCCCGCGCCCGAGCCCAATGAAGAGATCGAAATATTCGCGCTCGACGCGCTCGACATTGGTGCGCTGCGCCGCGTCCGCGAGCGCAACGTGCGCCAATCCGAGCGGGCTCGCATCGCCGCGCAATGCGCCGAGATGCTCAAGCAGCCCGGCATCGGGCGCGCGTGCGAGCAGCACCGAGAGCAACGCGTATTCTTGCGCCCGCGCCGCGTCGACCTCGTCGATATCGCCGGCCGTGCCGGAATGTTCAGCGTAGAGATCGGGCCGTAGAATCGCGCGGCTCACGCCGGTCGCGGCTTCGACCGACAACACGCGCTCGGCAGGAACGCGCGACCAGTTCGACACCGAAGGCTGGGAGATGCCAATTTTTCGAGCAAGCGCGCCGACACCGCCGGCGACGCGGATCGCCTCATCAAGTCCTACGTCCC
>DATFSE010000141.1:0-2493 GCA_035262745.1 Casimicrobiaceae bacterium | reverse complement strand
TTTGGGGGAGGTCTCTGAGTAACATTGATTCAAGATCAAACGCGACCGCGCAATCTCGATTCAAAAACCCGTTTGTTCGGATTCGATTGTTTCAAATCCTAATTCCACAGCTTCACTTTGGAGACTTTTTCAACAGCATCGACCCATAGCGGACATTGGACCGCAGTAAATCCCGCAGTGCAGCGGTCTCCTTCCGCCCACACAGTTCTGGCTGCGACGAACAAATGTTTGGCGCAGAGTAACAAGTCACCCCGCCGAGGCCGGGCACAATCGACCAACCTGTGACCACCATCACAGCGGCCAGAGCTATGGCGATGGCAGTCTTGCGATCTCGATCTTGGCCGTCCGCAAGGCGGTTGGAGGCCCGTCGATGTTCGACATGAAGCGCCGCGAGTTCATCGCGCTACTTGGCTGCGCGGCTGCCACATGGCCGCTCGCGGCGCGGGCGCAGCAGTCGGCGATGCCAGTAATTGGGGTTCTCCACCCCACATCGCTTGAAGCCTTCGCGGAGAATCTGCGCGGATTTCGCCAGGGCCTCAAGGAGACCGGATACGTCGAAGGCGAGAACGTTACGTTCGAATTTCGCTGGGCTAACGGTCAGCTCGATCGATTGCCTGAGCTTGCGGCCGATCTGGTTCGCCGGCGTGTCGCCGTCATTGCGACCGCATCGCCGCCCGCTGCATTCGCCGCCAAGGAGGCGACCGCGACGATTCCTATCGTCTTCGGGATGGCGCAAGACCCGGTGAAGCTGGGGCTGGTCGCGAGTCTCGCACGCCCGGGCGGCAATCTAACAGGGGTCAATTTTCTGTTGACCGAATTGGCGGCGAAGCGGCTGGAAATGCTGTGCGCAATGGTGCCCACCGCCAAGCGGTCAGCCGTGCTGGTCAATCCAGCCCAGGCAACCAACACCGAGAGCACGTTGCAGGAGGTGCAGGCGGGTGCGCAAGCGATAGGGTTGCAAATCCGGGTTCTCAACGTCGGCACCAACCGCGAAATCGATACTGCCTTCGCAAGTTTTGAACATGAGCGTCCCGATGCACTCTTCATCGGCAGCGGCTCGTTGTTCAACGGCCGGCGCGTGCAATTGACACAATGGGCGGCGCATCACCGCATACCGGCGAGCTATGCGGGGCGTGAATTTGTCGAGGCCGGCGGGCTGATGAGCTATGGCAGCAACTCGACGGACGCCTATCGCCAGTCCGGTGCCTATGTCGGCCGCATCCTCAAGGGCGCTAAGCCCGCCGATTTGCCGGTCGTGCAGTCAACCAAGTTCGAGTTGGTGATCAACGCCCAGACTGCCAGAATGCTCGGCCTCACCGTGCCGGACAAACTACTCGCACTTGCGGACGAGGTGATCGAGTGAGCAACCGCCGCGAGTTCATCACGCTGCTCGGCGGCACGGCCGTGGCGTGGCCGCTCGCGGCGCGCGCACAGCAGTTTGAGCGGAAACGGCGGATCGGCGTGCTAATGGCGCATGCCGAGAGCGACGCGGAATTTCATGACTACCTGTCTGCGTTCCGCGACGGGCTTCAGAAGCTGGGATGGATGGAAGGACGGAACATTCAGATCGAGTCTCGATGGGGTGCGCTTGATGACGCGGAAGCTAGGCAACGCTCCGCAAAAGAATTAATCGCCTTACAGCCCGACGTAATTCTTACGCAAAATACGCCTCCCACAGCTTCAATGCTGGAACAGACGCGGACGATTCCGATCGTCTTTGTGGTTGTTGCCGATCCGGTCGGCAGTGGCTTCGTTCAGAGCCTAGCGCGGCCGGGCGCTAACGCCACGGGCTTCACAATTATGGAGCCGACTATCGCAGGCAAGTGGGCAGAACTGCTCAAGGAGATTGCGCCGCGCGTCAATCGGGCTGCTTTCTTGTTCAATCCGGCGACGACGCCATACCGGGACGTCTACTTGACTCCATTCAAAACCGCTGCTGCGTCCTTAGCGCTGGAAGCGATCGCCGCGCCTGTCCATGACGCGCCGGAGCTCGAATCAGTCGTTGCCGCGCATGCACGCGAGCCAAATGGTAGCCTGATCGTGATGCCGGATGGTTTCCTGAATGTCCATCGTGCCGAGGTCGTCTCGCTAGCTGCTCGCTACCATCTTCCTACGATTTATCCGTGGCGGTTCTTTGCTGAAACTGGCGGGCTGCTGTCTTACGGAAGTGCCCAGAGCGACATGTTTCGCACCGCCGCAAGCTATGTCGATCGCATCCTCAGAGGGGAGAAGCCTGTGGAGCTTCCGGTGCAAGCGCCAACCAAGTATGAATTGGTGGTCAATCTAAAGACCGCCAAGACTCTTGGCCTCGACGTGCCTGCGTTGCTTCAGCAGCGTGCCGACGAGGTGATCGAGTGAGTGCGCCAGCCGCAAGCTGGTGCGATCCAGCCGGTGGAAGTCCGGCCCAAGTTAAGGAGTAGCGTCCGCTTGGTAGCGAGTGTTGCGTGGCCACTGGCGACAGTGGTTGCGAAGCGTACACAGCGATTGCATGGG
>DATFSE010000140.1:0-9327 GCA_035262745.1 Casimicrobiaceae bacterium | reverse complement strand
CGACCAAAAGGACTTCCGGGGGCGACCTCTTGTCGTCGATCATGACCGCAACAGCCCCTACCAGCCACTTTCTGGCAAGCAGCCCTTTTAGGAACCCCGCGAGCCTGGGCGGGAACCCCCGCCAAATAAGAAGAGCAAACCTGTGGAGACTGGGATGGCGCTCAATGAAGCGCGTGAGCCAAGCGAACATCGCTGATCAGTCTGGACACAGTTGAATAACCCAGGTTTGATCTGTTGCACTCTGGTTGGTTCACGCTGCTGCTGACGAAACCGTAACTAGGTCACGCTCCGAGGACTCGCCGCACTGTCTGAGCTTGGCGCAGGACTAGTGCTTCTGCTGCGTAGCCGCCCATTTCCGCAACGCGTCGAGAGTGTTCGCGACGTGCTTCTCGGGGCTGAGCGACTGGTATGCATAGACTATGTGTCCATCCGGCGCAATGACGTACGACACGCGATCGGCATACTCGGGCTTCATCGCCAGCACCGCGTCGTACGACTTCATGATGCTCTGGTCCGCGTCGGCGGCGACGGCGAACTTGCTGCGGCACTCGCTGACCGAGAACTTGTTCAACGTGTCGATGTTGTCGTGCGATACCCCGATCACCGCGGCTCCGAGTGCGCGATACGTGTCCGTCGCGTCTGCGAAATCGTGTGCCTCGATCGTGCAGCCTTTGGTAAAAGCTGCCGGGTAGAAGTACAGCACCACCGGACCCTTTTTCAGGGCTTCCGCCAGCGAAAAGGTCAAGACGGCGCCGCCGAGCGATGCCTGCGCGGTGAAGTCAGGAGCAAGGTCGCCCGGTTTGAGCGCTGCGAAGGTCGGCACTGCGACGAGTGACAGGGTGCAGATTACTGCGCAGGTGATGAGGGACTTCATCGTTGCGTTCCTTTTTCGAGTTTCGCCCGTGCGCGTTGTGTTGTTGTAAGAAAGAACACACTTGAGTTGGAGCTCCATCGGGTAAGCCAGGTTCCGTTGGCGGAGTTTGTGGGCAAGAGCTTGATTAGTATAGCTCCGACCGCTGCGAAGGCAGGTTCGCAGACGAAACAATCGAAACAAAATTGGTTCGCTGGCGAAATCGATCTGCCGCGCTTACGGCATAGACTGCCTTGACTGGCCACTCGCGCAAGTGCGTCGGGTGCGGCGACCAGCCGATCGTTGCAGTTTTTGCCAAGGTCAGCAGGGGCCATTCGTGAGCAACCAGAGGCTTGCCACAGTGCGGGACCTTTCCCCTTCGGTCGAAGAGGAGCTTCCGCGCCAGGATTTGATCGCCGCGATTCCACGGTTGCGCCGCTATGCGCGTGTGCTGACCGGAACTCCGCATCGGGCCGACGATCTGGTGCAGGATACGCTGGCGCGTGCGTGGGCCAAACGGAAGTTGTGGCGCGTGGGCTCCGATCTGCGCGCATGGTTGTTTACAATCATGCATCACCTGCACGTGAATCAGCGGGCCGCGGCCTGGCGCGAGGTGAAGAACATTTCGCTCGACGGCGAAGGCGAATACGACGTCGTTTCACACGAGGCCCAAGAAGAACGTTATCTCAGCCGTATCGAATTGCGCGAGGTGATGCAACGGGTGAGTCGCCTGCCTCCGGACCAGCGCGAGATACTGCTGTTGGTCGCGGTCGAAGAACTGCGTTACCACGAAGTCGCGGCGGTACTTGGAATTCCAATCGGCACCGTGATGTCGCGCCTCTCCCGCGCTCGGCACAAGCTCAGGCGCATGGCGATGGAGCCGGCATTTGCGCGCAACGTGGCGAAACGCTAAAGCAGCCGCGTCACGTGTTATGGATTCCACTGACAGCCAAGTCGTGCGGCTCCCTGACGGATCCAAGGTGATGATCCGCGCAATCAGGGGCGAGGACGCTCCGATGCTGCAGGCCTTTGTTCGCCGACTGTCGGCGCGGTCCCGCTACTTCCGTTTCTTCGTGGCGCTGGCCGAGCTGTCCGCCGCGGAATTGAAGCGGTTGGTCAATGTGGATCGCCGTCGGGGGATAGCCGTGGTGGCGCTGAGCGAACGATCGGAGGGCTCGACCATCATCGCCGAAGCGCGGTGTGTGCTGGATGATGATCCGTCCAGCGCAGAATTCGCGATTGCGGTTGCGGACGAGTTTCAGCGGCGAGGACTCGGGACGCAGCTAGTAAAAAAGCTCCTGGCCTACGCTTCAGGAAAAGGCGTGCGGCGGCTGTTCGGACTGATCAAGGCCGACAATCAGGCGATGCTGGCGTTGGCGCGCCGACTTGGATTTCAGATCGGGGTCAATGTTTCGGATGGAAGCACCGTGATCGCCAGCATTCTCCCGCCGAGGGTTACAACCTCCTAGTGGACCCCGTCGAACGGGGTGCGGCCGCCGCCACTCTCCGGTTCCAGCATAAACTAGCCGCCATGGATCTCGAGCTCCACGGGAAGGTGGCGCTGGTAACCGGTGCGGGCAGCGGCATCGGCGAAGCGATTGCGACGGCCTTGGCCGGAGAAGGCTGCATCGTCTACTTCGGTGACAGCAATGCCGGAGCAGCGGAGCGCGTAGTCAGACGCTGGACGCAGCGGGCGCATGCGATCGCGCTCGACGTCGGCGACGCTTATGGGCTCAAGGCGTGTGCGAAGCAGATCACCCATGAACAGGGCAGGATTGACATCCTGGTCAACAATGCCGGAGTTCTAAAGACAGGCTCGGTCGTCGATGCGACCATCGCAGACTGGGACGAGGTCTGCCGCGTCAACCTCTCTGGGGTCTACTACTGTTGCAAGGCGGTGCTTCCTGGCATGATCGAGCGCAAGTACGGGAAGATTGTCAATATCGCGTCGGTCTCGGCGGAAAAGGGTGGAGGCGCTTTCGGCAACGCTCTTTACGGCGCCACCAAGGCCGGCGTCGTCGCGCTCACCAAAGGCATGGCGCGCGATCTGGGGCCGTTCGGCATCAACGTCAACGCCATCGCGCCTGCAGTAGCCGACACGGGCATGACCAGCCGTCTGCTCACGCCGGAGCGGCGCCAGGCCATCATCGAAAAGATCCCCCTCGGACGACTCGCATCACCTGCGGACATCGCTCGTGTCGCATGCATTCTCGCGTCCGACGCTTTCTCGTACATCACCGGCGAAACCATCGCCGTCGACGGCGGTTTCCTTACGCGCTGATGCTTTGGCAGGCTCAAGTAATGCTTGCAGACAGCGTTTGCCGAATCCCCGCAGCATGGCGGCGCCTTCGCTGCGATAGCGCTTTGACGGTTCAACGCTCGTCCCCGCGGCGGCGCCTTAGCTGCACTTCTATCCTCCGCAGCAGCGCATCGATCGCGAAGCCCACGATGCCGATGGCGATCATGCCCGACATCACGATGGAAGTGCTTATGCTGGCCTGCCCCTTCACCAGCACGTAACCGATCCCGCTCGAAGCGACGATTAATTCCGCGCCGACCAACGATTGCCAGCCTAACCCCGCGCTTACCCGCAGCCCCGCGACGATCGACGGAACCGACGCGGGCAGAAGCACCTCGGTGATGATATGCCAGTGGCGCGCTCCCAACGTCCGCGCCGCCTCGATCAGCGTTTGATCCACGTAGCGCGCGCCGCGATGCGCGTTGATGACGCACGGCGGGAACGCACCCGTGAAAATGATCAGCACCGGCCCGCCGATCCCCGTGCCGAACCACAATGCGGCGAACGGCACCCAGGCGATCGGAGCAACAAAGCGCAGAGCGTCGAAAAGCGGCGAGACTATCGCGTCGGCCCAGCGGAACCAACCGAGGATCAGTCCGAGCGGTATGCCGATCAACACGGCCAGAGCGAAGCCCATGCCGAAGCGCCCGAATGAGGAAAGCAGATGCTTCTGCAAGGTCGCCCCAGAAAACGGCTGGTACGTCAGCTCCACGAACTTCTCTGCGACGGTCCAGGGGGGCGGAAGGAACTGGCGGGAAGTCAGGCCTGCCAACGATGCCAGCGCCCAGATGCCGAAGAATGCGAGCGTGCCGGCGCAGGTGAGAACAAGCCATTCGCGCCGCGTAAGTGACCTGTGCGCGTTCATCGCCGGTGCCACGGCATCGCCCGCGTCTCGAGCCAGCCGAGGGCGGCAGTCATCAGTCCGCCGCCAATCGCCACCCCGATCATTCCGACGACGATCATCGCCGGAAATAGATCCAACCCGGCCTGATAGAGCACGTGACCCAGGCCGACGATGGCGCCGATCAGCTCTCCCGCCACGAGGGTAGTCCAGCACGCCTGGAGCGATAGCCGCAGTCCCGTGAAAATGAGGGGCAGCGCTCCGGGAAACAGCACCTCGCGCACCAGCATCGCGCCGCGGACGCCTAGTGAACGAGCGGCTTCGATGAGATACGGCTCGATCGAGCGCACGCCTGCGTAGCTGTTGATGACGGCTGGAACGAATGCCGCGAACCAGATCACCAGCACCTTCGCAGCATCGCCCAATCCCAGCCAGACGATGGCGAGTGGAATCCAGGCAAGCGGCGGAATTGGACGGAGCAGCAGGAAAGTCGGGTTGACGAAAGCCTCCGCGCGGCGGCTCCAGCCCATCAACATGCCGAGCGGAACGCCGATGCCGACGGCGACCATGAAGCCCATCAGCACCAACCAGCAGCTGTGGAAAAAATGCTGCTGCAAGCGGCCATCGGCGTAGCCCTGCAGCGAGATCTGGCGCAGCGCCTGCAGGACTTCCGCCGGCGTCGGGAAGTAGACCGGCGGAATCGTCTGCGTAATCGAGGTCGCGACGTACCAGAGCAGGATCACGCCGAGAAGCGTCAATCCTCCCACCGCGAGCCGCGAAGGCTCGCTGCGGCCGTTGCGAATGCGCGCCAACGCGTCAGTTGCTGCGGTTGGCGAACTCCCTGAGCTTGGGATCGGCCTCGACCATGCGCATGTATTCGTCGGTGACGTAGCGCGAAGCCGGCGGCGGTTCAGCGAGCGTACCCGTGCTCTTCATGAATTCGGAGATCTGCGTCATCCACTTGTCGACGTCCGACGCGTCGCCGCCCTTCATGACCTTGAGCTGTCCCGTGAGATCGAAGGTCGGGCGCGTATCGAATTCCTTCTCCATCGATGCCTGCGAGATGGAAACGCCTCCCAGGTCGTAGAACTTCTTCATCAGGGCGATCGCCTCCGGCCGGTGCGCGTTCATCCACTTCCAGGCGCGAAGATAGACAGCCAGGAACTTAGCAACGTTTTCCGGCTGCTCCTTGGCGTAGTCTGCGCGCACGACCAGTGCACCGGGAATCACCGTTCCCGTGTCCTTGCCCGAGCAGATCACCTTGGCGCCTTCCTTCTCTTCCATTGTGTAGATGTTCGGCGCCCACAGCCCGCCGAGTTCAGCATTCTTGGATGACATCGCGGAGATGATTTCCGCCTGACCCATGCTCTTGATGATGACGTCGCTCTTCTTGAGTCCCCATTTCGCAAGACACGATTGCACTGCGTAGTCGCCGGTGGAATTCGCCGTGAGCACGATCGTCTGGCCCTTGATCGACTGCGGATTCTTGGCGAACCCCTCCGCCTTGGAGGCGACGGCAACCAGCGCATTACCTGCCGACTCGTCGTTGGTCAGCCCGATGGTGAGCAGGTTGTAGCGCGCCGCACCCAATACTGCTGGAACGGATCCGACACCTCCGACGTCCCACGATTTCGAGGCCGATGCGGCAATCTGCGGCACGCCCGCAGGAAAGGTGCTGAATGTCGCCTTAAGCCCCAATTCCGCCCACCAACCCTTCTCTTCGGCCACATAAAACGGAAGCGCCCAATAGAGCGCCGGCTGGTAGCTCACCTTGATCTCGGTGAGCTGTGCTTGTGTTGCGGTTCCGATCACAGCGACAACGGCAGCGAGCATCAGTTGCCGCAAATGCATCCTCATGGCCAGTTCCTCCTCTTGTTCGAGTTACACACCAAGAAAACAACGTCAATGCTCGTTGCGAGTCTGCTGCTCCCGCAGCAAACGCCAGATATGCGTGCGCAGGTGAACGAACGACGACTCATCCATGACATCCTCGACGCGCTCGTGTCGATCCCAGCGCTCCTCCTTGCGCACCCTGGCTACGTCGATGATCTCGCCGATGCGGCCGGGCCTGCGCGTCATGACAACCACGCGGTCGGCGAGATACACGGCTTCCTCCACCGCGTGGGTGATGAACAGCACGGTACGTGGACTCAAGCGCGAGAGCTTGATCAGTTCCTCCTGCATCACCACCCGGGTCTGCGCATCGAGGGAGCCGAAGGGCTCGTCCATGAGCAGCACACCAGGATCGAGGACGTAGCTGCGCGCGATGGCGACGCGCTGCTGCATGCCGCCTGATAGCTGGTGTGGAAAAGCGGATTCGTGCCCTTGCAGCCCCATGAGATTCACGTAGCGCTCGACGCGTGCATGGCGCTCAGCCGGCGGCAGGCCAGCGGCGCGCAGGCCGAAGTCGATGTTCTCTGCGACGGTCTTCCATGGAAACAGAGCGAATTGTTGAAACACCACCGAGCGATCAGGCCCGGGTCCGGTCACCGGCTTGCCGCCGACGGTGACGGATCCCGCGGTCGGAAAATCCAGGCCGGCGGCCAAACGAAGGCATGTGGTCTTGCCGCAACCCGAGGGGCCAACGACCGCGACAAACTCGCTCTCGCGCACCTCGAAGCTCACGCCCTCGACGGCTGGAAAATCGATGTCGTCGCGGCGGAACGAGCGGACCACCCGATCGAAGACGATGTTGCTCATGGCCCGGGCATCAGCCTGCGGAAAATCCGCCGTCGACAAAAATCGTCTGGCCGGTGACGTAGTCCGAAGCGCGGCTTGCCAGGAATAGCGCCGTGCCCCAGAGATCGGGGAGCTCGCCGTTGCGTCCGACGAATGTGCGCGATGCCATTTGCGCCCAGCGCGCCCTGTCGCTGACCACGGGTGCGGTGAGCTCGGTGGCGAAGAATCCCGGTGCGATGGCATTGGCATTGACGCCGTGCCGCGACCAGGCTTCGGCCTGCGCCCGCGTGAGCTGCGCGATCGCGCCTTTGGACGCGCCATACGGCGCGCAATCAGCGAACGCACGCACCGACTGCAGCGACGCGATGTTGATGATTCGGCCAAAGCCGCGCGCGATCATCGTCGGAACCAGACGCTGGGCGAGAAAGAACGGCGCGTCGATGTTGAGCCTCATCGTTGCGTCCCAGTCGTCTTCGGTCACCTCGAGAATGGGCTTGCGGCGGTTGGTGCCGGCGGCCGAGACCAAGATGTCCGGCGCGCCGAAGCGCTCATGTGCTCGTGCGCCGCATTCGCTGAGCGCATTGCGATCGGCGAGATCGGCCGGCAAGCTTGCCGCTCGGCCGCCGCATCGCTCGATCTCGTCGCTGACGGCATCGAGCAGGGAAGCGCGCCGCGCCACCAGCACCACGGCGGCGCCGGCGGCGGCGAATGCCAGCGCGATGGTGCGGCCGATCCCTGAGCTAGCGCCGGTCACCAGAGCGACGCGCCCCGAAAGATCGAACAGGTTTGTGGCGGACATGCGCCCTCAGCTTTTGACCGCCGCGCCGCGCTCGAAGCGCTCGCCGGGAAAATACTTCGCCAGCCGGTCGTCCGCTGTTCGGGCATGTGCTTCCATGCCTTCGAGTCTGGAGATGCGAGCGGTCACCTGGGCAATATCGCGGTTCGCGTCGCGCGTCATGCGCTGCCAGGTTGCGGGCTTGAGAAATTTGTGGACTGAGAGGCCGCCCGAGTAGCGCGCCGCTTTCTTGGTGGGAAGGATGTGATTTGGGCCCGAAGTCTTGTCGCCGAATGCGACGGTGGTTTCCTCGCCGAGAAAGAGCGAACCGTAGCAGGTCAGTCGCTCGAGCCACCAGTCGAGATCGGCTGCGTGCACTTCCAGATGCTCTGGCGCGTAGCGATCCGCAGCATCGGCGAGCTCCTCGCGCGTACCTGCGACGACGACTTCGCCGTAGTCTCGCCACGCCGCACCCGCTGCCTCGCGCGCCGTCGGCGGAAGCCGGCCGATCAACTCGGGAACCAGCTCAATCACGCGCGTTGCGAGCGGTCGCGAAGTCGTCATCAGCCACGCCGGCGATTCGTGTCCATGCTCGGCCTGCCCGACCAGGTCGCCCGCGACAATCGCCGCGTCGGCGGTGTCGTCGGCAATCACCGCCACTTCCGACGGACCCGCGAACACATCGATGCCCACTTGGCCGAACAGCAGGCGTTTTGCCTCCGCGACGAATTTGTTTCCAGGTCCGACGATGATGTCCGCCGGCTTGCCAGTGAAGAGTCCGTAAGCCATCGCGGCGATCGCTTGCACGCCGCCGAGCGTGAGGATCGCGTCGGCGCCGGCGACTTTCATCGCATACAGAACGTGGGGATGGATGCCTTCGCCGCGATAAGGTGTCGAGCAGGCGATCACAAAAGGAACTCCTGCCGCCTTGGCGGTGGCGATTGCCATGTACGCCGACGCGATGTGCGCGTAGCGGCCGGTGGGAACGTAGCAGCCGGCCACGTTGACGGGGATGAGGCGTTGCCCGGCGGTGAGGCCCGGCTGGATCTCAACCGAGAACTCGCGGATCGACTGGCGCTGAGCGTACGCGAAACGGCGCACGCGTTCCGTCGCAAACTCGATGTCGCGCTTGACCGCGACCGGGACATCACGCAGCTGGCGGTCGATCTCATCCGCAGTAGCGACGATCGAGCCGGTCCAGCCGTCGAGCTTCGCGGCGTAGTCGCGAACGGCTTGTTCATCGTGGCGAGTGATTTCCGCCAGCATTTCCTCGACCACCGCGCGCGCGGTCGCAGTCTCGCTCTCCGGCGACTTCGCGGCGCGTTTAAGGTATTCGATGGACATGGCCGGGCCCTCTTGAAAGGCAGTCTCTACGAACCTTAGCAAGGACCGGTCGAAGGCCGCAACCGGTGAGACCGTAGCGCCGACAGCATGCCTTTCGCGCCCCGCGTAGACGTCGAGCACAAGCATTGGTCGGTCGATGGGTTCGGCGGTACGATTGCCGGCTGGCATGGGTGCATGGGCCACCGGGCCCGGGCGCCCGGCCCGCGCCAACCGACCGCAGGCGCGAGGCAATCAGGACCTCGAGGCTTCCGATCCGCCGGTGGGTCGAGAATTCCGGCAGAGCAACCAACACTAAGGAGCGATTTTGACAAGTTACCTGTTCAGCGGCGGCCGCCTGCTCGATCCGCGGCGCGACGAACTCGTCGAAGGCGTCGAAGTCCTGATCGAGGACGGGCTGATCAAGGAAGTCTCCGAGCGGCCGATCAAGGGCGGCAATGCGCAGCGCATCAACCTTGCCGGCCGCACGCTCATGCCAGGTCTGATCGACGCTCACATCCACGTCGTGCTCACCGAGGTCAATCTGCAGCTTCTCTCCGGCG
>DATFSE010000139.1:0-17715 GCA_035262745.1 Casimicrobiaceae bacterium | reverse complement strand
GCGGTACTTGTCCTGCGGCAGAACGCCTGCCTTGAAGTTGTCCAGCCCGAGCTGCTTGGCCACCGTTTCCGCCGTTGTTGCATTGTCGCCGGTGAGCATGATCATGCGGATGCCGAACTCATGCAAAGCGCGAATCGCGTCGGCCGCCATCGGTTTCAACGGATCGGCGACTGCGACATAGCCGGCAAGCTTGCCGCCGATCGCCAGATACATCACGGTCTGCCCCTGCGCCTGCAATGCCTGCACCATGGACGCGGTCTCGGAAAGATCGATGCCTGTCTCCTCCATCAGGCGTGCGTTGCCCAGCAGGACCGGCTCGCCGGCAATCGAACCGCGCACGCCTTTGCCGCCCATGGCCTCGAAATCCTTCACTTCCTGCAGCGCCACTCCTTCGGACTTGGCGCGCTCCATGATCGAATGCGCCAGCGGATGCTCGGAGAGTTTCTCCAGGCTGGCTGCATACGAGAGCACGCGGCCTTGCGCAACGCCCATCACGCCGATCACGACCTGCAATCGCGGCCGGCCCTCGGTGAGGGTGCCTGTCTTGTCGATGACCAGGGTGTCGACTTTTTCCATCAGTTCCAGCGCCTCGGCGTCCTTGATGAGCACACCTTCGTGCGCGCCTCGCCCGATACCGACAATCATCGACACCGGTGTCGCCAAACCCAGCGCGCATGGACAGGCGATGATCAGCACCGAGATCGCCACCACCAGCGCGTTAGCAAGCGCGGGAGGTGGACCGAGCATCGACCAGGCTACGAAAGCAACTATTGCGATGGCGATGACCGCCAGCACAAACCAGGCCGAGACCACGTCGGCCAGCCTCTGCACGGGTGCGCGGGTGCGGCCCGCTTCGCTCACCATCTGGACGATGCGCGCGAGCAACGTCTCCGAGCCGACCTTTTCCGCGCGCATGTCGAACGAGCCCGTCTGGTTGAGCGTCGCGCCAGTCACCTTGGCGCCGACCGCCTTTTCCACCGGCATCGCTTCGCCGCTGATCATTGACTCGTCGATACTGGATTTGCCCGCGATGACGACGCCGTCCACCGGAACCTTGGCGCCAGGCTTCACGCGCAGGATGTCGCCGGCGTTGACGCGCTCGAGGCCGACCTCCTCGGTGGTGCCGTCGCGCTTCACTCGAATCGCAGTGTCCGGAGCGAGCGACATCAGGTCGCGGATGGCGCCCGATGTCTTCACTCGAGCTCGCAATTCCAACACCTGTCCCAACAGCACCAGCGTCACGATCACCGCCGCCGCCTCGAAATACAGCGGGATGCCATGCTCACCGCGAAACGTCTCAGGCAGCGTCGCCGGAAAGATCATGGCGTAGAGGCTGAAAAAATACGCGGCTGCGACCCCCAGACCGATCAGGCTGAACATGTTGAGCTGCCACGTCGCGAACGAGCGCCAGGCACGGGCGAGAAACGGCCAGCCTGCCCACAGGACGACGAGCGTCGCCAGCAGCGCTTCAGCGCATTGCGCCCACGTAACGGCCGGCAGCTGCGGCAGGTGTAGACGGGCGGCCAGCCGCTCTATGCCTGTTGCCAGGTTGAGCGTGCGCAAGCCGCTGCCCATTTCGATCCAAACGATAGGGATCGAAACCAGCACCGCCGCCCATAGTCGCCATGTCATGTCGGCGAGCTCGGGATTCGCCTCGTCCGCTGCGCTCGGCATCACGGGCTCGAGCGCCATGCCGCAAATCGGACAGCTGCCCGAATGGTCCCGACGAATCTCGGGATGCATAGGGCAGGTGTAGATCGTGCCCGGTGCCGACGTGGCCGGTTCGGCGGGGGCAGCTGCAGGTTGGAGATACTTGCGGGGATCCTTGCGGAACGCTTCGCCACAGTGGCGGCTGCAAAAGCGATAGACCGTGCCTTGATGCGTCACGGTATCCGCAGCGTCGGCGCCGACGCTCATGCCACACACAGGGTCGATCGATTCACCCGGCGCAGGGGGCCCAGACGGCGCCGGGCGTGATCGCGCATGCGCGTGGTCGTGGCCGCGGCGCAGGTCCTGGACGCTGATCTTGTGCTCCATCAGCTTCCCTGAATCGCCTGCCATATGCGCTCGGAGGTGAGCGGCATCGGCAGACGCGAGGCCGCACTCGCGTGACCGGCACGGGAGAGCGCGTCGATCACCGCGTTGACCACGGCTGGCGTGGCGCCGATCGTCCCCAGCTCGCCCACGCCCTTGACACCCATGGTGTTGTTGAGACACGGAACCGATTCATCCATGGTCGTGGTGAACGGCGCGACCATACTTGCACGCGGCAGCGCATAGTCCATGAAGCTCCCGGTCAGCGCCTGTCCGGAATCAGCGTCGTAAGCAAAGCGTTCGCACAGCGCCTGGCCAATGCCCTGAACGGCGCCGCCGTCGAGCTGGCCTTGGACGATCATTGGATTCACCACGCGGCCAACGTCGTTGACCGAAGCATAAGAGAGAAGCTCGACTTCGCCGGTTTCGGGGTCGATCTCGACTTCGCAGATGTGACAGCCGTTGGGCCAGGTGGGTCCGGCTACCGAGCTCACGGAGTCGACGACAAAGCGCGAATGGGGCTGGCGTTTCGCCACGTCGAACAAGCCGATGCGACGGTCGGTTCCCGCAACCTGGAAGACTCCGTCGACGTATTCGATGTCGGCGGCCGCCGCTTCCAACGCGCTCGCTGCCAGCTCCTGGCCTTTGGCCACGGTGCACTCCGAGGCGACACGCACAGCGGAGCCGCCGACGAACAACGATCGCGACCCGGCACTACCAAATCCGGTGCCGCGGTCGGTGTCGCCCTGGGCGATGCGTATGCGCTCAATGGGCACGCCGAAGATATCCACCGCCAGCTGGGCGTAGGTGGTGGCGAGCCCCTGCCCCATCGCCTGGGTCGCAGAAAAGATTTCGATGTTTCCGTCGCCGGAAACGGTGACCGTCACGCGCTCTTCGAACACATCGGCGCCGGTCCATTCGAGAAATGCCGCCATGCCGCGACCGCGCAGACGACCGCGTCGCTTGGAATGGGCGAGGCGTGCGTCGAAGCCGTTCCAGTCGGCGAGCTTCATGCCCTGGTCAATGATCGACGGGAAGTTGCCGCTATCGTAGGTCTTGCCCAACGGGTTGGTGTAGGGCATTTGCTCCGGCCGAATCATGTTGCGCCTTCGCAGCTCCCCCGGATCCATCTTGAGTTGCCGCGCAGCGGCATCCATCAGGCGCTCGATAATGTAGATCGCTTCCGGACGGCCGGCACCTCGGTAGGCGGCCGTCGGCGAAGTGTTGGTAAGAACGCCCTTGATTCCGATGTCGATGGTGGCGATGTCGTAGATGCTGGTCGACACCCACGGTCCAATCAAAAGCTGGATCACAACGCCTGCCGGTGTCGCATACGCCCCGAGATTGGCGAGCGAGGCAATCCGCAGCGCGAGCACGCGTCCGCTGTTGTCCATTGCAAGCTCCGCGCGACTCGAGAGATCGCGCCCGTGAGTCGCCGCAAGGAATTCCTCCAAGCGGTCGGCGCGCCACTTGATCGGGCGCTTGAAGCGTCGCGCGCAGAACCCCACGACCGCGTCTTCGGGGTAGATCCCGGTCTTCATGCCGAAGCCGCCGCCGACGTCGCCCACCAGCACGCGCACTTTTTCGGTCGCGAGTCCCAGCACTTCGCCTGCAAGCGAGTCGCGCAATCCGCCTGGCATCTGGCTGCTTGCGCGCACGGTGAGGCGGTCGGTCGCGGTGTCATAGCTTGCCAGCACGGCGCGCGGTTCGATGGGAGACGGGGCGAGCCGCTGATTGAGGAGGTCGAGGGAGACGACGTGAGCTGCCTTGCGAAAAGCTGCGCCAGCAGCGACAGCATCGCCGTAATGCGCTTCGGCGGCGATGTTGCCGGTCGCTTGCGGCCAAACCAGCGGCGAACCATCGTGCACCGCCTGGGCGGCTTCCGTTACGCAGGGTAATTGCTCGTAGCGGACGTCGATTGCGTCCAATGCGTCGCGCGCCTGCTCGCGACTCTCTGCGATCACAGCGGCGACCGCCTCACCGACAAAGCGCACGGCGCCCACGGCGAGACAATGGCGCGGAGGCGATGCCAGCGGCGAACCGTCAGCGCGCCTGAAATCCGCCGAGTTCGGCAGCGACTTCACACCGGCACGCCGCAAATCTTCGCCGGTGACGATCGCGATCACGCCGGGCAGCGCGGAAGCGGAGCGCGTGTCAATGCCGGCGATACGCGCATGAGGATAAGGCGAGCGCAGGAAGGCGAGATACGCCTCGCCCTGGATCGAAACATCGTCGGCAAAGCGCCCTGCCCCGGCGAGCAAACTGTCGTCCTCTACGCGGCGAACTGAGTTGCCGCTGCCGAAGCGCCCGTACTGCGATGTCGCGGTCAAAATCGTCTCCGTGTTGAGCAGTGCCTGGTTGTTGAATGCATCGGCCGCCTCGCTCAGCGTACCGAGAGAGCGTCGTTGAGTGCCTGGATGAACGGCCCCAGCTTGGGCGGATGCGACTCGACATCGACGCGGACGTCGTGCTGTTTGAGCGCTGCGGTGCAAACCGGCCCGATCGACGCGATCAAGGTGTGCCCGAGACCGGCCTTGAGCACTTGCTCGCGGCCTGACTGGCGCGCGACGCTGAACAGGTTGTGGACCTGCGACGCGCTGGTAAAGGCGACGGCGTCGATTTCATGTCGCTCCAAGGTCCCAACCAAGTCGAACAGCGGGCGCGTATCCGCGGGCAAGCCCCATCTGTAGGTCGCGATCTCGGTCACTAAAGCGCCGCGCTTCTCCAACTCATGATGCAATTCCCGATTGGTCTCACCGTAGCGCTGAACCGCGACTCGGCTGCCTGCAAGATTCTTGCCTTCGAGCTCGGCCAGCACCTCGGTCGTCGTGTAAGGCTCCTTGGCCGAGAAATCGATGCGCACGCCGCGCGAGCGGAGTACCGCGGTTGGTTTCGGTCCTCGAACCGCGACCTGCGCCGCGGCAAGCTCGCGCAGCAACCTGTCGGTCGCCCCAAGCGCGTCGGTGGTCGCGAACAGCGCCTTCACGCCGACGCCGGTCTGAAAAATGAACAGCTCTGGCGGCCGCCGCTCCCATTCCTCGATCAGCTCGGTAATGTGCGCAGGATCGACGTCGGGGACTTCGGCGAGCGCCGGCGCGGATACCGGCGTTCCGCCGTGCTTGCGCACAAGGTCCGCCATCTGCTCGCCGACGCGAGCCTCCAGAATGGCGACAGTCTTGCCTTTCATTTTGATGAATCCAGAATGCCTCGGACTCCGCAGCGCGAACAGACCATCAAGCGGTAGGTGCCTCGAGGGCCGAAGCGTGCCTTGCGGCGCTTTCGAAGTGGGCGATTGTTGCGAATTTTACATCACAGGTGCCGGCATCGACCGCGGCGGCTGGCCTTGATGGTGTCCACGCCGCGCCTGATGCATTGCGGGACAACCTGTAGGACCCTGGCTTACGCTCGCAAGCCTTACAGATGTAGTTGCGCGTCGACTTGAGCTTCGATAGCTTGATCAGTGCAGGTGAATCAATGCTACGGGGGAGCCCAGGAACGGATCAACGCTTCCTGTGTTCTATTCCGGCATGAGCGCAAAAGAAGCCATCACGACCCTGGCCATTGCAGGCGCAGTCGGCTGCTCACTGGTCGCAGGTCAGGCGCGTACCGCGAGCGTGCCGGCCGACAAGCTCGCGATGGATGCTACTCTCGTCGCCCGCGGCGCGGACCTTGCCGCGATTGGTAACTGCGCCGCCTGCCACACGCGGGAGGACGGCAAACCCTTCGCAGGCGGCAGGCCGATGAAAACGCCCTTCGGCACGATCTATTCCACCAACATCACCCCTGACACCGAAACCGGCATCGGAAAGTGGTCCAGTGATGATTTCTTGCGCGCGATGCACGAGGGCGTCGATCGTGAAGGCCGCAATCTCTATCCCGCTTTTCCGTATGATCATTTCACGCGCGTCACCGATAACGACGTCGAAGCGATCTACGCCTTTATCATGACGCGGCAGCCCGTGCGCGACATCCCGCCGCAAAACAAGCTTTCTTTTCCCATGAGCCAGCGTCCGATGATCTCGGGCTGGAAATTGATGTTCCTCGAACGCGGCGTGTATCGCGCCGATTCGCAGCATGATGCGGAATGGAACCGCGGCGCCTATCTGGTCGAGGGCCTGGGTCACTGCGGCTCCTGTCACACGCCGCGCAATGCCATGGGCGCGGAGAAGCGCAACCGCTATCTAGACGGAGGCGACGCCGAAGGGTGGGACGCGCCGGCGCTCAGCACCGCCTCGGCGTCACCCTCCGCATGGACTGTCGAGCAGATCTATACCTATTTGCGCCAGGGCTGGGACAAGAGCCATGGCACCGCCGTCGGGCCGATGCGGCCGGTTGTGCACGATCTCTCGCAAGTGCCGGAGAGCGACGTGAAGGCGATCGCCAAATACGTCGCATTCAACATGGAAGGCGCGAAACCTCCTTCTCCCGCGCCGGCGCCCGCCGCCGACGATCCGACGCTGCGCAAAGGCGAGACGGTCTTCAAAGGTGCATGCGCAAGCTGTCATGAAACGGCAGAAGGTGGCAATGTCGTGCAATCTATCAAACCCATCCCACTCGCCGTGACGACGTCGGTGAACGCGCCGGAGGCGAACAATGCGATTCACGTGATCCTGGAAGGCGTGTGGCCGGAATCGGGCGACAAGGGGGCGCTCATGCCTGGTTTCGAGGGAGCCCTCACCGAGGATCAGATGGTGAGCCTGCTCTTCTATATGCGGGCGCGCTACGGGCGCGGCCAGGCGTGGGGTGATCTGCCGGGCCAGGTGCGCGCTATCATGCAAGCGGAAGGACCGCGATGATCGAGCTTAACATCAACGGCACCACTCACGGCGTCGACGCGGACCCCGACACGCCGCTGCTGTACGTGCTGCGCGACCAACTCGCCATGAACGGCGCCAAGTTCGGCTGCGGTCTCGGCCAGTGCGGCGCGTGCACAATCATGGTCGACGGCGAAGCGGTGTTTTCGTGCATGACGCCAATTTCGCTGCTTCCCGGCCGCAAGATCAAGACCGTGGAAGGACTGGGAAGCACGGAGCGTCCGGGACCGCTGCAGCGCGCGTTCATCGAGGAGCAGGCCGCGCAGTGCGGCTACTGCATCGCCGGGATGATCATGCGCGCCCAGGCACTGCTGGAAAAGAATCCTTCACCGTCGGATGCCGAGATTCGGCGTCACATGATGCCCAACCTATGCCGTTGCGGAACGCACATGCGCATCCTCAAAGCGGTGCGCCGTGCCGCGCAAAGCATGCGCGCCGAGGGCGGCAAGACCGAAGGCCGGACTTGAGCATGAGCAAAGCGGCGGGATTACTCTCGCGGCGCGATTTTCTGACCGCTGGCGGCGCGCTGGTGGTCGGTTTTTCGCTTTCGACGCCGCGATTGTTCGCACAAACTTCACCCGCAGCGGTCAAGCTTCCGGGCAGCCTCAACGCGACCCCGATGATCGATTCGTGGATTCGTCTCGGCGCCGACGGCAGCATCACCGTCTTCACCGGGAAGGCCGAACTGGGACAGGGCGTGCGCACTGCGCTGATCCAGATCGCCGCGGAGCAGCTCTGCGTCGATCCCAAGCAGATCAACATGATCACGGCCGACACCCGGCGCACGCCTGACGAAGGTTACACGGCGGGCAGTAATTCGATGAAAGACAGCGGCACGGCGATCATGAATGCCTCGGCGCAAGTGCGCGAAATCCTGATCGCCCGCGCGGCGGAGCGTCTCGGCACGGCCGCGCAGAATCTCAAGGCCGAGGACGCCGCCGTGCTCGCTGTCGATGGGCGCCGTGTTGCCTTTCGCGATCTCGTGAGTGGCGAGCTCACGCACGTGCGCGCCGAGGCGCAAACCAAGCTCAAGGATCCCAAGAGCTACGCCGTTGTCGGCCAGTCGATGCAGCGCGTCGACATTCCGGCCAAGGTGACCGGCGGCGTCGCTTACGTTCAAGACCTGCGCTTTCAAGGCATGGTGCATGCGCGAGTGGTGCGTCCGCCAGCCTACGGTGCGCAGTTGCGCGCGGTAGCGACGGAGAGCGTCGAAAAAATGCCCGGCGTGCTCAAGGTGGTGCGGGATGGCAGCTATCTCGCCGTCATTACGGAACGCGAATTCCAGGCGATCAAGGCGATGCGCGCCTTGTCCACCGCGGCGCGCTGGGACGAGCGTGCGCTGCTTCCCGATCAGGCGGACCTCTACTCCTACCTTCAGCATCTGCCCGCCGACGTAAACACCGATGTCGACAACCACGCTGGCGCCGGTCCCGCAACCAAGACGCTCGACGCTGCATACCGCCGTCCCTATCAAATGCACGGCTCGATAGGACCCTCATGCGCGGTCGGGTTGTTCAAGGACGATGTGCTCACGGTTTGGACGCATAGCCAGGGTGTGTATCCCTTGCGCAAATCCATCGCCGAGATGCTGCGCATGCCGGAGGAGCGTGTGCAGTGCATTCATCTCGAGGGCGCCGGCTGCTACGGTCACAATGGCGCCGACGATGCGGCTGCCGACGCAGCTCTCGTCGCCCGCGCCCTCCCCGGCCGGCCGGTGCGCGTGCAGTGGATGCGTGAGCAGGAACACTTGTGGGAGCCTTACGGGCCGGCGATGACGACCAGCGTCAAGGCGTCGCTCGACGCCGCAGGCGCGATCGTTTCCTGGGAATACGAGGTGACCAGCAACACCCACAGCACGCGCCCCGGGGGCGCCGGCAATCTCATGCCCGCGTGGCACATCGCAGCGCCGTTCACGCCGCCGCAGCCACGTCCGATCCCCCTGCCCGAGGGTGGCGGCAATCGCAACGCGATTCCCCTGTACAAGATTCCGGACGTGCGCGTGGTGCATCGCTTTGTGCCGTCGATGCCCATTCGCGTCTCGGCATTGCGCGGGCTGGGCGCCTACATGAACGTGTTCTCCATCGAGAGCTTCATGGACGAGCTGGCGCTCGCCGCCGGTGCCGATCCTGTGGAGTTTCGGCTGCGCCATCTCGACGACGCGCGTGCACGCGATGTCGTGAATCTGGCCGCGTCGCGCTTCGGATGGTCCACCTATGCACAGGCCAGAGGCCGTGGACGCGGATTCGCCTTTGCGCGGTACAAGAACTTGGCGGCCTACCTCGCGGTCGCGCTCGAAGTCGAAGTGGATCGCGAAAACGGCCGCATCCGCGTGTCGCGCGCCGTCGCCGCCGTCGACAGCGGCCAGGTCGTGAACCCGGATGGCATTCGCAATCAGATCGAAGGTGGCATGCTGCAGTCGATCAGCTGGACGCTCTATGAAGCCGTGAGCTTCGACAAGAAGTCCATCACCAGCGTCGACTGGAGCCGCTATCCCATCCTGCGGTTTCCCGACATCCCCGAAGTCGTCGAAGTTCACGTCATCGACCGCCCGGGACAGCCCTTCCTGGGAACGGGCGAAGCAGCGCAGGGGCCGACCGCTGCGGCCGTTGCCAATGCGGTCGCGGCCGCGAGCGGGGTGCGCATCCGTGAGTTGCCGCTCGAGCGCAGGCGCGTGAAGGCGGCCATCGGCGTTTAGAAGGCCGACTGCCGTTGCGGTGGGTAGGGGCAAAGCGCCAGTCGCGCGGTCAGTGGTCTGGCACGGCGACCTGATGCTTCAGTGCGATCTCTGCTCCTTCGCTGACCGATTGCAACATCGCCAGACACACCTCCAGCGTGGCCATCGCCCACCTGCCGTCGTGCAGGGGCTTCCGCCCGTCGACGATCGCGGCGTAGAGCTCGTCGATCACTTCTGCGCGCGGAACGAACGGCTTGGCGAGTGGCTCCCAGGATGCCTGGTTGTCGTCGTAGACCATGACGCCGTTCGGCATGGGGCGCAGATCGGCCCGCTCGCATGAGACGATCACCAACCCGAAGTGCTCATGCCAGCGATCTGCGGCCTGCGTCGCAGAACCCGAATAATCGGCGCCACCGTAGTTGCGCACCTGCTTGAGCGCTGCCTCGTCCTCTGGGCTACCCACGAGGCGCAGTCGCCGTCGCGCGCCGCCATAAGTGTTGTGTTCTTTTTCCTGCCCCAGCTCGCTCAAACCCAGGCAGAACTCATCGCCGTCGAAATGCCCATAGCCGCTGTAGACGAGCGACGCGAAGCCACCGTCGGCGAAGTTGAGCAGCGCCGCGTACGCGCCTTCGGTCGGGCGCGCCAGGTCCCACGCCGCCGTGAACGCACGCACGCTGACGGGACGTCCGCCGCCGAGCAGCCGCACGATGTCCACTTGATGCGCAGCCTGGCTGAACACGACTCCGCCGCCCGCCTTGGTTTCAAGCTCCTCGCGCCGCCGCGGGCGATACAGGAAATCGGTGTAGTACTGAGCATTGATCATGCGCACCGGGCCGAAAGCGCCGCCGGCGATCAATTCCCGCGTGCGCAGGATCGGGCGATCGAACGAATGACTGTGACCGACGATGAGCACGACACCGGCGCGCTCCGCAGCGTCGATCATGCGACTGCACTCCTCGATCGAGATCGCCATCGGCTTCTCGACCAGCACATGCTTGCCGTGCTGCACTGCCATCACGGCGTGCGCCGAGTGATGCTGATGGGGCGTGGCGACGTAGACTACTTCCACGTCGCGGTCCGCGCAAAGCTCCTCGATGGTCGCATAGCGACGGGCACCGAATTCGGCAGCGAAGCGCTGCGTTGCGTCCGAGCGTAGATCTGCGGCCGCCACGAGCTCGACGCGCGGGTCGCTGCCAAGCGTAGGCAACATCAGGGTGAAGGCGCGACCCAAACCCGCGACACCTACGCGTAAACGTCGATCAGTCACGCTGAATCAATCGCCGCACGTCGGGCGAATCGTCGCCCGAGTGCTCCACGGCGCGCTCTCGATGCTCTCGACATTGCGAATCGGGTTCAGTATCGTAGTTCGACGGCAAATCTTAGGCGTCGCCCTCGGTCACATCAAGCGCGATGCCGAACGATTGGAGAGATCATGCTAAGTCCCGACGAAAACGAGCTGCTTTGCCGCGTCGAAGGTGACGCTCCGATGGGACAGCTGATGCGTCGCCATTGGATTCCAGCGTGCATGTTGGAGGAAGTCGCAGAACCCGACGGCAAGCCCGTGCGCGTGCGGCTGCTGGGCGAGGACCTGGTCGCGTTTCGTGACAGTCGCGGTCGGCTGGGTGTGCTCGACGAGCATTGCCCACACAGGCGAGCCTCGCTCGCGCTCGGCCGCAACGAAGATTGCGGGCTTCGTTGCCTTTATCACGGATGGAAGATCGACGTCGAGGGCAATGTGGTAGATCGGCCCACGGAGCCGCGCGACATGGCGTCCGTGAAAGCGGTACGCCACCCGTCCTATCCATGCCGCGAAGCCGGTGGCTTCGTTTGGGTGTGGATGGGAGCCGCAGAGGAGGCGCGCGATTTCGAGCCGCCGGCGTGGGCGCCCTCTCCCGGCATCCGGACCAGCATCGTCAAGATTCAGGTCGATTGCAACTGGGCGCAGGTTCTCGAAGGCGCCATCGATTCCGCGCACAGCTCGAGCCTCCATTCAAGCGACATGGTTCCGGCGCAGGTCGACGGCGCCGGCGCGACCGAGCGCGAATGGCTGCGGCCGTCGACCGACAAGGCGCCGAAGCTTCGAGTTCAACGCACCGATTATGGCTTCCGCTATGTCGCAGTCCGGCGGCCGATCAAGGATGCGGACACGCACGATTATCTGCGGATCACCCTGTTCGTCGCGCCCTTCACTGTGCTCATCCCGCCTAACGATCGCTACAACCTGTCGATCCTCAACATCCCGTGCGACGACGTGAGCACCATGTTCTATTTCATCGCATGGAGCGAAAAGGAAGGCATCGATCAGGAAGCATGGCGCAAGTTCTGCGGCGCGGAGGTCGGCGTCGATCTCGATGCGAACTTCAGGCGCATCCGCACACGTGACAACAACTACCTGCAGGATCGCGAGGCGATGAAGCGTGGCAGCCACACCGGCATCCACGGCATTCCCAACCAGGACATCGCCATGTGGGAGACGATGGGCCGCATCGCCGATCGCTCCCGCGAGCGACTTGGCGCGAGCGACATTGCAATCGTCCAGTTCCGCAGGATCATGGTCGACGCTGCGCGCCGCGTGCGCGATGGCGGCGAAGCCACCGGCACCGAAGCCAACCGCATTCCTCTCGTCAAGCTCAAGTCGTTCGAGGGCATCGTGTCCAAGACCACCGACTGGAGCACCCTGGGCGTGCCGGACGAGGAGCTCGTGCTGCGCGCGAAAGCGCCGGCGCAACTCTAGCGCTCGAGCGTCGCGTCGCTCGCTTGACGCGATCCAAGGCGCCGCGCCACACTCCGGCGGCTGGTGCGACATCCTTCGCGCCGGGCATGACTCAAAGTGGTCAAACTCGCACGATTCAGGAGGAGCCCATGGGCGGCTACAGGCATTGGTCGGTGATGCTTGCGGCACTCGCAGTCGGCATGACCCTGCAGGGAGCGCATGCGCAGGACAAGCTCAAGGTGGCGGCGGGGCAGCGCGGCAACTGGGATACGACCATCGCCGAGGTCGGCCAGCGCGGCGGCATCTTCAAAAAGAACGGTCTTGAGCTGGAAATACTGTGGACGCAGGGCGGCGGCGAGACACAGCAGGCGGTCATCTCGGGAAGCGCCGATATCGGCGTAGCTCCCGGGGTCATGGGCGTGCTCTCCGCGTTCTCCAAGGGCGCACCGGTCCGGGTGATCGGCGCCGAGACGACCGGTGCCGCCGACCTCTACTGGTACGTTCCCTCCAACTCACCCATCAAGTCACTCAAGGAGACCGACGGCAAGACCATCGCCTACTCGACCAATGGGTCGTCGACGCACGGCATCGTGACGGCGTTCATGAAGCAGTACGACTTGAAGGCGAAACCGACCGCGACCGGCGGCCCGGCACCCACGCTGACTCAGGTCATGACCGGACAGATTGACGTGGGCTGGTCGGCACCTCCGTTCGGATTGCAGCAGCTCGACGAAGGAAGGATTCGCATCATCGCAACCGGTGACGATGCGGCTGCTTTCAAGGGCCAGACCGTTCGACTGCTGATCACCAACGTGTCGACGCTGCAGAATCGAAAGGATGTCATCGATCGTTTCATGAAAGCCTACCGCGAGACCATCGACTGGCTGTACTCGAACGACACGGCACCGCTCGCGATCTATGCCGAGTTCGTTGGCATCTCGATCGACATGGCTAAACGGGTCCGTAACGATTTCTTCCCTAAGGCCTCCGTCGATCCGGACAAGATCGTCGGACTCGACGTTATCGTGCAGGATGCCGTTGCGCTCAAATACACTGCCGCACCGCTGACCAGGGAGCAGCTCGCGGATCTGATTCAGATCCCGCCGCGGCGCTAGCTTTCGCGCGAGCGACCGGATGGCGCTTCCTCAATCGCCCTGGGCGACGCCGAGGCTCCTCGACGTCGATCGCGTGACCAAACGATTCACGACCAGCGAGGGTGCGATCACCGCGGTCGACGATGTCTCCTTCGGGGTCTCCGCCGGCGAGTTCGTCTCGATCATCGGCCCTTCCGGCTGCGGCAAATCGACCCTGTTCAACATTATCGGCGGCTTGATCGGCGATTACGAAGGTCGCGTTAGGGTCCTGGGCGATCTCGTGCGCGGAACGCATTCGGCGATCGGTATGGTGTTCCAGGAGGAGTCGACCTTCCCCTGGCGAACGGTGCTGGACAATGTCGCTTTTCCGCTGGAGATTGCCGGCATGGCGCGCAGCGAGCGCGAGGAGCGGGCCAACCACTTCGTTTCAATGGTGGGCCTGGAAGGATTCGAGCAGCGCTACCCTGCCGAGCTCTCCGGCGGCATGCGCCAGCGCGTGGCGCTCGCGCGCACGCTTGCCTCGGAGCCACGCATCCTGCTCATGGACGAGCCCTTTGCCGCGCTCGACGAGCAGACGCGGCTGCTGCTCGGCGATAAAGTACTGCAGATCCAGCAGCAGCTCAGGCAGACGACGTTGCTGATCACTCACAACCTGACCGAAGCGGTGCAGCTCTCCGACCGCGTGCTGGTGATGACCTATCGACCGGGAAAGCTCAAGCGCGAGGTAGACATCGATCTACCTCACCCACGCGACTCTGAAGTGGTGACCAGCGATGCTTTTGGTCACTATGTCGCAGAAATCTGGCAGGATCTCCGCCGCGAGGCGAGTCGCGGTATCCGCGACGACGAATCGCGCGTCCTACGCGCGGGAACGAAGCGATGATGCGTACGCTGCGCTCGCGTCTCGGCGCTCGCTGGTTCGGAATCGCGACTGTCGCGCTTGCGATCGGCATCGTCGAATGGTTGATCCGCATCGGCCTGATCAATCGCTTCATTGTGCCGCTGCCTTCGGAAATCGCCGCCGCCATTCCGCGGATCATCGTCGAAGAGCACGTGCTGCATCGGTTCTGGCAAACCACCCAGGAGATCCTCTGGGCGAGCCTGTTGCTCGCAGGGATCGGCATCTCGATTGGAGCGCTACTTTACCGGTATCGCATCCTGCGCCTGGCCTGTGAAACCTGGGTAGCCGCGGTGGCTGCGGCGCCGATCGTGCTCATGTACCCGCTGTTCCTGGTGATTTTCGGCCGCAGCGTAACGACCATCGTGATGATCGGCTTCGCTGCAGGGCTTGCGCCGGTGATATTGAAGACGATCGAAGGCCTTGCCGGTACGCGCCGGGTGCTGATCGACGTAGGCGCGAGCTTCAGGCTCACCCCGAGGCAGCAGTTCTGGAAGATTCTGTTGCCGGCCGCGCTGCCATCGGTATTCGTGGGGCTCAAGCTCGGACTCATTTTTGCGATGATCAACATCGTGGGCGTGGAATTCCTGATCAACTTCGGCGGCCTCGGACAGCTCATCAACGAGCTGGCAGAGCGCTACGATCTGCCGGGAACCTATGGCGCGATCTGCTTCGTCATTGCGGCGAGCATCGTGTTCTTCGATCTCACCGAGCGGCTGGAACGGTGGCTGAGGCCGATGGAATGAGCGAGCCGAGCGAGGCGAAACCGAGCAAGGGCCGAAGGCCGCGACGGCCAGCGATTGACGCGAGGCCGACACTCGACCCTATGGATCTCGCGAGACGGTGCAAGGAGGCCGAGGAATGAGCGAGCCCGTGGCGTCGACAGCGCGAATGGTGACGATGGTGCGCGTCGGAATCGTCGCTGCGCTGCTCATCGCATGGGAAGCGCTCGCACGGTCGGGACTGCTGTTTCGTGACGTGGTGCCATCGCTCGAAGCCATTGGCCGCGCAGTGTTCAGGCTGCTGGTCGCTCCGGAGCTCTACGCCAATCTCGGCGTCACCCTGGCGGAGATCGGCATTTCGCTGGTGATCGGGGGCTTGAGCGGGCTCGCCGTCGGCATTCTCCTCGGCGCCAACAGGTTCCTCTCGCGCGCGTACGAGTCGCTCGTCTACTATCTCGGACCGACACCCAAGATAATTTTCTTTCCGGTGATGATCATGTGGTTCGGCGTGGGCTCGGGATCGAAGATCGCGATGGGCGCGATTTCGTGCTTCTTTCCCATTGCCATCAGCGCGGCATCGGGTATGCGCCAGATTGACCGCGTGCTCATCCGTGTCGGCATGAGCTTCCGCGCGACCACCTGGCAGATGGTCACCAAGATCTATCTGCCCGCGATGCGTGAGCCCGTGGTGAACGGCATTCGACTCGGGTTGGGAGTCGCCATCATCGGCACCGTGCTTGCTCAGACCAAGCTCTCCAACCGCGGCTTGGGTTATCTCATTATCCAGGCGTATTCGACTTTCGACATGCCGCGCATGTACGCCCTGCTTATCGTGCTGTTCATCCTCGCCGTCGGTGCCAATACACTCATCGGCAGGTTGTCTCATTCCCGACGCCGATGAGCTCGCAGATACCGCTTCCCGCGCAGCGCGGCCTCTACTATGGCGGCGCTTGGCACGCATCTGCCTCAGGGCGCGCTGCGACCATTTTCAATCCGAGCACTGGCGAGGCGCTCATGCAATCGAGCGTTGCGGACGCGGCCGACATCGAGGCAGCGGTCGTCGCCGCTAAAGCCGGGTTCGAAACCTGGCGTGCAGTCGCTCCGCTAGAACGCGCTCGCATCCTGCGCGAGGTCGCGGCGGTGGTGCGCCGCCATGCCGAAGAGCTTGCGTTGATCGACGCAGCGAGCTGCGGCAATCCGGTGCGCGAAATGGTGAGCGACGCCAAAGTCGCCGCTGCGCAGATCGAGTTCTTTGCTGGGTTGGTCACCGAGATCAAAGGCGCGTCGATCCCGATGGGACCGGATATCGTCAACTTCTCGGTGCGCGAACCGGTCGGTGTGGTGGCCCGTATCGTCCCGTCGAACCATCCGTTCATGTTCGCGGCCGGCAAGTCCGCGGCCCCGCTTGCCGCCGGCAATGCAGTGGTACTCAAGCCGCCGGACCAGGCTCCGCTGTCGGCGCTGCGCCTTGCCGAGCTGATTGGCGGACTCTTTCCGGCAGGCGTTTTCAACGTGGTGCCGGGCGATCGCGAAACGGGCGCCTTGCTTGCGTCACATCGCGACGTTGCCATGGTCGCGATCATCGGCAGCGTTGCCGCCGGTCGTGCGGTGATGCGCGCGGCCAGCGAGACGGTCAAGCCGGTGCTTTTGGAGCTCGGCGGCAAGAACGCCCTGATCGCCTATCCCGATGCCGACCCGGACCAAGTGGCGGCGGCGGCGGTCGGAGGCATGAACTTCACCTGGTGCGGGCAATCGTGCGGATCGACCAGCCGGGCGTTCGTGCACGCTTCGATGTACTCAGCGGTGCTCGAGCGGATCAAGGCGCGCATCGCCGCATTCAAGCCCGGCATCGCCACCGATCCGGCGACGACCATGGGTGCGATCGTTAGCCACGCTCAACTCGAGCGTGTGCTCGGCTACATCGAAATCGCACGCAACGAAGGTGCGCGACTGCTGTGCGGCGGCGGTCGGCCGTCGGACCCGCAGCTCGCCAGCGGATTCTTTGTCGAGCCGACGGTGTTCTTTGACGTCAAGCCGGAAATGCGAATCGCGCGCGAAGAAGTCTTCGGACCGGTGCTGTCGGTCCTCGAATGGTCCGACGAAGGCAGGATGCTCGCAGATGTCAACGCGGTCGAGTACGGACTCACCTGCTCGATCTGGACCAACGATCTCTCAACCGCCCATCGCGCGGCATCCGTGGTGCGGGTGGGCTATGTGTGGATCAACGAAGTCGGCAAGCATTTCCTCGGAGCGCCGTTCGGAGGAGTCAAGCGCTCGGGATTCGGTCGCGAGGAATGCCTGGAAGAGCTGCTCTCGTTCACGCAGCAGAAGAACATCCACCTCAGGCTGCGTTCACCCGGACCTGAACCACTCCCGCACAGCGGGGGTGCGTGAGCAGGCAAAACAAAAAGGCCCCGCAGGTTTCCCTGCGGGGCGAGGCTGCATCTCTTAGGAGGAGGAAGAGATACAGAAGGCGTCACCGTTTTGAGAGCGGGTCGATCCTCTTGTATCGGGCCGCACCGGCGTCGCCCAAGTATTGCTTCAGGCAGCCTTACGCGCCTTCGTGGTCGACTTGGCCAAGCTCTCGGCGTTGGCAGTTGCCGCACGCACCGAGGCATCGGCAAGGCTGACCACTTGCTTGGTCGCCTTGGAGAACTGGTCGAACGCAGCCGTCGTCGCCGCTACCGTCGATTTGAGCGCCGTCACCGCTACATCCGAACCCGCCGGCGCATCCTTCGCCGCCTTCTCCACCCACGCCGCCACACC